>NZ_JABLTE010000032.1 GCF_013315795.1 Nocardia barduliensis
CGCGCCCGTCGTGCATGACCACCAATTGGTCGCTGTAGCGGATTGCGAGGTTGAGATCGTGCAGCACCATGACCACGGTGCGTCCGAGATCGGCGTGCAACCGGTCGACCAGGTCGAGCACCTCGATCGAATGGGCCAGGTCCAGGTAGGTGGTCGGTTCGTCGAGCAGCAGGATGTCGGTGCCCTGGGCCAGCGCCATGGAGATCCAGGCGCGCTGGCGCTGGCCTCCGGAGAGTTCGTCGAGCGCGCGGTCGGCGAGGTCGGCGATCCCGGTTTGTTCCAGCGCGGTCGTCACCTCGGACTCGTCGGTGCCCGACCACTGCCGGAACCAGGACTGGTGCGGGTGGCGCCCGCGGGTGACCAGATCGGCGACGGTCAGCCCTTCCGGCGCGACCGGCGACTGCGGCAGCATGCCGACGATGCGGGCGACGTCCTTGGTCTTCATCGTCGAAATGGCTTTGCCGTCCAACAGGACCCGGCCTTCCCGCGGGCGCAGCAGGCGGCCCAGCGAGCGCAGCAGGGTCGACTTCCCGCAACCGTTCGGTCCGATGACGGTCGTGACAACGCCGGGCGCGATGGCCAAGCTCAGCCCGTCGACGATCACCCGGTCGCCGTAGCCGAGCGTGACGCCCTCGGCGCCGAGCCGGTGTCCCGGTGTGCTCGCCTGCCCCGGGGCGTCGGGGGTGGTGATGTCCGCGATCGTCATGACAGCGTCGCCTTCCGGTTCATACGCACGAGCAGGTACAGCAGGAACGGGCCGCCGAACGCCGCGGTCACGACGCCCACGGGCAGGTCGACCGGAAACACCGTGCGGGACGCGACATCCGCGCCGACCACCAGGATGACGCCGCACACGGCGGAGCCGACGAGCGGTTCGCCCGGAGTGCGCAGCAGCCGCCGCGCGATCTGCGGCGCGGCGAGGGCGACGAAACCGACCGGCCCGACCGCGGCGGTGGCCACCGAGGCGGCCACGACGGCCGCACCGATCAGGATGGCCTGCTGGGTCTGGATGCGCACCCCGAGCGCGCGCGTGGTGTCCGAACCGAGGCGCAGCGCGGCGAGGGTGCGGGCGGAGCCGAGCGCGACCAGCGCGGCGGCACCGGCGGCAACGGCCGCGGGCGCCAGATGCGCGGTATCGGCCGCGTTGAGCGACCCGTTCAGCCACAGCTGCGCGCGTTGCGCGTCGATCAGGCTGGCGCGGGTGAGCAACCAGCTGATGCCCGCCATCAGCAGGGCGTTCACGCCGACGCCGATCAGCACCAGCCGTAGCCCGGTGGCGCCGTACCCGCCGGTGGCGGTGCGTCCCCAGGCGAGCAGGTAGATGGCCGCTGCGGTGAGCAGGCCGCCCGCGAGCGCCGCCAGTGGCGCGCCGACCGAGGCGGCCAGTCCCGTGGTCGTACCGCCGGTGGTGACCAGCACCGCGACCGCGCCGAAGCTCGCGCCCGAGGTGATGCCGAGCATGTCCGGCGCGGCCAGTGGGTTGTGCAGGATGGATTGGGTGATCGCGCCCGCGAGCCCGAGCGCCAGACCGACCACGAGCGCGGTGAGCGCGCGCGGCAGCCGCGATTCCAGCACGATGAACCGCTGCGCTCTGGTGCCGCCCCCGGTCAGCACGTCGAGCACGCGACCGAGCGGCAGCTGAGACTCGCCCACCGCGATGTCCAGGCAGAACAGCCCGAACGCCAGCACGGCCAGTGCGGCGACGATCAGCACCATCCGTGGTCGCAGCACCGCCGACACCGGACCGACGCGCAGCGCGGGTCGCGCGCTCGTGGTTCGCTGCGAAATCGTCACAGGTTCACCAGCTTCCGCCGACGCACGAACGCGAGGAAGAACGGCACGCCGAGCACGGCCAGCATCGCCCCGACCTCCAACTCGCCGGGCCGGGCCACCAGACGCCCGGCCACATCGGCGACCAGCAACAGCAATGCGCCGAGGATCCCGGAGTAGGGGATCAGCCACCGATAGTCCGGTCCGGTGATCCGGCGCGCGAGATGCGGGACGACCAGACCGAGGAAAGCGATCGGACCGACCGCCGCGGTCGCCGCGCCCGCCAGCAGCACGACGGCCGCGAGTCCGAGCGCGCGACTGCGGCCGATGTGGACGCCGAGCCCGCGCGCGACCTCGTCGCCCAGGCCGATCAGATTCAGCCCCGGCGCCGCCACCAGCGCGAGCACCATGCCTGCTGCCAGGAACGGCAGCACCTGCCAGAACACCCCGGCGTCGCGACCCGCGACCGAGCCGATCACCCAGAAGCGGTAGGTGTCCAGCGCCAGCGCGTCGAACAGGACCACGGCGTTCGTCATCGCTTGCAGGAACGCGGTGACCGCTGCGCCCGCGAGCACCAGGCTCAGCGGGCTCGCCTTGCCGCCGCCCACCGACGATGTGCCGAACACCACCAGCCCGGCGATCAGCGCTCCGGCGAACGCGAACCAGATGTATTGCTCGGGGGCGCTGAAGGCGAACAGGTACACGCTCAGCGCCGCGAGAAACGCCGCGCCCGCGTTGAGTCCGAGCAATCCCGCGTCGGCGAGGGGGTTGCGGGTGTAGCCCTGGATGAGTGCCCCCGCGATACCCAGGGCCGCGCCGCAGACCAGTGCCAGCGCGGTACGGGGTATGCGTAGTCCGCGCACGATCTGTTCCTCGGTGGAGCCTGCCGCGCAGGTGAAGGGACCGCCGGCGCAGGTGAGCGCATGGTGCACGGCGTCGTACACGATGTTCGGCGCGAGCGAGCGCGTGCCGACCGCGACGCCGGCGAGTACGGCGAGCAGAAGCAGGAAGGTCGAGACGAGGAGTCCGGAAAGACGTCGCCTCCGCACGGTGGCAAGGAAGGTCACAGCGACGAGTGCTCCTGGAAATCAGCGGTACGGTTGCTAAGAATGGTAAGCCTAACCTATCTTTCGCTGACACAACGGGCATGGCCGATTGTCCGCCGCGCCGCGCGACGGAGCCGACTCCTGAGGAGGTCCGATGACCGAGCTCATCACCACGCCGTATCGATCGACGACGGCCTTCGGCCGCGCCTGTACCCGCCTCCGCGCGCTGCAACCGGAGCATCCGCGGGTCTACGCCGTGGCCGCGATGGCGGAGCAGGGCAAACGGCGCTGGTGGCAGCTGGCGGACGGAGTGCGGGAGGGGCGCGTCGAGCTGATGTACCGGCGGCACGCGGCCGAGATGATCAGCGCCGACATCGCGGCGGAAGTGGTTGCCACGGCACTGATCCACGCGATCGTCGGGCGAGTGGTCGCACTGCTGGTCGCGGAGGGGCGGGCGTGGGATCCGGGTTTGGAGAACCTGTGGATCCACACCGACAACGACGGTGGGATCGATTGGGCCGGGTTGTCCGACACGACGATTCGCGTGCTCGACGGCGACCCGCTGGTGGGTGAGCCGGGTGTGGTCGCCCTGCCCTGTCCGGAAGCGATGTACGTCTGGCTCGCGCATCGCTGCGAGTCGGCGCTCACCGTTGTCCAGCAGAATATGGAGCGCTGCTCCGGTTTGAGCGCGCGCCGGTTCTGGTCCCTCGTCGGCGAATCCGTCGCGGGCGCTTCGACTTACGTGCCCGATCTGGCTCGGACCGATTCCGCGGCAGGCGTGCGGCGCGGGCAGGGGCTGCTCGCGGCCATGGCCGTGCGCGGACTTCCGGTGCGCCGCTCGGGGTATTGCTTAGTTAGGTAAGCCTGACCTATACTGAACTCGGCGTACGGATCGCGCGTGAGTCCCGAGGGCTGCGGTGACCCCCGATCCCGTGCCGCGGCGGGCTCCACTCCACGTGGGGCCCGCCGCTCTGTTCTCCGTGTGAATTATGTCGCGCCGTGCGGCTCTGGCGCGCCGTCACGTCGCGGATCTACGCTGACGCCGACACGAGCGCCGAAGACCCGGAACCGGAGGGGGATTCGGCGTCCGGGCCGTCGTCGGCAGGTCACCCCACGTCGCGAATCCGCCCGGTGGCGTGTCGCGGTCATCGGCGCGCACCGTCGCGCGCCACATCCGAGTCTTCGATGACGCCTTTCGCGTTGCCGCACCGGCGTTTTCGCGGGTAGTTCGAGGGATTGCCGACTTGCCCACCATCAGACCGTCCCGTCACCGTTCGATCCTGGCCGTGCTGGCCGCTGTCGGCGCGCTCGCGTCGCCCGCCTGCGGTTCCGGCGAGCCGAGGGCGCACAGCCCGGCCGCCTCGCCCCCGCATGCCGCTCCGCACTGGGATTACGACGCGGACGGGCCCGATCATTGGGCCGAGCTGGACCGGGACTATCTGACCTGCAAGAGCGGCCGTCAGCAGTCACCCGTGGACCTGCCCGGTCACGCCCGGCTCGAGCCCTCCGAGCACATCACCATCGACTATCACTCGGTGCCCGCGGTGGCGCTGCGCAACAACGGGCACACCGTGCAGGCGAATCTCCCGGCGGGCAACGGCAATGGCGTGGTGATCGACGGGGTGCCGTTCGAACTCGCGCAGTTCCATTTCCACCTGCCGAGCGAGCACACGGTGGACGGCGCGGGCACGACGATGGAAGCGCACTTCGTGCACAAGAGCGCCGAGGGCAGGATGGCCGTACTCGGGGTGCTGCTGCAAGCCGCGCCGGAGCCGTCGGCCTTCGCGCCGATCCTCTCGGTCGCGCCACAGGCGGTGGACGCCGAGACCGTCGTGCCGGGCCCGATCGATCTGCGCGCGATGCTGCCCGGCGTCACCGATCAGTACCGCTATCAAGGCTCGCTCACCACCCCGCCGTGCAGCGAGGGCGTCTCGTGGACGGTGCTCGGCAATCCGGTCGCGGTGGCCGCGGCCGACGCGGAGCGGTACCGGACGCTGTTCGCGCACAGCAATCGGCCGACGCAGCCGTTGAACGGCCGCGCGGTCACCGTGGCCGGCGGGTGAGGCCCCCACGGCCTGCGGTGCGCGCTGTGCGACAGTGATTACATGACACAGCAGGAGACCCAGCAGGTCGGCTCGCTGGCGGATGTCACGCCCGAGCAGATGAACGCCTACAGCGAAGGCACCTTCGCCGACCTGATCGGCCTGCGCTACACCGAGCTGAGCCCCGACCGCGTGCGCGGCGAGTGGGTGGTCGAGCCGCATCTCTACCAGCCTGCGGGCATCCAGAACGGCGGCGTGTACTGCACCGTCATCGAGACGCTCGCCAGCATCGCAGGCGGTGTCTGGTTCGGCGACCGGGGCACGGTGGTCGGCGTGAACAACAACACCGATTTCCTGCGCGCGGTGCGCGAGGGCACGCTCTCGGGCGAAGCGACGCCGCTGCATCGCGGCAGGCTGCAGCAGCTGTGGCAGGTCGTCATCACCGACGAGGAGGGCCGCACCGTGGCGCGCGGCCAGGTGCGGCTGCAGAATCTGCCGCGTCGTTCCTGATCTCGCCCGGCGACGGCGGAACGGGCGTGCCAGAATGTCCGTCACCCGCCACTGCGAACCGGTGAGGAGCCCGGATGCGACTGTCACCGCACGAGCAGGAGCGCCTGCTGCTCAGCTACGCCGCCGAGCTGGCCAGGCGCAGGCAGGCCCGCGGACTCAAACTGAACCATCCGGAGGCGGTCGCGCTGATCACCGACCACGTGCTGGAAGGCGCGCGCGACGGCCGCACCGTCGCCGAGCTGATGTCCTCGGGGCGGACGGTCCTCAGCCGCGCCGACGTGATGGAAGGGGTGCCGGAGATGATCCCCGACGTCCAGGTGGAGGCGACCTTCCCGGACGGCACCAAGCTCGTCACCGTGCACCACCCGATCGGTTAGGCGGGCAGGATGCGGCACCTGAGCTTCCCCGGGGCGGACCGAGGCCCGGCATGATCCCCGGCGAATATTTCTGCGCCGAGGGCGTCGTCGAATTGAACGCGGGCGCGGACCGGCTCGAACTCGACGTGCTCAACACCGGTGACCGGCCGGTGCAGGTCGGCAGCCACGTGCACTTCCCGCAGGCGAACGCGGCGCTGGATTTCGACCGGGCGGCCGCGCACGGCCGCCGCCTGGACATCCCGGCCGGGACCGCCGTTCGCTTCGAACCCGGTCTCGGGCAACGCGTCCGGCTCGTGCCGCTGGGCGGTGCCCGCGAGGTCCACGGGATAACCCTGACCCCACCGGGCCGTCTCGATGACTAGTGCATGTGCCGAAGCGGTGTCTTCGTACGCGGGCTCAGGAGGTAGGACGCGATGAGTGAACTGAGCCGGGCGCGGTACGCCGAACTGTTCGGACCGACCACGGGCGACCGGATCCGTCTGGCGGACACCGATCTGCTGATCGAGATCACCGAGGACCGCAGTGGGGGACCGGGGCGCGCGGGCGACGAGGCCGTGTTCGGTGGCGGCAAGGTATTGCGCGAGTCCATGGGACAGTCCCGCGCGACGCGCGCCGAGGGTGCCCCCGACACCGTGATCACGGGTGTGGTCATCATCGATCACTGGGGAATCATCAAGGCCGACCTCGGGATTCGCGACGGACGGATCAGCGCCATCGGCAAGGCGGGCAACCCCGACACCATGACCGGCGTGCACCCGGATCTGGTCGTCGGCCCGTCCACCGAGATCATCGCCGGAAACGGCCGCATCCTCACCGCGGGCGCGATCGACTGTCACGTGCACTTCATCTGCCCGCAGCTGCTCGAGGAAGCGCTCGGCGGCGGCATCACCACCCTCATCGGCGGGGGCACCGGTCCGGCCGAGGGCAGCAAGGCGACCACCGTGACGCCCGGCGCATGGCATCTGGCGCGGATGCTCGAGGCCACCGACGCCTGGCCGGTGAACATCGTGCTGCTCGGCAAGGGCAACACCGTCAGCGCCGAGGCCATGTGGGAGCAATTGCGCGCCGGGGCATCGGGATTCAAGCTGCACGAGGACTGGGGCTCCACGCCCGCCGCGATCGACGCCTGCCTCACCGTGGCCGACGCGGCGGGTGTGCAGGTGGCGCTGCACTCCGACACGTTGAACGAGGCCGGTTTCGTCGAGGACACCCTCGCCGCGATCGCGGGCCGCGGCATCCACGCCTACCACACCGAGGGCGCGGGCGGCGGGCACGCGCCCGACATCATCACCGTCGCCGCCCATCCCAACGTCCTGCCCAGCTCGACCAACCCGACGCGCCCGCACACCGTCAACACCCTGGACGAGCACCTGGACATGCTGATGGTGTGCCACCACCTGAGCGCGTCGATCCCGGAGGATCTGGCCTTCGCCGAGAGCCGCATCCGCCCCTCCACCATCGCCGCGGAGGATCTGCTGCACGATCTCGGCGCCATCTCGATGATCGGCAGCGACTCGCAGGCCATGGGCCGCATCGGGGAGGTCGTCCTGCGCACCTGGCAGACCGCGCACGTGATGAAGCGCCGCCGCGGCGCGCTGCCGGGCGACGGCGCCGCCGACAACGCCCGGGTGCGGCGCTACGTCGCGAAATACACCATCTGCCCGGCCATCGCCCACGGCCTGGACCACGAGATCGGCTCCGTCGAGGTCGGCAAGCTCGCCGACCTGGTGCTGTGGGAGCCCGCCTTCTTCGGCGTCCGCCCGCACGCCGTGCTCAAGGGCGGCGCGATCGCCTGGGCCGCGATGGGCGACGCCAACGCCTCCATTCCCACGCCGCAGCCGGTGCTGCCGCGCCCCATGTTCGGCGCCGCCCCGGCCACCGCCGCCGCCACCTCGCTGCACTTCGTCTCCGAGCAGGCGATCGAGGACGGCCTCGCCGACCGGCTGCGCGTCCAGCGCAAACTTGCGCCGGTCCGCAACGTGCGCGGCGTGCGGAAGACGGACCTGCCGCACAACGATGCCATGCCGCGCATCGAGGTCGACCCGGACACCTTCACCGTGCGTATCGACGGCGAAGTCTGGCGGGAACAGCCCGCCACCGAACTGCCCATGGCCCAGCGCTACTTCCTCTTCTGAGCCCACCGAACCGGCCTGCCCCCGCGTGCTTCCCGGACTCGGAACTCTGCTTCTCGAGCCTGCCGATTGCTGTGCGACGACCGCAGATTCGTGCGAGAGCACAGCGGAGGCGAGCTCGGCCGGGTTCACGAGTCGAGCCACTGCTCGATGTGGTCGAGGTCGGATGTAAAAAGGTTGGGCGCTCCGTCCTCAGCGTCCACGAGTTCCCAGGTGTACAGCGTCGAACTGCCGCGCAACAGCTGGTAGCCCGCATGGGCGGCACGAGCGGCGACAGCGTGCAGTCGCGCAGGTGGGTCGGGTTCCGGCAGGCGATATTCGTTGTCAGACATCGAGGTTCTCCCGAAGGTAATGTCGTCGTGTCGAATCGGGGGTGATGCGCCCGGCCGCGACCAACGCCGCGAACGCGGCTCGCTTGCGGGCACAGTCGTGTTCGCGGTGCAACTGCATGGCGAGATGCGCGTCGGCGATCGAAAAGGGCTGGGCTGGTGGGCCGCACGTCCACTCTTGCCACAGCCCCGCCACCGCGAACACACAACCTCCGACCACGGTCAGGACGCTATGCAGGATCTGCCACGAGCCCATGGCTCACTGCCCGCAGCCGCTCGCCTGATGGTCCTGAGGTAGTGCCAGCTGCGCCAGGCCGTCCAGAACTTGTTGGAATGTACGGAGTTCCGGTGTGTTCCCCGCGCACGGCTTCGTGTCATCGACCGGAAAGTGGATGCCGCGCCGATATGCGCGTTCGCGCGGGCTCGATGCCGGTGGGGTGATCCGCCCGTGCTGAACCAGGGTGTAGTAGGCCACCCACTTCCAGGCACACCGCTCGATCCGGCACGCGCGGTGTACGCGCATCTGCCGATGGGCCAGTTCGATTTCGGCGCGGTCGCAGATACTCGGCGGAGAGACGAGCAGGTGTTCGCCCATCACACCGCCGCCTTCTCGACGCCCGGGACCGTCCGAGCCGATCGCGCCCAGGTGGTGCCGGGGCAGACGGTCTCCAGATCGAAACCCGCATCGCAGATCAACGCGGGCTGGTTGTCGACGTGGATGAGATCGAAGACGACGAGCGCCTGAACGCCGAGCCCGGCCGCGACGGCGAGTGCGTACCCGATCGGGTCGGTGACCCGAGCCGGTGGTCGCACCGTGTATTTGTGCAGGTAGCCGAGTCGGTGCGCGTGCCGCTGTACCTCAGCGGCATGGCGTGCCGCGTGCACGCCGGACACCTCGTCGCGCACGAGCCCCAGCGCTTCCGGCCGACCGCCCGCAGCGGTGGGCGGCGATTGAATCATCGGTGTTCGCATCATGTTTCCTCCGCCAAATGATGTTTGTTCGAACCCGGACCGAACGACTCACTTCGATACGGGGTGCAGAACTCACCCTTGCCGGAGCGCCAGGGCACCGGTATGTCGGATCGCAATCGGGAGAGATTTCCCCGACGTATCTTCGGTGTGGTTTCAGTCGGCGATGTGGGGCCGATTGGAAGACCAAAATGCCTGGATAATAGTGGTTTTCGATGTATGTATGAGATGTATGGTGACCGATATCAAGTGGTGGTAGGGTCGCCCGGCCAGGCCATCAGCGAAAACACCGCGAACCCCCCGGAGCAGCCGATCATGACGCGGGTACCTAAGTCGCAGCGCTATTGCGCTCGCTGCGGAAGTAGACTGAGCAGCTACAACGCCCGCCCGTTCTGCGGACCGTGCGAAACGGCGTTTCGAGGCGAACTAGCTGACCCTCCCACGGTTCCAGCGGCTTTCTGGCAGACCGATCAAATGCGCGACGCTCTCGCGACGTGGCACATGGGCCGCGTAATCTTCGCTTACCGGCAACATCCTCATCATGGACGAACGCTGCCGCAGGAGCTGGTCGCCCACTGGTTGGGCCTGACTCAGGCGCAACTCAGCCGGATCGAGAAAGGCGCGGCCCCCGAACAGCTTTCCAAGCTGGCGCAGTGGTCGACGGCGCTGGGCGTGCCGCCAGATCTGCTGTGGTTCAAAGTGCGGGAACAGACTACGGCCGAAACGAAAGCTACTGATTTCCAAGACGACGAGGCTGACGTCCGGCTGGCCCGTTGGCTGCTGAGGGATGCCGCCAGTCCGTTACCCACGTCCACCCGGGGTGACGAGTTGCAGCGCGTCGCCCTGGCAATTGATGATGCCAGCCGCTACTTCGACGGTTCGGTGGTCGAGTTTCTTCGCGGGGAACTGGCCGTTTGCAAACAGAAAGATGGCGTTCATGGTCCGGCCGCTGCGCTTCCCTTGACGCTTGGTGTTCTGGCCGTCATTCGGCGGCATAGCAAGGACGTGAAATCCGCCGTGCGGCAGTCACTGTTGTCGCTCGGTGCCGATGGGGCCGAATTCGTCGGCTGGTTGTACCGTGATCTACGCCGCCCCGTCGCTGCCGGATACTGGTACGACCGTGCTATCGAGATGGCCCAAGAAGCGAGCGATCTATCCATGCAGGGGTACCTTCTGCTTCGTAAATCCCAGATGGCCTATGACAACCGCGACAACCTGCGGGTGTTGACCTTCGCGCAAGCCGCGTCCCGAGGACCGTGGCGGCTGCCGACCGCTGTTCAAGCCGAAATCACGCAGCAGGAAGCTCGCGGACTGGCGATGCAGGGCGAGCCGTTCAACCAGGTCGAGCGCAAACTCGACGAGGCCCGACAGTTGCACGACACCCGTACTGATGACCACGAACCGGCCGTCGGCCTCGGTTACGACCAGCACACCCACCTGCTGCGGTCGGCCAGTTGCTACATCGAAGCGGGCAAGCCCGCCAAAGCCGCATCGCTGTACGGAATTGTCCTTGCCGACGGCGGTCTGTCCGATCGCGACGAGGGCTACTTCCGCGCCAGGCGTGCAGTGGCATTGGCACTCAGTGGCGAACCGGACGATGCCGCTGACGAGGGTCTGCTCGCCATGCGGCGGGCCGCCGAAAAACAGTCGGCCCGCACCAAAAAAGAACTGGCGCGCGCCGTCGAAGCGATGGGCCGCTGGCAGCATCGCCCGGGGCCGCGGGAACTGCGCGAAGCCCTTACCGCCGACGCGGCTACTCGGCAAGCCACTCCCGCACGGTCTCGATGACAAAGGCTTGCCACTGCTGGCTTTGCGGATTCAGGTACTGCGGATCGTCATGAACGGCGAAGCCGTGCTGGGCACCGTCGATCTCGATCAGCTTGTGGTCGGTGCGGAGATGCTGAGCTGCTTCGCGCGATGTTTCCACTGGCACGAACGTGTCTTCGGTGCCGTGGACAATGAGCGTTGGTGCGGAGATGTCGCCGATGACCTCGTTCGGCCGGATCCAGAACACTTCGTTCAGGAATGCCCGGCTGTGCTTCACGGTCGGCGAATGGTTGATGTATCCCTGCCGGGTGAGCTCCGCCGCCTTTTCGTCGTCCAGGAAATCGTCCAACCAATGCGACTTCTGATTGATGTAGCGGTTTTTGTAGTTGAGCTGCGGGTTCAGCAGCACCAGACGACCCAGCTCGTCGGGCCGCTTGGCCGCGTAGTACGCACTGAGGCCGCCGCCGAAACTGGTTCCGATCAGATGCGGAATCGGCAGGCTCGTCATAGCCGACAGATGACCCAGAGCAACACGGATGTCGTTGAGATGGGTGGCCAACGACGATTCCTCGGGGCGACCCTCGCTTTCGCCGTGGCCGCGTAGGTCGTACCGAAGCGACGCGATGCCGACATCTGCCAACCCCGCCGCCAGCCGCGTGAAGAAGCCGCCTTCCTCCCGGGTAACCCCACCGCCATGTACCAGTACTGCGGCGGCACTCGGGGGCCCGGCTGGAGTGACGACCGTTCCCGCAAGATGGAGGCCGTCGAGGGTGCGGATGATCGCCGATGCGCTTCGACTGGACACGGTAACAGCCTAAGTGTGCACGGCTTGACGAGCCGATATTGCCCAGCTTCGGCATCGCAGCAAGGGTCGGTTGGCAGGGCTTCCGCTGGTATAGCTCGAAGGTGCCGGAAAGCCGGATCCGTACATGGAAAACGCTGAGGACGTGCGGCGCTAACATGACATTGCTTCGGCTGTTCGGAGTACAGCACTCGATGAAACGCAATCGCGAGACCTGTTCAGGCGGGCAACTAGGAGTTGTGCATCGTGAATACCTACCCATCCGAGACGAAGTGGTTCAAGAGCAGCCGTAGCGGCGCGTCCAAGGATTGTGTGGAGATCGCCTGGCTCGACGGCGGCATGGTCGGGGTGCGTGACTCGAAGCATCCGACCGGTGCCGCGCTGGTCTTCACGTCTGACGAATGGGACGCCTTCACCGCAGGCGTGCACGCCGGCGTCTTCCACGCCTGACTCACCGAACCCCGCGAACCTCCTTCAGCGTCGACCGTGCTGGAGGAGGTTGGCCACGAGCGAGTACCGCCCAAGTGCCCGATCCCATGAGTGGCACATGGCTGTAGAGATAGTGACGGCTGTCGGGCGTGCCACTCGTGCGGTGCGCAGGAAGGCGAGGTGGGCGTATAGTCCTGGAGCCCGGTTCCGGAGCAAAGGGAGGACCGCATGCCTCGACCAGCCGAGCGAAGGTCGACGCGCCGATTCACCTTGGGTGTTGTCGGCGCGGTGACGCTGCTGGCTGCGATGTTCGGGACCTCCGGGGCCGCACCGCTGCCGTCGGGTAGTGGGTCGGCCGGGCCGCAGGGCTCGGGGGCTACGGTCACCCTGAACGACTACTGCCAGGACCACGGCGCGGTCGGCCGCCTGGCTGACGGCCGGACCGTCTACTGCACTCAGGTGCAGCGCACCGACGCGTTCGTGTGGTCCTACAGCCGCGACCCGATCCCGCTCGATCCCAACACGCGCGATTACACCTGCGACAGCAATGCCTGCCACCGGCCCGACGGCGCGGCCGTCCCGAACTACCAGCGCTGCGGGCTGCTGTGCGGCGAGCCTCCCACCAGTGGTGACATCCAGAGCGGCCTGTACGACTGCTTCGAAACAGGAGCCGAATTCGAGGAATGCGGACGCCGGATCCGATGAGTCGCGTCGGCGCGATGACGAACCGGATCACGTTACTGCTGACGATAGAATTCCACTGTGCCGCATGCCATTACCGCGCTGGTCCTTCCCGGAGCATACGACGCCGAGGCGGCGGCCCGGTGGGATCTGGTCCCGGTGCCCCTGCACGGTAGCCTGACGCTTTTCCATCTGACGCACTACTACACGGCGTATTGGCAAGCGGTACGAAAGGTGACCGACTACGTCGAGTTGCCGTCAGAGGCGCCCGGCTTGTTCCCCCGCGAAGGCGTTGTCGGGCTACTCGCCGCCGAGCTATCCGGCAGGTCCGATCCGACTTTCGCGGTGGTTTTCACGGAATACTTCGCCGGTATCGGAGAGCAGTGGGCGACGGTATCGGTTGCCGGTGGCCCCTTGCACTCCGTGAGCACGATCAATGCGGCATTGCGCAGTCTGGGCGTCACCGCATCAGCGGGAATGGACGAATTCGACACGGTCGGACTGTCCACCCACAGATCGACGCCCGACTATCTCGAGCGTTACGCAGATCTCTGTGACGATCTCGGTGTGTGATGTCTTCCGAACCAAAATCCCCCGTACGTGAGCGGGGCGGAGGTCTCGTCCGCGGTTACCGGGGTCGAAGCACCGAGCGGAAGATCATCCGAGCCGGTGCTCCTCGATCGAGGTGCTCAGCCCGGTGCCGTTGAGGTCCAGGTACAGCAGGCGTTCGGTGACCGACAGGGTGACGGTGTTGCGACGTTCGATCGCCGTGACGGCGGAATCGATGAAGTCGCGATCGAAGCTGTAGAGCGGGATGGCCTCCGCGCGGTGGATGCGCTTTCCGGTGAGTTGTGCCAGCACCTTGACGGGGTCGCGGTGGGTGTAGACGGCCACACGTTCGGCCAGCTTGCTGCCCCGGTGCAGGCGCTCGGCGTCGGGCGCGCCGACTTCGATCCAGACGGTGAGGCGTCCGGTCAGATCGCGAACTAGGACCGCGGGCTCGTCGGTGGAGGAAACCCCGCCGTCACTGAAGGCGATGCCTTCCTCGTACTCCAGGCAATAGGCCAGCACGCGCGTCAGCATGAATTCGGCGGATTCGGACGGATGCCGCGCCACCCGCAACTCCAACTCCTGGTAGACGCCCCGATCGACGTCGGCCAGGTGGACGGCGAAGTTGTGCAGTGTCGCGCTGAGTGCCATAGGTGCAGGAGCTTAACGGCGGCGATAGCGCAGCCCGGAAGGGCCATGGCGAACGGCTACGTCTTCGCGGCGGCGATGATCTCCGAGGCGTCGGCGTACAACGCTTGGGCTGCGGTCTGCCCAGTCGCCGCCAGATAAGCGTCGACAAGTCTGTTGCCGACGGCGTATCCGGCGCCGGTGGGCAACCCGACCGGGGTTGCGCCGAACCGTTCCGCTATCGCGTCGCCGTGCACCCACGCCGTGAAGTTCTGCATGCCGGTCACGCCGAGCCCGGACACGACCTTGGCGAAGACCGCGTCGTCGCGCAGATGGGGGACGCCGATGCGGGTGTAGCCGAGTTCGTCGCCGTAGAGCTGCCGGGCGAACGCGTCGGCCAGTCCTTCGGAGACCACGTGCTCGCCGACGGTGACGGTGGCCGGATCCCAGACGACCCCACCCGGGCTGTAGCGCAGATTGTGGTTGAGCTCGTGCACGGCGGTGGCCTCCAGCCGCCGCACGTTCTCGGGGAAAGGCCACAGCGTGATGACGATGTAGCCGGAGATCCCGCCGTTTCCGGTCACGCCGAGGCTGGGGCCCATGAAGTGGGCGTCGCCGGGGTCGCCGAGCACGAACAGCACGGTGATGTCCGGGACCTCCAGCTCCGGCGTCGCGGCCAGTTGCACCGCGACGGCGTCGTCCAGAGCGCGCCGGATCCGCTCCCACGCCCCGGCCGCCGCCAGCGTCTCGAGCGCGTCGAGGCACCGCTGCGCGTCACGGTCCAGCGGAAACCCGGACGAAAGGTGATGCATGGCCACCAAATCGACCGCACCGGGGAAGTACCGGTACATGCCCATCATGGGCTCGAGCATCGTGTGCAGCAGGGCGACGCGATCCGCGGCTGGGGCCCGCAGGATCTCTTTCATCGCCGAATAGGTGTCGAGAACAGTGATCGTCATTTCCGGCGACACTAAACATTGCCGCACGGTCAGGGTCAACCTGATATTTCGTGCCGACTTCGATCAACGTGCGGTTCCGGGCACTGCGGTTCCGCTCCGGCAGCGATTGTCCGGCCGGCACGGGGGGTAACGGCAGGCTGTCGCCTATCCGCATGCCCACGAATGTCATTGACGCCAGCTAGTATTCGGCGGTGACGCTTACACGTGGTGACCTGGTGGGTTACGTCGAACGCGACTTGGACGCCGACCTCGCGCGATGGTTTCCCGGCCGGACTCCGGTCGCCGTACCGGAGCAGACCCGTCCTGTCGCGCCCTTCCTGGGACGGCTGGCCCCTGCGGACGCGGCGGCATTGGCGGCCTTCGATCGCCGGGTGCGTTCGGGCCGGATGCCGCAGTTCCTGGACATCTACTCTTGGTCGTACGGATTCGACTTCGCGGCCAATGGTTGTGGCATACGAGACAGCGACTACGAGACCGAACTCACCGACGAGGACGTGTACTCCATCGGCGCGGACGGCGGCGGCAACCTGTACGTGGTGCTCACCACCGGGCAGATCGGAATCTGGTTCCACGAGGAAGAAGTCGTCGAGGAAGGCACACGCTTCGACGACCTCGATGTCTTCGTGTGGTCGGTCGTGCGGTACCAGGCGGTCCGTGCCGGGGTCCTGGAGCGGGCCGCGGTCGAGGCGGACTTCCTGTCCCTGGGCCAGGACGGCGTGCTGGAGCCCGAGCTCGGGTTACTGCACTCGATGAAGTGAGGGCGCCGACCGGACTCGCTCAGTCCTCGCCCGCTCGCCGCTGGAACGGGAGGCGGGCGCGGAACGCGTCACGCAGCCAGGGGGCTCGGCGGTGGTGCGGGCGGCTGCGGTCGGCCCAGAGCGGATTGGATTCGTCGCGGCGGTAGACCGCGATCTGGCCCGCGATGGTGAAGTGCAGGTGGCTGGCTTTGCCCACCACCTCGCCGTCGGTGGCCAGCGCCTCCGGCGTGGGCAGTTGCACGAACAGCTCGGGGAGCTGGCGCTCGCCGTAGACCTTGCTGTGGCCGATCGCCGCCAGCAGCAGCGCCAGCACCGCGCGGGTGCGCGACCAGCGCAGATCGGCGCGCAGCCAGCGGATGTCGAGCAGTCCGGCGTCGAGCCGGTCGCGGAAAGCGGGCACCGCGCCGTGCGGATGGTAGGGGCCGTTGCCGACGAACAGGAACCACACCCGCTGCCAGCGCCCGTCCAGGCGGATCTCGATCGGTTCGGCCCGGCGCAGGGTGATCACGAGGGCGGCGGCGAAGGCGGGCCATTTGCCCCAGCGTGCCTGCCACTTCTCGCGCAGCTGCACCAGATCCGGATAGGTGCCGAGGCTGGCGGTGTTGATCAGGTGCCTGGTGCGCGAACCGGTTTCGTCCTCGCATTCGACACCGGCGATGTCCACCGCGACCGCCTCGCCCACGCCGGTGGCGTCGATCACCTCGCGCAGATCGTAGACGCCGAGGTCGCGGGCGAAGTGGTTGAGCGTGCCGGTGGGGATGACGACCAGCGGCAGTTCGTGGCGCAGCGCGACCGCGGCCACGGCGGCCACCGTGCCGTCGCCGCCCGCGACGCCGACAGCGAGCACCGGTTCACCGTGGTCGGCGATGGCCTGCTCCAGTTGTACGGCACAGTCCAGATCGACTCGGGTGCGCAGGACGGTGGCGGCGGGCAGGGCCTCGACGACGTCGTCGGTGGGATCGTAATTCGGATCGCCGGACGCCGGATTCACCATCACCAGCAGTCCTTTGCCCTCCACCAGGGCGGGAACCTCGCGGACCGGGCGGGCCTGCGCCTCGTCCGATTCGCGTACCGGCCACCAGCGCCGGGTGGCGAGTGCGACACCGGAACCCACGGCCGCTCCGACGAGCACATCGGAGCTCCAGTGCACGCCGGTGTGCACCCGCGAATAGGCGACAGTTGCTGCCAGCGGCGCGACGACCAGTGCGGTACGGGGACTTTCCATAGCGACCGCCGTGGCGAACGCCGCGGCGGTCGCACTGTGTCCGGAGGGGAAGGACGAAGACTTCGGGGTAGGGGACAGTCGCCGGTGCGCGGGCAAGAGTTCCGCTGCCGGGCGGCGTCGGGCCACAAGCGACTTGAGGCCGACATTGACGAGGAGACTGGCGCCCGCGATGGAGACGACCCCGCGCATCGCGGCCCGTCGCGGCGCGCCCTGCCTGGTGGCGAGCAGTGCCGCGAGAACCAGCCACAGCCTGCTGAAATTGGCGCTGCCGGTGATCCGTAACAGGCCGTGGTCGACCGCCGAGGCCGGGAGTTCGGCGACCGCGCCGCCGATCACTCGATCAATCCGTCCGATGCCGTGGAACTTCCGGCGCACCCAACTGCTCACCCGCCCGAGACTACCGATCAGTGGGCGGACGTCGCGAAACGTGACGGTGCTGGGTATTTCGTCGCCGAATCAGCCAGGTCGTCGCCGCGGTACCGGGGCGGAGATCGTCGGACCGGGAAGTCGCCAGGACGCAAGACCCGAAAACAAGGTGTAACAACGTCCTTCCGCAACCGACTCCCAATTGTCGGGAATTCGAAAGGGAGGCGAATGAAGACGATCATCGGTGCGGTGGCGACCGCGATCGCGGTGAGCGTGGCTGTCGCGGGTTGTCAGGGCGCTACGGATACGCCTGCGACCGGAACCACTGAACCCGGCCGGTCTACCGTCGAGGTCACTCGCACGGCGCCGGGTGGCGAAACTACCCCGGCTCCGCCCGCGAAACCTCCTGCCACCAGTGGAAACGGGCGATGCGTCGATCCGGGCTCCAGCGTGGTCGCCAACGCGGTGAATTCGCTGGGACCCGCGCCGGGCGGCGCGTCATACGTCGTCGACAGTGCCACCGACGCACCTGCTGGGGCCTGCCCCGACCTGCTGTGGGTGCTGGCCGCGACACCACGCGGGACCGCGAGCTCACCTTGGCATGTGCTGTTTTTCAACCATGGCGGCTATCTCGGTACGGCGACAGCGAAGGCAACCTCGTATACGAAGGTGGTCGGGTCGAGCGAACGCAGTGTGCAGGTGCAGTATCGGTGGCTCGAGGGCGCCGATGCGAACTGCTGCCCCTCCGGTGGCCCGGTCGTCATCACCTTCACTCTCGGCCGCGACGGACGCACTGTGACACCGAGTCCGGCGATCCCGGACCAGGTCGGCAATCCCGGTAGATAGCTCAGCGGTACTCGCGCTCTTGACGACCGAGCGGCCGACGACGCGGGTCGCGCCCATCGGCTGGTCGGCGCTATCGAATGGCGGCGGGAATGAGGTGGCGGCGGGCGAAGAGGCGGGCGTCTTCGTCGGTCTCGAGGGAGAAGTAGCTGTCCGGGATGAGCAGCAGGGTGAGGGAGAGGCGGGCGGCGATCTCGGCGGAGGCGTCGGGATCGATGTCGCCGAGATCGTCGGCCCGGCGCAGCTGTTCGGCGAAGAACGCCCGCGCGGCGGTGAGCAGGGTCGCGCCGTAGGTGATGACGAAGGGCTGGCCGCCTTCGTCGGCGAGCAGGATCCGGTTGGTGAGCGGGTCGTTGCGCAGCGTGCGCAAGGCGATGGCGAAACCTTCGACGGCTCGGTCGCGGACGTCGGTGTAGTCGGCGACGGCCGTGGTGATGCCGGACAGGACGCCCTGCAACCACCTGGTCAGCGCGGTGGTGACCAGCAGGTCTTTGCTGGGAAAGGCCCGGTAGACGGTGGCGCGGTGCAGGCCCGCGCGGCGGGCGATGTGCTCCATGCGGACCCGATCGATGCCGTGATCGCGGAACTCGGCCAAGGCCGCGTCTAGGATCCGGGCGGCCTGCGAGTCGCCTTCGACGTCGGCGGTCAGCTGCTCGACGTCGAAGGCGGCGGAAGTCCGACGGGCACTACGCATGAACCCGATTCTGCCCGAGTGCGCGGGCGTGCCGCATACCCTCTCGCGCGCGAGGGTGGTAGCGCAAGGGTTCGGGGACCAGCGACCAGGCGTTGCGGATCAGGCTCGCGGCGGCGCGGAAGTGTGCCTGGTCGGTCTTGCTGTAGCGCAGGCCGAGTGTGTCCCGGGCCGGTTCGGGTAGCAGCGCGGCGGTGATCACCCGGTATTCGGACATGATCACGGGTCGTAGCACCCGTTCGACCGGTTGCGGCAGGTACGGCAGCCGCATATCGCTGGTGAATCGCAGCCGTTCGGTCAACCAGCGCGCCGAGGCGGTAGCTTCCAGGACGTCACGGCAGATGTCCTGGAAATAGCGCTGGAAAGCGGCGTAGTCGGCGGGCATCGGCCGGTCGCTCACGCCGTATCGCCGGAACCAGGTCTTGCTCTCCTGGTACAGCTGCTCGCGTTCGGAGGTGGACAGGCCGTCGCCGAAGACGTCGGCGATGTCGATGACCGCTTGGACCATCGTGGCGTGCGTCCAGTAGTAGATCTCGGGGTTGAGCGCGTGGTACCGCTCGCCGTGTTCGTCGGTGCCCCTGATGTCGCGGTGGTAGTCCCGGACCCTGGTGCCGGTGCCGCGTTCGGCGGGATCGTAGACCGTGCCGATGATCTCGGGAATCGATCGCAATACCCGATCCCAGGGATCGCCGAAGAAGTCGGAATGCTGTGTGACTCCGGCCCCGACGGCGGGGTGCATCAGCTCCAGCAGGCCGTAGGGCGCGGCGACCAGGAACAGGCGCAGGTCACCGAGGTAGCGCCACAGCAGTGTGTCCGGCCCGAGCTGCGGGTCTTCCCGCGTGGCCTCGTCGTGCACGGTTCCCAGGTGTGCGGTCATCATCGACCCCTCTCATTCGGTGCGACGAAATTACTGTAGTTGTCGCACATGTCGCACTCAAGGGTGCGGAGCGGGTCGCCGCGGGCGAGTGCGGAAGTATGGGCAACCAATGGTTGCGCGATGACTGCTGGTCGGCTAGCGTCATATGCAACCAAACGTTGCATATGGAGGTCGCGGAAGATATGGAATACGGCAGCATCGAGCGGGAAATACACGTCGACGCCTCGCCCGAGGTGGTCTACGAGGTCGTCAGCAGCCCGGAGCACATCTCGGAATGGTGGAGCGACGAGGCCGCGTTCGAAGTGGCGCCCGGCGCGGTCGGTGAACTCGTCTGGGGTGACCGGGTCGACGTCGCCCCGATCAAGGTGGTGCAGGCCGAGCCGCCCCGGTTGTTCGCGTTCCGCTGGTGCTATCCCGGCGCGGTCGACGACACCGCCGACTCGCTGCTGGTCACCTTCGAGCTCACCGCGTCGGGCGCGGGCACCAGAATTCGGCTCACCGAGACGGGGTTCCGGGAAATGGGCTGGGAGGCCGCCAAACTGGCGGAACAGTACCGCGAGCACAGCGTGGGGTGGGACACCTATGTCCCCCGGCTCGGGGAGTACATCGTGCGGCTGGTGTCGACACCGTGACAGCTGCCGTCGACGACGACCTATGGTCCGCGATCGGAGATCCGACGCGCCGCAGGATGCTCGACCTGCTCCTGGCGGAGGGGGACGGCACGGCCACCAGCCTCAGCGAGCGGCTGCCCGTGACGCGGCAGGCGGTGGCGAAGCATCTCGTCGTGCTCGATCGCGTTGGCCTGGTGCACGGCACGCCCGCCGGTCGGGAGCGGCGATACCGGGTGGACGAGGCGCAGCTCGCTCGCGCGGTGGCCCAGTTGTCCTCGGTGGGGGCGGCATGGGACGCCAGGCTCCGCCGCATCAAGCGGATCGCCGAAACGATCCAGCGCAGGCAAGACCAGCAGTGAATCCACGCTGCCGGACGGAATCGAACGAGAAAGAAGGATCGAAGATGGTCGACATTCTGCACAGAGTCGGAATCGAATCGCCGGCGTCCGACGTCTACGCCGCCTTGACCACCACCGAGGGGCTCGCCGGTTGGTGGACGACCGACACTCGCGGCAAAGGCGCCGAAGTGGGGGACGTGCTCGAATTCCGTTTCGGGGCGGGCGGATTCGACATGCGGGTCCGCGAACTCGAGCCGGGCAAGCATGTGCTGTGGGAGGTGATCGACGGACCCGACGATTGGGTCGGCACCCAGCTGGACTGGAACCTCGGCCGGGCCGACGGCCAGACCATCGTCCTGTTCAAGCATCAAGGCTGGAAAGAGCCGGTGGAGGCGATGTACCACTGCAGCACCAAGTGGGCGGTCTTCCTGCTGAGCCTGAAGTCGCTGATCGAGACCGGGAAGGGCGCACCCGAGCCCTACGACGTCAAGATCGACAACTGGAACTGAGTTCCTCGCGAAGGCCGTCGCTCGGCGGGAGCACCGACACGATCTCCCGCCAACACCACCGTGACGGCGTCCGCGCCCTGACCGCCCGTTCGCTCGGCTCGGTCCGGCGGCGCGGTCGCCGTCACGCGGTGTTCGCGAGAGCGCCGCTCAAGCGCCGACGTAGGCCGCGAGGTGCTCGCCGGTGAGGGTCGAGCGAGCGGCCACGAGATCGGCGGGTGTGCCTTCGAAGACGACCCGGCCGCCGTCGTGACCTGCCCCGGGGCCGAGATCGATGATCCAGTCGGCGTGCGCCATCACCGCTTGGTGGTGCTCGATGACGATGACCGACTTGCCGGAATCCACCAGCCGGTCGAGCAGGCCGAGCAGTTGCTCCACGTCGGCGAGATGCAGGCCGGTGGTCGGCTCGTCGAGGACGTAGACCCCGCCCTTGTCGGCCATGTGGGTGGCCAGCTTGAGCCGCTGCCGCTCGCCGCCGGACAGCGTGGTGAGCGGCTGGCCGAGGCTGAGGTACCCCAGCCCGACATCCGCGAGCCGGCCGAGAATGGCGTGCGCGGCCGGCGTGCGCGCCGCGCCGTCGCCGAAGAACTCCCCGGCCTCGAGCACCGACATCGCGAGCACCTCGCTGATGTCACGGCCGCCGAGGTGGTATTCCAGCACCGATGCCTGGAACCGCTTGCCCTCGCACTCCTCGCAGGTGCTGGCGACACCGGCCATCATCGCCAGGTCGGTGTAGACGACGCCCGCGCCGTTGCAGGTGGGGCACGCGCCCTCGGAATTGGCGCTGAACAGCGCTGGTTTCACGCCATTGGCCTTCGCGAACGCCTTGCGGATCGGCTCGAGCAGCCCGGTGTAGGTCGCCGGGTTGCTGCGCCGCGAGCCGCGGATGGGCGCCTGGTCCACCGAGACCACGCCTTCGCTCGCGGGGATCGACCCGTGCACGAGCGAGCTCTTGCCGGAACCGGCCACGCCGGTGATGGCGACGAGCACCCCCAGCGGAATGTCGACGTCGACGTCACGCAGGTTGTTCGCTTTCGCGCCGCGGATCTCCAGCGTGCCCTTGGGCTCGCGCACCGTCTCCTTGAGCGCGGAACGGTCGTCGAAATGACGGCCGGTGACGGTGCCGCTCGCCCGCAACCCCTCGACGCTGCCCTCGAAGCAGATGGTGCCGCCTGCCGTACCGGCCCCGGGGCCGAGGTCGACGACATGGTCGGCGATCGCGATCGTCTCCGGTTTGTGCTCAACGACCAGCACCGTGTTGCCTTTGTCCCGCAGCCGCAGCAGCAGATCGTTCATCCGCTGGATGTCGTGGGGATGCAGACCGATGGTCGGCTCGTCGAAGACATAGGTGACGTCGGTGAGCGAGGAGCCCAGGTGGCGGATCATTTTGGTGCGCTGTGCCTCACCGCCCGACAGCGTGCCCGCGGGCCGGTCGAGCGAGAGATAGCCCAGCCCGATCTCCACGAACGAATCGAGCGTGTGCCGCAGCGCGGCCAGCAGCGGCGCCACCGACGGCTCGTCGAGGCCGCCGACCCATTCGGCCAGGTCGCTGATCTGCATCGCGCAGGCGTCGGCGATATTGATGGCCTTGATCTTCGAGGAGCGAGCCGCCTCGCTGAGGCGGGTGCCGTCGCAGTCGGGACAGATCGTGAAGGTGACCGCCCGGTCGACGAACGCCCGGATGTGCGGTTGCATCGCCTCCCGGTCCTTGGACAGGAACGACTTCTGGATCTTGGGAATCAGGCCCTCGTAGGTGAGGTTGACGCCCTCGACCTTGACCTTGGTGGGCTCTTTGTAGAGGAAATCCTGCATCTCCCGCTTGGTGTACTTGCGGATCGGCTTGTTCGGGTCGACGAAGCCCGACTCGGCGTACACCCGGACCGTCCAGAAACTGTCGGACTTCCAGCCGGGAATGGTGAACGCGCCCTCGGCGAGCGACTTCGAGTCGTCGTAGAGCTGGGTGAGGTCGATGTCGGAGACCGAGCCCCGGCCCTCGCAGCGCGGGCACATGCCGCCGGTGATGCTGAAGCTGCGGCGCTCCGCCACGGTCTTTCCGGCGCGCTCCACCTTGACCGCACCAGCGCCGCTGATCGAGGCGACGTTGAAGGAGAAGGCCTGCGGCGAGCCGATGTGCGGCTTCCCGAGCCGGCTGAACAGGATCCGCAGCATCGCGTTGGCGTCGGTGGCGGTGCCGACCGTGGAGCGCGGGTCGGAACCCATGCGCTGCTGGTCGACGATGATCGCGGTGGTCAGTCCCTCGAGCACGTCGACCTCGGGCCGTGCCAGCGTCGGCATGAAGCCCTGGACGAAGGCGCTGTAGGTCTCGTTGATCAGCCGCTGCGACTCCGCGGCGATCGTGCTGAACACCAGCGAGCTCTTGCCCGAACCGGAGACGCCGGTGAACACCGTCAGCCGTCGCTTCGGTATCTCGATGCTGACGTCTTTCAGGTTGTTCTCGCGCGCGCCGTGCACGCGGATCAGATCGTGGCTGTCGGCGGTGTGCGGCGCAGGCGACTGCGTGGATGTCCTGGTGGCCGTGCTCATCGTGTCTCCATCTCTCGGGCGGGACCGTCCGCGCGGTCTCCGTCGGCGTCGCCTGGCTCGATCTAACCAGCTTCGCCCGGTGGGTCTGCTCACCTCTGCTGGGACGCCGGGCCACGGCGGCCCGGGCATTTCGTCGGTGGATGCGCCCGTCAGCCCCTCGTCGTCCGTCCGAAGGACGGTGGCACCGTCCACCGAGGCACCGGCTACCCGGATCGGGCGGGGGTGAGCCGGTGCTCGGCGGCGCGTACGTGCGCCCTCGGGCTCAGCGCAGTTCTTGGATACGGACCATGTTGCCCGCGGGATCGCGGACGGCGCAGTCGCGCACGCCGTAGGGCTGTTCGGTCGGCTCCTGGACGATCTCGGCGTCGCTGGCGGCCAGCCGCTCGAAGGCGGCGTCGAGATCCTTGGTAGCCAGCAGAATGCTGGCATACGTGCCCTTGGCCATCATCTCCGCGATGGTGCGGCGCTCGTCGTCGGTGATGCCCGGGTCGGCTCCCGGGGGGTGCAGCACGATGGATGTGCCGGGCTGATCGGCGGGGCCGACCGTGAGCCAGCGCATTCCCTCGTAGCCGACGTCCTTGCGGAGTTCGAAGCCGAGGGTGTCGCGATAGAAGGCGAGGGCTGCGTCGGGGTCGTCGTGCGGCAGGAAGCTCGCGTTGATGGTGATGTCCATGGCAGTCAGGCTAAATGCGGCTGGGTAGCCGGCGCTTCTCGATTCCTGATCGGTCTGGTCACCTGTTTCGCGACGCACGACGGCATCCCGGCCGTCGCCAGCGCGGCCTCGCGCCGGTAGACGCTCGGCGGCACGCCGACCAGCTCGGTGAAGCGGGTGCTGAAGGTGCCCAGCGACGAGCACCCCACCGAGAAACAGACCTCGGTGACGCTGAGGTCGCCGCGTCGCAGCAGCGCCATCGCCCGTTCGATGCGCCGCGTCATCAGATAGGAGTACGGCGACTCGCCGTAGGCGAGCCGGAACTGGCGGCTGAGGTGCCCGGCCGACATGTGCGCGTCGCGCGCGAGCGCCTCGACGTCCAGCGGCTGCGCGTACTCCCGGTCGATGCGGTCGCGAACGCGGCGCAACCGTGCGAGGTCGCGCAACTGCGGCGCCGCGGCGGATCTGCTGGTCACGTACGAGATGGTGCCACATAGCGGGGACGAGCGATCGGGGTGTCGACCCGGTTGACGCCCGATCGAATCCCGCGACCGCGGCTATGCCGCCCCCAGTCCCCGTGACCGTCGCCGCGGGCTCACCCCGCGAGGGAACCCGGCCAGGCCCGCGCTATGACGGCACGGGCGCCGTCTACTCGACCGGCAGCGCGGGACCGCTCGAGCGTCGGTCATCGGGTGGCCGGGCTGGGCGAGTCGCTCGGGAGTCTGGCCTCGCCCGCAGGGCGGCGCACCGCGGTCTCGGCCAGTTCGGCGACGCGGGTCGCGGGAACGGGGATGCCGGGTGTGCGGGAGGTCCAGCGGAGAAAAGCGTCGACGCTCATCGCAGGTATCTCGCCGAGGTAGGGCCGGATGTACACCGGTGTGTCCGGTTCGCTGCGCCAGCTGGTGGCGAGTGTGCCGATGTCCACCGAGTCGTAGCCGAGCAGGTCCAGCAGCCGGGCCGCCTCCGCCTTGGCATCCGCGTGGTCGCCGGCGATGGGCAGGGCGCTGCGGTCGGGCGCTCCCGCAGGGCGGGCGAGCGAGAACAGCTGGTGCGGGGTGATGTTGTTGCACGCTTTGACCACTCGGGAACCCGCGAGATGACGCTGTAGCAATGCGCTGGAGGTCAGTTCGCCGTTGTCCAGCTCGGCTCGATGCCCGTCGCGCTCGGGGTAGTAGTTCGCCGTGTCCAGCACGGTCTTGCCGCTGAGGGCTTCGACGGGGAGGTCTTCGTAGGCGTTCAGCGGAATGGCCGCCACCACCAGGTCGCCCGCGCGTGCGGCTTCCAGCGGTGTGGCCGCTCGGGCATGGGCGCCGAGGTCGGCGACGAGACCGGCGAGCGTCTGCGGGTCGCGCGAGTTACTGAGGACGACCTCGAGGCCGGCCGCGACGGCGAGGCGGGCGAGGGCGGAACCGATCATGCCGCTGCCGATCAGTCCGAGTGTTCGGGACACTGGTGCGCTCCGTTCGTGAGTGGGGATACCGCGAGGTGAGCCGGGCGAGCGGAATCCGCGCCGGTCGCGAGGTCGCCATCCAGCGTGGAACGGCTGGGGCCGACCGGCCAGGCCGGTGTGCTGGGTACTCACGACGTGATCACCCTGAGCGGGCCGCCGCCTGCGTAGGGTTGCCGAGTGGACGACCGGATCGAGCTGAGTGAATTCCTCAAATCCCGCCGGGCCCGGGTGCGTCCGGCGGACGTCGGGCTGCGCGACTACGGCAGGGTGCGCCGGGTCGCGGGTCTGCGGCGCGAGGAGCTGGCTCGGCTGGCGGGGGTGAGCATCGCCCACTACACGCGTCTGGAACAGGGCGACGGCGACCGCGTGTCGGATCAGGTCTTGGACGCCATAGGCGCGGCACTGCGCTTGGACCGGGACGAGTTGGCCTACCTGCACCGGATCGCCCGGCGGCCGCGTTCCTGTGCGGCGGCAACCACGCCCGAGGTGACGTCCGGCTCGCGTCACCTGCTGGACTCGTTCGCGCTGACACCCGCGCTGCTGATCGGACGGCACACCCAGATCGTGGGCTGGAACCAGCTCGCGGTGGCCGTGTTCGGCGATATCCCCGCGTGGCCGGAGAACCGCCGTACTTTCTCGCACCTGCTGTTCGACGCACCCCGGTCACGTGCGCTGTTCGGGGCAGGGTGGGAGCGGGCGGCGCGCGAGCACGTGGCGCATCTGCGCGTTCTGCTCGGACGGTATCGCGGGGACTCCGGAGTCACGGCGCATGTCGAGCGGATGCGGGACGCGAGCGCGGATTTCGCGCGGATGTGGGCCGAGCACCCGGTCGCCCAGCTCCGGTCCCGGACCTACCTGCTGCACCACCCCGTCGTGGGTGAGCTGACCCTGCACGGCGAGCTCGTCGCGCTGCCCGACGAGCCCGCGTGCTGCGGACTGGACCTGTTCGCCGCCGAACCGGGCTCGGTCTCCGAGCGGAGGCTGCGGACACTGGGGAACCGCTGAGGAAATCAGCGACCCGGATGCGGGCTGCGACGGCGGCGCGGATCTCTTTGTGGCCTGCCCGGCTCTAGCGGCGTCCAAGCCCGGACTGCATCCGGAACGTCACTCGAGGGCACACGGATGCGGGCGACGGCTACCAGAAGGTCGCCGTGAGTTCATACTGTGCCAGCACGCGCTGCACGAGTTCCCTGAGCTGCGCGGTGTCGCCGAGCCGCGGCGGGTGGAAACCGTTGACGCGCAGCGTGATCCCCTCGGCGCACTCCACCAGCGCGACGTACAGGTTGCCGCCGCGTTCGGTCAGCACGGCCGGGGAGTTCAGGCTCTGGTTGACCAAGCCGATCGCCATCACCGAGGCCGGGTCGCCGTCGATGCGAAGTATCTCGGGTTCGAGCTTGCCGAGGTTGGAGCACACCGTGGAGATCGGATCGGTAGCGGCTTGCCGCGCGAGCACGGCGTAGCGGCCCCGCGGTAGCGCGACCGCTATCGGAATCAGCGGTGGGACGTTCTGTCCGTTGGCGGCGGCCGCGCTGAGCTTCTCCTTCATGACCCCGCGCAGCGGGGCCAGGTCGGCCGGTTGTCCGTCGCGCAGGTCCACTTCGAAATCGATGGAGGTCAACGCGTTCGCGCGAAGGTCGTCGGCGGTGCGGGTACTGACCGGCATCATGATGCGGACCCGGCCTTCTTCGTCGGTGCGATCGACCTCCGTGGCGATGGCCGCCATCATCGCCACCGCCAACGTGGTGCCGGTTCCGCCGCGGCTGCGGGCCGCCGCGTGCCAGAGGTGCGCGGGGACCGTCGCGGTGACCGTCGGCAGACGGAAGTCCTCGGCGTCCGCGTCGGGCTGCCCGGCCTCGCCGCCGCGCCGGGGCAGGCTCAGTCGCAGCGCCAAGCCGACGGCCGAGGGCAGCGACCGGGCTCGCCGCGCGGCGTCGCGGAAATCCTCGGCCAGCAAGCGCATTCGGCCGAAATCGTCGGACCGGTAAGTCAGATCGAGTCGCTTGTCCGCGACCGCTTCCGCGATCGCCGCGCAGAATGCCTGGCCGTCCGCGAGGGTATGCGAAACCAGCAGCGACACCGCGCTTTCTCCGTTGTCGAGCTGGGTTGTCGCCAACCGCCACGCGGGCCCGCCGTAGGTGCGCAGCTCCGCGTGCCCCTGCTCGGCGATCCAGGCCTCCAACCGGCCGCGGGGAATGGGTGTGTCCGCGACCTCGAGCGGGCTGAACTCGGCTCGGGTGGTCCAGCGGTCCGCCGCGGCGGGGATCATCGCGGGCGCGACCGCTCGCCCGAGCCTGCCGTGCCGCAATGCCTCGTGGAATTTCCTCAGCGCGGCCAGGTCCACCGGGCGGTCGTAACGCCACACCGCCTGTATCGCCAGGGTTCCCCCTAGCGCGGAGTGCCCCCGTGCACTCACGCAGTCGATGTCGTCCAGGCGGTAGGTCACACAGTTCTCCCCTCGAGTCCGGACACCGGAGCAGATCCGCACCGGCGTCGTCGCCGCCCCGGCTCGACGCTACGACGATGGAGATCGTTCGAATGTTCGAGCCGGTCGGCCAAGGTAGAGCATCCGGCCTGGCAACGCCGTGGTCAACCCTACTGGCGGGTTCGGTGCTCGCGGCCTCGGCGCCGCGCCGCCGGGGCGGGTCGCGGGACGCGGACGGTTCGCTGTCCAGCGCGAACGGTGCAGCGGGGAGCCGGTCGGCGTGACCTGCGGAAGAGTTGCCGACGGCCCGGGACAGAGCGCTTCGGATGGCTGAAAACTGGACGGTCGACTACTTCAGCAACGAACGAGTGGCCCGCGCCGGGTCCGGTTCAGCTCGCCGCCGGGTCCCGGCGGCGGATCAGGGGGAGGTAGACCTCGTCCACGATCTCGACCAGGACGTCGTCGGGCGCGCTCGGCGCGGCGCGGACGACGAATTCGTTGCGGAGCAGGGCGAGGGCCACCGTGGCGACGCGCGGATGCAGCGCTTCGGGAGCCGCTTCACCCCGGGCGATCGCGCGGCCCAGCAGGGTGAGCCACGGGGCGGCGGCGGCATCGCCGGATTGGTCCGGCAACTGTGTCAGCAGTTCGGCCGCTCCACCGGCGGCGGCCATGAGTTCCCGCAGGATGGCGCCCAACGGTGAACTCCAATGGCGGTTGACGCGCCGGAGCAGTTCGAGCGCGTCTTCGCGCAGGTCTCCGGTATCGGGCGGTTGCGCCGTCGTGGCCAGCCGCCGATAGGCGGCGATACCGAGCGCCAGGCGGTTGGGCCAGCGCCGGTAGATGGCGTTCTTGTTGGTGCCCGCGCGGGCGGCGACCTTGTCCATGGTCAGCGCGGCGTATCCGGATTCGACCAGTTCCTCCGCCGCCGCCCGCAGGATCGCCTCTTCGAGCGCGGGTCCGCGCCTGCGCGCCTGCGCGCCGCTGGGCTGCCGCACCGCGTCCGTCACCGTGACCCCTTTCCGTAATCGGTGCCGATCGTACTTCGCGAAGAGGGGCTTGCTCGGACCGGGTGGAGCTTTTAAGGTACTTGAAGTACCTTAAATTGTGATGAAAGGACGGCCGCCATGCGTGCCAGAGGCATCAACTACGAGACCGGTTTCCTGCGGGGCGGACGATTTTCCCGCGCGGCCTTCGAGCCGCGGATTGTGGCCCGCGAACTGCAACTAATACGCGATGACCTGCACTGCGACGCGGTCCGGATCATCGGGGGCGATCCGGAACGGCTGGAACTCGCTGCGGCATGCGCGGCCGATCTCGGCTTAGAGATATGGTTCTCGCCGTACCCTCTAGAATCGACCGTGGACGAAATGCTGGCGCTGTTCGCGGACTGCGCCGAGCGGGCGGAGCGGATCCGGCGGCGCGGTGCCGAGGTCGTGTTCGTGACCGGCGCCGAACTGAGCTTGATGAACCCCGGATTCCTCCCCGGCGCCACGCCCGAGGAGCGCGTCCGGTCGCTGACCGCCGGGCCGGACGACCTACCCGAGCAGGTCGCCGAAGCCAGTGCGCGCGTGAACGACTTCCTCGGCAAGGCGGTGCCGATCGTTCGCGAGCGCTTCGCCGGCCGCGTCACCTACGCTTCCATCCCGCTGGAGCGAGTCGACTGGACTCCGTTCGACATCGTGTCGGTGGACCTGTATCGGACGGCCGAGGTCGCCGACCGATTCGGCGCGGGTGTGCGTGCCTTGGTCGCGCAGGGAAAGCCGCTCGCCGTCACCGAGTTCGGCGCGGCCACCTTCGCGGGCGCGGGCGACGTGGGCGCCCGGGGCCTGGAGATCGTCGAATACGACGACACCCACGGACCGATCCGGTTGGACGGCGAATACGCCCGAGACGAACCCGGGCAGGCGGCCTATCTGCGTGAGCTGCTGGAAATCTTCGACGCCGAGGGCGTCGACAGCGCGTTCGTCTTCGTCCTCGCGCTCTACGACCACGTCCACCGCCCCGGCGGCGACCCACGCGACGATCTGGACCTGGCGAGCTACGGCATCGTCAAGGTCCTCGAAGGTCGTCGTGGCGACACCTACCCCGACCTCCCATGGGAGCCCAAGGCCGCGTTCAGCGCGCTCGCCGACTATTACGGAAACCATTGAGACGAGTCCCGTCCGGTCAGTGGTCGTGCTCGCGATGGTAACGGAAGGCCAGGCGGACGAGGTCGGCTATGTCGGGGTCGGCGATCGTGTAGACGTGGCGCCTGCCGTCTTTGTGGGCACGGACCAGACCGGCGAGTTTCAGTTTGGCCAGGTGCTGGCTGACGGCGGGTACGGAGTGGCCGACGGCGGCGGCGAGGGTGCCGACGTCGCAGTCGCCCTGCGCGAGCAGCCACAGGATCTGCAGGCGTGCGGTGGCGGCGAGCATGCCGAAAACCGCTGCGGTGTCCTCCAATCGGTCCGCCGGGATGGGGCCCGACGGCTCGCCGTGCTCGGTCACGTCCGCCTCCAAAGCTGTCGGTAGGGTGGCACGACCGCGTCCGGCGGTGCAACCGCCGGGCCGCGGCGGGAGCACCGCGAAACCCGTTTCTTGCCCGGTGATCCGGGGTTTCCCGCGCCGCTGGGTTTCCACCGAGTGGCGCGCTGTCGAATACTTGCGCAACTGATTGACGTACCCCGATCGGCGGGTTTCTAATGATGGATGGCGCAATTCGTGCGCCGGTCGACCCACGAAGCGAGGTGAGCGGCAGATGCCGGTTGACAGTATCGACGTCTACAGCCGGGCCTTTCTCGCGAAACGGGTTGCGCCGACGCGTCGTTGATCTGTGTGCGCGATCGGCGGCCGGGCAACGGCGCTGCGATCGGCCGACGCGGCACGAATCCACCTTCGTTTTTCTTCGACGCGTGAGGACCGCGTCGCCGGGCTCGGCCGGTGCGTGGTCCTTTGTCCGCGACGCGACCCGTGCACGGTGTCGTCGCGGCTCGCCGCTGCCCGCACCCGTGCGCCCGTCTCCGGAGGGGTGCGCCAGCCCGCACGATAGTAAGTATTGGAGCCCCGCAATGGCCAGATTGCCCGAAAAAGCCGAAACATCCTATCGCCCACCGTATCTGGAACGTCAAGCGATGCGGACCACGGCTATGCGCTCTGCCCGTCCTCGGCGGCGAACGGGTTCGTGCTCGGCCTCGCCCGCGCGCACCTTCTCCGGGCGGCAGTAGCCGATGACGACCTTTCTCAGCGCCGTGACCACCGACCACTTCGACACCGAAGTGCTCCAGCAGCATTGGATTCCGCTCGCCGCCGACGATGCCGACACCGCTGCCGTGCTCCGGGAACGGCTCGGCATCGACTTCACCGCCGCACGCAACCAGGTCTGGGAGACCGACAACTTCCTGTACCTCCCGGTGCTCGCCAACTACCAGCGCGGCGAATCCATCGAACAGGCGACGATCGTCTTCGCGTTGGGCGGAGAGTTCCTGGTGACGCTGCAGCCGTCCGAGCATTTCGTCCCGTTCGACAAAGCGGTCGTCAAGATGCGGCGCAACACCGCGCTGGCCGGCTCCGCGCACGGTGTGATGTACGCGCTGCTGTGGGCGCTGAACGAGGAGTCGGAGCGGGTGCTGCACCACGCCGGTGCCGGGCTCGGGGCGCTGCGCGAGGAAATCGAGAGCGCTGTGGACGGCCACGACCGGGACGCCACGGACGCCGACATCCGCGGCGCCATGTCGCGGCTGAACGCGACCGAACAGATCGTCTCGCGCGTCCGGGAGACCCAGTTGCAACTGGCCCGCGCCGCACGGCATCTGACGGCCGACATGCCGCCCGGCCACGAACTCGACGGTGTGCTCGGCGCCCTCGTCGCGGACATCGACGGGGTGGGGCAGCACGCCGGGATCGAGCACGACAAGATGCGCTACCTGCAGCAATCGGCCGCCACCTGGCTGGCGGCTCGACAGAACCGGATCGTCGAGGCGTGCACCGTCCTGACCGCGGTCCTGCTGCCGCCCACGTGGATCGCCACCTGCTACGGCGTGATCTTCGCCTGGATCCCCGATTCGCCCTGGCAGCACCAGCTCCTGGTCATCCTGTTGATGGCGCTGGCCGCGGTGCTGCCGTCGGCTTATCTCCGGAAGAAGGGCCGGCTGCGCTGAGTCCCCGGCCGCGCGGTGACAGCCGGTTTCCGGCGATAATTACCTCGCGCGTAATCGACGCGAGGCCCGCGGCGCGGCAAGGTTGGAGACAGCCGATCGGAAGATCCGCATCGGCCGACGAAAACCGTTACCACACAGGAGGATTCAGCATGTCGCGTTACGAGGAAGCGGTCGATCGGTACCTCGCCGCCTGGAACGCCACCGACGAGAGCGCCAGGACCGCCGCGGTCGCGGCCGCCTGGACCGAAGACGGCGGATACACCGATCCGCTCGCGGCGGTCAGCGGGCACGCCGAGCTGGCGGCGGCCATCGGAGGCGTGCAGGCGCAGTTCCCCGGCTTCGAGTTCCGTCGCCTCGGCGTGGTCGACGGTCACCACGACATCGCCCGCTTCTCCTGGGAGCTGGTCTCGCGGGCCGACGGCAGCGCCCCGGTCGCGGGTTCGGACGTGATCACCCTCGGGGCGGACGACCGGATCACGAACGTGCACGGCTTTCTCGACCGGGTGCCATCCGCGTAACGGCCGTCGACCCGGCCGTGTCGGCCACCTTTGCTTGCCGAACTCGGTGCTGCTGGCCCGGCACCGAGCGCAAGGAGCCGCGAGCCGGACGTTCTCCGGGCGATCCGCTGCGTCGCCGCCGTCAGAGGGTCGGGTCCGCAGCCCCACGACACGCCCGGCGCACCGCAGTCCGGTTGCGCCTGTGGCGAACACGGTGCGTCGTTCCCGCCACCGGGGCATCCTGGACGCAGTGGTGCAATTCCGGCAAACAGGGTGGTGGTCGGCGTGGACAACGCCGCGATGGATGCCTACTCGCGCACGGTGATCGCGGTGGCGGCGTCGGTGACGCCGCACGTGGCCAGTGTGCGGACCAGGCGGGGGAGCGGATCGGCGGTGGTCTTCACCGATGACGGGTTCTTGCTGACCAACGCGCACGTCATCGGGGCGGCGAGCGAGGGCGAGGTGGTCTTCGCCGACGGGGTGGAATCCCGGTTCGCCGTGGTGGGTGTGGATCCACTGTCGGATCTGGCGGTGCTGCGCGCCCACGGCGGCGCGCCGGACACGGTGACTCTCGGGGACGCCGACCAGTTGGTGGTCGGCCAGCTGGTGGTCGCGGTCGGCAGCCCGCTCGGCCTGGCGGGTTCGGTGACCGCGGGCGTGGTGAGCGCGCTCGGGCGCGCGGTGCCGGTCGCCTCCCGTCGCGCCGGACGGGTGATCGAGGACGTGATCCAGACCGACGCCGCGCTGAACCCCGGTAATTCCGGCGGCGCGTTAGCGGATTCGGCAGGCCGGGTGGTGGGCATCAACACCGCGGTCGCCGGCATCGGGCTCGGTCTGGCCATTCCGATCAATGCCACGACGCGCCGGATCATCGGCACACTGCACGCCGAAGGGCGCGTCCGACGGGCTTATCTGGGCCTGGTCGGGGTGCCCGCGCCGCTGCCGGACCCGGTCGCCGCGCGCACCGGGCAGGCCGCAGGGGTGCGCATCGTGGAGGTGGTCCGCGGCGGCCCCGCCGAGCGAGCGGGGCTGCGCCGCGGTGATCTGGTGCTGAGTGTGGCGCGGTCGGAAGTCCGTGACGCGCAGGGCATCCAGCGGCAGCTGTTCGCCGAGGCGATCGGTGTGCAGCTACCCGTGACCGTGCTGCGCAACGGCGCCATGGTGGACGTGATCGCGGTTCCGGTGGAATTGGCCGCGGACTGAGTGCGGCCTAATCCGCGGCCGCGACGAGCTCGGGAGCAGGTGCCGCAGGGGGTGGTGTGGTCTTCCACCGGGCGTCGACTACCAGACCGGCCAAGCCGATCGCCAGACAGACGCCGGACAGCGCCAGCATCGCCGGGTGGGTCGTGCCGGTGAGCGCGTCGCCGAGGATGACGGTGCCGATCGTGCCGGGCAGCACGCCGAGCACCGTGGCGATCAGATACGGCCAGAACCGGATCGAGGACATTCCGCAGCAATAGTTGATCACCGAGAACGGCACCGCCGCGATGAGCCGCAGCGACCCGACCGCCAGCCAGCCCCGGCGCGCCAGACGCTCGTCGATCGCCCGCACGGCGGGATGGGTCAGCCGGGCGGCGACCTGATCGCGATCGAGTGCGCGGACCAGCACGATCGCCAGCGCCGCGCTGACCGTCGTCGCGCCGACCGCCAGCGTGATGCCCAGCAGCGGCCCGAACAGCAGTCCGGCACTCACGGTGAACACCGTGCGCGGGATCGGCGCCACCGTCACCAGGGCGTGGACCAGGAAGAAAAGCAGGGGAAAGGCCGGGCCGACCGAGGTCGCCCACTCCTGCACCTGGCGGGGCGAGGGCAGCGGGACGAGCAGTGCCGCGCCGAACAGCGCGACCGCGCCGACGATCAGCGCGACGATACGCGGGTCACGCAGCAGCCTGGTCACCACTTCGCCGCGCCGGCGCTCGGCGGCGTCGTGCCCATCGGTGCTGTATTCGTTTGTTCCCTCGCCGCGCTCGGTCACCCGCGAGAGGTTACCGGTTGGTAGTGGCGGGCAGGGTCAACCGGCCGGGAATCCGCCCGCTAGCATCAGTGGAAGCGGGACGAATGCTCGTTAACCGAAGTAGTCGCTGAGCTGGGCGAATGTGAGGGAATCGGGCGCACACTGCCGGTGCGCCCGCGTGAGGAAGAGGAACACCAAGCTATGCCGATTGCTTCAGATCCCGGGGCGGATCCGGTGCCCGACTACGCCCAATGGCGCAAGGGCGTTGCCGGGGTGCTGGCGAAGGCTCGCCGCGTCGATGTCACCGAACTTCCCGAGGAGCCCGAGCGGCTGCTCGACGAAACCACCTACGACGGCCTGACCGTCGCCCCGCTCTACACCCGGCGCGACGAGTTGCCGGAACAGCCGCTGCCGGGTTCGTTCCCCTTCGTGCGCGGGCGGGACGCCACCAGGGACGTGCACCGGGGCTGGTTCGTCAGCGCGCAGGTCGCCCAGCGCGACGCCGCGGCCGCCAACTGGGAGATCCTGGCGGGGCTGGAGAACGGGCTCAGCGCGATCTGGCTCGGCGCGGGCGAGCGCGGCGTGCCGGTGGCGGATCTGCCCGCCGCCCTCGCGGGCCTGCTGTTCGAATTGGCGCCGCTCACGCTGGACGCGGGCGGTGACGTGGCGGACGCGGCCGCGCAGGTGTTCACCGTGCTCGACGGCTACGCGGCCCCCGATCGCGCGGACATCCGGATCAGCCTCGGCGCCGCCCCGCTGACCAGCAAGTTCGCCGGTTTGCCCGACATCGGCCGCACCGAGGCGGTCGCGCTCGCCGGGCAGGCGGCCCGGCGGCAGGAAGCGGTCCGCGCGATCACCGTGGACGGCACCGTCTTCCACGACGCGGGCGCCTCCGACGCGCAGGAACTGGGCGCGGCAGTCGCCGCGGGCCTGGCCTACCTCCGGTCGCTGACCGAGAACCTGGACATCGCGGACGCGCTCGGGCAACTGGAATTCCGGTTCGCGGCCACCGACGATCAGTTCGCCACCATCGCGAAGTTCCGTGCCGCCAGGCAGCTCTGGGCACGGGTCGCGCAGGTGTGCGGAGCACCGGATTTCGGCGGCGCTCCCCAGCACGCGGTCACCTCGGCCGCCATGATGAGTCAGCGCGATCCGTGGGTGAACATGCTGCGCACCACGCTCGCCGCGTTCGGCGCGGGCATCGGCGGCGCCGACACCGTCACCGTGCTGCCGTTCGACTCCGCCCTGCCGCCGGGTGAACTCGGCGTCTCCAAGTCGTTCGCCGACCGCATGGCCCGCAACACCCAGCTGCTGCTGCTCGAGGAATCGCATCTCGGCCACGTGCTCGACCCCGGTGCGGGCTCCTGGTACGTCGAGGACCTCACCGCCGCGCTGGCGGCGAAGGCGTGGGAGTTCCTCCAGGAGATCGAGGCGGCCGGCGGTTACCTCGCCGCGCTGGAGTCCGGCCTGCTCGCCGAGCGCGTAGCGGCGACCAAGGCCGCTCGTGACACCGATGTCGCGCACCGCAAGACCGCCGTCACCGGCGTGAACGAATTCCCGAATCTGGCCGAGCAGCCGTTGTCCGAGGCGGCGCGGCAGACCGGACGGGTCGCCCGCTACGGGGCCGCATTCGAGCGGTTGCGCGACCGCTCCGACGCCTACCTCGCCGAACACGGCACCCGGCCGAAGGCGCTGCTGGTGCCGCTCGGGTCGGTGGCGGAGCACAACGTGCGGGTCACCTTCATCGCGAATCTGCTGGCCTCGGGCGGCATCGAATCGATCAATCCCGGACCGCTCACGGTGGACGCAATCGCCGCGGCGGCCACCGAGGCCGGGGCGCCGATCGCGGTTTTGTGCGGATCGGATACGCGCTACGGATCCGAAGCCGGTGCGGTGGTGGAGCAATTGCGCGCCGCGGGTGTGTCCACCGTGCTGCTGGCCGGTGCGGCGAAAGCCGTCGCCGACCTGGAGGACGCGCAGCGCCCGGACGGATTCCTCGCCGCGCGCATCGACGCCGTCGCCGCGCTGTCCGGCCTGCTGGAGAAGGTGGGAGCCTGATGACTACTCGTGAGATCGAGCATCTGATCGGCAGTTTCGCCGACGTGCCGCTGACCGAGGGCGCGCCGGAGCCCGCCGCGGTAGACGCGGCCCAGGTCACGGAGTACGTGCGCGCGGCAGCGGCGGCCAATCGATACGCACCCGAGCAGTTGGTGTGGTCGACGCCCGAAGGCATCGACGTGCCGCCGGTGTTCACCAAGGCCGACCGGGATGCCGTCGCCGCCGAGGGATATCCGCTCGACAGCGTGCCGGGCGTGGCACCGTTCGTGCGCGGGCCGTACCCCACCATGTACGTCAATCAGCCGTGGACCATCCGCCAGTACGCCGGTTTCTCCACCGCCGCGGACTCGAACGCTTTCTATCGGCGCAACCTCCAGGCGGGCCAGAAGGGTCTGTCGGTCGCGTTCGACCTGGCGACCCACCGCGGCTACGACTCCGATCACCCGCGGGTGCAGGGTGACGTCGGCATGGCGGGCGTGGCCATCGACTCGATCCTGGACATGCGCCAGCTGTTCGACCACATCCCGCTGGACCAGGTCAGCGTCTCGATGACGATGAACGGCGCGGTGCTGCCGATCCTGGCGCTGTACGTCGTCGCCGCCGAGGAGCAGGGCGTCGCGCCCGAGCAGCTGGCCGGAACCATTCAGAACGACATTCTGAAAGAGTTCATGGTCCGCAACACCTACATCTACCCGCCCAAGCCCTCGATGCGGATCATCTCCGACATCTTCGCCTACACCAGCGCGAAGATGCCGAAGTTCAACTCGATCTCCATCTCCGGCTACCACATCCAGGAAGCGGGGGCGACCGCCGACCTGGAGCTGGCCTACACCCTCGCCGACGGTGTCGAGTACATCCGCGCGGGCATCGACGCCGGTATGGAGGTCGACAAGTTCGCGCCGCGGCTGTCGTTCTTCTGGGCGATCGGCATGAACTTCTTCATGGAGGTCGCCAAGCTGCGCGCCGGGCGCCTGCTGTGGAGCGAGCTGGTCGCGAAATTCAACCCGAAGAGCGCGAAATCGCTGTCGCTGCGGACCCATTCGCAGACCTCCGGCTGGTCGCTCACCGCGCAGGACGCCTACAACAACGTCGCGCGCACCTGCATCGAGGCGATGGCCGCCACCCAGGGCCACACCCAGTCGCTGCACACCAACGCGCTCGACGAGGCGCTGGCGCTGCCGACGGACTTCTCCGCCCGCATCGCCCGCAACACCCAGCTGTTGATCCAGCAGGAGTCCAACACCACCCGCCCGATCGACCCGTGGGGCGGCTCGTACTACGTCGAGTGGCTCACCCACCAGCTGGCCAACCGAGCCCGCGCGCACATCGCCGAGGTGGAGGCGCACGGCGGCATGGCGCAGGCGATCGGCGAAGGCATCCCGAAGCTGCGCATCGAGGAAGCCGCGGCGCGCACTCAGGCGCGCATCGACACCGGCCAGCAGCCGGTGATCGGCGTCAACAAGTACCAGGTCGAAGAGGACCAGCAGGTCGAGGTCCTCAAGGTCGAGAACTCGCGGGTGCGCGCCGAGCAGGTCGAGAAGCTGCGGCGGCTGCGCGCCGAGCGCGACCCCGACGCGGTGCGGCGGGCGCTGGCCGAACTGACCCGCGCGGCGGCCTCTTCCGAGGGCGGCATGGCGAACAACCTGCTCGCGCTGGCCATCGACGCGGCAAGGGCCAAGGCCACCGTCGGCGAGATCTCCGATGCCCTGGAGCAGGTCTACGGCCGCCACCAGGCGGAGATCCGTACGCTCTCCGGTGTGTACCGCGACGAGGCAGGAAAGGTCACCAACATCACCGAGGCGAGCGCGCTGGTCGAGGAATTCGCCGAGGCCGAGGGCCGCAGGCCGCGCATCCTCGTCGCGAAGATGGGTCAGGACGGCCACGACCGGGGCCAGAAGGTGATCGCCACGGCCTTCGCCGACCTCGGCTTCGACGTCGACGTGGGCCCGCTGTTCCAGACCCCGGAAGAGGTGGCGCAGCAGGCGGCCGACAACGACGTGCACGTCGTCGGGGTGTCGTCGCTGGCGGCGGGCCACCTCACGCTGGTGCCCGCCCTGCGGCAGGCGCTGGCCGATGCCGGACGCCCCGACATCATGGTCATCGTCGGCGGCGTGATCCCGCCCGGTGACTTCGACGAGCTCTACCAGGCCGGCGCGGCGGCGATCTTCCCGCCCGGCACGGTGATCGCGGACGCGGCCATCGACCTGCTGAATAAGCTCGGCGCCGAACTCGGTCACGAACTCGGCAGCGGCGCCGCGGCGGAATGAGCGAAGCAGGTTCCGCGCGGGAGGTCCCGAAGGTGGCCGCGCGCCGGACGATCGACGTCGACGCCCTCGCCGCGGCGGTCCGTGCCAACGAGCGGGCCGCCCTGGCGCGGGCGATCACCCTGGTGGAGTCCACCAGGGCCGATCATCGGGCGCTGGCGCAGCAGTTGCTGCTGAAGTTGACGCCGGAGGCGGGCTCGGGGAGCGCGCCCTCCAACCGCGTCGGCATCACGGGCGTTCCTGGCGTCGGCAAGTCGACCTTCATCGACGCGCTCGGCATGTATCTGATCGGGAAGGGACACCGGGTCGCGGTGCTCGCGGTCGACCCGTCCTCGACCCGGACCGGCGGCTCGATCCTGGGCGACAAGACCAGGATGGCGCGCCTGTCGGTGGAACGCGACGCCTATATCCGGCCCTCGCCCACCGCGGGCACGCTCGGTGGCGTCGCCAAGGCGACGCGCGAGACCATCGCGCTGCTCGAGGCGGCCGGATACGACGTGATCCTGGTCGAGACCGTCGGGGTGGGCCAGTCGGAGGTCACCGTCGCGAACATGGTCGACGTGTTCTGCTTTCTCACCCTGGCCCGCACCGGTGACCAGTTGCAGGGCATCAAGAAGGGCGTGCTCGAACTCGCCGATCTGGTCGCGGTGAACAAGGCCGACGGCAAACACGAGGTCGAGGCCAAGGCCGCAGCCAGGGAACTCGCCGGCGCGTTGCGCCTGATCCACCCGCACGACGCGCTGTGGCGGCCGCCGGTGCTGACCATGAGCGGGTTGGAAGGCAGCGGTCTGGACCGGTTCTGGGACACGGTGCTCGAACACCGCCGCGTGCTCACCGATGCCGGGGAGTTCGACGCGCAACGCCGCCGTCAGCAAGTCGACTGGACCTGGACCATGGTGCACGACCAATTACTGCGCAGGCTCGCGGACAATCCGGCGGTGAAAGCCATTCGGGCGCAGGTGGAAAAGCAGGTTCGCGAGGGCACCTTGACCGCCGCGCTCGCGGCCGAGGAACTGCTGCGGGCCTTCGACGGGCGCTGACCCACCGGTCACGGCCGCAGGCGGCGAACGCCGTGCCGTGCGGCACTGTGCTCGCGGGCGCCGCCGCGGAAGCGGGGGAAGTCCTCGACCTGCGCGACGCGTTCGAGCAGTGAACCCGCGACGTATCCGAATCCGGCCGAACCCGATGATGGCCCGGCGGGGGTTACCGCTGCCCACCGTGCAAGCGGACATTCGCTACCAGCGCGCGATGGTCCGCTCCCGGGAGCCCTACGGTCTCCACCGCGATCGCGCGACCGCCTGCGACGAGAATGTGATCGATCCCGACCAAGGGCGGCCAGCGCTTGTCGGTCGGATAGGTGACCAGATGCCCCGCGCCCGCCTGTTCGGCGGCATCGCCGAAACGCCCGGACAGCATCACGCGGAACTGCCGATGATCGTAGGTGGCGTTGAAGTCGCCGCCGACGATCGCCGGTCGATCCATCGGCGATCGGTCGAGAATCGCGCGCAGCCGGGACAATTCGTCGGCCCAGACGCGCGTGCCGTACACCGGCGGCACCGGATGAAAGGCGTACACCGTGACCGGCCCGGTGCCCGGAATATCGGTGGTCGCCGAGAGCTGGTTCAGCACGAATCCGTCGTATTCCACGGTTTCCGACAGGGGATAGCTGCTCCATATTCCCGTCCCGGCCGCTGTCCTTCCCGGCGAGAGAAAACGGTAGGGCAGCACCTGGTCGAGTCCTGCCCGGCCGAGATCCTCCACTGCCGCGGGTGTGAGCTCGTTGACGGTGAGCACGGCGACGCCGCGTGCGCGCACCTCATCGACCAGCGCTCGGGGATCGGCTCCGTCGAACAGGAGATTGGCCTGCATCGCCGTCACCGTCTGTCCGTTCTCGTCACCCGCGCGAGCGACGTACAGCGGAGCTTGCGTCCACGCCGCGATGGCGACCACGACGGTCGCGACCGCCGCGCCGATCCAGTGCCGCGTGGCCGCGAACGCCACCGCGCCCACGCAGGCGGAACTCATCAGATACGGCGCCCCCGAAGCCGCCAAGACCAACAATCGCGCCGACGACCCATTGAAGTGCAACGCGACCCCGGTGGCCCCGGCAAGTACCGCAATCCAGGCCAGCAGGCGGACTCCGACCAGGACCGGCTTCGCTATCACACTCGATACTCAAACACACCGGTGACGCAAGACGCGTCGTGAGTCCGACCGGCCTCGGCGGCACGCGCTGCCCGTTCCATTTCGACCGCACCGGCTGAACGAGTCGACGCGCGAGCGGGAACGCGACCTGTTCACGCCCGCGCGAGGGCTCCGGGTCACTCGATGCCGAACAGTTCCGCCGCGTTGCCGTGGCACACCCGGCGCAACCAGTCGTCGCCGAGGTCGAGGCGTTCGAGCGCCTCGATCGAATGGCCGTAGGCGTGCGGAATATTCGGAAAATCGCTGCCGAACAGGATGCGGTCGGCGAAATCGCGCAGCCTGCCGTGCTCGTGAACCGGGAAGGGTACGTCGGCCTCGGCGAAATCGGTCCACACCATTGTGGTGTCCAGCCGAACTTCCGGATACTCCTCGGCCAGATCGAGGAACTCGGAGTACTCGGGCATGCCCATGTGCGCCACGATCAGCCGCAGGCGCGGAAAGCGCCGCAGCACACCGGCGATCGGCTCCGGTCCGGTGTGCGCGCCCGGCGCGGGGCCGGAACCGCAATGGATGACGATCGGAACGCGCGCGTCCTCCAGCAGGCCCCACACCGGGTCCAGCAGCGGGTCGCCCGGGTGGTAACCGCCGACTTGCACGTGCGCTTTGAAGACGCGGGCGCCGCTCTCCACCGCCTCGCGGACATAACTCGCCGCTTGCGGCTCGGGGAAGAACGTGGCGGTGTGCAGGCAATCTGGGGTGCTCGCGGCGAAGTCGGCGGTCCAACCGTTGAGCCACGCCGCCATGTCCGGCTTGTGCGGGTACACCAGGGCGGTGAACGCGCGAACACCGAAGCCGCGCAGCGTCTTCAACCGGACCTCCGCGTCGGCGCGGTAGGTGATCGGCCAGGCGCGGCCGGTCAGCGGGCCGACCGTGTCGAAATACGCCCACACCTTCCGCATCACCTGGTCGGGCATGAAATGGGTGTGGACGTCGATGATGCCGGGCAACCCGAGCCGGGCGCGCAACGCCGACAGGTAGGACGCGTCGTCTGTGCCGGTCACCGGACCTCCTGAGCGGCGGGCGGGTGCACCGCCCGCGCGAAGTCGCCGACCCGGGTGATCAGGCGATCGAAGAACAGCTGCGGATCGGTGCCGATCACGATGTCGGCGTTGGGTTCCCGGCCCCACATGCCCGCCCAGTCGGCGACCGTGGTCGCGCGGGTGATGGTGCCCGCCAACTCCACGTCCACCGTCGCAGGGCGGGTGTGGGCCAACGCCGGATCCAGCGCTACCGCGGCAGCGAAAGGATCGTGCATGTGAGCCAGATATCCGAGGTGGTAGCCGTGGTGAAAGTCGAAATAGAACCGCACCGCATCGGTGACGTGCCGGACGATCGGATTGCTCGCCGCCGAGCGGGCCTCGGGCGGATCGGACGGCGACACGATCTCCACCGGGAAGCTTTTCGCGCGCTCGGCGAGGCGTACCAAGTGCTCGGGGCGCATCTCGATGGTCTCGGTGATATCGAGGGCGCAGACGATCGGCCTGCGCCGCGCGGGGGCCGCGGCGAACGCGTCGAAGACTTCTTTGGCGGCCTCCGGGTCCACGTGCACGTTCCACTCGTTGGTGGGTGTGGTGTTGCCCGGATGGTTGAACGCGCCGCCCATGATCACCAAACGGTCCAGCAGCAGCGGCAGGTCCGGTTCGATCCGCAAGGCGAGCGCGAGGTTGGTCAACGGGCCGGTGCAGAGTCCGACGATCTCGCCGGGATGGGCGCGCGCCAGCTCCGCCCACATCCGCGCGGCCGACCGGGGCGAGAGCCGGCGAGCCGACGCGGGTAGCTCGGCGTATCCGATGCCCTGCGGTCCGTGTGTGTCCTCGGTGGTGCGCAGTGGGATGGCGAGGGGTTCGGGGGCGCCGAGCGCCACTTCGATCTCGGGCGCGTGGCAGACATCCAGCCAAGCGAGATTGTTCGCCGCCACCTGGGCCGCCGGGACGTTACCCGCCGTGGCCGCGATTCCGGCGATCTCGGCCTCGGGGGAGCCGAGCAGGTACAGCAGCGCGAGCGAGTCGTCGATGCCGGTGTCGACGTCCAGGATGATCTTCTGCCGCACGGCACGAGACTAGCGAGCCGGTGGGTGGGCGCGGCGCCGAGGTGCCGATAGCTCGGTGATCGCGAGCGCTAGTACATACGTCTAGTACGTTCGTCTGAGACGTTGTAGCCTTCAGTCATGGGAAATCGCGAGGATCTCTTGGCGGGAGCACGGAAAGTCATCGTCGAACGCGGCGTCGCCAAGGCCACCGCCCGGGATATCGCGGCGGCGGCCGGGGTCAGCCTGGCGGCGATCGGCTACCACTTCGGCTCCAAGGACCAATTGATCACCGAGGCGCTGACCGACTCCCTTGGCACCGCGATCGGCGACAGCATGGAGGCGAAGATCCGCGAGGGCAGCGGCGTCGCGCCACTGGCGGCGTTCGCCGCGCTGTGGAACGCCATGCCCGCGGTGTTCACCGAGAACGGCGACAGCATGCTGGCGAGCCTGGAGAACCTGGTGCGCGTCGCCCGGTCCCCGGAGTCGCAGAAGTTCTTCGCGCAGAGCTTGCCAGGGGCCTACCGGGACATGGCGGACGGACTGCGCGAGGCGCACCCCCAGCTGAGCGAAGACCAGGCCATGGCGATCGCCGAGCTGAACTTCGTGCTCGTCCAGGGACTCGGTGTGTTGCAGACCATCGTCCCGCAAGCGAGCCTGCCGGACGGCGACCGCTTGGCCCGGGCGGTCGCCGCGCTGGCCGGAACCGAGGATTAATGCTCGCTCGACAGTTCCCCGGCCGGGATGTGGCGCAAGCGAAGCACGGCGACCACCGAGAGCGCCAGGGCAGCCACGGCGGCGACACCCGCCGTCACGTGCACACCGTGCAGGAATGCTTCCCGCGCCGCCCGCAGCACCGCTTCCCCGAGCTCGCCGGGTAATGCCGCGGCGGTGTGCACCGCGCCGCCCAGTGTGTCGCGCACCGAGCGCCCGGCCTCGCCGGGCAGGTCGGCGGGCAGCGAGCCGGTGAGATCGGCGCGATAGAGCGCGACGCTGATGCTGCCGAGGATCGAAATGCCCAGCGCGCCACCGAGTTCCGCACCGGTTTCGGAGACGCCTGCGGCCGCACCCGCCTGTTCCTGCGGCGCCGAGCCCACGATCAGCTCGGTGGTGATGCCGAACACCGGGGCCAGTCCCAGCGCGATGATCACCGAGGCGACCAGCGCGAGCGGCACACCACCGGTGACGCCGAGCCGCGTCATCAGCAGCAGGCCGACCGCCGAGGTCGCCAGGCCCGAACCGATGAGGTAGGCCGGGCGCACCACCCGGACGATCCGGGGAGCCAGCTGCGAACCGACGATGAAGCCGAGTCCGGACGGAGCCATCACCAGGCCCGCCGCCAGCGGCGACAGGCCGAGCACGAGCTGGAAGTACTGGGCTACGAACAGGAAGTAGCCGAAGGCGACGAAGACGCCGACGACATTGATCAGCAGGGCGATCCGGAACGTGCTCAGCCGGAACAGCCGCAGGTCGAGCATCGGATCCCGGCTGCCGAACTGTCTGCGCACGAACACGACGCCGACGGCGAAACCGGCGGCGATCGCGAGCAGCGCGGCGGCGCCGAGCCCGTCCTGGGCGATCTTCTTCATGCCGAACACCAGCGCGATCATCGCCGTGACGCACAGCGCGGCACTGAGCGGGTCCAGCCGCGCGGCCTCCGGATCGCGGTACTCCGGCAGCACCTTAGGCCCGAGGACCAGCAGCAACGCCATCACCGGGACGGCGAGCAGGAACACCGAGCCCCACCAGAACCGCTCCAGCAGCACGCCGCCGAACAGCGGGCCGACCGCGCCGCCCGCGGAGAACGCGCCGACCCACACCCCGACCGCGACCGATCGCTGCCGGGTGTCACGAAACATGCTGAACAGCAACGACAGTGTGGACGGCGCGAGCGTGGCGCCCGCGATCCCTTGCAGCGCACGGCAGACGATGAGCAGTTCAGCGCTCGGCGCGAACGCCGCGACGATCGAGACCACGGCGAACGCCGCAGCGCCTGCCATGAGCAGCTTGCGCCGGCCGACGCGGTCGCCGAGGGTGCCCATGGTGACCAGCAACCCGGCCACCATGAACCCGTAGACGTCGATGATCCACAGCAGCTGCGAGCTGGTGGGACGCAGTTCGGCGCTGATCATCGGCACGGCGAGGTGGAGCACCGTCATGTCCATGGCGTAGACCAGGCAGGCCAGGGCGAGCACACCGAGCCCGATCCACTCGCGTTTGCCCGCGAGCGGTTCGGCGACGCGGTCGAGCGTGGTGTCCACGGCGCGGGTCCCTTCGGAAGCGGTGTCGATGAGCGTCATGCTGGTTCAGACGACGCGAGAAACACCATTTCATCGCCCGCGACCGGGACGCCGCAAAGGATTTTCGCGGCGCCCCGGCGGGACGGTCAGCGCGCGGGCAGCGGCCAGGCGGGACGATCCGCGCCGTAGGCGGGCGCGGGCCAGGCGTAGTCCGGGTACTCGGCGAGCGCGGGCGGCGCGGTGACGACCTGCCCGTGCCGGACCACTTCCGCCGCGCTCGGCAGGGCGGCCTTGGGATGACCAGGGGTGCGGTCCGGCGCGTCGAGCAGCCAGGCCGCGGTGCGGGCCAGGGCCACCCGCACGTCCCGCCCGACGCCGTCGTCGCGACGCGCGACCAAGGCGTCGATCACGCCCGCGGCGAGCAGATAGCCCGACGCGTGGTCGAGCGCCTGCGCGGGCAGCGCCCCCGGCACGGCGGGCGCCCCCTCGAGGATCGAGATGCCGGTGGCCGCCTGCACGATGCTGTCGAAGCCGCGCCGTCCGCCCCACGGACCGGACTCGCCCCAGGCGGAGATCCGCCCGTGGACCAGGCCGGGGCGGGCGGCGGCGCGCACGCCCGCGCGCTCCAGCGCGCCCGGACGGTACCCGGTGATCAGCACGTCGGCGGCGGCGACCAGGTCGTCGATACCGCGCGTGCGCAGGTCGACCAGCGTGGAGCGCTTGCCCTGGCAGGTGTCGGCGAACTGCCAGGGGATCTCCGGCAGTTGCGGGGGATCGACCCGCAGTACCTCGGCGCCGAGCAGCGCCAGCGCCCGCGTCGCGACCGGTCCCGCGATCACCCTGGTCAGATCGAGTACGCGCAACCCACGCAGCGGCTGCAAAGGCGCGGCGCCCGCCGGTAGTCCGGGCTCGCCGCGGTCGGCACGCGAGGCGATCGCGACCAGCGGTCCCGCCGCGGCGGCTTGTCCCTCGGGGCTGGTGGTCCATTCCTCTTCGGTGCGGACGCGGACCGCGACGGCGCCGTGTGCGGCGGCCTGCTCCTCCAGGTCCGAGGCGCGGATCATGGCCATCTGGGCGACGATGAGGTCGGCCGGGGCGGACTCGGGCAGGCCGAGCGCGGTCAGCAGCCGCGACCGGTGATGCGGATAGTTCGCGTGCGTGCGCACCCATCCGTCGAAGGTGGGGAAGAAACCGGACAGATCGGCGAACGACGTCGGGAACTGGCCGCCGATACGTAGCAGACGCTCGCTGGAGAAGGCCGCGGTGATGCGGGCCGGATCGATGCGATGCGCCACCGGGTCGAGGCCGCGCGCGGTCCGCATGCGGTTCGCGGCCGTTGTCAGCGCCGTCACCGAACCGGCGGCCAGCGCCCAGACCGGTAGTGTCGCGGCGAGATTGCTACCCGGGTCGGGCGCGGGGGAGATACGCGAGGCGGTGACACCGATACCGGCCTCGTAGTCCTGGACGAGCCGTGCGTGCGTGTTCACTCGCTTCAGCCTAGTTGCCGGTTCAGAGGAGCCGAGTGCCGTGGTCCCCCCGGCCGGAGCCGTTGCGGCCCGCGGCTTCCCGTCCGCGCCGACGTTCGGCAACGTGACCTGCGACGATCCGCATCGCAGAGCGGAAGGCCCCGCGTGCCCGCGCGCGGTGTGCCATTGCGGCCGGGCGATCGTCGGTCGGATCCGGCTTTCCTCCGCGCGGGCCCGCGGAGGGCGCCCGCACGGCGACCGCCGGATCGCCGAGGTGTGCCGCCGAGATTGCGGATGCGATGCTGACGAACTCGGAGCGTTCCGGGCGCTTCCGGCCGCGCGGAGTGGCGATGCCGGGCCGGACTCGGGCCGCGCCCGGCGCGAAACCAGCTGTCCGAGCGGACTTCTCGCCAGTGAGGATAGTGGCCCGCGCCGAGGCCGGAGGATTTGGCGAGGATAGCCCCATGCTGCACCGCAGCAACCGGCACGGGACGCCGCGCCGATCCGATGACCTGTCCGTCGCGTGCGGACAGAGGGGCAGAGCATGGCAGGCCGCACCCGAGTGTCGCGCGGCAGCCATATGTGAGGTCGAGCGACGATGACGAACGTCTATGCCGGCAGCGCGGAATACACCGTGCCGGTGATCAGGAAGAAGCCGAACTCCGTCACGCAGGAGCGGGTTCCGTTATTCGGCAACGACATGCGGCCACGCGCCGCTCTGCTCCCCGACCGGGTCCGCGCCGCGCCGATCAAGCACGACTACGAGCTGATGGCCGTACAGGACGCCCAGAACGCGGGGTACCTGCGCGAGATCCAGGACCTCGCCGCCGAACGCGCCGCGCTCGGGACCGTGGACTTCGATCAGGCGACTCGATTGCGCGTAGATCAGCTCGAGACGGCGCTCGCGGCCGCGACGACGGACGCGGTGGCCGCGGGAGTCGCGGTGGACGACGTCGATCGCGCTGTGGAGTACGGCCGGGCCGGCGCCTACTGGGCCGACCGCCCCGCGCACCGCTACCTGGGCCGGATCGCCCAGCTGACCGACGAAATGGGTTCTCGTCTCACGGAACTGGCCCGCTACCGGCAGCGGATCGCCGAGCTCGAACAGCGGCTCGCGCGGACCCGCACCGGCGAGCCCTGAGTCGCCCCTCCCGCACGCTGAGCGACTCCCGGGATCGAACCGGTGCTTCCCCCGGGCCGGGCTGTCGGATCGGTCGGTGACCGGCGTCGGCGACTACCGTGGTCTGGTCCGGCTCGCGCCGGGACCGACGGTGCAGAAGGGAGACCGAACGTGGCTGGAACGATCACCGACTCGGCGTGGTTGCGAACGTTGCGATCCGCGGCGGCCGTGCGCCATCACCTGCTGTGTTTCCCGCCCGGCGGCGGGTCGGCCACGGCCTACCGGGATCTCGCGCAGCGGTTCGGAGCGGGAGTGGCGGTGTTCGCCGTGCAGTACCCCGGGCGGCAGGACAGGCTGGGCGAGGAGCTGATCACCGACCTGGTCGGGCTCGCGGACCGGATCGCCGGGGAAGTGCTGGCCCAGGGCCGGGTCCCGGGGTTGTCGCTGTTCGGGCACAGCATGGGCGCGACCGTGGCGTTCGAGACCGCGCGCAGACTCGAGCGGGCCGGGCAGCCGGTGACGACGCTGTTCGTATCCGGCCGTCCCGCACCGACTTTCGAGGAGACCAAGCGGCTGCACGTGGCCTCCGACGACGACCTCATCGGCGACCTGGTGCGACTGGCCGCCGACCCCGCGCCGCTCGAGATGCTGCGCGCCGAGCCCGGTCTCGCCGAACTGGTGCTGCCCGCTGTGCGTGCCGACTATCAGGCGGTCGAGACCTATCGTTACCAGCCGGGGGAGCCGCTGCGCGCCGATATCGCGGCGTTGGTCGGCACCGAGGACCCGACGATGCGACCCGAACAGGCCGACGAATGGCGGGCGCACACCGCTGCCGGATTCGACCGGGCGACCTTCCCCGGCGGCCATTTCTATCTGGACGAGCACGCCGCGCAGGTGGCCGGCTTCATCACGCGCCACCTGGCCTCCGCCTGAGAACTCACCCGGGCGCTCGCCGCGGTGTTCAACGGACGGCGGGGGCGGGTCGCTGGCGCAGCAGCCACGCGTAGCCGATCCAGGACGCCACCACCAGGGCCGCCGCCAGTATTCGCACCGATCCGAGCGCCTGGTCGGGATAGATCACGCCGGTGAGGTAGTGATCGATGAACCCGCTCGACGGCAGCCGCACCAGCCCCGCGCGATCGCGCGCCCAGTTCTCCAGATGCGTAAGCGGGCAGTCGAAACCGGCCACGATCGTGCTGAATCCCCAGCAGGCCGCGAGCAGGTGCAGCCAGATCGTGCGCCGGAAGCGCCACGCGAGGAATCCGCCGACCACCACGTACGCCACGAAGGCGAAGTGCGCGGCGGCGGTGGCGTCGGCCAGTAGCCGGTACAGCACGCTTCCAGAGTAGCTTTTCCCGGCGTGCGGGATCGTGGATCGGATTCCTACCAAGGGGAGGGCTGATAGTCCTTGAGGAAGCAGCCGAACAGATCGGTGCCGTTCTCGCCCTGCACGATCGGGTCGTAGACGCGCGCCGCGCCGTCGACCAGGTCCAGCGGCGCGTGGAAGCCCTCCTCGGCGAGGCGGACCTTGGTGTAGTGCGGGCGTTCGTCGGTGATCCAGCCGGTGTCGACGGCGGTCATCAGAATGCCGTCCTGCTCGAACATCTCGCGGGCGCTGGTGCGGGTCAGCATGTTCAACGCGGCCTTGGCCATATTGGTGTGCGGGTGCCCCGGGCCCTTGTAGGCACGGGAGAACTGCCCTTCCATCGCGGAGACGTTCACGACGTACTTGCGGCGCGCCCGCGCGGCGGCCATCGCCGGGCGCAGGCGCGAGACCAGGATGAACGGCGCGACCGAGTTGCACAGCTGCACTTCCAGCAGTTCGGTCGGATCCACCTGTGCGACGGTCTGCACCCAGCTGTTGGTGTGCGCCAGGTCCGGCACCAGGCCGCCCGCGTCGATCGCCACCCCGCGCGCGATGCGTTCCGGCGTCGCGGACCCCGCGACCAATGCCAGCTCGGCTACGTCGGCGGCGGTCAATTCGGGGGTGAGCGAGGCGGTCAGCGCGGTCGGGTGCGCCTGCATGGTCTTGCCGAAGCTCACCACCTCCGGCAGCGCGCCCGCGGGCAGCGGTCCGGATTCGGCCTCGACGAGCGCGCTGTAGGCGCCGGGGGAGCGGCGCACCGTCTGCGCGGCGTTGTTGATCAGGATGTCCAGCGGGCCCTGCGCGGCGACGTCGTCGGCCAAGGCGACCACCTGGGCCGGGTCGCGGAGGTCGATGCCGACGATGCGCAACCGGTGCAGCCAGTCCGCGCTGTCGTCCATCGCGGCGAACCGGCGGATGGCGTCGTTGGGAAAGCGCGTGGTGATGGTGGTGTGCGCGCCGTCGCGCAGCAGGCGCAGCGCGATGTACATGCCGATCTTGGCGCGACCGCCGGTGAGCAGCGCCCGGCGGCCGGTCAGATCGGTCCTGGCGTCTCGCTTGGCGTGGCTGCTCGCCGCGCAGTCCGGGCACAGCTGGTGGTAGAAGGCGTCCACCCGGGTGTATCGCTGCTTGCAGATGTAGCAGGGCCGCGGGCGGATCAGCGTGCCCGCGCTGGCGCCGGAGCTGGCCGAGCTGATCGGGATGCCCGCGGTCTCGTCGTCGATCCGGTTCGGCGAGCCGGTGGCGGTGGCGGCGACCACAGCGCGGTCGGCGGAGGAGACCGCCTCGCGCGCTTCGGAGCGGCGTCGCTGCTTGAGCTTCTTGAACATGTGCCCGACCGCCCGCTGCACGAGCACCGAGTCGGGATGCTCTTTCTCCAGCGTTCCGGCCTGCTCCAGGACTCGAAGACAGGTCGCGAGGTCTTCGGGATCGATCATGCTTTCGGCCATCGCGGCGGGGGACATCCTTCATCGAGCTGGGTGGGCGACCGGCCCATTGTCGCAAATCCCGCTCGCCGGGCAGCCGCCCGGTCGGCTGTGGTCGTGCCGGAACGTCCGCGCTCAGCTGCTGCGCGGGCGGATCGCCGCGCGGTCGGCGCGCAGATCGTCGACGAAGTTGGCGATCGCCTCGGCGACCAGCAGCGGTTCGGTGATCGGCAGCCAGTGATCCGCCGGGACGGCCCGGCGCCACAGCTTGTCCACCCAGCGCGCGGAGGCGTCGTAGACGGCGGCCGGGACGAACGGGTCGGTGGTGTCGACCAGCAACTGGACCGGCACGGCGGTTCGCCGCACCCGCGGCTTGCTCACGTGGTGCAGCAGGTTGGTCCGGGCGATGCGCGCGCCGGCGACCAGGTCGGCCCGCCAGGTCGGTGCGACGCGCGCGGGCAACGGCGAGATGCCGCCCAGCTGTCGCACCAGCAGGCCGCGCACGCGCGGCGGATAGAGCCTGCGGGCGATCGGGCGCGGCGTGAGCGCCCAGCGCGCCCCGCGCAGCAGCCACCAGCCGAGGTCGCCGAGTTCGCGGCCGGCCCGGGGCGCCAGGGCACGCAGCCACAGGCCCAGATGGTCGAGGTTCGGTCCGGCGATCGCGGTGAACGAGGCGACGCGGGTGTTGGCCCGCTCGTCGCAGACCGCCTCCCACAACTGCACCGCGCCCCAGCCGTGCCCGCACGTGTGTACCGGCTTGCGCGGGCTGGCGGCATCGACCACCGCGAAGAAGTCCTCCGCCAGGCGGTCGAGTCGATACTCCGTCAGCGGGGCGGGCGTCGCCGAGCGGCCGTGCCCGCGTACGTCGTAGGTGATGACCCGGAAGCCGTCGGCCAGGAGCGCCGCCACGGTGGTCCACACGCGATGGGTGTCGGTGAGGCCGTGCACCAGCACCAGCGGCTCGGCGGCCGCGTCGCCCCATTCGAAGACGGCGAGATCGGCGCCGTCGCGGTGGACCGTCCAGGTGCGGTCGGGGCGGGGCGTTTCGGTGGTGTCGAGCAGTTCGGTCATGTCCCTGCCTCGTTCGCTGCCGGCTACCGATCCGATGGCACGTCGCCGTCGTGCCCAACGTCAGTAATTTGGATACGGACAGTACGAAGGATTGACCGCTGGAGGGAAAGGTAAAACGCCGAATTATGGCGCAGCTCACCGGCGGTATCGCCGCCCCGGCGGCAACCCTCGCCGGTGTGCTCGGCGATCCGCTGTCGGTGTCGCGGCCGATGCACGCCGGCACGGTGGACGACGCCGCCAGGGCCGTCCCGGCAACGGCGTCCCACCCTTGTTGACAACTCGCCAATAGTTCGGGAATCTGGGGGCGGAACCGGCGGCGGAGCCGGACCGGAGCGAGCAAAGGATCGAGTGATGGCACGCGCGGCGTGGAGTGACGACGAGGTCGAGGCGGTACGAGACCTGGCGAGGACCTTCTTCGAGAAGGAGGTCGTCCCCCATGAGGAGAAATACGTCGCCCAGGGGCACCCCGACCGCGCGCTGTACAACCGCGCGGGCGAACTCGGCCTGCTGTGCCCCGCGATTCCCGCCGAGTACGGCGGCGGCGGGGGCACCTTCGCGCACGAGGCCGCCATCATCGAGGAGCAGGCGCGTGCGGGCGACGGGTCGATGGGCATCCCCGTGCACAGCTCGATCATCGCGCCATACCTGTACGAGTTCGGCTCCGAAGAGCTCAAGCGGCGCGTGCTGCCCAAGGCGGCCAGCGGGGAGATGGTGCTGTCCATCGGCATGACCGAGCCGGGCACCGGGTCGGACCTGCAGAACATCAAGACCCGCGCGGTGCGCGACGGCGACGAGTACGTCATCACCGGCTCGAAGATCTTCATCACCAACGGCTGGCTCTGCGACGGCATCATCATCGCCGCCAAGACCGACCCGACCAAAGGCGCGGCCGGCGTCTCGCTGATCTTCGCCGAGGTCGGCGACGACACCCCCGGCTTCGAGCGCGGGCGCATCCTGAACAAGATCGGCGGCAAGGCCCAGGACACCGCCGAACTGTTCTTCGACGGCCTGCGGGTGCCCGCCTCCAACCTGCTCGGCGCCGCCGAGGGCCAGGGCTTCTACCAGATGATGCAGATGCTGGCGCAGGAGCGCTTGGTCACCGCCATCATCGCGGTCGCCATGATGGAGAAGGCCGTGCAGCTCACCGTCGACTACACCAAGGGCCGCGAAGCGTTCGGCAAGCCGCTGTTCGCCATGCAGAACACCAAGTTCGAACTGGCCGAGTGCGCGACGATCACCAAGGTCTCGCGCACCTTCCTGGACGACTGCATCACCAAGCACCTGCGCGGCGAACTCGACATTCCCAGCGCTGCCATGTCGAAGTACTGGTTGACCGATCAGCTCGGTATCGTGGTCGACCGCTGCCTGCAACTGTTCGGCGGCTACGGCTACATGACGGAGTATCCGATTTCCCAGCTCTACACCGGCGCCCGCGTCCTGCGCATCCTCGCGGGCAGCAACGAGGTGATGAAGGATCTCATTGCCCGGTCTCTCTGATCCCAGGAGCGCGACCGCGGACGGTGGCGCCGACCCGGCGCTACCGCGCCGCCGCAGGCTCGAACCCGACGAGCGGCGCGCGCAGATCCTCGCCTGCGCTATCGACATGTTCGGTGAACGCCCGTACGCGGCCGTGTCCACCGCCGAACTGGCGCAGCGGGCCGGCGTGGCCCGCGGTCTGATCAACCACTATTTCGGCAACAAGCGCGATCTCTACCTCGCGGTGGTGCGGCGCATGGTGACGCTGCCCAAGCTCGACGAGATGATCGTGCCCACCGGTTCCTGGCGCGAGCGTGTCGACGCCAGTGTGCGCTGGCTGCTGGACACCATCGCCGAACACGGCAGCACCTGGGTGAAAGTGACCAGCCACGAGGGTGTCGGTGACGACCCCGAAGTGCAGCAGATCCTCGACGCCGCCGACGACGCGGCGGCCGAACGGCTGCTGCTGATGGTGGGCCTCGCCGATTCGGCACACGATGCCGAACTGCGCGCGATGGTGCGCGCATACGGCGGGCTGGTCAAGGTCGCGGGCCGCGAGTGGATCACCCGCGGCACGCTCACCCGCGAGCAGGTGCACGATCTGCTGTGCGACATGTTGCTCACACTGGTCACCGAATCGCTGCCCAAGGTCGACCGCAGGCAGTGAACGCTGCGCCGCCGGAGCCCGTAGCGACCACGGCACGTCGCCGGGCGGTGGAGTCGGTCGAGCAAATCGCCGGGCCCGGCGGCTCGGCTCAGCCTGTACCCGCCGCTCGACGTCGTCTTATCGGCGTCGGCTGTGTCTTCGAGGCATCGCGTGCGGCAGGTCGCCGGTCGACCAGCATGCACCCCGGCTAACAAACCTCCGAGCGGTGGGGTGAGTTTGTTATTACGGGCCGATCACAAATATCGGACCCTTCGGATCAACTTTTCGCGTCGCGCGTCCTATTCTGTGTCGGTATATCGGGGCGGGTCCGGGCAAATCCGAGGTTCCTGCGCGGTGTGTTTGAGAGGACCTGGATGACACGGGCAGAACGGCGTGAAACGGATCGCTGGCCGCAGGCGCGGCCGGATGACCGCTGGTCGGAGCCGGAGCCCGACGGCCCCTGGCCCGACGACGAGGACGAGCGCTGGCCCGAGCCGCCGCCGAGTCGCCGCCGGGCCGGACGTCTCCGGGTGGAGATTCCGCCGATCGTCAATCCGTACGCGATCGTCGCGCTGGTGGCGGCGCTGCTGGGGCTTTTCCCGGTGGCCATCGTGTTCGGCTTCATCGCCTTCAGTCATCCGCGCGGCCGGGTCATGGCGATGTTCGCGCTGCTGCTCGGCGTCGCCGAGATCACCGCGGTGGCCGGGTTCATCCTGCTGACCGGCAACTGGATGCCGGATCTGGTGAACCGCACCGCCACCATCGGCTCGACCCCCTTGGCGTCGGTTCCCACCACCGTCGAGCGCCCGGTCACGACCACTACCACCACCGCACCGAGCCCCGCCGTGACGACCACGCCACAGGACAGTCCTGGACCGGTGACGAAAGGCGCGGCCTGCACCGAAGCCCAGCTCGGACAGATCGGCAGCGCCGCCACCGGCGGAACCCTGATCTGCCTGACGACCGCGGGCGGCTACCAGTGGTCGGGCCCGCACACGGTGGCGACCGCCGTGCAGCAGGCGGGCTCGAAGTGCGACGCCTCGGGCGCCAAGACCGGGCGCACCGCCGACGGCCGCGCTCTGGTGTGCGAAGTCAGCGGCCGCGGCGGCACGTGGGTGCTGTGGACCGAATAGCGGCGGGAGCTAACCGGGCTTCTTCGCGCGGCTCGGCTGCACCCGAGGTGGTTCGTTCGGCATCTTCGGATACTGCGGTGGCCACGGCGCGTCCATGAGGCCGGCCGCCATATCCCGTTCGGACATCTCCAGCAGCGGGGCGATGGACTGGGGCGCGCGATCGGCCCACGGATCACCCGACTCGGCGTAGCGTGCGGGAACGGTCGCGATGGTCAGCTCGTCGGGCGCCACCGAATCCAGGTCCGCCCAGCTGATCGGTGTCGAGACCGGTGCGCCCACTTTCGGCCGCACACACCAGGCCCCGAAAACCGTTTTGTGCGGGGCATTCTGATTGAAATCTATGAATACCCGGTTGCCACGTTCTTCTTTCCACCACTGCGCGGTGATGTCCTCCGGATACCGGCGCTCCAATTCGCGCGCCAGCGCCACCGCGGCGGCCCGCACCTGGTAACCGTCCCACTTCGGCTCCAGCGCGGAGTAGAGATGCAAGCCCCGCGACCCGGAGGTCTTGATCCACGATTCGATGCCGAGTTCGGCGAGCAGATCCCTGGTGCGTATCGCCGCGTGCCGCAGATCGGCGAAGGTGATGCCGGGCGAGGGATCGAGGTCGATGCGCAATTCGTCGGCGATCTCCAGGTTGTCCGCGCGGTTGGGCCAGACGTGGAACCCGAGGCACCCCTGGTTCACCGCCCACAGGATATGGGCGAGATCGTGCGCGACGAGTGCGTCGCTGGTGGTGCCGTTCGGTGTGGACACCTCCACGGTGCGCAGCCACTCCGGCGCGGATTTCGGCACTCGCTTCTGGAACCAGGATTTGCCCGAAGCCCCGTCCGGGTAGCGCTCCAGCAGCAGCGGCCGTCCGCCGACCACGTTCAGGAACGGTTCGGCGATCGCCTGGTAGTAACGCACCAGATCGAGTTTCGTCTCGCCCCGCTTGGTGAAATAGATCTTGCCCGGATTGCTGATGGTGACGGTCCGGCCGTCGGTCTCGATATCGACGGACTCGGTCATCGCGCCGCGCCTTCGCCGAACAGCGTGCTCAATTCCGCGGGCGCGACTTCGTCGAGCTGGCCGTAGGTACACGATTCGGGGGTCCGGTCGGTACGGAAGCGCACCAGCCTGCCGCCGTGGCGCAGCCGTCCCGACTGCACGTGCTCGTAGCGCACCTCGGCGACCAGCTCCGGCCGCAGGGCTTCCCAGGACAGGTCCTTGCCGCCGGTCCAGCGGCTGACGCCGCCGGGCATCTTGCCGTCCGCCGCCGCCTGCGCCGCGGCGTCGGCCCAGTCCCGCCAGGGGTGCTCGTCCAGCGCGTTCTTTCGCAGCGGCGCCAGCTCCTCGACCAGTTCCTTGCGCCGAGCCGCGGTGAAACTGCTGGCCACCCCCACATGGTGCAGGCGACCCTCCTCGTCGAAGAGGCCGAGCAGCAGTGAACCGACCCCGGCGCCGTCCTTGTGCCAGCGGAACCCCGCCACCACGCAGTCGGCGGTGCGCTCGTGCTTGACCTTCAGCATGACCCGCTTGTCCTGCAGATAGGCGAGGTCGTCGGACTTGACCATCACGCCGTCGAATCCGGCGCCCTCGAAACGGGTGAACCAGTCCTGCGCGACGTCGGGGTCGTGGGTGAGGGGGGTGAGGTGGACGCGCGCGAGGGCGGTGTCCAGGATCGTTTCCAGCAGCCGCCTGCGCTCGGTGAACGGCTCGCCGGTCAGATCCTTGTCGCCGAGCGCGAGCAGGTCGAACGCCACGAAACTGGCCGGCGTCTCCGCGGCCAGCTTGGCGACCCGGGACGCGGCGGGGTGCAGACGGTTCTGCAGGGTGTCGAAATCCAAGCCTTGCTCGGTGACCACCACGATCTCGCCGTCCACCACGCAGCGATCCGGCAGCGCCTGCTTCAGCAATTCGGCGACCTCGGGGAAATACCTGGTCAGTGGCCGGTCGTTGCGGGAGCCGAGTTCCACATCGGCGCCGTCGCGGAACACGATGCAGCGGAAACCGTCCCATTTGGGTTCGTAGCTCAGGCCCGGCTCGCGCGGCACCGCGGGCGCGGTTTTGGCCAGCATCGGCCGCACTGGTGGCATCACCGGTAGGTCCACGCGATCCTCCTCGGGTTCGATCCTCACCCATACCGACGGCGCGCACCGAGCAAACTCATCGGTATGTGGCCGCGGTCTCGGCTCGATCGTAGGCGGGGGTCCCGACAGGATGGTGAACTTCTCCGGTCAGTTCTCCAGCCAGCCGTGCTGATCGGCGAACGCGGTGAGCCGGTCGCGGATGGTGAGGATCTCGCCTGCGGTGAGCGCGGGGCTCGCGTCCAAGAGCAGTTCGGTGATCAGGCGTTTGTGCTCGGCGACGGTGAGCTGTCCCGAAGCAGGCCGGTCCTTGCCCTTGTGCCGGGCGGGCGGCGCGGGGGCCGCGCCGACCAGGCTGAGATTGACCGCCTTGGGTCCGCGGTCCCCCTCGGTCACCTCGAATTCGAACACCCGCCCCTGCCGCAACTCGTCCTCGTCCAGACCGATGTCGTTGACGTGGACGAACACATCGGGTCCACCGTCCTCCGGCCGAATGAATCCGAATCCCCGAGAGCTGTCGAACGACACCAATTTCCCGATGGACACCAACACCCGCTCCTCGTCGCCGTCGCTACTCGGCCACTTTAACCCGCGTTTTCGCCGTCGTTGGAGGAAAGCGCCTTTTGTAACGAGTGGAAAACGGTCAGTCCCTGACCGACCATTCCGTTCACCAGTTCGCCCACTCCGTCGGGTCCGTTGAGCACGGTGAGATTCGCGTTCGCCAACCCGTTCGACGCCTGCTTCACGATTTCCGGGAGTTGTTCGATCAACAACTGATCCAGCGCGATCCGGTTGTTCGACGCGGCCGCCGCGGCCTGGATGCGGGTGCGGTCGGCCTCCGCCTCGGCCAGGATGCGCACCCGATCCGCTTCGGCCTGAGCGGGTTTCACGACCTCGGCCTGCAACTGCTGCTCTCGCAGCTCGGCTTCCTTGCGTGCCTGCTCGGCCTGGGCGGTGAGCACCTCCTGCAACGCCATTGCCTCGGCGAGCGGGCCCGCCTGCGCCGCCTCCGCGTTGGCCTTGTCGATATCGCGCTGGTATTGCGCGCGCAGGATCGCCGTCTCCCGCTGATATTCCGCCTGCCTGCGCTGCGATTCCTGCTCGGCCTGCGCCGCCGCCTGCGCGGCCTGCGATTGCGCGATCTGCGCGTCGCGCTGCACGGCGGCATTGTGCGGGGCGGCCAGCGCGGCGATATAGCCGAGGTTGCCGTCGTCGATGGACTGGATCTGGAAGGAATCGACCCACAGGCCGATATTGCTCATCTCGACTTTCGACGCGACCAGCACCTCGTCGGCCAGTTTCTGGCGTTCCCGGATGATCTCCTCCACCGTCATCGAGCCGACGATCGAACGCAGGTGCCCGGAGAAGATCCGTCCGGTCAGCACCGACATCTCCCGCTCCTGCTCGGAGAGGAAGCGCTGCGCGGCGTTCACGATGGAGTGGGTGTCGTTGGCCACCTTGAACGCGATCACCGCGCGGACGTCGAGCTGGATCGCCTGCTTGGTGACGCAGCGTTCCTTGATCTCGGACTCGAACATCGCCAGCGACAGGTAGCGCACCTTGCGGAACAGCGGAATCACCCAGGCGCCGCGCCCGATGATCACTTTGAACGGCGCGTTGTCGCGGCTCTTGGCGCCGCTGACCAGCATCGCCTCGTCCGGGTCCGGCACGTGGTAGCCCAGCACCTCTGTCTCCCTTACTGTTTCAGGTTTCTCCCGCCGCCTCCGGGGTGAGCGGAATCCACGGGACGACGTCGACGACGCGCCCCGGATGGACCGCGATGACCAGCACGGCCGCGCCGGCCGAGATCGGCTCGGCGGCCCGTGCGATGTACAGCTCGGTTCCCCCACGAATCGCGACCAGGACCTCGCCGAGCATCCCGGCACCCCGGATCGGTGATGTGAGCGTACCCGTCAAACCCACCACCGGGTCGGTCATCCCACGATCTCCTTCTTCTCGCTCTCGGATCGTCACCCTACGTCCGGCACAGCGTCTTTCGGTACGGCTCCGACCCGACCGCACGACGGGACGGCCGTGGCGGCGCAGGTATGTTTCTCGTATGGGAGGACGGCTTGCGCTGGTGGTGGGGGCGGAATGCGCGGCGCTGGGCGAATTGGGATTCACCGAGGAACTCGCCACCGGCCTGTACGGGAGCCTGACCGGGGCGGGCGGTTGGCGGACGGCGACCGAGCTCGACGGCCCGGTGCTCAATCCCACTGCCGCGCAATTGTTCGCCGCCGTCGACACGGCCTTCGCGGCGGCATCCGAGCGACAGGCCACGCTGCTGCTCGGCTTCATCGGGCACGGCGTGGCGACGACCGCCGAGGACTTCTACCTGCTCGGCCACGATTCACCCGCCGCCCCGAACTCGCACAACGCCTTCCACCTCACCCAGGCGATCAGGGAGCGGCTCGACCGTGCCGCGCTCGACGGGCTGGTGCTGCTGGTCGACGCGTGCGAAGCCGGTCAGGGCGTGCAGGGCGCGGCGCGCCGGTGGACCGATCTGCTGGCCCAGTCCGGCGGCCGGATGGAACTGCTGGTCGCCTCGGGCGACGGGCCCGCGTACTCCGGATGTTTCACCCGGACCATGCTCGCCACCTTCGACATCGGACTGCCGCTGCGCGGGGAGAACCTGCTGCCCTCGGACTTGGTCGACCCGATCGCGACGCAGTGCACCTATCAACAGCCGCAGCATCTGTCCTTCAGTTCCGGCGCGGTGTCGGCGGCCGAGGGCGTCGACCCGGGGCTGTGGTTGGTGCCGAACACCGCGCGCCATCGGGACGCGGTGAGCGGGCGTTCCGCCGCCGGGTTCGTCGACCAGCTGACCCGGCGGCTGCTGCTGACGCCCGACGTGCGCGAGCGCCTCGACGCGATCGTCGACGCGGGCAGTCACCGGCTGCGGGCCGTGCTGGGGCCCGCGGGCGTGGGCAAGTCCACGCTGCTGGCGATGCTCATCCGTCCCAGTCTGGTCGACGGGCTCGCGGTGACCCCGGACTACATCACCGCCGCGGTGTTCCTGACGGTGAACAGCTCGGTGGAAGCGGTCGCCGCGGAACTTGCCGCGCAACTCGACGCACGACTACCCGGCTTCCGGGAGGCGGCCCGGGCGGCGCGGGCGCATCGGCCCAGGGACGAGTTCGACATCTTCGACATCCTGGTCCGCCGCCCGTTGGCGCGCCTGTCCAGCGCGGGCCGCCGGGTCACCGTGGTGCTGGACGGACTCAATCAGCCCCAGGAGGGCACCAGGCGGCTGCTCGTGGCCGCGATCGCCGATCTGACCACGCGCGAGGATCTCCGGCATGTGCGGGTGATCGTCGGCATCCGGCCCGGCACCGGCGTCGAGGACGACCCGGAGCTGGCGCACATGTACCGGATCGATGTCGCCGAACCGGCGGCCGACGACATCGCCGCCGTGGTGGACTCCGCCCGCGGCACGGCGCCGCTGGGCCCGGTCGACTGGATCGGCTGGATCCAGCGGCTGCTGGCCGAGACACCGGCGGCCGCGGGCGGTTCGCGGGTGGTCTCCGGCGGCTGGCTGCTGGCGGGCATCCTGCTGGAGGTCGCCGCGGGGCTGACCGACGGCGCGGTCGCCGCCGGGATCGGTCTCGACCGGGTCATCGCCCTGCGGGTCGAGACGGCGCTGCGCGGCGCCGATCCCGAAACAGCCAGTGCGACAGCGGTATTGCTCGGCCTACTGGTTGCGGCGGGAGCCGGCCCCGTGCTGCCGTTGGAGTTGCTGGACGCGGCGTTGCTGTCGCTCGGGGTCGATCTCAGCACCGCCCGCATCCGCGACGTCGCAGTGAATCTCGGCACGCTGATCACCCGCAGCCATCCCGGCAGCGTCCGCGAGTCGCTCGGAGTGTCACACAGCGGGTTCCTGCCCGCGCTGGCCGCGGAATGCCGCCGCCTCGGCGTGCGGCTCACCGACGCCCACCGCGCCCTCGTGGCGGCGATCCAGGCCGACGACACCGACCGGGCCGCCGACTACGCACGGGGCGCGGCCGTGCGGCACTGCTTGGCCTACGGCGACTCCGCCTTGGCCATCGACTTCCTGACGAAGCTGGAAACCGGCAGGTCGGCCGACGACCGCGACCTGTGGGCCGCCTGGGTGCCCGACTTCGTCGAAACACTCGGCCCGGACCATCACGACACCTGCACCACCCGGGAGCGGCGGGCCTACCATCGCGCCGAGAGCGGCGACCTGGTCGGCGCCATCGCCGATTTCGAGCAGTTGCTCGCCGACCGGCTGCGGGTGTTCGGCCCCGACGACCCGGACACCCTGGACACTCGCGACCGCCTGGCCAGCTACCGTGCCCGCTGCGGTGACTACTCGGGCGCGGCCGTGGAATTCGAGCACCTGCTCACCGACCAGCGGCGCCTGCTCGGACCCGACCACCCCGAAACGCTGCGCACCAGGCGCAATCTGGCGTCCAATCGCGGCGATATCGGCGATTTCGTCGGAGCGATCGCCGGCTTCGAACAGCTGCTCGCCGACCGCGCCCGCGTGCAAGGGCCGGATCATCCCGACACCATGCGCACCCGTAACAGCCTGGCGTACTGGCGCGCCGACAGCGGTGACCTCGCCGGGGCCCGCGCCGAGTTCGAGCAACTCGTGGCGGACTGCCTGCGCGTCTTCGGTCCCGACCACCCCGACACGCTCGGCGCGCGCAACAACCTCGCGGCGTTCCGCGCGCGCAGCGGCGATCTGGCGGGGGCGGGCGCGGAGTTCACCCGCCTGCTCGACGATCGACTACGGGTGCTCGGTCCCGACCACCCCGACACGCTGCTCACCCGCGGTCGGCTGGCCACCTACCGCGCCGACAGCGGCGACCTCCCCGGCGCGATCACCGACTTGGAGAAGCTGCTCGCCGACCGCCTCCGGGTGCTGGGCCCGGATCACCCGGACACCCTCGACACCCGCAACGATCTCGCGGCCTGCCGCGCCCGGCACGGCGACCTGGTCCGCGCCGTCGCGGAGCTGGAGGTTCTGCTGGTGGCGGAATTGCGTGCCCTCGGTCCCGCGCACGCCGCCACCATCCGGACCAAGAACACCTTGGCGTATTGGCGGGGCCAGTCCGGGGACTGACGGTCGGGCGAGCCGCGCGGTCAGGAACGGTACAGCGCGCGGTACGCGGTGAGCGTCTGGACGCAGTGCTCGATGATCTGCTCGCGGGTGGCGCGCAGCGAGCCGTTCAGCCAGGCCGAGAACATGCCCGCGTTGCCGCTGGCCATCGTCACCGCCGCCAGCCTGCGCTTGACCGGGTCGTCGATGTGGCCGAACAGATGGTCCTGCATGACACGGGTGAAGACCGGCATCACCGCGAAGGTGGTCTGCCCCAGTCCGGTGCTGGAGTACGGCTCGACCAGGAACAGCCGCGATTTGCGCGGGTCGGCGAGCACCTTGTCCACGAGGATCTCCGACAGCGCCCGGTCCCGGGACGGGTCGTCGGTGGCGGCGAACGCCGTCATCGGCTCCAGGAATTCGTCGGCGACCTGACGGTAGAGCACGTCCAGCAGCTCGTCGCGGCCTGCGAAGCTCTCGTAGAAATAGCGGTCGGTGAGATTGGCCTTGCGGCACACCGCACGCATGGTGACCCCGCTCGCGCCCGATTCGCCGATCAGATCGAGCGCCGCCTCCAGCAATGCCGTCCGCCGCGTCTCCCTGCGCTCGGTGAGCGTCGTCCCACCCCAGATCCGCGGGCCCCCGTCGTCGTCTGATTGCTGACCTGTCTGCACGGCCCAACGATAATGCCTGGCCGAACACCCCGGCGCCGCGCGCACCCGCCCCGCCCTCCACGGTCTTGCCGAAACGGATCCCGCGCGGTCACGGTACGGTAACTGTCGGTTTACTCCAGGCGGTTACCTTCCTCGGGTCTTTCGGTGGTTCGGCAGTGGAGGGTAACGGCGCGTGAACAACTCCGCTGCGGTGATCTGGTCCGAAGCGATCGGCGATGGGCTCGGGCGCAGCCCTGGGCGCGGCACCCGACCAGCGGTTCGGCACCTCCCGCCGCCGCGGCGCCCGGTGCCGCTCGCTCGTGGGCCGCGCCCGGCGCATCTTCCGCTCGCCCCGGCGCAGGAACGCATGTGGCATGCCGCGCGGGCCGGAAACTCCGGTGACTGGAATGTGGCTCGCGCGGTGCGCCTGTCCGGGGCCGCGCTGCGGACCGAGGCGCTGGTCGCCGCCATCGATGACGTCGTCGCCCGGCACGAACCGCTGCGCACCCGCTACCCGATGACCGACTCGGGCCCGGCCCAGGTGATCGTTCCGGCGCCCGAGGCCGAGGTGCGGACCGAAGTGGTCGCGGTCACCGAAGCCGAATTGCCGCACCACATCGCGGAATTCGCCGCCGGTGCCTTCGATTTGGCCACCGATCTGCCGATTCGCGCCCGGCTGTGCGTGCTCGGGCCGTGCGACGTGGTAGTGGTGCTGGTGATCCACCACATCTCGATCGACGGGCGCTCGGTGGCCCCGCTGCTGCGCGATCTCGGCACGGCCTACCTCGCCAGGCAAGCCGGGGCCGCGCCGGACTGGCCGCCGTTGCCGGTCGACTACGCCGACTACACCCTGTGGAAACACGCCCAGCTCGGTGACTACTCCGACGAATGGAGCCGCGCCACGCAGCAGTTGCGCTACTGGGCGAACACGCTCGCCGGTAGGCCGCCGGTGCTCGAATTCTCCTGCACTCGCCCCCGCCCGGTCCGCCGGGCCGGCGCGGCGGGCGCGGGGGCCGTCGTGCCGGTCGCGTTCGACGCCGACGCGCACCGCGCGCTGCTCGATCGGGCGGGTGCGGCGCGGGCCAGCCTGTTCATGGTGTTGCAAGCCGCTTTCGCGGTGGCGGTCGGCGCGTTCTCCGGCAGCGCCGACGTCACGGTGGCCACAGCGGTGGCGGGCCGCGACCATCGGCTGCTGGACGATCTGGTCGGCAACTTCGCCGACGACGTGCTGATGCGCGTGCGCCTCGACCGGGCCGCCGACGCGGACGAGCTGCTCGAGCAGGTGCGCCGGGTGGCGCTGGCCGCGTTCGCCCATCCCGATACCCCCGCCCAGCGGCTGAAGCGCTGCCTGTTGCAGGACGCGGCCTGCCCGCTGTTCCAGGCGACGCTGATCCTCCAGCGCGGGGCGGCCGCCGCACCCGCCGCACCCGCCGCGGGTGGCGACGGCGGGCTGACCGTCACCGAGCTCGACACCGGCGTCGTCCGCGCCAAGCACGACCTCGAATTCGGCCTGGTGGACCGGTACGACCGGCTGGGCGCGCCTGCGGGCATCGACGGCGTTTTCATCTATCCGACCGCGCTGTTCGATCACGACACCGCGGTGGCTTTCGTCGAATTGTTCACCGCGACAGTCGAATTGCTCGCCACCGGGTACCGCGGCCCGGTCGCCCCGCTGCTGACCGGCTTCTCCGCGGCGCGCCGGTGAGCAGCGCCGCGAGCGGGAGGTCAGCCACGCTCCAGTGGCAGTCCCGCGTCGCGCCAGGCGACGATGCCCCCGGCCAGGCTCGCGGCGTCGTATCCGGCCCGGCGGGCGCGAGCGGCGAACCGCAGCGACAGTTCCCCGACCGGGCAGACGAACACGACCGGGCGTGACCGCGGGAACGGAATGCCGTGACCGAACATGTCGTCGAGCTGGTCGTCGCGAATGTTCAACGCACCGGGCACGTGCCCGATCCGGTAGGCCATGGCGCCGCGGCTGTCCACGATGGTCGGCCGTCCCGTCCGGTCCAGCTCGGCGAGCTGCGCGGGCGACAGACGCGGTACCTCGGCCAGCTCGGCGGCGGTAGGCGCGGTCTCGGGATCGGCTCGGCCGAACAGTTCCGGCCTGCGCTTCTTGATGTAGGACAGATACGGCTCGAGCCGATCGCAGACGATGAACACCGCGACGACCGGGTCGTCCGGATCGGTGGCCGAGAGATCGAGCGCGCCGAGCGTGTCCAGTGCGGCCGCGTAACCGGCGCCGCTGGTCGGGCCGGCCAGGATGCCGTACCCGGTCGCCAGGCGCAGCGTCGCGTCCACGGCGTCGCGCGCCGACACGGTGACGATCCGGTCGTAGAATTCGGGCTGGAACAGCCCCACATCCCACATCTCGCTCTCCGACCGGATACCGGGTACGAAGTCCGACCGCTCGGAAACCACGGCGACCGTGCGCAATTCGGGATTGTGCTTGCGCAGGTAGGTGGCGGTACCACGGGTGGACCCGGTGGTACCGAGCCCGCCGATCAGATAGTCCACCCGCCCGATGCCGTCGGCGGCGAGGTCCTCGTGGATCTCCCGTCCGGTGCCCTCGTGGTGTGCCTCGATGTTCTTCTCGTTGGTGTACTGCGACAGGTGGCGATACGCGCCGGGCTGCTGCGCCATGGTCGCCTCGATCACCGAGTAGACGTCGTTCGGCGTGGTCGGGTCCGGGCATTCGGACAGGCCGGGCAGTTCCACGATCTCGGTGCCGAACAGTTGCAGCAGATCACGGACCTCGGCCACCTTGATCCGGTTGGTCACCGCGCGCAGGTCGATGCCGTACACCGCGCCCAGGACGCGCAGCGCCTTGGCCGTGTTGCCGCTGGAGGCCTCGATGAGCGTCTGACCGCTCGCGCGGATCTGCGCCAAGTCGTCGCGCAGCATCCCCCAGGCCACCCGGTCCTTGACCGAGCCGAACGGGTTGTGCGACTCCAGCTTCGCGTAGAGCTCGACGTTCGCCAGCCCGTGCACCGCGGGATCGAGCCGGAGCAGGGGCGTATTGCCGATGAGTTCGGTGATGTGGTCGTATCGCATCAGGGGCCCTCGACGAATCGGACCGGACTGGGGGCGGCGTGGGCGGCCTGCGGCGCGAAATCGCGCGGCGCTGGGGACTCGCCGGGGAGGTCCGGCTCGTAGTCTGCGTCGCGAACCACCCGGAACCCGTCGGGTTCCCGGGTGACAGCGAGTTTCCTGGGCAGCGGATGCATCGAGGCCGTCGCCGCGGACAAGTCCATGTGGTAGGCGGCGGTATTCGGGAACACCACCGGATCGCCCGGGCCGGGCCGAGTGGGCAACCACACCTTGTGATTGGTGATCAGATCTCGCTCCAGGCACAGCCGTCCGGCGAAATAGACGCCGACCGGACCGGCGCCCGCCCGAGGCGGCAGGATCGGGTCGACCATGACCTCCTGGTCGGCGGGCGTCACCGCATCCCGGCTGAGGTCGACGTGGACCAGCACGCTGCCGTCGGAGATCTCCTTGACGAACTCGACCGTGGCCACCGTGATGCCCGCGTGATCGACCAGCGCCTTGCCCGGCTCCAGCCACATCTCCAGCAGGTTGTCGCCCACCACCTGCGCCACCGTGCGCCCGCCGTGCCGTTCCAGCGGCGCGCCGAGCAGATCGGTGAGCATGCGATCGGCGGAGACGGTGTTGGCGTACTTGTGGAACACCGGCGTGCCGTGCACCGCGCCGCCCGCGACGTGATAGCCGAAGGTGTTGCTGCCCCAGCTCATCGGCTCACCCCGGCCGAGCAGCGATTCGCGCAACGCGAGCACGTAGGCGTCGAACCGTTCGGCATCGGCGGTGAACACCTGACGGAAACCGCCGCCGATGTCGAGGACCGAAGGGGTGAGCCCACGATCGTAGGCCCGCTCGATCAGGCGCAGGCAGGCGTCGATCGCCCGGACGCGCTCGCCGAGATCGCCCGAATCGAGGTGGAAAGCGAAGCCGAGAAAGGCGATCCGCCCCCGCTGCGCCGACAACAGCTCGAGGGCCCGCTCGACGTGCGCGACCGGCACACCGAACCGGCTCACCTGCCCCGGATCGAAACCGGAAACGCGCAGCAGCACCGGAATCTCCGCATGCGCGTCGGCGAGTTCCGCGATGCGGCCCAATTCCCACAGGTTGTCCACGTTGATCGTCACCCGGCGCGCGACCAGGTCGCGGAGGAAGGCTTCGCCCTTCGGACCGGTGACCTCGATGCGCGCTCGATCGAATCCGGCGCCCAGCGCACTGGACAGTTCGTGCGGCGAGGCGACATCGATGGCGACGCCTGCGCGTTCGGCGGTGCGGACGAACGCGTGCGACTGATTGACCTTGTGCGCGTAGCAGATTCGATGCCCGGGCAGACCGCGCCGCAGCGGCGCGCGCAGGCGCGCCAGATTCTCGGCGAAGACCTGCGGGAACACTAGGTGCACCGGGGACCCGTAGGTCGCGAGCGTCTCGGCCACGGCGCCCGGGGTGTCGAGAAAGGCGCGGACGATCGGATGCAGCTTCGCAGGCAATGCCGGCGGCCACGGCGTCATACGGCGGCTTCCGACGGCTCGGTGGCCGAAGTCCGCTCCGCGCTGTCGGGGCGCTGCGCGACCGGGTTGTAGCCGCCGTCGCGGATCGCCTCGAACGCCCGTGCCCGATTGCGCGGGCTGCGGAACTCGGCCACTACCCGCTTGCTGTCCAGGTCGATCTCGACCACGCGGATGTCCATCGACTCCAGCACCCCGCCGATCGTGCGCACGCAGTGCTTGCACGTCATATCCGGCACGTAGAACACCTGGTCCTCGGCGGTGGCGGCACGATCGGCGACCGCCTCGTCGAGTTCGGCGCTCACCTCGGCCACCTCGCAGTGTCCGGCGATCTCGATGAACGTCTCGACGAACCGGTCCACCAGCGGCGGCAGGATGCTGTAGTGCCCGCTGTCGAGCTGATGCGGTGTGGCCGCCAGGCAAGCGGGGTGGACCCCGGCCGGAAGCAGCGCGTACTGCCGGGAGATCAGGTCGAGGTCGTCGTGGTACTTGGCGATGGCCTCCGCGACGGTGAGACCTTCGCCGGTGGTGGCGCGCTCCATCACGGCGTGTGCGTCGGCGATGGTGGCGTCCTTCATCGCGCGCAGGGTCGCCACTGTCTCCGCGGAATAGCGCACGGTGCCGTCGGGGTGCGCGACCAGGGTCGCCGGGATCATGCCGCGCCGATAGGTGGAGGCCTGCAACTCCCAGAACCAGCGCGTGGCCACGGCGGCGAATATCCCGGAATCGCTCATGCCCCTGGCGAATGCGGCGGCGTCGCGGTACGGGGTCTGCGCGGCCAGCAGTGCGTGCTGGGCCAGCACGCGCCCCGCCGCCTCGATGCCGACCCGGAAGATGTCGCGTGGATCGTGATCGGTGGTCGTCCCCGTCAGCACCGCGTGGTCGCTCGGTCCGAGCGCCGCGGCGCGCGCGGCGAAACCGGAATCGGCGTCCAGTCGGCGCCACAGGGCCAGCACCGTCTCGCGCACCGCGATCGGCATCGAAGGGCCGAGCCCGTCGGCGCGGAAGTGCCCGGTGTTCGGGATGCCCGCGCTGTCGGTCCACGCGATCCGGTGCGTCGCGCTGGTCACCTGATCCGCGCGACACGGCCGCATGAAACGTTCCAGGTACAGCCGTTGCGAATAGGTGAGATGGCTACCCGGCTCGGGACCCAGTGCGGCGCAGGTGAATTCGAACCGATGCGGCGGAAGGGCGGGAGCCGGTGCGGTGAACAGCCCCGGTTGTGCCAACTCGGCCAGCACCCTGGACGCGGCCCGCCGGTCGTAGCGGGGGATGTCGATACTCACGTGACCTCCTCGGCAATGCTGCGCACGCACGCGACGAATCGATCGATCTCGCCGGGCGTGTTGTAGATGTGCGTGCTGACCCGCACCGAGCCCGCGCCGCCGGTCGCGGCGGGGACGCAGTGCGCGCCGGTGCGCACCAGGAAACCCAGCTCGCTCAATACGAATCCCGCGTCGGCCGCCGAGATCCCGTCCAGGGTGAAGGAGACGATGCCGTAACCCACCTCGCACGCGGCGTGCGCGGGGCCGGGCAGGAAATCCAGGCCGGGCACCGATCGCAGGCCGTCGATCAGGCGCAGGGTCAGGGCACGGTTGTGCGCGGCGACGGCATCGAGGCCGAACGATTCCAGCACCTCCAGCGCACTGCCGAGGGCGAGAATGCCGGGAATGTTCGGCGTACCGCCTTCCAGCAGCGCGGGCATCGGACCCGGCCGCAGCCCGTCGGGGTCCGGGCTGATCGCGGAATTGCCGCCGGGCAGGAACGGCGCCAATCGGTCGTGCACGCGGCGGTGGCAGTACAGGATTCCCGTACCCGGCGCGCCGAACATCTTGTGCGCGGCGAAGACCGCGAAGTCCGCGCCGAGGGTGGTCACGTCGACCGGGAGGTGCCCGCCGCTCTGCGAGCAGTCGAAGCACAGCAGGACGGCCGGGTCGATCCTTCCTCGCAACTCCTCCAGGGTGCTGACCGCGCCGAAGACGTGGTGCAGATGCCCGGTGGCGATCAGGCGGGTGCGATCGGTGACCTTGGCCAGGATGTCATCGGTGTCCGCCTCGCCCGCGCCGGTCACCTGGTAGGGAATCAGCTCGATCCGGCGGCCGAACCGGGCGAGCAGCCCGCGCAGGTGCTGCCACGGGTACACGTTCGACGCGTGGTCGGTCGCGTTGTAGAGGATCTGGTCGCCATCGTCGAGCGCGGTCAGGCCCCAGGACAGCGCGACGGCGTTGAGCGCGGCGGTGGCGCCGCCGGTGAAGACGACCTCGTCCGGGTGCTCGGCGCCGATGAACGCCGCGGTCCGCTCCCGGATCCGGGCGATCCGGGCGGTGAGCCCGGTGGCCCAGGGGTAGGTGCCGCGGCCCACGTTGGCTGTGCCGTAGCTGTGGTAGCGCTGGATGGTCTCGATCACCGGCAGCGGCTTCTGGGTGGTTGCGGCGCTGTCCAGGTAGACTTCGGCGGCGCCGGACAGCGCAGGGAACAGCGACCGCACCGAGGCAGGCGCGAACGGCGAGTCCGGTAACCGGGCGGCCGTTTCGGTTCGCGTCACCGGCGATCTCGGGGCGTGGGACCGCAACGTGACGCTCCCTTCACCGGTAACCAGGACGTCACCCACGATACGCATTTTCGGTGCGGGCGTCTAAGTTTCTGGTGCACAACGGCTTTCGCGACTACCCTGGCGGCATGCCTCTGACACCCGAACAGCGTCAAAAGTTTCTCGCGCAACCGCATGTCGCGGCGTTCTCGGTGGCCGCGGGCGCCGGCCGGGCGCCGCTCACCGTCCCGATCTGGTACCAGTACAGCCCCGGCGGCGAGGCGTGGATCCTGACCGGTCCGGAATCGCAGAAGATGCGCTACCTCCGGGAGACCGGCCGTTTCGCGCTGATGGTGCAGCAGGTCGAGCCCACGGTCCGGTATGTGAGCGTGGAGGGCCCGGTCACCCGGACCGTCCCGATGACCGAGGAGATGCACCGCGAGATGGCCGCGCGTTATCTGCCCGCCGGATCGGTCGACGCCTACCTGAAGGCGGCCGAGGCCTACGGTGAGCAGGTCGCGGTCTACCTGCGGCCGGAGCGCTGGCTCTCGGCCGATCTGGGAGATCTCAGCGCGCTCTAGTATCTGCCCTGCAGGTACTCGACCAGGTGTTCGCGCTCGGTCGCCAGCTCGGAGATCGCGCTCTTCACCACGTCGCCGATGCTGACGATGCCGACCAGCCTGCCCTCGTGCACCACGGGCAGGTGCCGGATGCGGTGGTCGGTCATGGTGCGGCGCAGGCCGTCCACCCGGTCGTCGAGCGAGCAGGTGCGCACCTCGGAGGTCATGATCGCCGAGACCGGCGTGTCCAGCAGGTCCGCACCGCGGGCGTGCAGACTGCGGACCACGTCGCGCTCGGAGACGATGCCTGCGATCGTGTCCCCGTCCGGGGAGACGACGACCGCGCCGATGTTCCGCTCGGCCAGCGTGGCGAGCAGCGTGCGCACCGTCGTGTCGGGCGCGACGGTGGCCACGTCGCTACCCTTCCTGCGCAGGATCTCCGAAATTCGCATATCTCACCATCCAGACGTCGCGGCACTACCAGGATCGCAAGATCGTGGCTCGGTGACCAGCACGAATCCGTTACAGGCCACGATCAGGTCACGGTGCGGTCGTCACAGGCGCCGTGCGACGCTGCGGTCGAGGTCCCTGGCCAGCAGGGCGATCGCCGCCTGCGAGATGCCCGCCGAAGTCGCCAGGTCGATCGAGGTCAGCTGGGCGATGCGGCGCAGGCGGTAGTCGACCGTGTTCGGGTGCACGTAGAGCTGACGCGCGGTGAGCTGCCGGTTCATGTCGTTGCCGAGGTAGGCGCGCATGGTGTCGAACAGTTCGGGATGGGCGTCGAGCGGATCGAGAATGGTCGCGATCCGCCGGGTGGCCGGGCCGCTGCGAGTGAGCTGATATTCCACGGCGAGATCGGACATCTGGTAGAGACCGGGCGGCCGGGCGCCCACCCGCACGAGATTCAGCAGTTCGTGTGCCTGATCGGCCGATTCCGGGATCTGATCGGTGTCGGTCGGCACGATGGTCGCGGTGAGCGGTACCTCCGCGGCCTCGGCCAGCAGTCCGAGCGTCGTGTCGGTGAGGACGGTCTCGCCCTCCTCGCCCAACGGGATCAGCAGCGTGCCACCCTTGGCGCTGAGCAGGGCCAGCGCGCGGGAGTCGAAGACGGTGGCCAGCTCGGATTGCAGCCGCCGCAGCTTGCGGCGCGCAGCGACGGTTCCGTCGACGCGTGCGTCGCGCTCGTCCGGATGCTCCGGAACGGACAGGGCGACAACCTGATAGGACTGCGCGATCGGAATGCCCGTCTGCCGGGCCAGAGCCGAGCTGCCGCGACCGCTGAGCAGCGCCGAGGCGAGCGTCTGCGTCGCCGTCTGATGTTCCTTGGCCACCAGGTGCTGTTCCTCGACGTAGGCGTCGGACACCGCCGCGGTGATCGCCTCGAGCAGCTCGAGCAGCAGATCGGCGGCGACCAGCACCTCGTCGACGTCGTCGGCCTCGGCGCGCGCGGTGACCAGACCGAAGGCGATGCGCAGCCCCTCGTGGTAGGCGCGCAGGATGGTGCTCAGCGGCACCCCCTCGCGGGCCCAGCGGGCGGCCGCCGCGCGCACCGGGCCGAGCTGCCGGTCGTCCGGCACGGTCCGCCGGTCGAACATCTCGGCGGCGAGGTTCAGGCAGCTGCGGGTGAGTCTGGTGACATCCCCGCGTACTTGCTCGCCGGGCAGGGTCCGGCAGGGAGCCATGAAGTTCTCGAAGTAGCCGACCATGCGCGAGGCCACGCTGTCGGTGTTCTGCAAGGACACCGACGCCGGCTGTCCACCGATTTCCAGCACCGAGTCGGACGAGTCGGCGGACAGATCCAACGCGGAGTAGGTCATTGCGAGTTCGCTCCAAGTGCCACGCCAGGCGTGCGAGAAATCGCGCCCGAGTCGATCGATCACTATACGAAAGGGGCGTGCGTACCGGGAGTGATCTGTGAGATCGATCAGCAGCTCGCCACGGCACGCGGCGGGCGGTCGTGACTCGACGCCCGGCGCGCGGCGTCGCGGGCGGGGACGACGCTGGAGCGATGTCGGCGCGGTCGCGAAATCGGCTGTGCGTCAGGCGATGACGGAGGACTACTCGTCGTCCAGCCCGGCTGACAGGTAGGCGGCGGCGGCCAGCCACTGCCTGCACTGGGGGCCGTGGACCTCGTGGGTGTAGAGGATGTCACGCGCCTGCCGGTAGGTGAGCCCGCGGGGCTCCACGGCGCAGTCGGACATGGCGAATTCGGACACCGGGCGCTGGCGTAGGGGTTCGGCGCCGGCGCCATCGATCACGGCAACCCGGCGGGGAGTTCGAAATGGCTCGATCATTCGACTACCCCTCGCGTCCGGACGTGTGGCGGGGAGGGCGGTGGTGCTGGTGCGCGGGCTCGAACTCCCTGCGTACCTCCCCGATTTCGAGTTCGAGTTTATGCCTGCGTCGCTTACAGATGCAAGTACATCTGCACGATCGGTGGGAGAAATAAACGGCGGCGGCCGCCGGTGTGGGACCGGCGACCGCCGCTGTGCCGCTTGTGGTTTGACGTCCAGGGGGCTTACGGCTTGCGGGCGACCCCGCCGTAGGCGGAAATCGGGCGGGTCTCGCCGACCTCGGTCTCACCCGCGCGCCACTGCGTGATGGACACGAAGCCCGGGTCGACCAGTTCCAAACCGTCGAATACGGCCTTGATCTGAGCCTGCGGGCGCGGGACATAGGGAGTGCCGCCGGTGCCGGTGTAGTTCTCGCACAGGGTGACGTAGGCCTTGCTGTCGTCGGTGCCGTCCCACATCACCAGGTGACTGCCCGACGGCACGGCATCCAGCACGGTGTGCACGATTCGCAGCAGATCGTCGTAGGTCTTCGCGTGGCCGAGCACGCCCATGAACATCACGGCGATGGGCTCGTTGAAGTTCAGGACGTGCTTGGCGTCGTTGATGATCCGCTCGGGATCGTGGTAGTCGGCGTCGATGTAGGTGGTCACGCCTTCGGGTGTGGTGCTGGTGAGCAGCGCCCGCGCGTGCGTGAGCACCAGCGGGTCGTTGTCCACGTAGACGATCCGGGCTTCGGGCGCGACGCTCTGGGCGACCTCGTGGGTGTTCTGCATGGTGGGCAGGCCGGTGCCGATATCGAGGAACTGGCGGATGCCCACCTCGCCTGCGAGGTAGCGCACGGCGCGGATGAGGAACTGGCGCGACTGCACCGCCATGGTGGTGATGTCCGGATCGACTTCGATCCCGGCATCGCCTGCGATGCGGTCGATCTCGTAGTAGTCCTTACCGCCCATCCAGTAGTTCCAGATCCGCGCGGAGTGGGGGATGTCGGTCCGGATGAGGGGGCTGTGGTCTTCGGGCATGGGGTTGGACTCCTCGGCAAAAACGTGTCCGCGGCACGTCCGTGCGGGTGGGCGCGTGGGGGTGTCGCGAATGACTGGTACATCCGATGTGCACTGTGACAGTACAAGATTCGTTGTCCTGCGGCGGGTCGGATCGGGGAGCTGATCTCGGTGTTTCGGGGTCGACGCGGACGTGTTTCACAAACTCGACCGAATGGTCCGATTCTGCGGGCGCACAGGGGCGAACTTCGTGCTATCGTCCGGTGTCGGTGCAAATGCAAGAACGTTTGAACGTGCATTTGCACGAACCCGAATCGCCTAACTGCGGTAACCGAGGAGTGGGGAAGATGTCGGATACGTCCACCAACGAGATCGTCGGAACTTGGCGCAAGAGTTCCTTCAGTAATCCGAGCGGCAACTGCGTCGAGCTGGCCGAAACGGCCAACGGCCAGGTGGCGGTACGTAACTCGCGGGATCCGGAAGGCGGTGTGATCATCTACACCCGTCCGGAGATCGACGCGTTCGTCCGCGGCGCGAAAGCTGGAGAGTTCGACTATTTGACTAGCTGAGCGGTAACATAAGCGGTCGGTGCGGTGTGTCTCGCGACATGTGGATGTGACACACTGTGGGCAACCCCCGGAGTATCGGAGACGAACTCGATGATCGCTGAACCCGATGACGATGGTCATGTGCAATCCGTTGTCGCGGAGCGTGGTCCGACCGTGCTACGCATCGCATTGGGCGGCCAGCTGCGCAAACTCCGGGAGAAGAAGAACATCACCCGCGAGGCCGCTGGCGATGCGATCCGCGGATCGCACGCCAAGATCAGTCGTCTCGAGTTGGGCCGCACCGGCTTCAAAGAACGTGACATCCGCGATCTGCTGACCCTTTACGGCGTCCACGATCCCGAGGAGCGCGAGTCGTTCCTCGAACTGGCCAGGCAGGCCAACGAGCCCGGCTGGTGGCATCGCTACAGCGACTTGCTGCCGCAGTGGTTCGGCACCTACCTCGGTCTCGAGCAGGCCGCGAGCAAGATCCGCACCTACGAGTCGCATCTTGTTCCCGGCCTGCTGCAAACACCCGAATACGCCAGGGCGGTCGTGGCGCTCGGGTACGAGGACGTCGACACGGACCGGCGGGTCGCGGTGCGTCAGCGCAGGCAGGAAATTCTCTTCCGCTCGGACCCGCCGGTGGTATGGGCGGTGCTCGACGAAGCCGCGTTGGTGCGGCCCGTCGGCGGTCCGCAGGTGCATCGGGAGCAGATGCTGCACCTGATCCGGCTGGCGAAGCTGCCGAACGTGACGATCCAGGTGCTGCCGTTCACCGCGGGCGAGCATGCCGCTGCGGGTAGCTCCTTCAGCATTTTGCGTTTCGCCGAGTCGGAACTGCCGGACATCGTGTATCTCGAACAGTTGACCAGCGCGTTGTACCTCGAGCGACGGCAGGACCTCGCGCTGTATCTGTCGGTGATGGACCGGCTCAGCGTGCAGGCCGAGCGTCCGGAGAAGTCGATCGAAATCATGGAGAAGTACGCCGAGGGGCGCTGAGACGCGCGGCGGCAGCGCACCGCCGCAAGGCCCGGCAAGCCGAGCGGCCACCTCCGGAAACGGAGGTGGCCGCTCGTTTGCGTTGCTTTAATTGCCGGCGGTGGCCGCCGAAGAAATCGTCCTATTGGATCGGCCCCGGCGTCGGCGCATCGTGGTGGATACGCGCCGACGCTGGGCGCGACGCAACTCGAGTGCTTGTGGCACAAAATATTTCGCTACTCGCCTGGCTCGGACGGCGAGGCTGGTTCGCTACTGCTTGATGAAGCTGGAGGCGATTCGCCAGAATGTCGCGGGCTGCAAAGTCTGGAGATCCCAGTCGTCGGCCATCGCGTGCGCGATGGTGACGATTCGCTCGATATCGAAATCGTGCCGAGTTGCCGCGCCGGTGGATTCGACGGCATCGATGACGTATGCCATGGCGGTTTCTCGGGAGAACGCGGTATTGCTGTGGCCGCTGCGGGCCGTCGATGTGCTCATATGTCTACCGTTCGCTGGCTGGTCGGCCAGTGCGGTGTCGGCTGATCCGAACCGACCGCCGGTAAGTGGTTGTTCCATTCGAACGCCCCTGTTTCGACTGGCGGCGGCAAACCCGCGGCGGCTTCGGCCTTCGGCTCGCCCACTCGGCCTCCCCTTGTGGTCCCCTGTAAAGCGTTGCGGCACCGAGTTTATGCCGCTGCACCTTTCATATGCAAGCACATCTGCACGATCGATTGCACGTGCGTGCAGGCAATTCGGGCCCGGAAGTTTGCGGACGCGGTGCCCGGCAAGCGGAATTCAGCCACGGCCGAAGAGGACGTCCGTGCAGTAATCGATCTGTGTACCCGGCTCGACGAATTGGTCCGCCGCGGCCCGCCAGGCGAGGAAATGTTCGGTGAAGCGGTGTGCCTCGGCCGCCTCGTCGTCGGTGTAGAGCTGGTAGAGAAAGAAGCGGTGCGGATCCACCCGATCTGCGCAGATGTCGAAGCGCAGACAGCCGGGCTCGGTCCGCACCGACGCCTCCGCGCTGCGGGATATGGCCGCGAGGAACTCCGCTCGGGAGCCGGGGCGGATCTTCATCGAGACGATTCGACTGAACACGGTTGTTCTCCCATCGTGACCGTTGGCGTCAATCGGCAAGGGCGGTAGCGCGGCTCACGACGGCTCAGTCGGCCACTTGCGCTATTGCCTGGCTAATCGGAGTTCCGCCCGAGACCAGATCGAGCGTCGTTCCGGCGGTGGGCGCGGCGGGCAGCAGTCCGGACAAAACGGCCGCGACGTCGGCGCGAGGGATCTCCCCGCGCTCGAGCGGAGGCCGGGCAAGCGTCACCAGCCCGGTACCGGGGGAGTCGGTCAGGCGGCCGGGACGCAGGATCGTCCAGTCGAGATCCCGGTCCCGCAGATCGTTTTCGGCCTCGGTCTTGGCGTCGACGTACGCCGCCCACACCTCGTCGGAGCCGGGCGCGGGTGGACGCCCCGCGCCCATCGTGGAGATCTGCAGGAAACGGCGCACCCCCGTGCGCTCGGCCGTCTCGGCCAACCGGACCGAGCCGCCCAGATCGACCGTGTACTTCCGCTCGACGCCGCTGCCCTGCCCCGCGCCCGCGGCGAAAATCGCCGCGTCGCAGCCTTCGACAACCGAAACCAACTCGTCGGTACCGACCTGCTCCAAGTCGCACAGCACCGGCTCGGCGCCGGTGCCGCGCACGCCGTCCGCGTGCTCGGGATTGCGGATCAGGGCGGCGACCTCGTGGCCGTTCGCGGTGAGCAAGGGGGCGAGCAGCAATGCGATCTTTCCATGGCCGCCTGCGATGACGACGCGCATGAATCGCTCCTTCCGGTCTGGGCGGCGCCCGCGCTCAGCGCTCGGGGCCGCCGGGATTACAGCGCGCTTCGACGGTGGCCGGGTAGCCGACCGCGGGGCGCCACGGTTCCAAGTTCCAGCTCGGCTTGTTCGGCTGCACCAGCCGCGCCCACTCCCAGTGGCAGATGAACTGGTCACGCATGCCGGGCGCGTCGGCGTCGGCCGACCGGGCCACGACTTCCTGCCAGGCCCGCTCGTCCGAACCGGGGAAGGTGGTCTGGCGACCGGCCTGCGTGGGGAAAACCAGCAGCCGTGGCCCGTCCATGGTCTCGGTCCAGGTGACGTGGTCGACCAGCGGCTGGCCCGCGTAGGGGTCGACCGACGGTACGGCGGCCAGCGGTGCCGGGGCCGGTGCGCTCGACGTGGTCGTCGTGCGGGTGGTCGTGCTCGCCGCGGGCGCGGCGTCCTCGGCGCCGCACGCCACCGCCAGTGGTAGCAGACCCGCCGAGAGAAGCACTGCGGCGCGGCGCCCGGTGACGAGGCGATGCGCGTACCGCTGCGCCACGGCCGAACCTCCTGTGTTCTCCTCGGCGCCGGTTTCCGGCGTGCTCATCCGAGCCTAGCGAGCCCGAGCGGCTCCGGCGAGACGCCACGGGCGGGCCACCGATTGTGGTGGCTTGCCCGCGGGGCTCCGGCTGGGGATAGTCGGTGCGGTGCGGTGTGGACGGATCATGGTGGGGGCGGCGGGCGTCGTGGTCTCGGTGACGGTCGCGTTGGCCGGGCACGCGGGCGCGCGGGCGGGCGAGGCGCCCGGCACCGTGACCGACCTGGTGGCGCTGGCCGGGCGGCTGCACGTGCAGGGCGCGACGAGCGCCGAGCGGCTGACGTACTGGTCGCGCGGCCCGCGTGGCCCGATGCTGAGCACGGGGGTGCTTTACCTGCCCGAAGGCACTCCGCCGCAGGGCGGCTGGCCGATCATCGCCTACGCGCACGGCACCTCCGGGATCGCCGACGAGTGCGCGTTCACCCTGCAACCCCGCGACTACTACCTGACGTCGGTGTACCCGGAGCTGCTGCGTGCGGGATACGCGGTCGTGATCTCCGACTATGTCGGACTGGGCACCCCCGGCGTGCATCCCTATCTGGACGGTCCCGCGCAGGCCCGCAGCATCATCGACGGCGTCCGCGCCGCACGCGCGGTCGCCCCCTCGCTCGGCACCCGCTGGGCGGTGTTCGGTCAGTCGCAGGGCGGGCAGGCGGCGCTGTTCACCGCCCACCTCGCACCCGCCGACGCGCCGGAGCTCGATCTGCGCGGCGCGGCCGCGACCGGCGCGCCGTCGAACCTGGATCAGGTTTTCCCGCTGGCCGGACCGTGGTTGCCCCGGCTGCCGCTGCAGAAGACGACGACCTACTTCGGCATGCTGCTGGCCGGATTGCGGGCCAGCGCACCGGAGCTGGATATCGACAGTTACCTGACCCCGGTCGGCCGGGACGTGCTGCGCATCGTGGAAGCGGACTGCGTCATCGAGGCGGACGCGCAGGTGTCCGGCATCGGCATCGGCGCCATGCTGTCGCGGCCCCTGGACGATCCCGCGCTGCTGGCGGCGGTGCGCGCGATGTTGCGGGTGCCGACGAGCGACTACTCCGTTCCGCTGTACCTCGGTCAGGGGCTGACCGATCTGGAGGTGCCCGCGCCGTTGACGCTCGAGCTGATCGCCGAACTGCGCTCCGCCGGCACCGATCTGCGGGTGGGCTTCTATCCCGGCGATCATCTCGGCGCGGCGCGGGAAGCGTTTCCCGACGCGCTCGCGTTCCTGCGCGGTGCGCTCGATCGGCCCTGAACCCGTGTACTCAGCGCCACAGCGATCGGCACGGTAGCCTGCGCAGGCCGGGACGAACCTGGCCGTCGACGGTGACGGTGAGCCCGGCGTGAGCGGCGGCCGAGGTGAACTCCCACGCCTCGGTCCGGGTCGCGGCGTACTCGAGCACGAGCGCGTCGCCGGGAGTTGGGCCGTCGAAGTAGACGGTCACCCGCTGGGTGGGCGGGTCC
>NZ_JABLTE010000033.1 GCF_013315795.1 Nocardia barduliensis
GGGCGGGACGCGAAGTGCCCGAGCGCGCTTCCTGCTCCGCGGCGCTCGGAGTTCCCACCGCACCGGGCGTGCCCAGCCTGGACGGCGTGCCCGCCGGCCCACCGTCGAACGACGTGGGGGTGACGGTGGCGGGTGTGGTCGGCAGCGGGGTGCCGGACAGGAAGGCTGGAGCAGGGGTGGATGTCTGCGTCCTCGTGGTGGACGCGGGCGTGGTGGCCGTCGGGTCCTGACTCTGCGCGACAGCCTGCGGCGTAGTCGTTCCCGGAGTGTTCTCGCCGGTCGATTGTGGCTGGTCGTCCGGGTTGCCTTCCTCCGCCGCGCCGCTGGGGGCGGCGGTGTCCTCGGAAGAGGGCTTCTCGCCGGACGAGGACGTGTCGGCGGAAGCGGACGAGGCGGAAGAGGCTGTGGTGGAAGAGGTCGTGTCGGCGGGACTAGCGCCGTCCACCGGCGGTGAACCGGCGTTCGCGCCTGCTGCCGTGCCGGTGCCGGGCTCGAGACCCGTGGGTGTCGCGGCGGCGGGGGCGACCGGGCGCGGCAGCGTGGGGATGGCCGGCGCCGTCGCCCCATACGGCTGGATGTACTGGGTGTTCATCTCGTCGCGGGCCTGCTCCTCGCGCGAGTTGCGCTGTTCGGGATCGGCCGGGCTGCCCGAAGTGTCCACCAGGTCGGGCACCGACATCTTGAACTTGGTGGCCGCGTCCGCCGCCGCCGACAGCGGCACGCTCTGCGCGCCGAGCGCCTCGCCGAATTCGCCCATCCGCTCCGCGTAATCCCGCACGCCGCGGACCGCGCTGTCGGCCGCCGCGCCCTCCCACCGCTGTTCCACGGCCTTCTTGATCGCGGACTCGAACTGCTGCCCCGCGTTCGTGACCGCCGCCGCGATGGCCGACCACGCGGCGAGCGCGCTGTCGAGTCCGGCCGGATTCATCGCGTCGGCCGCCTGTTTGATCTCCGCGTGCGAAAAACTCTGCGCGTTCTCCGGATTGGTGATCGCGCGGCCGTCGGTCTGTCTCATGATCGTTCCCCCGGTGTTCAGCTGCCCGTCGGCAGCAGTGGTGCGACTGCTCGGGCGATGTCTGTGGCGTTGTCACACGGCGACAGTTTGCGTGGGTGCTTGCCGCTCGGGTCATCGACGAGGACGTACAGCGAGCCACCGCGCAATTCGACGTTTACTGTGCAACCACCAGGAACGTCGGGCCGAGCCTCGTACCGCAACGCATTCCGGTTACCGAGCGGGACACCTGTGGCCGAAGGAAATTTCTCCTTCACTTGATCGAGCGTCCCGTTGGTCGTTTGGATCGTGAAGCTGTACCCGGCTCGCGCGACATACCGGCAGCCCTTCCAGGTGATGCCGCCCATGCTGTTCTGCTTAGGAGCGGGTGGCAGCGCGTCCCACTCGTGTTCGGCCAAGAACTGCGGCGTCAGGGCGGTGCAGGGATCGAAGGATGTCTGCGAGCCGGGCCCGGCAGGGGAACTCACTGCGGCGCTCGAAGAATTCGATTGCGCCGCCGATGTAGCCGAATGGGATGACGTGGTCTCGTCGCCACATCCAGTGAGCAGTACTGCCAGCGCCGCCACTGCTGTGAAACCCGTCTTCGGCCGAACGAGCCGGTGCTCTCTGCCGCTCATACGCTCAGTTCCCGCATCTTGGCGGCGAACTCGGCATCAGTGCGCTGGTAGGTGTCGCAGATCGCCTTGAACATGGCTCGGATCTCCTCGGCGACGGAGATGTAGTCGCTCAGCGTGTCATAAGCGTTGTTCGGGCCGCCGAAGGCCTTCTCCCGGAACAGCCGGACCAGTTCGACCGCCGAGGAAAGGCGCGGATTGTCCTCGCCCAATCCCCACTGCGCCTTCTCACCGAGATCGCGAGCATCCGCGCGGGCACCGGTGAGCTGGTCGATCAACTCCTGGCACGCCTGGTCGATCTCGACGAAACCTTGCGGTTCCATCCGCACCTGCAATGCCCCGGTTTTCGCAGCCTCGATGTACCCGGGAAACGGGCTGTCCGCCATAGCCGCCCCTTCCGTCAGTGCCGTCTGACTCTATAGACGCGTCCCATCTCGCTTCGGTTCCATCGAAACACAGTCGATCGCACGGGGCCGCCCGGTCGCACGCCCGGGATCGGCGGTGCGGCCGTGACGAACTGGGACGTCTTGCCGGGCGCCGGAGGACGCGACGGGTCGGATTGTTGTCAAGGCGGGTGGCGGATGATCAGCGCGCATCGGCGGCGCCGACCAGGGCGGGGTAGTCCTTCAGATCGATGTCGTCGGCGGCGTGGTCGGCGTATTTCGTCATGAGCGTGAACAGCCGCGATTCGAGGAACCAGTCGCGCATTCTGATGCCGCGCGCGGTCTTCGGCGCGAGGAAGCGACCGGCGTTGCTGTTGCCCGCGATCTTCGCGTAGCGCTTCATGAGCTCGTCGTAGCGGGCGAAGGCCGCCGTGTGATCGCCGTCCGCCACGGCCAGCTCGCCCGCGATGACGTAGGCGCCGACCACGGCGAGCCCCGTGCCGAAGCCGCCCAGCGTATTCCCGTACGCGGAGTCGCCGACCAGGGCGACCCGGCCTTTGCTGTAGCCGTCCGGCATGCGGACCTGGCTGATCGAGTCCATGTAGAAATCGTCGAATCCGGCCAGCTCGGCGAGCATGCGCGGCACTTCCCAGCCGACCTCGGCGTAGGTCGCGGTGAGAATGCGCCGCTGCTGCGCGCTGTCGTCGCGGGCGTAGTCGAGTTCGGGGGAGGCGAACATGTACATCTGCTGCGCCTTCGGACCGCTGCTGATCGCCAGCCGCCCGGGAGCGTTGTGTGCGTAGGCGGTCGCCCGCTCGCGTGGTTCGGCCGGGTTGCCGCTCGCGCCCGCGACGGCGTAGTAGTAGCCGAGGTACTTCACGAAGTCGCGCTCGGGGCCGAAGGCCAGGCGGCGGACCCGCGAGTGGATGCCGTCCGCGCCGAAGACGAGGTCGAAGGTGCGTGCGGGCGCGTGCTCGAATTCGACGTGCACGCCGGCCGCCGTGTCGGTGAGCGCGGTGACCGAATCGCCGAACAGGTACTCGCAGCGCTCGGCGGTGCGCAGGTAGAGGATCTCGGACAGGTCGCCGCGCAGGATCTCGACGTCGCCTCCGGTGAACTCGCCCGGCATGAGCGCCCGCCGCGAGCCGTGCTCGTCCACGAAGACGGTGTCGGTGGTGCCCGTCCTGCGTTGCTCGACCTCGTCCAGGATGCCCATCCGCTCCAGCACGGTGCGGTGGGTGCGGCTCTTGAAGTCGATCGCCTGGCCGCCGGGGCGCAGCGCGGGAGCGCGCTCGACGACGGTGACCGCGAACCCGTACCGATGTAGCCAGTAGGCCAGTGCGGGCCCGGCGATGCCGGCTCCGGAGACGAGGACGGTGGTGTTGTGCATGGGGATCTCCTCTACATGAATCTGTGTCCGACGGAAACTGTATCCAAGGGACGCGGATTAGCGTATGGTAGACACAGTTTCGGGTCAAGACGTTCTCCGGAAGGATCTCGGGCATGCCGCCACCCACCACGCTCGAACTGCTCTGGGGCACCGGCCACCGCCCGAAGCGCGGTCCGAAACCCGCGCTGTCGGTGGAGCGGATCGTCGCGGAGGCGATCGCGCTGGCCGACGCCGAAGGGCTGGCCAACCTGTCCATGCAGCGGCTGGCCGAACGCCTCGGTTTCACCAAGATGTCGCTGTACCGCTACGTGCCGGGCAAGGCCGAACTGGTAGCGCTGATGCTGGACACCGCGCTCGGCGCGCCCCCGGAGATGGACGGCGGCGAGGGCGGGACGCAGGAGGCTTGGCGTGGGCGGCTGAGCATGTGGTGCGAGACGATCTACGAGCGCTTGCGCGCCCACCCCTGGTCGCTGGAGGTGTCGGTGGGGGTCCGGCCGGTCGGGCCGAACGAGATGGCCTGGATGGAGTCCGCGCTGGCGGCGCTGGCCGACACCGGGCTCACCACCGCCGAACGCCTGGACACCATCGTCCTGCTGATCGGGCACGCCCGCAGCCTGGTGCAGCAGGTGCGGGTGTCGGAGGCCGACGAGTTCGAGAAACAGATCGCCGGGCAGCTGGCCGAGATGGTGGCCGCCGCGGCCGATCGCTACCCGGCCACCGTCGCCGCGTTCGGCGAGCAGGGCGCGGTCGCGGGCGGGGAGGGCGCGCTGCGATTCGGCATCGGGCGCATTCTCGACGGACTGGCCGTGCTCATCGCGCGCCGCGGGTGACCGGCGCGGCCTACGCTCGGACCATGACCGACGAACCCGATCTGAGACAGGACTCGATCACCACCGTGCGGGAGTTCTTCGCCGCGCTGGAGCTGGGCGCCGCCGAGGAGGCGATCGACCTGCTGCACCCCGACATCGTCTGGAAGAACACCTCGCTGCCCGACCTGCGGGGCGTCCACCGGGTCGCGGGCGTGCTGCGCGGCCTGCGTCGCGACTGGCTCGGATTCGGCGTGGACCTGCACCACATCGCCGCAGACGGCGACATCGTGCTCACCGACCGCACCGACTACCTGCGCTTCGGGCCGGTGCGCGTCGGGTTCTGGGTGACCGGCACGTTCGAACTGCGCGACGGCCGAATCGTCCTGTGGCACGACCACTTCAGCTGGGAGAACGTCCTGCGCGGCACCGGAGCGGGCCTCTGGCGCGCGGCGCTGCGGCGGGGCTGACCCGGCTCAGGAATGCTGGGCCAGATAATCCAGGTAGACCGGCCGCAGCACCTCGGCGACCGCGCCGTCGCCCGCGTGGATGTAGTCGTCGAGCATGGGCAGCACGTATTTGATGTCCGCCTCGCTCTCGCCGACGTTGCCCGCCGCGGCTTCCGCGGCCGGAATCGAGGTGAGCAGCCGCCACAGGAACTTCACATCGCCGCGCCGCACGGCCAGCTTCATCGCCCGGTCGTGCAGTTCCTTCGACGACAGCTTCTCCAAATCCTCGTTACCGGACATACCAGCGACTCTAACCGTCGAATCGGGCGACAGCGACCGCGTGGCGAATCCTTTCCGTCGCGGAGAGCCGTGCTGCGATGACTGCTATGACACCGCAAACGTCGCGCGGCTTCCGCGTGAAGCGCGTCTACGACGCACCCGACCCGGACGACGGCACGCGAGTGCTGGTCGACCGGCTCTGGCCGAGGGGGATCACCAAAGCGCAAGCGCGGGTCGATCGCTGGCCCAGAGCGCTCACCCCGTCCACCGAGTTGCGCCGCTGGTTCCATGCCGACCGGGAGGCTCGCGGCCCGGAATTCGCCCGCCGTTACCGCGCGGAACTGGCGATGCCGGATGTTCGGCAAGATTTGCGGGAATTACGCGCGTTGGCCGCCGAAGGTCCGGTGACATTGCTCACCGCCGTACAGGATCCGGCGAACAGCCATGTTCCGGTGTTGCTCGACGTGCTGAGCTGAACCAGGGCGACGTGCGGGTTTACGACAAATTCACGGACACGCCTCCCGGTCTCCGAGCGCGGATGCCCCGGTCGACGGTAGCGTCGGGTGTGCGGGCCGCGGCGGTGTGGCTCGTACGGGAGGTCCTGACCGTGACTGAGCTACTCAGTACGAGGGGGCCGGTCCCCGGCCCTCGTGGCGCCTGACGGCAACGTCGGGTCCAGCAGGACGGACCGGTCCAGCGAGATCGTTCGTGCGACTGCCGCACGAACACAGAGGAGCCCACCGTGACTGCTGCACGCTCCGTTTCCGCTCCCTCGGCGAACTCCAGCTCCGCGAAAGGCGGAGCCGCCGCGAAGGGGGCCCGCCCCTCGCAATTACTCGGCAAAACCTTCGTCGTCGACACTTCCGTCCTGCTGTCGGATCCCTGGTCCTTCACGCGGTTCGGCGAACACGACGTGGTGTTACCACTGGTGGTAATCAGTGAACTCGAAGCCAAACGGCACCATCACGAGCTGGGCTGGTTCGCGCGGGAAGCCCTGCGCAACCTGGACGATCTGCGCCTGCAACACGGCAGGCTGGACCAGCAGGTGCCGATCGGCAACGAGGGCGGAACGTTGCAGGTGGAACTGAACCACACCGATCCCGCGGTCCTTCCGGTCGGCTTCCGCACCGACACCAACGACGCCCGAATCCTGGCCTGTGCGCTCAACCTCGCGGCCGAGGGCCGCGAAGTGGTGTTGGTGTCCAAGGACATTCCGCTGCGGGTCAAGGCCGGCGCGGTGGGTTTGCACGCCGACGGGTACCACGCCCAGGACGTGGTCACCTCCGGTTGGACCGGCATGGTGGAACTCGACGTCAGCACGGCGAGCATCGATCAGCTCTACGCCGAGTCGGTGATCGATCTGGACGAGGCGCGAGAGCTGCCCTGCCACACCGGCATCCGGTTGCTCGGCGCAGGCTCCAGCGCGCTCGGCCGGGTCACGCCGGACAAGCGGGTGCAGCTGGTGCGCGAGCGCGAGGCGTTCGGGCTGCACGGCCGGTCCGCCGAGCAGCGCATCGCGTTGGACCTGCTGCTGGACGAGAGCGTCGGCATCGTCTCGCTCGGCGGCCGCGCGGGCACGGGTAAGTCGGCGCTGGCGTTGACCGCGGGCCTGGAGGCGGTGCTGGAGCGGCGTACGCAGCGCAAAGTGGTGGTCTTCCGCCCGCTGTACGCGGTCGGCGGCCAGGAACTGGGCTACCTGCCCGGCACCGAGAGCGAGAAGATGGGCCCCTGGGCGCAGGCGGTCTTCGACACGCTCGACGGGCTGGCCAGCCGGGAGGTGATGGAGGAGGTGCTCAGCCGCGACATGCTGGAGGTGCTGCCGCTGACCCACATCCGCGGGCGGTCGCTGCACGACTCCTTCGTGATCGTGGACGAGGCTCAGTCGCTGGAGCGGAATGTGCTGCTCACGGTGCTCAGCCGCCTGGGTACCGGCTCGCGGGTGGTGCTCACCCACGATGTGGCCCAGCGCGACAATCTGCGTGTCGGCAGGCACGACGGCGTCGCGGCGGTGGTCGAGAAGCTCAAAGGCCATCCGCTTTTCGCGCACATCACGCTGACCCGTAGCGAGCGCTCGCCGATCGCGGCGCTGGTCACCGAGATGCTGGAGGAGTACGGCCCCAACGCCTGATCCCGGGGCACCGTCGGAGGTGTGTTTCACGGCACATCCGACGGGTAATATCCGCCGCGATAGCTGTTCGGTATGACCCGGTGACCGCCTCGGTCACCGGGTCATCGCCTGACAATCGGCCGAGGCTACGCGCGGCGTCACGGAGCCCGTGGTGTGTGCCGTTAGCCCACAGCGAGAGGATGGACATGCACCACTTCGCTCGACGAACGGCTGGAATCACCGCAGTACTCGCCGCGGCAGGGCTGGCGCTGGCCGGCTGTGGTGACGATGACGACTCCGATGTCGGCGCCACGATGACCGGCATGGTGACGACCATGATGACCACGCTCGCGCCCGGAACCACCACCACCGCGCCCGACAACGACGAGACGACCACCGAGAACCGTGCCACGGGCACCACGGGCCCGGCCGCCGAGGGGACCAGGATCGCCACCCCGGCAGGCGAGATCTCCGTGGACGGCGACATCTACGAGAAGTACGTGCAGCTCGGCGGCCCCACCGGCACGCTCGGCCTCCCGCTGGAAGCCGAGGAGAAGGGCCCGGAGGACGGCGAGTACCAGGACTTCGCCGGCGGCACGATCTACGAGGCCAAGGACGGTGAACCGCACGTCGTCTGGGGTGAGATCCGCAAGGCGTGGGAAGAGAACGGCGGCGCGCAGGGTGAGCTCGGCTACCCGGTCAGCGACGAGAAGGACATTCCCGGCGGGAAGCAGAGCGATTTCAGTGGCGGCACCATCACCTGGGTGGACGGTACTATCACCGTCACGCCGAAGTAGTAATCCTGGTATTTCGGCGTCCGGGACCGCTGCGCGGTCCCGGCTGCCCGCCCATTCCATCCATCCGCCCCCGCTTCGCGGGCCAAGCCGCTAGGTTATCTCGGTGCAAACTCTCCTGACCGATCGCGAATTGCTCGAATCGCTCGCGGTGGACGTAGAACTGCTGCTGCGCAAGCACGTGGATGTCGCCGACGGGTGGCAGCCGCACGACCTCGTGCCGTGGGACGACGGGCGCAACTTCGCCTTCCTCGGCGGCACCGACTGGGCGCCGGAGCAGTCCGAGCTCAGCGACACCGCCAAGCTGGCGTTGACCGTCTCCGTGCTGATCGCCGACAACTTGCCCTCGTATCACCGCGAGATCGGCAAGTACCTGCGCACCGGCGCCTGGTGGCGCTGGGTCGGCCGCTGGACGGCCGAGGAGAACCGCCACGAGATCACCATCCGCAACTACCTCATGGTCACCAGGGCCGTCGACCCGGTGGAACTGGAGCGGTTGCGGATGGAGCACATGACCAAGGGCTTCCGCCGCCCGGCGATGCACCTGCTCGACGTGCTGGCCAATTGCGCCTTCGAGGAGGCTGCCAGCGCGGTCCGGCATCGCAACATCGCGGCGCTCGGCGAGAACCCTCTGGTCACCGCTATCGCCGAGCGCATCGCACTGGACGACGAACTGCAGTCGGTCTTCTTCGCCGACCTGATCGCCGCCGCGCTCGACCTGGCGCCGGATCAGACGGTGCGGGCCATCGCCGACCGGGTCGCCGGTTTCGAGGTCCCGACGGTAACGCTGCCCGACGGCCGCAGCAGCGACGAGGTACTCGCCGAGGCGGGCGTCTACGACCGGGCCACGGAGGACGAGCTGGTCTTCGCGCCGTTGCTGCGGCGGTGGAACATCTTCACCCGCACCGATCTCGGCCCGGACGGTGTGCTGGCGCGCGACGAACTCGCGCGCCTGCGCGACTGACCCGCGGTCATCGGAACCGGACCGCGGTCGCGAGTCGTACCGGTCCAACGCCACCCCGGCAGCCGTACGGTTGCCGGGGTGGCGTTCGTTCGCGGTCTCGTCAGTCCTGTTCTTTCACCTTCGCCATGGCCAGCACGTCGAGGCGGCGGTCGAGTTCCGCCTCGGTCAGCTTCTCGTCCAGCAGGCCGCGGTCGATGACGGTCTGGCGAATCGTCTTCTTCTCCCGCAGCGCTTCCTTCGCGACGGCGGCCGCCTCCTCGTAGCCGATCACCGAGTTCAGGGGGGTCACGATCGAGGGGGAGGACTCGGCGAGCGTGCGCAGGTGCTCGACGTTGGCGACCAGGCCGCGCACGCACTTGTCGGCGAACAGGCGGGAGACGTTGGCCAGCAGGCGGATGGACTCCAGCAGGTTGCGGGCCATCACCGGGATGTACACGTTCAGTTCGAAAGCGCCGTTCGCCCCCGCGAAGGCGACCGCGGCGTCGTTGCCGATCACCTGGGCGCCGACCTGGGTGACCGCCTCGGGGAGTACCGGATTCACCTTGCCCGGCATGATCGAGCTGCCCGGCTGCAGATCCGGCAGCTGGATCTCGGCCAGACCGGTCAGTGGGCCCGAGCCCATCCAGCGAATGTCGTTGGCGATCTTGGTCAGGCTCACCGCGATCGTGCGGAGCGCGCCGGACGCCTCGACCAGGCCGTCACGCGCGGCCTGCGCCTCGAAGTGGTCCTCGGCCTCGCGCAACGCGTCGATGCCGGTGGCGCGCACCAATTCCGCGACGACCTTCGCGCCGAAGCCGTCCGGCGCGTTCAGACCGGTGCCGACCGCCGTTCCACCGATCGGCAGCTCGCCCAGCCGCGGCAGCGTCGCCATCACGCGGTCGATGCTCGCCGCCACCTGGCGGGTGTAGCCGCCGAACTCCTGACCCAGGGTGACCGGCACCGCGTCCATCAGGTGGGTACGCCCGGACTTGACCACGGTCCGCCATTCCGCCGCCTTGTCCAGCAGCGCCAGTCGCAGATGTTCCAGCGCGGGAACCAGATCCGTGATGACCGCCTCGGTGGCGGCCAGATGCGTCGCCGTCGGGAAGGTGTCGTTGGACGACTGCGACATGTTCACGTCGTCGTTCGGGTGGACGGTGACGCCCTTCGCCTTGGCCAGCGAGGCGATCACCTCGTTGGCGTTCATGTTCGAGCTGGTGCCGGAACCGGTTTGGAAGACGTCGATCGGGAACTGATCGTCGTGCTCGCCTTCGGCGATCTCGTTCGCCGCCGCGATGATGGCGTCGGCCTTGCCGGGATCGAGCAGACCCAGATCGCGGTTCACGGTGGCGCACGCGGCCTTCAGCAGGCCGAGCGCGCGGATCTGCGCGCGCTCCAGACCGCGGCCGCTGATCGGGAAGTTCTCCACGGCCCGCTGCGTCTGCGCCCGCCACAAAGCGTCCACCGGAACCCGAACCTCACCCATGGTGTCGTGCTCGATGCGGTACTGCTGCTCCTCGGTCATGTTTCCGACCCTATGCCGGTGACCGCCCCCATGGGGCAGCCACGCCTGAGGTCATTCGCACACCCCAGCGGCCCCGCACCGGGAATACGAAACCGCCCCGCGGGGATGTCCGCGCAACCCCGGAACCGTCGCCTTCCCCGGCCGTACAGGCGAAGAGGGCACGGTGAACTGCCGCGACGACCACGCGAGCCGCCACCCTGGCCCGACCCGAGCTCGTATTGCGCGGCGTGAAACCCCCTGTGCATGGCTGTGCACTACTCGGCCAGCAGTCATTGCCGTGAGCACTCAACAGCAGTTCGGCGCCCGACGGCGGGACCGGCCATCGTCCACTCACGGCCCGACTCGCGTCCGAGCGGCCGCGTCCACGACGGAATCGCCAGCGGTAGTCGCGAAGGCGAGTCCAAAGCGGCCGTAATCACCAGCGCGGAGGCACTGTCGAAGATGCGGCAGCGATATCGCACGCACAGAGGTGCCGCGGTGTCCACCCTGCGGCACCACTCGCCCCGGCTCCCGGCTCCCGATTTCGAGCGGAGCGAGACCGGGCATGCGAACACCCAGCGGCATAGGCGCTTGCAGAAGTTACAGCGGTGTCGCGTGCACCGAGGTGTCGGGTTTCTCGCCCTACGCGCCCAGCGCACCCCAACCACGTCTTTCGAGCGCAGCGAGACCGAGCATCCGCCGTTCGCGGCCCGGCTCGCGTTCGAGCGGCCACCGCGTCCGCGACGAAGTCGCCAGCGGTGGCCGCTCGAACGCGAGCCACAAGGGGGCCGCGAACACCCAGCGCCGCAGGCGCTGGAAAAAATTACGGCAGCGGCGGGACCGCGTGTTCGTCGCCGATGAAGTCGACCGAGGAGTATTCGCGCAGCTTGGTCAGGCGGTGGTAGGCGTCGATCATGCGGACGGTGCCGGACTTCGAGCGCATGACGATGGATTGGGTGGACGCGCCGCCGCCGTAGTAGCGCACGCCGCGTAGCAGGTCGCCGTCGGTGACGCCGGTGGCGCAGAAGAAGACGTTCTCACCGGAGACGAGGTCTTCGGTGGTGAGCACGCGGTCGAGGTCGTGGCCCGCGTCGATGGCCTTCTGCCGTTCTTCGTCGTCTTTCGGCGCGAGCATGCCCTGCAGCTCGCCGCCCATGCAGCGGATGGCGGCGGCGGCGATGATGCCCTCGGGCGTGCCGCCGATGCCGACGAGGATGTCGGTGCCGGACTCCGGGCGGGCCGCGGCGATCGCGCCCGCGACGTCGCCGTCGGAGATCAAGCGGATGCGGGCGCCCGCGTCGCGCACCTGCTGGATCAGTTCGGTGTGCCGGGGGCGGTCCAGGATGCAGACGGTGAGGTCGGACTTCGACAGGCTCTTGGCCTTGGCGACCCGGCGGATGTTCTCGCCGATCGGCGCCGCGATATCGATCACGTCGGCGGCGTCGGGGCCGACGGCGATCTTGTGCATGTAGAACACCGCGGAGGGGTCGAACATGGCGCCGCGCTCGGCGACCGCGAGTACCGAGATCGCGCCGGGCACGCCCTTGGACATCAGCGTGGTGCCGTCGATCGGGTCCACCGCGAAGTCCACTTCGGGTCCGGTGCCGTCGCCGACGGCCTCGCCGTTGTACAGCATGGGCGCCTCGTCCTTCTCGCCCTCGCCGATGACGACGGTGCCGCGCATGGACACCGAGCTGACCAGCTGCCGCATGGCGTCGACGGCGGCGCCGTCGCCCCCTTCCTTGTCGCCGCGTCCGACCCACCGGCCCGCGGCCATCGCCCCGGCCTCGGTCACGCGGACCAGCTCGAGTGCGAGGTTGCGGTCGGGCGCCTCGCGGCGGCTAGGTGTGGGGGAAGTTGCCGTCATTGCGGGGTGCCTCCTGTGCGTCGGTACGTACCGGTCGATTGTCTCATTCGATGTGGCACGGTCGTACACCCCTGCTCGGCGGTGTCGGGGTGCGCGGGGAAGCGTCGCCGCGCGAGTGGATACTGGGAGGGTGTCGTACCAAAAGCCACGCATCCTGAACGACTACCGGGATCTGTTCTGGTCGCTGATCCCGTTGGTGTTGATCGCGCTGGTTTTCGCGGGCCTGGCCAGTCAGTGCAGTTTCGCCGCCAACGGTCCGACGCAGGGGCAGATCCCGCATTTCGACGCGCGAGCGGCGCTCACCGCCGACGCGCGCTCGCTGCCGTTCCCGATCCGCAACCCGGACCTGCCCGCGGACTGGACGCCGAATTCCGGCAGCCGCGAGTCCATCGGCGGCACCGGCGGCGGACCGGTCAGCACGGTCGGCTACATCACGCCGCAGGGCACCTACATGCGCTTCACCCAGAGCAACGCCACCGAGGAGGCGCTGGCCCGGTTCGTGCTCGGGTCCCGGTATGCCAGCGGCACCGAGCAGGTCGGCGCGCAGAAGTGGATCGTCTACGCCGAGCAGGGCTCGGAGACGGCGTGGATCACCGATCTCGGGCAGTCCCGTGTGCTGATCACCGGCGCGGGGAACCAGGCGGCGTTCACCACGCTCGCCCAGGCGATCACCGCGGCGCAACCGCTGAAGCCCTGAGACGCGGCTTGCCTTCGGCCGCGCGCGACCGTTAGGTTTGCCGCGGTACGAGACACGTGCCGAACCGGATCTCGGAGGTCGATGAATATGGCTGCCGCCAGCTGTATTTCGCATGTCCTTCGCCGGTTCGCGCGCCACTGATTCTTCCGCGGACGCGTCGGCGCGAACCGGTCTATTTTTCGATGACCAGGAGTGTCACGTGTCTGTTTCCCTTTCCTCCGATCTGCCCACCGAACGCCTGATTCTGCGGTCGTGGACCGCGGGCGCCATAGCCGCCGTGCTCGACGACCAGCGGCACGCCACGTGGGCCGCGGATTTCCCGGCCGAGGGAGATCGTGTGATCGCGGGGCTGCTGGCCACGCACCCGGACTGGCTCGGGCCGTTCGGGCACCGGCTGATCATCGAGCGATCGAGCGGGCTCGTCGTCGGATCGATCGGGCTGTTCTGGCCGCCCGCCGACGGTGCGCTGGAGATCGGGTACGGCATCGTCGCCTCGCGGCGCGGTCGTGGTTACGCCACCGAGGCCACCGTCGCCATGACGGCGCACGCGTTCACCGCGCCGGGTGTGCGCGTGGTGCGCGCCGAGGTGGAACCGGCCAACCCGTCATCGGTGCGTGTGCTGGAGAAAGCCGGGTTCGAGCGGGTGAGCGGCGAGGACGGCGTCGCGCGGTTCGTCGCCGCACCAGCCCCGCGGTGAGCGTGACTCCGAGCGCTGTCCTCAGCGGTGGCTCACCACGTTGACGATGGTCCCGCTCGGGTCGCGGACGAAGAAGCGGCGCACGCCCCACGGCTCGTCGCGCAAGGGGTAGACGATGTCGGCGCCCGCGGCTTCGACCGCCGCGTGTATCGCGTCGACGTCGTCGACCTCCACGCTCATGTCCGGCTGGAGCCGGTCGGCCTCCGGGCCGACGAGCAGGACCTGGGCGGTCGGGTTGGACGGCGAGGCCATCGTCACTACCCAGCCCAGGTCCATCGCCTCTCGGAAGCCGAGCAGCCGGTAGAAATCGCGACTGGCGGCCAGGTCGGCGGTGCGGATATCGGGCGTGGCGCGGCGGATGGTCATCGCGGCTGTTCCAGGTCGGTGCGGTGCAGCGCGTCCTCTACGCGCTTGCGCGCACCGGCCAGGTGCTCTTCGCAGCGGTTGGCCAGCGCCTCGCCGCGCTCCCACAGGGCGAGGGATTCGTCCAGGTCGAGGCCGCCTTGCTCGAGAATCTTGACCACGTTGACGAGTTCGTCGCGCGCGCGTTCGTAGCCGAAACCGGCGATCTCGGCCGATTCGTCGGCCGGGTCGGCGCCCGTCCCGTTCTTCCCCGCGGACTTGCCGGACTCGGCCAAGGTCAGTTCCTCCCTGTGTCGGTGTGCTTCGGGCCCAGCGCCTGGGTGCCGAGCGCGGCGGCCGTGACGGCACCGTCGGCGACCCGGATGCGCAGCTGACTGCCCGCGGGCGCGTCCTCGATCGAGCGCACCACCTCCCGTTCCCGGCCGGTGACGCGCTGTACGACAGCGTAGCCACGGGCCAGTGTGGCGGCCGGGCCGACGGCGGTGAGTTTCTCGCGCAGGTGCCGGGTGGCCGTGGATTCGGTGCGAAGGAGCTGCTCGGCGCAGCGGTGCCCGGCGCCGCGCAGGCGTTCGACCTCTTCCTGACGGCGATCGATCTCGCGCAGCGGGTCGGCCAGCACGGGCCGTGACCGCAGCTGGGCCAGTGCCCTGGTCTCCCGGTCGACCCAGCCGCGCAGCGCAGCGGCGGTGCGTTCGCGCAGCTCGCGGATGCAGGCCAGTTCGGCGGCGGCGTCCGGGACGATCCGCTTGGCGGCATCGGTCGGGGTGGCGGCGCGCAGGTCGGCGACCAGGTCGCTGAGCGGGTTGTCCGGTTCGTGGCCGATCGCGCTCACGATCGGCGTGGTCGCGGCCACGATGGCGCGGCACAGCGCCTCGTCGGAGAAGGGCAGCAGGTCTTCCACGCTGCCGCCGCCGCGGGCGAGCACGATCACTTCGACGGCCGGGTGGCGATCGAGCTCGGCCAGCGCGGTGAGCATCTGCGACACCGCGGTCGGCCCCTGCACGGCGGTGTTGCGGATCTCGAAACGGACTGCGGGCCAGCGGTTCCTGGCCACACTCAGCACATCGCGCTCCGCGGCGCTGGCGCGGCCGGTGATCAGGCCGACCGTCCCGGGCAGGAACGGGATCGGGCGCTTGAGCCGGGGATCGAACAGGCCCTCGGCGGCCAGCAGCGCCTTGAGCCGTTCGATGCGGGCGAGCAGCTCGCCGATGCCGACCGGCCGAATCTCCAGTACGCGTAGAGAGATCGTGCCGCGACCGGTGAAGAACGAGAGCTTGCCGTAGACCACCACCCGGCTGCCCTCTTGCAGTGGGACGGGGGAATCGCGGATGAGATCGGGGTCACAGGTTACCGACAGCGACATGTCGGCCGACGGGTCACGCAGCACCAGGAACGCGGTGCGGGTGCCGGGACGCAGGTTGATCTGGGTGATCTGGCCCTCCACCCAGATGCTGCCGAGCCGATCGATCCACTGGGCGACCTTCATGGACACCGAGCGCACGGGCCACGGGTGCTCGGCGGAATTGGCCGGCGCGGCGGGTCGGCCGGGGGTCTCCCGGCCGGTCGCCGCCGAGGTGGGTGTCCCGGGTTCGGTCACTGGGCCTGCACGGTGGCGATCCGGTTCGTCAGCATGGTCACGAACGGCGCCCTGGCGCGGGTGTGCTGCTCGTACTCCAGCAGCGCGGTGAGGTCTTCGAGGGTCAGCATGCGCAGGCGTGCGCGCAGCTGGGCCAGGGTCATGTTGGCGTAGTCGTAGCGGATGGCGACTTCCGGTTCGGCGAGCGCAGGTGCCACCGGGGCGGGATCCGATTCCGGCTCAGCCGGATCCGGCTCATCGGCCGGTTGCTCACCGATCGTCGTCACCGGGGCGGCGTGGCCGTTGGCCTCGCTCGCGCGGACCGGATCGGGATCGTCGGCGGTGTAGAGATCGAATCGACTGCTGCGCAGCGGAGCGGGGTTCGGGTCGTCGGTGAGGTCCTCGTCGAAAGTGGCCCACTCCGGCTGCTCGACCGGGCGGTTGGACAGTCGATCGAAAACCGCGTCGCCCTTCAGCGCCAGACTGGTCACGAACTGCTGGACGTGCATGGTCGTCTGCAGCATCTGACTGATGGCCGTGATCGGGAAATTCATTGCCGCCGTGGGTAGCCGACGGGATTCCTCGAGCGCGTATACGGCGGCGCCGGCTGCGACCCGGGCCAGAAAGGGTGGTCGAAACATGGTCCTAGCCTGCCCGAAATGGTGTGTTATGCAAAGGAGGGGCAGGCGGGGTTCGGATATTCGCCCGTTCCGGCGCGGGGCCGACCGGCCGGAATTGTGCGGCGCTGTGCTCATAATGCGGAGAATAAACCCAGGTCCCACCGGAGTGTCCGCGACATTCGCCGCCGCGGGCCGGCAACCGCGCCGGGACGGCCTTTCATCCCAGCTCGCGACCCGTGCTCCGCGGATCCGGCCGGGCATGTGACGGACAACTCCCGGACGTGGCAGGGGCCAGGGCCGCACGTATCCTGTGGGCATGTCTTCGGCCATTCCCTTGAACGTCGGAATCGCCCGCTCGGCAGGCGCCGGAAACGCCGTCGCCGACGGCGGAAAACGCGTGCTGCTCGCGGAGCCGCGCGGGTACTGCGCCGGCGTGGACCGCGCGGTCGAAACCGTGGAGAAGGCGCTCGACAAGCACGGCGCGCCGATCTACGTGCGAAAGGAGATCGTGCACAACCGGCATGTCGTGGAGACGCTGCGCGAGCGGGGGGTGGTCTTCGTCGACGAGACCGACGAGGTGCCCGAGGGCGCGGTCGTGGTGTTCTCCGCGCACGGCGTGTCGCCCGCGGTGCACGCGTCGGCTGCCGCGCGCAGTCTGCACACCATCGACGCCACCTGCCCGCTGGTGACCAAGGTGCACCAGGAGGCCAAGCGCTTCGCCCGCGACGACTACGACATCCTGCTGATCGGGCACGAGGGCCACGAGGAAGTCGAGGGCACCGCCGGTGAGGCGCCCGAGCACGTCCAGCTGGTCGACGGGCCGGACGCGGTGGACAAGGTCAGCGTGCGCGACGAGTCGAAGGTGATCTGGCTCTCCCAGACCACGCTGAGCGTGGACGAGACGATGGAGACGGTGCAGCGGCTGCGCGAGCGCTTCCCCGGTCTGCAGGACCCGCCGAGCGACGACATCTGCTACGCCACGCAGAACCGCCAGGTCGCGGTGAAGGCGATGGCGCCGGAATGCGACCTGGTGATCGTGGTCGGTTCCCGCAACTCGTCGAACTCGGTGCGTCTGGTCGAGGTCGCGCTCGGGGCGGGCGCCAAGGCCGCGTACCTGGTGGACTTCGCCCGCGAAATCGACCCGGCCTGGCTCGAAGGTGTCCGCACGATCGGTATCACCTCGGGCGCGTCGGTCCCCGAGATCCTGGTCCGCGGCGTGCTGGACATGCTGGCCGAGCACGGTTACGGCGACGTCCAGCCGGTCACCACGGCCAACGAGACCCTCGTCTTCGCGCTGCCCCGGGAACTGCGCGACGCGCGCCGCTGACGCCGAATCCGCGCCGGGTCGATGCTGTGGTCGGCCCCGCAGGATGGGTGATGAAGCCGATTTCGCGCCCGATCTCGACCATCAGAACGGGCGGTTGAGCCACGTGCTCCGTTCGCGACTCGCGTCGTGGTGAGGGAGTCCCCCGGCGGCGCGCGGGTGTCGTTCCGGCGAACCGGCTACAGGTTCTCCGGCCTGCGTCGTTCGGTGCGGTTGGCATCGCGTTCCCGGTAGCGCACGTTGGGCTGGGGATGCGGCGGCATGTCGCGGCGGCGGCCCGCGGCGCGCGGTGGCTCGCCTTCGGGACGGGGCACGGCTCCGGCCGGGCGGCCGGCGCCCCGGGCGGGGGCCCGGCCTTCCCGCGGACGAGACGGCGCCACGCGGGGCGCGGCGTCGGCGACCTGCGCCGCCGGGCGACGGGCCGGTCGGGGGGCGGGCTCGTCGGCGTCGTCCAGCTCGGGCTCGCCGGGCTCCTTCTTCGGCCGGCGAGCTTTGCGGCGCGCCGAGTCCGCGAGGCCACCGGAAGAACGAGCCGGCCCGCTCTTCTTCGCAGGTGACTTCTTTCCCCAGCTCGCGCCGCGGCGGGACGAGGACGGCCGGGCGGCCTCCTCTTCGCGGCGGTGCAGGTAGATCCGGACGCCGCCGATCAGCAGGACGACGATCGTGGCGAGCATCATGGTGGGGAACCGGTTCACCAGCGGAATCGCCAGGTTCAGCAGGACGTCCTTCAGCGAGGTCGTGCCACGGCCGGTGAGATGCTGATAGGCCAGCGGCACGGCGACGAACAGCAGCAGGGGCGGCAGCACCATCGTGCTGAACAAGCCGCGGTAGCGCACGGCGGCGACGGCCGCCACGCAGCCGAGCACGTACAGCGCGGCGAACGTGCCGGTCAGGTCGCCGCTGCCGCCGCTGGCATCGATCAGAAACCCCAGGAACGTGCACGCAACCGCCGTCAGGATCGCCGCGCCGACCGGAATCCCCGGCACCGACGGCAGGATCGAGCGTTGCGGCGCGGGCACCCGGGATCGCACGCGTTCGGAAGCAGCCACGATATGCACATTAGTTGCCGCCGCGCTCGGCGGCGTGGCGGCACGGCCACAGGGGCTGGTTAGCCGCCCGCGTCGGCGAAGCCCACCGGGCGGGGCCGGGCGTCCACCAGTCCGATCGCGGGCACGTCCTGCTCGGCCATCTCCAGGTCGTGCAGTTTGCGCGCGGTGACCAGCACCCGCGACTCCACGGAGGCCACGGTGTAGTTGAACGCCTCGACGGCTTTGCCGAGTTGCGCGCCGAGCCGGTCCAGATGCTTGCCGGTCGTGCCGAGCCGGTGATACAGCTCACGCCCGAGCCGCTGCACCGTCGCCATGTCCCTGGACAGCGCCTCCTGCCGCCAGCCGAAGGCGATGGTGCGCAGCAACGCGATCAGGGTGGTCGGCGTAGCGAGGATCACGTCGCGGCCGAACGCGTACTCCAGCAACTCGGAATCGGTGGTCAGGGCCGCGTCCAGGAACGGATCGCCGGGCACGAACAGCACCACGAACTCCGGCGCGGGGTCGAAGGCGGCCCAGTACGCCTTGTCCGACAGCTGGTCGACGTGCGCGCGCAGATGTTTGGCGTGCCGGGTGAGCAGTTCGGCGCGCACGTCGGGGTCGTCGGTGCCGCAGGCGTCCAGGTAGGCGGCGAACGGCACCTTCGCGTCCACCACGATGCGCCGGTCGCCCGCCAGCCGCACCACCAGGTCCGGCCGCACCGCCCGGTCGTCCTCGCCGCGACCGGTCCGGTGCACCTGCGTCTGGAAGTCGCAGTGCCTGGTCATCCCGGCGAGTTCGACCACCCGCTCCAGCTGGATCTCGCCCCAGCGCCCCCGTACCTGGGGCGCGCGCAGCGCCGCGACCAGCTGACCGGTCTGCCCGGTGAGCTGATGGGACGTGCGCTGCATGCTCGCGACCTGTTCGCGCAGACCGGAATACGCGGTGATCCGCTGCCGCTCGACCTGCTGGATGTGCTCGTTCAGCGCGCCGACCGCCGCGCGCAGCGGCTCCACCATCGCGCCGACGGCGTGCGAATGCCTGCGCGCGGCATCCTCGTTGGCCGCGCTGAGCGACTGGCGTAGCAATCGTTCGTTGTCCGCGGCCACCGCGAGCCGCGCCTCCGCCGCCGTCGCGCGGTGACCGGCGCGTGCCGCGTGGCCCAGCCAGCCGAGGCCGAACCCGGCGGCGAACACCAGCAGCAGCGCGACGAGCATCGGTGCGGTCATGGCGCCGATAGTGCCGTACGTCACCGACAAGAACGAGCACCGGGCAACTCTTCGGCATCGCGTCGGCGATCGGCGCTGCCAGCGCGTCTCCGGTGGACGCGCATACCGGTAAGAGTTCCGGCATCCAGGAAGGCCCGCATCGTGCGCGACCGGAGGCGAAGTGATATGCGGTGATTCGGCATGTCGACGACGCTCGCCCCCCGATCGGGACACGTCCGCTGGTTCCGGGCGGACACGCCGTGCTCCGCCTGGGCGAATACGACGCGGCGGGCGGGGCGATTGGAGTCTGTCGGTGGGTTGCCCTACGGTTTCGCGGCATGCGGATGCTGCACACCTCGGACTGGCACATCGGGCGCACGTTCCACGGGGTCGATCTGCTTGCCGACCAGGCTCGTTCACTGACCGCCATCGCGGAGCTGGTGGCCGAGGAGTCGGTCGAGGTGGTGGTGCTGCCCGGCGACGTGTACGACCGGTCGATTCCCAGCGCCGACGCGATCGCGGTGTGCAACCGGGGATTCGAGGCCATCCGTGCCGCGGGGGCCCAGATCGTGGCCACCTCGGGTAACCACGATTCACCCGCCCGGTTGGGCGCGGGCGCGAGTTTCGCGGCGGCGGGCGGGTTGCATCTGCGCACCACCGTCGCCGACGCCGACCGCCCGATCCTGCTGGAGGACGAGCACGGCCCGGTGGCGTTCTACGGCATCCCGTACTTGGAGCCGGAGATCACCCGCGCCGAACTCGAAGTGCCGCAAGCCCGCTCGCACGCCGAGATCCTGGACGCGGCCATGGCGCGCGTGCGCGCCGACATCGCGCGGCGGCCGGGTGCGCGGACGGTCGTGCTCGCACACGCTTTCGTCGTCGGCGGGGAGGCCACCGGATCGGAGCGCTCGATCTCGGTCGGCGGCGTGGAGACGGTACCGCTGGCCGCCTTCGACGGCATCGACTACGTCGCGCTCGGCCACCTGCACTCCGCACAGACGCTGGCCGAGTCGGTGCGCTACTCCGGATCGCCGCTGCCCTACTCGTTCGGCGAGAACGCGCAGCGCAAAGCGGTCTGGATCGTCGAACTGGACGCCTCCGGCCTGAGCTCGGTGCGCCGCCGGGATCTGCCGACCGTCCGCGGGCTGAGCAAGCTCACCGGCACACTGGACGAACTGCTCAGCGGCGCCGAGCACACCGCGGCCGAACAGCATTACGTGTCCGCCGTGCTCACCGATGTCGCCCGCCCGGTCGACGCGATGCGCAAGCTGCGCGAACGGTTCCCCTACGCGGTGCACGTCGAATGGATGCGGCCGGAGGGGAACCCGGAACTGCGCTACCGTGAGCGGGTGCACGGCCGCCGCGACATCGAAGTAGCCCGCAGCTTCCTCACCGACGTGCGCGGTCTGCCCAGCGCGAGTGAGATGACCTGGCTGGAGCGCGCGCTCGCCGCCGCCGTCGCGGAGCCCGAGCAGGTGTCCGCGGTGCGCGCCGCCGAGGAACTCACCGCATGAGCGCACTGCCGAGACCGGGCGTAGGCGCGGCGGCATGAGGCTGCACAAGCTCGAGATGATCGCGTTCGGTCCGTTCGCCGAACCCACGGTCGTCGACTTCGACGCGCTCGGCGCCGACGGGCTGTTCCTGCTGCACGGCCAGACCGGAGCGGGCAAGACCACGGTGCTGGACGCCATCGCGTTCGCGCTCTACGGCCGTGTCCCCGGCGCGCGGGGGGAGAGCAAGCGGCTGCACTCCGATCACGCACCGGAGCACACGCCACCGCAGGTGACCCTGGAGGCGACGCTGGGCGGACGGCGGCTGCGCCTCACCCGCAGTCCCGAGTTCCAGCGTCTCAAGCGAGACGGCACCGGCCTGCGCACCATCAACCCCAAGGCGACGCTGACCTGGCTGGACGGCAAGGGGGAGAACCTCTCCCGGATCCCCGATATCGGCGAGGAGGTGCTGCGCCTGCTCGGCATGAGCGCCGACCAGTTCTTCCAAGTGGTGCTGCTACCGCAAGGCGATTTCGCCCGCTTTCTGCGGGCGGACAACGAAGATCGGGAGAAGCTGCTCGAAAAACTCTTCGACACCGGGCGTTTCGGCACCGCGGAGCATTGGCTCGCCGAGCGGCGCCGCGCCGCCGAAGCGGAGCTGGACGCGCGGACGGACGGCATCAAGCGACTGATCACGCAGGTGGGCATGGCGGCGGGAGTGGCGGATTCGGCCGGTCTGGCGGAGTGCGTCGGCTGGTCGCAGGATCTGCTGTCCACCGCCCGCGCCGATCTGGCCACCGCCACCACGGAACTCGAACGCTGCCAACGCGCATCGGCTCACGCCCGCGAACAGGCCGAACAGCAGCGGCGGCTGCACGAGCTGCGCCGCCGCATGGCCGCGGCGCGCGCGCAGCTGGACGACTACACCGCAGGTGCCGAGCTGCGCGCCGCACGCCAGGCCGAACTGGAACTCGCGCGCCGGGCCGAGCCGGTCGCCGCCGCCATCGAGGAAGCGCGTTCGGCGGTGCGCACCCAGCGGCAACGCGAGAGCGAGGAGCGCGACGCGGCGCGGCGACTGGCCGCCCGGCTGCTGGAACCGGCGAGCGTGGAACTCGGCGGCGCCGAGCTGGTCGATTCCGAGGGCGCGCGGGTGCGCGACGACGCGGACATCGACGCGGCGATCCAGCGCTGGAGCGGGCAGATCGGCGCGCTGGACGAAGTGCTGGCCGATGCCGCCACCGCCACCCGGCTCGACGGTGAACTCGCCGCGCTGCGCACCGAGGACGCGACACTCGCCCGGCGCGCCACCGAACTCGCCGCACGGCGCGAGGAGTTGCCCGCCGCCCTCACCGCGGCCGAGACCAGGCTGCGCGAAGCCACCGAAGCGGTCGCGGCGTTACCCGGCATCACCACCGAGACGGAGCGGTTGCAGGCCGCCGCGACAGCCGCGGTCGAACTGGCTGCCCGCCGCACCGCCCTCGACCACGCGCGCATCGAGTTCGACGCCGCCCGCGCGGCGCACCTCGACGCCAAAGAACTCGTGCTGGATCTGCGCGGGCGCAGGCTGTCCGGCATGGCCGCCGAACTGGCGGGGGAGCTGGTCGACGGAAGTCCGTGCGCGGTCTGCGGTTCCGCGGACCATCCGGCACCGGCCCGGCCCACCGACACCGCCGTGTCCAAGGACGAGGAGGAGGCCGCCGTGGCGGCCGAGCGCGCGGCGGAGGACACCCGCGACCGCGCGCTGGCCCGCATCACCGGGCTCGAACGGGAGATCGAGGCGCTCATCGCCCGCGGCGGTGACACCGATCGCGTCGAACTCGCCGCTGCCCTGCGCACCGCGACCGACCGCTACGAGGACACGGCCGAACTGGCTGCCAACGCCGAGGACGTGAAGGCCGAACTGGCCCGGTTGCGTGACGACGAGGCACGCCTGCACGAAGATCTGCGTGCCTGCGAGGCGCGCCGCAGCGCGGTCGCCGCCACCATCGTCTCCGCGCAGGCTCGCCGTGCCGAGCTCACCGAACGGCTGCGCACCGCGGCGGGCGCCGACCAGACCGTCGACCGGCGCCGGGCCCGGCTCGCCGCCCTGGTCACCGAGGCGGCCGCCGTGCGCGATGCCCGCGCGGAAGCGGCGGCGGCGCGTGAGCAGGTGTCGCTGATCGCGAACCGGGTCGAAAACCTTGCTCGCGCGGCTGGTTTCGTGCCGGAAGCGGGGTTGCCCGCCGAGTCCGTGCCTGCGGACCCCTCCGGCGCCGCGTCGGCCGTGCCCGAGGGATCCGGCGGGGCGGCTCACCTCGGATCCGGCGCCCGTGCGGACGAACCGGTGCACCGCGACGCCGACGGCCGCGCCACCGCGCGGGATGACGTCGCACTCCTGACCGCCTGCGCGAAGGTCGTCGCCGCGGCGGCGCGCGACTCCCGGCGGCAAGCGGAGATCGAAGCGGAACTCGTGGCGGCCGACCGCGCCCGCGCCGCGGCGGAAGCCGTCCTGGCGGAACCGGAGATCCGGGCGGCGTCCGAGCAGGAACCCGGCGACCTGGCCGAACTCGACGCGCTCGTGGCGGCCGCACAGGCCGAACTCAACGCCGCGGTGGCCGCGCACGCCGAGGCAGGCAGGCGGGCGAGCCAACTCGAGGACCTCGGCGGTCAGCTCTGGGCCGCCGTGGACCGGATCGCCCCGGCACGGCAGGCGTTCGAGGAGCTGAACGGCCTCGCCGACGTGGTAGCCGGGCGCGGCGCGAACAACCGCCGCATGTCCCTGCACTCCTATGTCCTGGCCGCCCGCTTGGAGGAGGTCGCCCAGGCCGGCTCGCAGCGGTTGCGCAGGATGTCCGGCGGACGTTACGAATTCGTCCACTCCGACAAGGCCGGTCCGCGCGGTCGCCGAGGTGGGCTCGGACTCGACATCCGTGACGACTACACCGGAGCCGTCCGCCCGGCCAAAACGCTCTCCGGCGGGGAGACCTTCATGGCCTCACTGTCCTTGGCGCTCGGCCTGGCCGACACCGTCGCCGCGGAATCGGGCGGCCTGGTGCTGGACACCCTGTTCATCGACGAGGGCTTCGGCGGCTTGGACGCCGACACCTTGGATGCCGTGATGGGCGTGCTGGACGAACTCCGCGCCGGCGGCCGAGTCGTCGGCGTGGTGAGCCATGTGGACGAAATGCGCCAGCGTATCCCCAGCCGCCTGCACGTCCTGCGCGGCCGCGCGGGCTCTCACCTGCAAGCGACCCTCGCCTGACCGTCCCGTGGTGCGCCGCACCGATTCGTCGGCTTCGGCACTGTGCGGTCGATGAACGAAACCGCTCGATCGACCACGCAATCTCCTAGAGCCATGACCGGCGACCTTTGTGCCGAGAAGGCCGCAGAGGTACGGCCTGTGCGCCGAATCGATTCGGACCGTTCACCCCTCGTGATCGAGAAGCCAACGCTTGATCGGCAAGCCCCAGCGGAAGCCGCCGAGTGCGCCGCCGATGCGGAGGATTCGGTGGCAGGGGACGAAGAGGGCGGCGGCGTTGCGTGCGCACGCGTTGGCCGCGGCGCGGGTGGCGTCGGGGCGGCCGGAGCGGGCGGCGAATTCGGTGTAGGTGAGCGGGCTGCCCGCCGGGACGGTGCGAAGCACTTCCCAAGCGTGGAGCAGGAACTCCCCGGAGCGTTGCCGAACGGGGATCGCGTCGATCGCCGTGAGATCGCCCTCGTGATAGGCGGCGACGGCGCTGGTCACCTCGCCCAGGGCGTCGCGTTGCCGTAGTCCGGCAGGGCGGAGGGCGGGGTGGATCAGTCCGCGCAGATTCTCCGCGTCGGAGGTCCAGCCGGAAGCCAGGACCGCGCCGTCCGAGTCGACGAGCGTGGTGAACGGTCCGAGCGGCGTCGCCGTGACGGCGAAATCCGCTGTAGTGGTGCGAGTCCCGCCGACCTCGGTGGGGACGGCGATGCCGGCGTTCATTCGATACTGCCTTTCGTGGTGGCGAGCGCGGGGATTTCGGAAGGCGTGGCGCGGCTGGTCAGCGCCGCTTTCCACAAGTGCATCGACAGGTACGACCGCCACGGCGCCCAGCGCGCGGTCTCCGTCAGATCGATGCCGAGGAGGGTCGCGCCGCGACGGACGACCAGGTCGGTGCCGAGCAGGATGTCCGGGTCGGCGAGCAGGCGCATGGTCACGTAGTCGGCCGTCCATGGCCCGATGCCGTCCAGCGCGAGCAAGTCACGGCGCAGGTCGGCGGCGGTGCGTCCTTGGTGCAGCGGCAGCTCACCGGAGGCGAGCGCCTCGGCGGCCGCGATGATGGAACGGACCCGTCGCGCCGGGCCGGTCAAGACCTCGGCGCCCCGCTCTGCGATCACCTCCGGCGTCGGGAACAGCAGCGGGAGCGGCCCGTCCACCCGCTCGCCGAGCGCCTCGACCAGCCGGGCGGTGTGCGTGGCGGCGGCGGACACCGAGATCTGCTGCCCGATCATGGTGCGGAGCAACAGTTCGGCCCCGTCCAGGCACCCGGGCACACGGATGCCCGGCGTGAACGACGGCCGCCCCGCGTCGAGCGCGTGCACGCCGGTCAGCGCCTCGCTCTCGGGCGCGGAGTCCGCCCCCGCGTCCGGCAGGTCTTCGGCGCCGCGGTCGAGCAGTCGTTCCCCCGAATCTCCGCGCGTCGCGGTTCCCACACCGAGCGCTTCATCGATTCCGACCGGATCGGCGTCCAGATCCAGCAGGTGCCGCAGTCGCGTCACCGTCGGAGCGAGATCGCGCATGTCGTGCAAAGACAACTCCGCCCGCACATGATCGCGCTGGAAACTCAGTCGCGCGGTGGCGTGCCCGTGTGGCGTGCGCAGATTCCTGGTGTAGGTGCGGTTGTCCCACAGTTCCATGCCAGGCACGGCGTGCGCGGACAGGAACCACTCCAGCCAGGCCCGGTCGAGCGGCTCCCGGTAGGGCAGCCGCAGTGTGAGCGAGCCGCTGCCGGTGGGCGCCGGACGTGCCGGGACGCCGGTCTTCGCGCGCTGTGCCTCGAGCCGCATGGTGGTGGGGCTGACCGCGAACACCTCGCGGACCGTGTCGTTGAACTGGCGGATGGAGGCGAAGCCCGCCGCGAACGCGATATCGGACATGGGCATAGCGGTGGTCTGGATCAGCAGCCGCGCGGTGTGTGCCCGGTGCGCCCTGGCCAGCGCCAGCGGGCCCGCGCCCAGCTCGGTGGTCAGCACGCGGGTGAGCTGGCGCTGGGAATAGCCGAGCGTGGCGGCCAGCCCGGGTACCCCGGCCCGCTCGACCACGCCGTCGCCGATCAGCCGCATCGCGCGGGCGGCCAGATCCGCCCTCGTGTTCCACAGCGGCGAGCCGGGCGCCGCGTCCGGCAGGCAGCGGCGGCAGGCGCGGTAGCCCGCCTGCTGCGCGGCGGCGGCGGTCGGCAGGAACGACACGTTGGCCCGTTTCGGCGTGATCGCCGGACACGAAGGGCGGCAATAGATTCCGGTGGTCCGCACCGCGGTGAAGAATTGCCCGTCGAATCGCGAGTCCCGGGTCGACACCGCCCGGTAGCAACGTTCGAAATCCAATGCCGTGATCGTCACGCACACCACAATGGCAGCTGCGGCGAACCCGTGCTAGCGGAAATCGGCCGCGATCGCCGCTAGCGGTCGCCACCTCGCACATCCGCCATGACATCGCACAACTGACGCCCTGTCCCAGGTGTCAGAACTACCAAACCGATGTGTGGCGGCGCGCGCCCAAATTTTCGCCGTTCAGCAGCAGCGGTTGGCCGGATTGCGATCCGCCTCGGCATGCCGCTGCCGCCAGTACTCCCGTTCGGTCGGAACGGCGCGGTCCGGATGCCTGCGGCGCAGGTGGGCCACGTAGCGCTGGTAGTCCTGCCCGCCGAGGATCGAGTCGAACCACCAGACGCCGGCGCGAACGCCGTCGGCGCAGGCGCGGGCCGCCGCGCGCAGCCGGGCGCCGACCGGTCGCGCGGACCGGTCGGCGCCCTGGGTCGCGGAGTCGCTCATTGCGCGTGGACGTGTGCGGCGCCCGGGGCGCGCACCTTTCCGGTAGCGATCAACTCGTCCCACTGCTTCTGCACTTCCTTCTCCGCCGCGGTGGCGACGAATCCGCTGGGCGCGAAGATCTTCGACGCCTGCTCCGGCGTCTCGGTGGTCGTCGTCTCCCCGGAGCGCCAGGCGCGGTAGGCCACCACCGCGCCGACCACCGCCACGATCAGCACCAGCACCGCGAACACGATCGACAACGTGCCCTGAATGAAGGTGTTGCGCACGATCGCGTCCATATCGTCCTGGGTCTTCGCCGTCAGGCACAGCTTCCCGGCGTCCTGCGCGGTCTGGCAGATGCTGTGCTGCTTCCAGTAACCGAGCTTCGGGTCGGCGGAGAAGATCTTCTGCCAGGACGCCGTCATGGTCACCACGAGGTCCCAGACCAGCGGAATGCCGGGAATCCAGGCCCATTTCGCGAGGCCCTTCTTCACCACGATCACCAGCACGACGGTCAACGCCATGGCCGCGAGCAACTGGTTGGCGATGCCGAACAGCGGGAACAGCGTATTGATGCCGCCCAGCGGGTCGGTGACGCCCATCAGCAGGATCGAGCCCCATGCCGCGACCACGATGGCGGAGCACAGCCACGCGCCCACCCGCCAGGACGGATCACGGAACTTCTTCGCGGGCCCGCCGAAGTTGCCCAGCGCGTCCGAGAGCATGAACCGCGCCACACGGGTGCCCGCGTCGATCGTGGTCAGGATGAACAGCGCCTCGAACATAATCGCGAAGTGGTACCAGAAGGACTTCATGCTCGCGCCGCCGAGGAATTGGTGGAACACCTCGGAGATGCCGACCGCCAGCGTCGGCGCGCCGCCCGTGCGGGAGATGATCGTCGACTCGCCGACATCGGTCGCGGCCTGGCTCAGTTCCGCAGGTGTCACCGCGGGTCCGCTGAGCCCGAGGCTGTTGGTGTAGGCCGCGGCCTTCTCCGCGGTGCCGCCGGTGAGCCCGACCGGCGCGTTCATCGCGAAGTACAGGTGCTGGTCGATGATCGAGGCGGTGATGATGGCCATGACCGCGACGAACGACTCCATCAGCATGCCGCCGTAGCCGATCATCCTGGCGTGCGATTCCTTCTCCAGCAGTTTCGGCGTGGTGCCGGAGGAGACCAGCGCGTGGAAACCGCTCAGCGCGCCACAGGCGATGGTGATGAACAGGAACGGGAACAGCGAGCCCGCGAAGGCCGGTCCGGTGCCGCTGGACGCGAACGACGAGACCGCGGGCGCCTGCAGCACCGGCAGCGTGACCAGGATGCCGACCGCGAGCAGCGCGATGGTGCCGACCTTCATGAACGTCGACAGGTAGTCGCGCGGCGCGAGCAGCAGCCATACCGGAAGCACCGAGGCGAAGAAGCCGTAGGCGATCAGCAGCCAGGAGATGGTCACCGGCGAGAGCGTGAACCAGTCCGCGCCCCAGTCGGTTTCCGAGACCCAGCCGCCGCTCACGATGGCGAGCAGCAACAGGCCGAAGCCGATGGCGGAGACCTCGCCGACCTTGCCCGGCCGCAGGAACCGCAGGTACACGCCCATGAACAGGGCGATCGGAATGGTCATGCCGATCGAGAAGACGCCCCACGGGCTGTGCGCGAGCGCGTTGACCACCACCAGGGCGAGCACCGCCAGCAGGATCATCATGATCACCAGGACGCCGACGATGGCCGACCAGCCGCCGATCACGCCCAGCTCGTCGCGGGCCATCTGGCCGAGGCTGCGACCGCGCCGCTTCATCGAGACCCACAGCACCAGGTAGTCCTGCACGGCCCCGGCCAAGACCACGCCGACCACGATCCAAATCGTTCCCGGCAGGTAGCCCATCTGCGCGGCCAGCACCGGCCCGACCAGCGGACCCGCGCCCGCGATGGCGGCGAAATGGTGCCCGTAGAGCACCCGCCGGTCCATCGGCATGTAGTCCTTGCCGTTCTCCAGGATCTCGGCGGGCGTGGCCAGGTCGTCGCGCGGTTTGACGAGCTTGCGTTCGATGAACCTGGCGTAGAACCGATACGCGATGATGTAGGTGCACACCGCCGCGATCACGATCCACACCGCGTTCACCGATTCGCCCCGCGAGATGGCGAGCACCGCCCAAGCTATGGCGCCGAGCGCGGCGATCCCGGCGAAGATCAATTTCTTGGCCGGAGTGATCGGGGACTTGTCGACCACGCCGACGGGCGGCAGATCGGGATCGGTCCGCAGATATTCGATTGTCGCCATCTGCCTACTCTCCTGTAAAACGCGCAGGATCTTGCTGAAACACGTGACAACGTATCCGATCGGAGAACGCCGTCGTGCCGATTCCGGCCGCCGGGCGGGCACCGTGAAATATTGTTCATGTGTCGGCCGTCACCGTGTGATTGCCGAACGTATGCTGCCATGCGGTTCGATCAGCTCCACATCCGCCCTGGGAGGAGGGCTGTGTCGCGTGCGAATCCCGTCGCCCGGGTCCGTCGCCGGACGCTGCTCGGGTCGGCGCTGGCCGCCCCGCTGCTGGCCAGTGGCGGCTGCGGCGCCGATGACGACGCGTTGACCTTCTTCTTCCAGGCCAGACCGGAAGAGGCGCGGGTCCGGCTGAAGATCATCGACGAGTTCCGGAAACTGCATCCGGACATCAGGATCCGCACCGTCATGTCCGGCCCGGACCCGTTGCAGCAGATGCTCACCTACTGTGCGGGCGGCAAGTGCCCGGACGTGCTGATGGCCTGGGAACTGCTGTACTCCGGGTTGGCCGAGCGGGGCGTGCTGCTGGATCTGAACACGCTGCTCGATCGCGATCCGCGGTACGCGGCCCAGCTCCGCGCCGACAGCTACCCGGCGCTGTACGACACCTTCGGCTACGCGGGCGGGCAGTACGCGTTACCCGAGCAGTGGTCCGGGGTGTTCCTGTACTACAACCGGGAACTGTTCGAAGCGGCCGGGATCACCCCGCCCGCGCGCTGGCGGGATGCCTGGTCCTTCGACGAGTTCCTGGCCGCCGCCACCGCCTTGACCAGGCACGACTCCTCCGGCCGGACGCGATGGGGCTTCGCCGACGCCTGGGTGCCGTACTTCTCGGCGGCCTGCTTCGGCATGAACAACGGCGCCGAGTGGTTCTCGCCCTCGGTGAATCCGACCAGGACCAACCTCGGCGATCCGCGGTTCGCCGAAGGGTTCCAGTTCTACGCCGACCTCGCCGTCCGTCATCGCGTGGCGCCGAAAGCCGCCGACACGCTCTCGGTTTCGGCGCCCGACCTGTTCCGGCGGGGCCGGGCGGCGATGGCGTTGGGCGGGCACTGGCTGTATTCCGAATTCGCCGGACACGACGACCTCGCCATCGACGTCACGGTGCTACCGGTCGGCCCGCGCGGCGGACCCGGCGCTATCACCGACGTCGGCAGCACCGGGCTGGCCATCGCCGCAGGCAGCCCCCGCGTCGAACAGGCATGGGAGTTCGTGAAGTTCGCGACCGGGCCGGTGGGACAGGCGATCATCGCCGCGTCCGGGCTGTTCGTGCCGGTGCTGAAATCGGCGATGAGTTCGCCGGGTTTCGCCGCGGCGCACCGTGAGATCCGCAATCTCGAGGTGTTCACCGACGGTCCGGCCAGTTCCCGGCCCCTGCCGGTGACTCCCGCCTGGGGGAAAGTGTCGGCCTTGCTCGAGCGCGGCTCCAACCGAGTGCTGCGCGGCGCCGCCACGGCCGCGTCCTTGGACGGGCGTTTCGCCGCCGACGTCGACGCACTGCTGGACACGCCATGACCCGGGCACGGCGGTCGCAAACCGCGAGCAAAGACCTCGGCGGCGTTTCGTCTCGCCTGGCCCGGCGGCGGGAGCGGGCCGGTTGGACATTCGTGGCACCCAACGTGGCGGCCGTCGCGATTTTCTTGTTGTTCCCGTTGGGCTTTTCGCTCTATTTGAGTTTTCATTCGTGGGACTTGTTCAGCCCCATGCGTTTTGTCGGTGCGGACAACTACCGGCGGCTGTTCACGTCCGATCCGTTATTCCTCATCGCCTTGCGCAACACGGCCGTTTTCACGGTGCTCACCTTGGTGCCCACCGTGACGATCGGACTCGCCGTGGCCGCCGCGCTGAATCGAAAGCTGGCCGGTATCGGGCTCTTTCGGACGATCGCGTTCCTGCCGCTGGTCGCGTCGGCGGTCGCCATGGCGGTGGTATGGCGGTTCCTGTTCACCGACGACGGGCTGCTGAACGTCGCGCTCGGCTGGATCGGCGTCGACGCGGTGCCCTGGCTCACCGATCCCGATTGGGCGTTGATCTCGCTCAGCATCGTCACCGTGTGGAAGAGCGTGCCCTTCGCGACGGTGATCCTCCTCGCCGCCATGCAGGGAGTGCCGGAGACGCTCTACGAGGCCGCGAAGATCGACGGGGCCGGGCCGCTGCGGCGGTTCTCCGCGATCACCGTGCCGTTGATCCGGGGGCCGCTGTCGTTCGTCTTCATCATCACGATCATCAACTCGGTACAGGCATTCGACCAGGCGTACGCGCTGACCGGCGCCAACGGCGGGCCGGAGACGGGAACCTACCTGCTGGGGATCATGCTGTTCCAGAACGCGTTCGGTTTCTACGAAGTCGGCTACGCCTCCGCGCTGGCCTGGGTGATCTTCGCTCTGCTGTTCGCGCTGACGCTGGTGCAGTTGCGGATGGCCCGGCGCGCGGAGGTGGAACAGTGAACACCTACGAGGTGGTGCGACGCGCGCTGCCGGTCCGGCGCGATCGCGCGGCTGCCGCGTCCGGCCGGGTCGACCGCGCGATCGTGCGGCGGGTGGTGCGCGGGACGGCGGTATACGCCGTGCTGGTCGGCATCGCGTGGTGTGCGCTCCTGCCGATCCTGTGGGCGGTGTCCGGTTCGCTGAAGCGGGACGGCGAGATCGCCGACGCCGCGTTCCTCCCGCAGCGGCCACAGTGGTCGAATTACGCGAAGGTCTTCGATCTGCTGCCCATGGGGCGGATGCTGCTCAACACCACGATCTACGCGCTGTGCGTCACGGCGGGACAGGTCTTCTTCTGCTCGCTGGCCGGTTACGCGTTCGCGCGCCTGCGTTTTCGCGGGCGCGACATGCTGTTCCTCGCCTACCTCGCGACGCTGATGGTGCCGTTGACGGTGACGGTGATCCCGCAGTTCCTGCTGATGCGGGCGTTCGGCTGGGTGGACACCCCGTGGGCGATGATCGTGCCCGGACTGTTCGGCAGCGCGTTCGGCACATACCTGATGCGGCAGTTCTTCCGCACGCTGCCCGCGGAATTGGAGGAGGCCGCCATCCTCGACGGCTGCTCCACCTGGCAGGTCTACTGGCGGGTTCTCCTGCCGCACACGCGCCCCGCCTTGATGGTGCTGGCCGTGCTCACCTGGATCACCGTGTGGAACGACTTCCTGTGGCCGCTGGTCATGATCCAGCGTGAGGACGTCGCCACCGCGACGCTGGGCCTGGTCCGGCTGCAGGGTCAGTACCACACGCAATGGCCGATTCTCATGGCCGCCGCGGTGGTCATCCTGCTTCCGCTGCTGGTGATCTACGCGATCGCCCAGCGGGCGTTCATCCGCGGCATCGCGATGTCGGGACTCGGCGGGCGCTGAGGGGTGCCGCGGGGCTCGGACCGGCCCCGCGGCAGATGACGGACGGGCGTTGTCGGCCGCGCGTCAGGCGCCCCAGTAGGTGCCGAAGCTCCACAGGTTGCCCTCCGGGTCGCGGACCGTGAAGCCGCGCGAGCCGTAGCCCTCGTCGCGCAGGCCACGGACCACCTCCGCGCCCGCGGCGGTGGCCCGGGCGAACAGGGCGTCCGGTTCCTCGCAGACCAGGTACACCGAGTCGGTGCCGGTCGGGCGGCTGCCGAACGGTCCGTCGTCCTTGCCCGCCGAGCCGAACATGACGCCGCCGCCCAGCGGCCAGCGCAGTTCCGCGTGCTCGACGATCGACGGATCGTCCTCCCTGGTGTAGAGCGCGGCCTCCCGGAAGCCGAACGCCTCGACCAGGAAGGTGGTCATGGCGCGGGCATCGCGGAAGGTCAGGGTGGGCCAGACGGCGGTGCGGGTGCTGGTTTCGGTCTGATTCGTCATGCCTTCATCGTCATCCGGCGAACTCGTCGGCGGCTTGGACGGATGGAACCTCCTCGGCCAGCCAGAGGCTGGGGCTCGCCCCGGCGAGGTCGGCGAAGTCACGATCCAGATGAGCCTGGTCGTAGTACCCGCACGCGGCGGCCACCTGGGCGATCGTGATGTAGGAGGGCGTGTGCGCGAGCATCCGGCGCGCCCGCTCGAAACGGGTGATGCGGGCGGCGAGCTTCGGGCTCAGACCGAACTCGCGATTGAACCGACGCGTCAGATGCTGCCTGCTCCACCCGATCTCCTCGGCCAGCGGGCCGATCGCGAGGCCGCCGCCCGAATCGACCACACTGCGCCACGCCCAGGTGAGTTCTGGACCGACCGACCGATCCGGATCGGCGAGCGCCGACAGCACCAGATCGCACGCGGCGAAACGGTCCGACCAGCTCGGCGCGTATTGCAAACGCTCCCACAGCTGGCGGCCCACGGGACCGACGACATCGGAGAATTCGACCGACGTATCCCACAGCGCCGCCGCGGGTATGCCGAACAAAGTGCGGCAACCGAGTGGCGTCAGCGCCACGGCCACACCCTCCTGGCGCCCGTCGTGCGCGATCAAGGCCGAACTCGCCTGTAAGCCGCTCAGCACGCACCGGTAGTTCTGTGGCGACTGGCGCGGATCGGTCTGCTCGACGACATCGATCGTGGGGCCGATCGCGACGATGAACGTCATGTGCCGCGAAGGCAGCCCGCGATGGATTCCCGCCGCGAACCCGGACATGCGATACCCGAGGTAGCGGTCGATGAACGCCGCGAGCGCTGGTGCCGGACGCGCCGTCACCACCTCCGTGGTCGGCTCCATACGAATCACGCTACGCCGGGCGGACGACATGATCAGTTCGCCACGTTGACGTGCTTGCGGATCGCCGATTCGTCCCCCGCCGAGTCGAGCAGGCAGGTGGCCAGATCCTCGCGCGTGATCCGGATGCCGAACAGCACGTTCCGCTCTACCGCGGCGCGATATGAGCCTTTCGCGGCGTTGTCGGTGAGCTGCGGTGCGCGGACGATGGTCCAGTCGAGCGCCGAATCGCGGACCGCCTGCTCCGCGGCGGCCATGTCGGCCAGGCTGTGGCGCAGCAGTGGCCGCAGGATGACCGGTTTCACCACGAAGCGGGTAACCAGTCGTCGCCGCGTCCGGCGACTCGGGCGCTGTTGCTGACCATGACGAGTCGCCGCACGCCCGCCGTCTCCATCCCCTTGGTGATGGACCGGGCGGCGTCGGCGCAGACCGAGGTGGGGCCTTCCTGACGCCGAGCCTGCGCCGGACGAACTCGCTCGCGGCTTGGCGCGCACTCTGGTTCGTGGGCTCGGCCAGTGCGCGGATGGTGCTTCGAGCTGACGCCTGTCCGGTCGGGATGGGGCCTCGGCACTCCACGCATCCGGGCGCGTTGGGTGCGAGCCGACGAGTGGTGACGGAAGGTTCGGCGGGAATCTCTCCGCCGGGGTCGATCGACGGTGAGTTGTACCACTACAGCGTGTAGTGGACTGGGGTCACCGGCCTGGATCCGGTTACCGTTACGCCTCCTAACGATTTCTGGAGGTGCGATGCGGCGGGTGCAGTACGAGCGCGGCGGTGGTCCCGAGGTGCTCGAGCTCGTCTCGGTCGAGGTCCCGACGCCCGGGCCGGGTGAGCTCCTGGTTCGGGTCGAGGCGGTCGGGGTGACCCTGCCGGTGGTGCGCAAGGTCCGTGAGCAGCGCGAACCGATCGCCTTGGGCGGCGAGGTCGCGGGCGAGGTGGTCGCGGTGGGCGAGGGCGTCGACCGGTACGCGCCCGGCTACCGGGTGACCGGCCTGGTGTTCGGTCACGGCTACGCCGAGTACGCCCTGCTCTCGGCGGCCATGGCCTCGCCGATCCCCGACGGAGCGTCGGCGGTCGACGCCGTCGCGCTGGTGCGCAGCGGCCTGGTGGCGCTCGGTGCGCTCGATGCCGCGTCTCCCCGGGAAGGCGAGTCCGCCTTGATCACCGCTGCCGCGAGCGGCGTGGGCCACCTCGCCGTCCAGCTGGCGCGGGTGCGCGGCGCGGCGCGGGTGGTCGGGGCGGTGTCGGATCTCGCCAAGGCCGAGTTCGTGCAAAAACTCGGAGCCGACGACGTAGTCGAATACGGCCAGCAGAGCTGGGGGCCTCCTTCCGACTACGTGCTCGACGCGGTCGGCGGCGACCTGCTTTCCCCCGCCCTCGCAGCGCTCGCGCCCGGCGGCCGGTTGGTCGCCTACAGCTCCGGCGGCGGCGCAATCCAGGCATACGACCTGCTCGTCGGTGCGAAATCGGTGATCGGCTTCCAGATGGCACGCGTCGCGCGAGACCAGCCCGACCGCTACGAGCATTGGCGCCAAGAGCTGTGGCAGTACTTCGCGTCCGGCCAGCTCTGCCCCGCCGTTCACGCCGAGTTCTCGCTCGAAGAGGCGGCCGCCGCCCACACCGCCATCGAGACCCGCGCCAACCGCGGCAAGGTGGTCCTCATCCCCTGAGGAAGGGGCGGCGAGTGGCATATGGTCGCGGCGAAGTCCGAGAGGACCTCCATGTGCCACTCGCGGGGGAGGGGAGCCGGTGCGCCGCGTAGACTCTGTTCCTCGTGAGTCTCACCCTCGGAATCGTCGGCCTGCCCAACGTCGGAAAGTCGACGCTGTTCAACGCGTTGACCAAGAACGACGTGCTCGCCGCGAACTACCCGTTCGCGACCATCGAGCCCAACGTCGGCGTGGTTCCGCTGCCCGACCCGCGGCTGAACAAGCTGGCCGAGATCTTCTCCTCTGAGCGGATCGTGCCCGCCACCGTGTCGTTCGTCGACATCGCCGGCATCGTGAAGGGCGCTTCCGAGGGCGCGGGCCTTGGCAACAAGTTCCTCGCCAACATCCGCGAGGCCGATGCCATCTGCCAGGTGGTGCGGGTGTTCGCCGACGACGACGTGGTGCACGTCGACGGTCGCGTCGACCCCGGCGCCGACATCGAGGTGATCGAGACCGAACTCATCCTCGCCGACCTGCAGACCCTGGAGAAGGCGGTCGTGCGGTTGGAGAAGGAAGCCAAGGTCAAGAAGGAGCGCAAGCCGGTCGCCGACGCCGCCAAGGCCGCGCAGGAGATCCTCAACGGTGGCACCACCCTGTTCGCGGCGGCCGACAAGGTGGACACCGAGCTGCTGAAGGAACTCTCGCTGCTCACCACCAAGCCCTTCCTCTACGTCTTCAACGCCGACGAGTCGGTGCTCACCGACGAAGCGAAGGTCGCCGAACTGAAAGCCTCCGTCGCCCCGGCCGACGCGGTCTTCCTCGACGCCAAGGTGGAAGCCGAACTCCTCGAACTCGACGAGGAATCCGCCATCGAACTCCTCGAATCCATCGGTCAAACCGAACCCGGCCTGCACGCCCTGGCCCGCGCCGGCTTCCACACCCTGGGCCTGCAGACCTACCTCACCGCGGGCCCGAAAGAAGCCCGCGCCTGGACCATTCACCAGGGCGACACCGCCCCCAAGGCCGCGGGCGTCATCCACACCGACTTCGAACGCGGCTTCATCAAGGCCGAAGTCGTCGCCTACAACGACCTGGTCGAAGCGGGATCCATGGCCGCCGCCAAAGCCGCGGGCAAGGTGCGCATGGAGGGCAAGGACTATGTCATGGCGGATGGGGACGTGGTCGAGTTCCGCTTCAACGTATAGCGTCTGCGAAGAAGTAGGGCAGCGCGTGTATCGCTACTGGTAGAGACTCTGCCGAGCCCCCATCCCGGTCTCCGGGTGGGGGCTCAGTCGTTCCGCCGGCGTTGCGCGCTGGCCGGTTCGGTCAGCGCGGTATGCGGCATGAGCGTGGGTTGCTGACCTATGTGGCGTCCGGGCAGCACCCTTCCCCCGGACAGCCAGCGAATGTGTGCACCGAGATCGCGGGGCAGGTTCAGCCGCTCGACGGGGCATGGATGGACTCAGACATGGAGGGTTGGCCGGTAGATGAGCTCGGCGTTCTACCGAGCATTGTGCCTGTATGGTTCGGTGACCAATCCGGGGAGGACTACCGCATGGCGCAGCTTCAGCATCGGATCGACGAAATGACCGATGACTCGGGATTCCTCGGTCTTGTCGACCCACACGCGTACACGTCGTTCGTGGGCGAAGACTGGACCTTGGAGATGCTGTTCGAGCGCGTCGAGTCAGAGATGCGGCGGCGGACGATGCTGCTCTGGGGAACCGGCGGCGAGGAGCGATGGCGGATCGACCTTTCGGATTCGCCGGTAGATCCGCGGCTGCCGATCATCAGGCAAATCGCCGGCCCCATCACCGTGACGCGCGGTGAGCTGGTCGTCGTCAATTTGGACACGGTCACCATGGCTGCCCAGTTCGCGGACTCCGCCGTGGACGACGACAAGGACATGTACGGGTCCAGTATCGAACTCCCGAACGGCGATTACATCTGCACCATCAGTCAACTCACCGATCCCGAGGAGGATCGGACACATGAAGGCCCCGACTTCCACCTCCAGTTGCTGGCTGGACGAACCTCACCATGGTTCGGGGTCGCATGGTCCGAACTATGACGCTCCGACGGAACGCACGGCATTCGGCAGATCAGTGCGTTCGGCTGTCTGAGATACCCTGAGTCCTTTGATCTTCGGGACCGCGGCGTGGCCGCTTCAGGCCGCGCGCCACGCGGCATGTGCGAATATTGTCTTCCACCATCTCAGCGGTGTCGCAAGTGCGATCAGTATCGAAAGCGGGCCTCGCCCCCGTTGATGCGCACGAGAATTTCCGTCAGTGGCGGACCGCCGTCGATCGGCACGAGGCTAAGCCCCAGCGCCTGTATCGCCTCATCCGCTTCCACAGCCGCCTCCGAGTCACCGCGCCGCCAAGCGTCGCGAGAAGCCGCAAACAACGGCTGGAGATTTGCCCATCCGGGTCCAGGCTCGAACACGCAGTCTGTCCAGAACATGTCGACGGAGTCCTGGGTCAAGACGCCGATGACTTCGTCTGCCTGCACAAGCCGCCAACTAGGGTCGGTCATCACTCTTCTCTTCGCTCGATTGTCCACTCTGAGCACTCATAACCCGGTTACACAACATGCTCGAGACCCGCACCATACTCAACTCGGCATCAGCGCGCACTTGAGTCCACTAGAGCCAGCTAAGTGGTGCGGCTGGAGGCGCGGACTCGGGTCGGTGTCGCCTTGGTCGTATCGGGTTGCGCAGGAATTATTCGGCTTCGGAACTCGACCCCCTCGACATCGAATATCTGCACGTCGAACCTCCTGTTCAGAGTTGAACTCACGTTCCGAAGCCGAACAACCTCCGCACGGACTCAAGGTTCCACCCGCCGCTTGGCAACATCTCGGACCCCCGGCTACATCACCAAGCTGGCTCCAGTGAACTCGAGTGCGCGCTCATGCCGATGAGCGTGCATACGATCTACGGCATTACGCTGGGCCGGTGATGGTTGGCTCGATGTTCTCCTGCTCCTCCTGTGCCGAATTGCACGACGGGCCTCCCCTCAGCTATGGCACCCTCGCGCCCGTCTACTGGAACGCCGACTTCGCGGATCAGCAGGGCAGCGTGCTGGAGGAAGAACAATGCGTGATCGCCGGGGAGCACTTCTTCGTGCGGGCGCGTCTGGTGCTCCCGATCACAGATACTGATGGTGAATTCGACTGGGGTGTCTGGGTATCGCTGAGCGAGGCCAGCTTCCACCGCATGTCAGCATTGTGGGACAACCCCGAGAGGGTCGAGGAGTCGCCATATTTCGGGTGGTTGTCCACAGCGCTTCCCCTGTATGAGCCGACCACGGTGAACCTCAAGACCAAGCTGCACACTCAGCCCCTCGGCGACCGCCCACTGGTGGAGTTGGAGCCCACCGATCATCCGCTCGCCGTTGAACAGCAAGCGGGGATTACTATGGCCCGAGTTCAGTGGTTTGCTGAGCAACTGTTACACGCCGGCCCACGGGTCGACTGAGCCGCAGACATCCGCTCATCCGCATACCGTGCTAACCGAACCAACCATCGCACGGCGTCAACCAAACGACTGGGGCTCCACCCGGACACCGGATGGAGGCTCAGAAGAATGTCTACCAGCAGCGATCCCCGCGCCGCCCTACTTCTTCCCAGACGCTAATCCGCTACCGAACTCGACCGTTCCGCGTCGGGCGAAAGCGGTTCGCTGCCGGGAGGGTAGATCGGCTCCGGGCGAGTTCCGAACAAGTAGTCGCGGAAGGCTCTCAGGTACTCGTCCAGGTCCCGTTGATCGGCGAACCTGGTTTCGGTCGGGTCGAACCATTCGTCTGGTGTCGGGTGCCACGCGATCATGTAGTCGAGGGCTTCGCGCACCATGTCCCCGTAGGTCGGGTCCGTGGCGGAGGCGGCGCGCAGCGCTGGGGCGCTCAGCCGCATTCCGCGGCCGTTCTCGGCGCGGTGCATGTTCACCAGCGGCCACAGCAGGCCATCGATATGCGGGATTTCGTCCCACCACGTGGTCTTCGTGCGCAGAGTCTCGCTGGCCCGCGCTCGGCGGCGTAATGCCGTGAGGGGTGTCGGGTAGTTGGAGGGCGCGCCTCTTCGGTCGAGGCCGCGGGTCGGCCCGATTCCGAGGTTCACGGGTGGATACCACACGCCGCGCCACACCGGGACGCCGAGATAGCCATTCACCGGCAGTGGCTCGGCCAGTGAGATGTCGACCGTGATTCGGCGCACGGGTGGCAACGGTCCGTCGGGGACCAGATCCGCCACCATCGACAAGCAATCCGGTACGTCGAATCCAGTCACGCCGACGCCCTGCCAGAACCGAGCGTCGGAGCACTCCTGTCGGTCGAATTCGATCCAGTACCGTCGCGGCGTGGTCATCCGCGATTTCCTTCCATCGCCATCAATGTCGAACGCTGACCCGATGATCCCAGAGTTGATCAACGCCTACCACTCGATAATCGGCATGAGAGCGCGTGGACGGGGCTGGCGGCGAACGAACCGCTGAGTTGCCGTCCAACCTCTGCCTTCGATTTCGGCGGCGCGTGTCAGGCGCGCTCACGTTCTTTCTGTTGCCGCATGAGTTCCTCGATGGCGGTGGGCAGGGTTGTCTCGAAGTCGATCAGCTTGGCCCAGGTCGGCTTCACCACGACCCGCACCATGCCGTCGTAGAGCGACCGCACGCCTTCCTCCCACTCGGCCCGTTGCTCGGGCGTCATCTCGTAAGTGCCGTTCCACTGGAAGTACTCCTCCGGGATGCCGTCGACGACATCCAGCTCCGCTCGGCCGCGGATGAGTAGGACCTTCGGCGGGTGCGACTCGGTGTCGATCGTCAGCGCGACCGCGGGATTGCGGCGCAACGCCGGGAGTTTCCGCGCGTTCGTCGCGGTGCACATGACGATTTCCGTGCCGTTCCAGACAATCCCGATCGGGATCGACCGCGGGGTGCCGTCCAGCGCGATGAAGGCCAGTCTGGCCAGGTCACGGGCCAGTAGTTCCTGGCTGAGTGGGCGGTTCAGTACCTCGTCGATGGCGTGCTGGTCCATGATTCGAGCTCCTCGGTTGTGGCAGCGGCGGGCGCTGGACCCGACACCGTGATGTCGGTGCCGTCGATGTGCGGGCGGTCGGAATCCTTCGGTCTCGCGCGCAAGCGTCTCAGGAACCGACGAGGTAGCCATCCGAAATTCATCGGTGCAGCCGAAATCGGTACACGCTCCTGCGAACGCCTCGAACTCGGCATGAGCGCGCACTCGGGTCCACCAGAGCCAGCTTGGTGAGGTGGCTGGAGCAGATGTTGCCGCAAGGAGCCACCGGCGGTTGACGCCTGCGCCTGGTGCAGCCGGTTCGCGCCGCGCCGCGGTGGTCGTTGCGAGATAGGATGTAGCCGCAAGGTTTCGGCTCCGGTAATCGTGTTCAGTAAAGGGAGTCCGAGCGGATGGATCGCCGGAACAAGGGGATCAGCCGGCGCAGTGTGCTGATGGCGGCTGGAACGTCGATCACACTCACCGCAATGGCGCAGCCGACGCAGGCGGTGACGATCACACGGCAAGTGTCCGCCAGCCCCGATGAGCCCGGGAAGCGGGCGGACCTGGCCGAACAAGCGATCGTGCAGCGGCACGTGCGCACGCTATGGGACCAGCCGCACGCGCGGCTGGGCACGCTCGTCTGGCCTGCGTCCTTGCTGGACCAGTCGTTCATGTCGTGGTGTTACTGGTGGCAAGCCCACCTTCTCGACTGTGCCGTGGACGCCGCGTACCGCGCCCGCACGCCCGAACGCTTTGATCGGGTCGTCGCCCTCGCACGCGGTATCCGGACCCGCAATCTCACCGGCTGGACCAACCGGTACTACGACGATATGGCGTGGCTGGTGCTGGCGCTCGAACGCGCCGACCGGCTGCTCGGTATTCGGTTCGGCGACGCTGTCGGCGAGCTGCGGGCCGACTTGATCGACGGCTGGAACCCGGTCGTCGGCGCGGTGCCGTGGCGGTCCGGCGACGAGTACTACAACACCCCCGCGATCGGCCCGACCGGTATCGCTATGGCGCGTTTGGGCGAGCTGGCCCGCGCCGGACAACTCGCCGATTTCCTGTACACCCGATTGCGCGACACCGATAGCGGACTGATCCTCGACGGTGTCCATGAGCCCGGCGGACGAGTAGAGCGGACCGTCCACACCTATTGCCAGGGCGTTGCCATCGGGCTGGAAACCGAACTGGCGGTGCGTACCGGCGAGGCGGGCCCGCGCAGGCGCGTGGCAGCCCTCGTCGCCGCGGTCGCGGACGGGCTCACGGACGCGGGGGTGATCGCCGCGGCCGCCGGGGACGACTCCGGACTGTTCATGGGTATCCTCGCCAGATATCTCGCGGAAGCCGCACTGTCTCTGGGCGACACAACCGCCGCGGACATCGTGCACGCTTCCGCGCGAGCGGCCTGGAAACACCGTGCCGAGGTGGACGGGCTACCGCTGTTCGGTGTGGACTGGACCCGCCCGGTCACGGTGCCGGAACATCCGGGAACTTTTCCCCAGCTCATGCACTCCTCCGCCGCTTCGTCGGCGAACTTCAGCCGCGATCTCTCGGTACAGCTGAGCGGGTGGATGCTGCTCGAAGCGGACTACCGGCTCACCGCCGCGGGACGCTGAGCGCACGGCGGGTCGGTCAGTGCAGTGCGAAGTAATATCGAGACAGTCCATTCCAGACGGAGGGGGAGGAAGACCGTGGCTGGATGGTGGAACAGGTTGTTCCGCAGAGGTTCTGGATACGTTCTGCCCGGCTACACCGAAGAGGAGATGGCTTGGATCAGAGCTCAGTTCGATGAGTTCAACCTCGCCGCGCGGCAGGCCGAGGCCGAACTGCGGGCCAACCCCTACCATCCCGACCCGAGCGACAATCCAGCCATCGAATCAGCCCTTCGTGCCACGCGGCCGGAAGCGTGGCAGCGATTGTGGTCCGCCGTCGATGAAGTCCTCGCCGAGGAGCCGGAGTCCTACGGGATCAGAAAATTCGAGAACTCTGACGGCTCTCTGTCGATGCCCTATGTCGTTTACAGCGACGCGGTCGTTCGAATGACCGAAGCCCTGTACAGCGTCGGTTGTATGGTGCGCTTCCCGTCTATGAAATGGGACGTCAAAAGTGCTTACCCGGGCGGTCTGGGCCTGGATACCGCACCGGTCGCCGATGCCGCTCGCGTTGTCACCGCCGTGCTCTGTGCCGAGCGCTTCAGTGATGGCACAATCCTGGCCGCGCTGAACGACGGCACCCTGGCGTCCGCTCTGCAACGGCTGCGGACCTGGTGCGAGCAGCAAGCGAACAATTGAATCGAGGTTCCGAAGGGTCGCGTACCTGAGCGGCGGAGGGATTGACACTGACCTTACGTCAGGGTTGCAGTCTTGTCGTATGACGAACGACATCACTTCCTCGACTCGGCACACTCCGCCGATCGGACGGTTCCAGGAGATCGGCGGCCGCCGTGTTTTCGTGCACCGGTCGGGCAGCGGCGGACCGGCCGTCGTGTTCCTGCCAGGCGCGAGCGCGGTCGGACTCGACTACTTCGGTGTGCAGCAACAGGTTTCGCAATTCACCACCGCTGTGGTCTATGACCGCGGCGGCACGGGTTACAGCGATCCTCTCCCGCTGCCGCGCACCGCCGCCGACGTCGCCACGGAACTGCGGGAACTGCTGCGCGCCCAGAACATCACCGCCCCTTACGTTCTCGCGGCACACTCCCTCGGCGGCTTCTACGCGCATCGGTTCGCGCAGTTGTACTCGCAGGACGTGGCGGGACTGGTCTGGTTGGACGCCCTCCACCGCGACTGGGACGACTTCATGCCGCCCTCGGCGAGTCTGGCCGCGGCCGAGCGGATGGCATCCGATCCCGAGCAGCTCCGACAGATGCGCCCGGCCCTGCGCGAGATGCGTGCCGAGTTGCTCGCGGACTACCCGGAGCACATACGGCAACCACTGATCGATGCCAAGCTGAGCGACGAGTGGATGCGGGTCGGCATCACCGAGCGTGCCGCCTTGACCGATCTGGCCACCGAACTGCGAGCGGGACCGAGCATTCCTGACGTTCCGGTGGTCGCGCTCACCGTGGTGGGCAACGACCCTGCCCAGCAGGCGCAGTCCGCGCAGGAAATGAACCACGCCAAGACGAAAATGGACGCGGCCCTGGTGAGCGGGGTCTCGCAGGGGGAACAACGCATTCTCTCCGACACCCTCCACCACCGGCTCTGCTTCGACCGCCCCGATGCCGTGGTCCAGGCGATCCGCGATGTCGTGGACCGGGCGGCGCGCCCCTAGACTCGGCACGACCATGCCCGACGACGACAGGGGAACGGTGCTGACCATCGGCCGGCTCGCGGCGACCGCAGGCGTGACCGTCCGCACCGTTCGCCACTACCACCACGTGGGCCTGCTGCCCGAGCCCGAGCGTGATGCCTCCGGCTACCGCCGCTACAGCGCGCAAGCCGCGGTGGACCTCATCCGGATCAGGACCCTCGCCGACGCCGGTATTCCGCTGGCCCGCATCGACGCGCTGCTGCACGCCCAGCCGACCGAATTCGCCGCGGCCATCATCGACATCGACGCCGAATTGCAGCGCAAGATCGACCAGCTCACCGAATTCCGCAGCCGCATCGCCGATTTGGCAAGCGGTGAAAGTCTTGTCCTGCCCCCGGAGGTGGTCGCCATCCTTAACCGGATGCGCGGTCTCGGCGTCAGCGAACGGCGGGTACGACTCGAGCGCGACTCGTGGATCCTGCTGCAAGCTCTGGACCCGCGCTCCATGCCGCAGCGGATCAGGGACAAGACCGCGGGCCTCGACGACTCCGAGACGATGCGCCTGTATCTCGCCTGCGATCAATCAGTCGACTGGGATCCCGACGATCCACGCCTGGACCGGCTCATCGAAGACCTGGACGCATGGGAGATCGCACACGAACGAAACGGCGGTCGACCGGAGAGCCTGCGGCTGATCTCTTCCCGGATCTCCGAGGCGTCACCGGCGTGGCAACGAATCATCGATGCGCTCGCCCACCGCGCCGAGCGGCGCCGAACCGCAGGGCAGCTCGGCTGAAGCCAGCTACTTCGAGGCCGCGCGGGATGGCTCGGATCGGGTGTTGCCGGTGCGCCGCACTACCACCGCGCACAGCGCGAGGGAGCGGAGGAATCACACCGCAGCGAGTGCGGTACTTCGCCGTCGCCTCCATTCCTAGACCGTGCGACGTGCCGTGGCGAGCGGCTGAAGATCGTAGGAGCGGCGATACAGTACGTGAGGCAGGGCGTTCCATCCTGCGGGCGGCGCGAAACCGGCTCATTCCCGGCGAGCATCTTGCCGCTGGACCTGAGCTCGTGTCGTCACGATGTTGCACTGGTTTTCGGCAGCACCTTTTTCCAGCCATTTTCACTGGGTCACTCCACTACGAAAGGACTGGGCAAATGGAAACCGAGATTCACGCGAACAAAGGTTGGCAGCACATCGGTAAAATACCTGAGGCGGGGAACCTGTACGCCGATGGCAGTTGGTCCTTCAACAGCAATAGCGGTGAAGCGTGCACGTGCAAATCCGACGGTACGGGACTGCAGGGGAACTATTATGTCCAGGAGATACGCAAGGGAGACCCCAAGTATCCCTACAGCGGAGACGAGGCCCGGGTCGGCCAGGTGATCTATCGCGTAGGGGAACAAGGCCTGCCGGAGGCCTTGGATCTTCGACGCCATTTCGCAGGTGGCGAGGACGTGTGGATGAGGATCAACGACTTGGACAGCGGCCTCGGCGACAACAAGGGTTCCCTGAAGCTCCGGTTCTGCAGTGCCCGTGAATCTGCGGAATACAACCAGCGGATGACCCTCACGAACTCCTACGGAGATCCCATCGGCACCCGATACACACGGAATGCGGCGGGCGGATACGATAAAGTGAGATGATCTTCGCGCGATAAATGCGCGACCGTCAGCAGCGGTGATCTACTGCAAACATCCACCCAATCGATGAACAACCCCGACCGCTGATGGTTGTGGGTGGAATACACGTTATCGTCGGGGCGCCCGTCTTCGACCCGCCCCGGCGATGACGCCGGTCATTTTCACGTTCAATCGCGCAATCCGCCGTCCGGGCGCGGCGGCGTCGGTTCGCAAGCTCACATCGAACGGTGGTGCGGCGCGGGAAGACCCGGGACGGGTGATCGGCCGAAGTTTCGCTGGACGTTGCTCCCAGTGCCGGGAATGGGCCATTCTCCCCTGCGCGATACTCGGAGTGTCGCAGTGGCAGGCCGCGTAGGGCCTGATGAGGGTTGTCCGGCGTGAGGTGATGATGGCGGTGTTCGCAGGTCGGCAGCCGAAGCGGGTTCGGGTGCCGCGATGAGCCCCGAACGCTGGGTGGTGAAACTCGACCCGCCCGCCGGCGTGCGCCCCGGGTTCGTCGGACTCCTCGAGGCGGCGCGGGAGGCGATTCAGACCTCCGCGGATCTGCTGGCGACGGGTTCGCCCTCGCAGGCGCCGGATCTGTTGAAGCTGCTGCGCGACGAGAAGCTCATCACCGGTGACGAGGACAAGTCCGTCATGGCCAAGGGTTACTCCGACCGGGCGCAAGAGTTCCGCGACATCAAAGACGAGATTCACAAGCAGGACAGCAATGTCGACCTGTCCGCCTATGGCGCCTACGACACCTCGAGCGGCACTTTCGCGGCGGTCAAGCAACACGTCAAACTTCTGCAGGATGCGCTGAGGGTGCCGAAGCCGAGTCCCGGCAAGGAATTCATCGACCCCGACATCGAAACGCGGCTGGCGAACACCGTATTGAAGACGATCGACAACGTGCAGGACGAGATCGAGAAGGCCAACGACCGAGTCCAGACCCACGCGAGAGACATCGATGGTTCCGCCCCCACGTACACCCCGACGTCCGCGCCGCCCAGCAACTACGTGCCGAGCAACTACATGCAGCGCAGCTACTCGCCCGGCCCGAGCTTCGTGCCCGCGGCGACGACCGCCGACTACGCCCGCTACCAGGGCAACGTCTCGGTCGACGCGGCGATCGAGGGCGCGCTGGACGCACTTGGTATCACCGATCCGGTGGCCCGCGAATACTGGAAGCGCGGCTATCAGGTGCTGATCGAACGGGAATCGAACGGAAACCCCAACGCCGTCAACAATTGGGACAGCAATGCCGCGGCAGGCAAGGCATCCAGGGGGCTTACCCAGACCATCCCGGGCACCTTCTCGGCCTATCATGTGGCCGGGACGTCCAACAACATTCACGATCCGGTGGCCAACGTCGCCGCCAGTATGAACTATGTCATGGAACGATACGGCGTCTCCCGAGACGGCCACGACCTGCAGGCGAAGGTCCAGCAAGCCGATCCGAACCGTTCGCCGAAAGGCTACTGAGCGGCGATCGCGCGGGACGATGCGCCTCGTGACCCGAGCTCTGTCCTGGGTGGTTCGTCCCGCTGCCCGGCGGAGGACACCGATCGGTCCCGTTTGCTCGTCGGGTCGAACGGATTTCGATGACGGGTTATCTTTTCGGTCTGGGCCGGGTCGGTCGTCCGGTTCGGCGGAAGTGGTCGACGGCCGAGGCGGCTCTGGCGCGCTGCGTCTGGAACACTCGATCGTCGGAAAGGTTCTTTGCTGATGTTCCGTCGTTTCACGACCAACGCGCCCGCTGGGGCGCCGCCGGTGGATGATCTGGTGGCCGGCGCACTGCCGGATCGGGTGCAGATCGCGCACGAGCGGTTGGCCCACCAGGACGATCCGGCACTGCTCGAAGCACTATCGGAGCGGGAGCTCGCCGCCTCCCGCGAGTTGGCCGAGCTGGTGCGCGACTACGAGCGCCATGAGAAACGGGCGCGCATCCAGGCGGCCGCCGACGCCGCGGAACGGGTGCGGCGCACGGCCGCCGAGCTGGCCGAACGCGAGGCCGCCGACCTGCTGCGGGCCGCGCAGGCGATCGGTGAGCAGCGCCACAGCAGCAGCCCGCACGCGAAAGTCGCTCGTCTGCACCAGCGCAAGCCGCGGGTGCTGGGACTGCTCGCGGGTGTGGTCGCGTTCTCGATGCTGTTCTCCGCGGTCACGGTGCAGCAGAACATCGCGCCGACCGGCGGCGTGACCAATCCGATGTTCTGGCTGTCCTACGGATTGGAAGCACTGATCAGCGCGGTGCTCGTCGCGCTGATGCTGTCCACCGGGGACACCGCCGAGTGGGGTGTGATCGATCGGCTGTGGCAGGTCTACACCGTCGAGGGCGTCTTGCTGACGGCGAGCATCGCGCTGAACACGTTCCCGTATTTCCGGGCAGGAGATCTGGCCGGGATCGGTATCCACGCGATCGCGCCGATCATGATCGGCGTCGCGCTCGTCACCCACCGGCTCGTCGCCGAGCGATATGGGCGCGCGATCGAGCAAGCGACCGCCGCCGTGCCCGACCACGAGGATCTCCAGGAACGACTGGCGGCGCTGACCCAGGTCGGCGGAGCCGGGAACCAGATCCTGCCGAGCATCCTCATGGAGCCGGCGGCGCCCGCTCGCCCCGCCGGGGACACCGCGGCCGCGCAGCAGCCTGCCCCCGCTCCGGAAGGCGCGGCCGTCCCGCACCCCGGACAGAACTCTGCGGTCGAAGCGCCGCAGCCCGCCGCGGCTGCCGAAAGCGCGGCCCCCGCCGCCCATCCCGCGCCGGAACTCACCGAGCTGTGGCTGGCCACCACTCCGTTCCCGGCGGTCGAACGGCCACCTGCGGTTGCCGCGAACGGTGCGCAAGGGCCTGTCGATGCCGGTCCGGACGAGGCGGTACTGGACGCACGGTTGGCGGCGGCGGTGCGCCAGACGCTGAACCGGATCCGGTTCAGCAAGCAGGCCGATCCCGCCGTGCCGCCGGTGGAGCACCCCACCGCCGCCGCGCCCGGACCGAGCGCCGCCGGGGTCGCGGAGACGGCCGACGAGCACGTGGCGCGCCAGGAGACCGCCGAAACGCACCTGATCAGTGGTGCTCCGCAGGCGGTCGCCGTCCGCGCGGCCGATGAAGAGCACGTCGCGACTGCCGAGCCGGATTCCGAGGTCATCGGTGACGCGGAGGCGATTGCCGGGCGTGCGGCCGACGGGAAGCCCTTCGCGCGCACGGAGGCCGGCGAGTCGAACGCTCCTGCGCTGGAGCCGATCGGCGCGAGCGTGGCCCAGCACTACGGACCGAGCGCGAACGGCGACGAGCGCCCGGCGCGGATGGAACAGGTCACCCCGGTCCTGGCCGCAGACACGGCACCGATCCCGCACGAAGACGACGACGTTTCCGCCGCGATGCCGCCGCGCGCCGCTATCCGACCGCAGCTCACCAGGCGGTAGTCCGGACTCCGCACCTTGTGGCTCGCGAGGACCACACTCGGATCTCACTGTGAGAAAAGCCCCCTGTCCGGGGGCTTTTCCGCTTGAAGACCCGTGATTCGGTACGGCGCGATATCAGCCCTGGGACTGGAGGCTCCACGTACGCCCGTCGGGGTCGCGCACCGTCATCTCCTTCGTCCCGTAGTGGGTTGCCTCGAAGGGCGTCACCACGTCGAGGTCGCTGTTCGGCTGGAACGCGTCGGCATCGGCGACGGTCAGGATCAGCTGGGTCCGGGGGGTCTGGTTGTTCGGAATCTCCTCGATGAAGACGTAAGGACCGTCGCCGTTGCGGAACAGGCCGGAGTTGTGGTCGGTGGTGAACTCCGGCTCGTAGCCGAGGGCTTGGAAGAACCTCGCGGTCTTGCCCCAATTGTGCGTCTGCACGTGTACGCCCTCGATGCCCTTCGTCGTCACAGCGGATCTCCTTCAGTCGCGATCGTTGCCAGGGGTGTCCGCGAGGTAGGCGCGCAACGCGTCCGCTACCAGCGCCGACAGGGACGAGCCCGACTCGATGGCGTGGAACTTCACCTGCTTGATCAGTCCGATCGGCAGGTACACGTTGAACTGCTTCACTTCCTCGTCGCCCACGAGCCGATGCTAGCATGCTAGCAAGCTAGCGACGCGAGGTCGACCGGATGGCGGAATGGACGTAGCGTCGATTTCGTGAAAGTTCCCGAACATCTGCCCACTACCGCGGGCGAGCTGCGTTCGGCCGGCTACCTGCCGCGTGGTGTGAAGACCGAGATCCGCGAGAACCTGCTCGGCCTGCTGGGTTCCGGCGCCGACCCGTGGCCCGGCATCGTCGGGTTCGAACGGACTGTCGTGCCGCAACTGGAACGGGCGCTGCTGGCCGGGCACGACGTGGTGCTGCTCGGTGAGCGCGGCCAGGGAAAGACCCGGCTGCTGCGGTCCCTGGTCGGCCTACTGGACGAGTGGACACCCGTGATCGCGGGCGCCGAGCTGGGCGAACACCCGCTCGACCCGATCAGCCCGGCCGGTCGGCGGCTGGCGGCCGAACTGGGTGACGAACTGCCTGTCGCGTGGCGGCATCGCTCGCAGCGTTACGCCGAGAAGCTCGCCACGCCGGACACCTCCGTCGGTGACCTGATCGGGGACGTCGACCCGGTCAAGGTGGCCGAGGGGCGCAGCCTCGGCGACCCGGAGACCATCCACTTCGGGCTCGTGCCCCGCGCGCATCGCGGCATCGTGGCGATCAACGAGCTGCCCGACCTCGCCGAACGCATCCAGGTCGCGCTGCTGAACGTCATGGAGGAACGCGACATCCAGGTCCGCGGCTACATCCTGCGCCTACCCCTGGACGTCCTGCTGGTCGCCACCGCCAACCCGGAGGACTACACCAACCGCGGCCGGATCATCACGCCGCTGAAGGACCGGTTCGGCGCGGAGATCCGCACCCACTACCCGCTCAGCGTCGAGGCCGAAGTGGCTCTGGTCCGGCAGGAGGCCGAGCTGGTGGCCGAGGTGGGCGATCCGCTGATCGAAGTGCTCGCTCGTTTCGTGCGGCAATTGCGCGAGTCGTCCGCGATCGATCAGCGCTCGGGCGTCTCCGCGCGATTCGCCGTCGCCGCCGCCGAGACGGTGGCCGCGGCCGCGCTGCGCAGGTCCGCCGTCACCGGCGAGCGTCCCGCGGTCGCGCGTCCGGTGGACCTGGAATCCGTGCCCGCGGTGCTGCGCGGCAAGCTGGAGTTCGAGTCCGGTGAGGAGGGCCGGGAACAGGAACATCTCACGCACCTGCTGCGCCGCTCGTTCGCCGAGACCGCGCGGGCATTGCTCGGCGGTCTGAACCTGCGGCCGCTGGCCGAGGCGGTCGGCGACGGGCACCTGGTCACCACCGGCGAACGGGTGCCCGGCGAGGACGTGCTGTCGGCGCTGCCCGAGCTGCCGGTCCTGCACGAGGTCGCCGGACGGCTCGGCGTCGACGCGGCCGATCCGCCGCCCCGGATCGCCTCGGCCGTCGAATTCGCGTTGGAGGCGCTCTACCTGGCCCGGCAGATCGCGAAGGACTCCGACGACGGCACGGCGGTGTACGGGCGATGAGGGCCGCGGTTGCCTGCGGGGCATCGTGACGACGCCCGACCGCTACGCCTACGGCCCCTACCACGACGGGCCCGACCCTTTGGCGCCTCCGCTGGACCTGCGCGAGGCGCTGGACCGGATCGGACGCGAGGTCATGGAGGGCAGCTCGCCGCGCAACGCCTTGCAAGAGCTGTTGCGCCGTGGCACCGGCTCCGTGCCGGGGCTGGAGGAGCTGACGCGCAAGCTGTGGCAGCGTCGCGCGGAGATCTCGCGTCGTCACCGGCTGGACGGCACGTTGCAGCAGGTCCGCGAACTGCTGGAGCAGGCGCTGGAAGCCGAGCGCGGCGCGCTGTTCCCCGACCCATCCGACGACGCCAGGTTCGCCGAGGCGCAGCTGGACGCCCTGCCGTCGAGCACGGCCGCCGCCGTCACCGAACTCGCCGAGTACCCCTGGCGCTCGGAGACCGGCCGCGAGAACTACCAGAAGATCCGCGACCTGCTCGGACGCGAACTGCTGGAATCGCGCTTCCAGGGCATGAAACAGGCTCTGCGGAACACCACGCCCCAGGACGTCGAGCGGGTCAGGCGGATGATGGCCGACCTGAACGACCTGCTCGCCGCGCACGCGCGGGGTGAGGACACCGAGCAGCGGTTCGCCGAGTTCATGGCCGAGCACGGCGAGTTCTTCCCCGAGAATCCGCGCGACACCGCGGAATTGGTCGACGCTCTCGCCGCCCGCGCCGCCGCCGCGCAGCGAATGATGAACTCGATGTCCGAGCAGCAGCGCGCGGAGCTGTCGGAGCTGATCGGCCAGGCGTTCGGCGACCCCGGGATCGCCCAGCAGGTGGCCGCGCTGGACGCGCATCTGCGGGCGCTGCGCCCGGGCGAGGACTGGAGCTCCGGGCGGCCCTTCCGCGGCGAGGACCCGCTCGGCCTCGGCGCGGGCGCGCAGGCACTGCAGGATCTCGCCGAACTCGACGCGCTCGCCGAACAACTCGGGCAGACCTACGCCGGCGCCCGGCTGGAGGACATCGACCTGGAGGCGTTGACGCGCCACCTCGGCCCGGAGGCAGGCGTCGACGCGGCCCGGCTGGCCGAGCTGGAGCGCGAATTGCGCAGGCAGGGCATCTTCGAGCGGGCGCAGGACGGCTCATTGCGGTTGACGCCCAAGGCTTTGCGGCGGCTCGGCGAGGTGGCGCTGCGGGATGTGGTCGGGCAGTTGCGGTCCCGGCGCGGCGAGCGGGACACGGCCCTGGCGGGTGCGGCAGGCGAGCCGACGGGCGGGTCCCGGGCGTGGCGATTCGGCGACACCGAGCCGTGGGACGTGTCGCGGACCGTGCGCAATGCCGTGCTGCGGTCGGCGTCGACGGGCAGGCGCCGGGTGACGCTGGACGTCTCCGATGTCGAGATCATGGAAACCGAGCAGCGGTCCAGAGCCGCCGTCGCCCTGTGCGTGGATACGTCCTGGTCGATGGTGCAGGACGGCAGGTGGGTGCCGATGAAGCGCACCGCCCTCGCGCTGCACCATCTGATCGGCACCCGGTTCCGTTCCGACGCGCTGAGCGTGATCACCTTCGGCAGGCACGCCACGACCGTGGACATCGGCGAACTGACCGCGCTGGAGGGTGTTTGGGAGCAGGGCACCAACCTGCACCACGCGCTGCTGTTGGCGGCGGCGCACCTGCGCAGGCATCCGGACGCGGTGCCGGTGGTGCTGGTCGTCACCGATGGCGAGCCCACAGCGCATCTGGAGCCGGATGGCGAAGCGTATTTCAACTGGCCGCCGGAGCCGCGCACGCTGGCCGTGACCATGGCGCAGGTCGACGCCTTGGCGAAGCTGGGCGCGTCGGTGACGGTGTTCATGCTCGGCGACGACCCGCGCTTGGCCGCGTTCGTCGACCTGATGGCCCGCCGCAGCGGCGGCCGGGTGGTGGCGCCGGATCTGGACGGTCTCGGCGCCGCCGTGGTGAGCGACTACCTGCGCGGCCGGGGCTGAAGTTCCGGCAAGGCAACGGCAGCGACGGTGCGTCGGCTGGGAACGGCAACGGCAGTGCGTCGGCTCGGAACGGCGCATGTGCCGCACCGCGAGGTCGATCGGCTCTACACTGAGCGCGTGGCTTTTCGTCGGCTCGTCGCAGTGTCCTTGTTCGCTTTGGTGACTTCGCTCGGAGTGGCTGCCTGCACGACGGAAGGCCCTGGTACGAAGACCGATTGCACCGTGAGCGGTTGCACGGTCACCTTCGCCCGCGGTGTGGACGCCCGAGCGAGCATCCTGGGCATCGAAGCGAAACTCCTTGCCGTGAACGGCAATCTGGTCACGTTGTCGGTGGGTGGTCAGGAGGTCACCGTGCCGGTCGGGGAGACCCAGTCCGCCGACGGGAGCACCGTCACGGTGCAGGAGGTCACCGACGACAAAGTGGTGGTCAAGATCTCCACCGGCCTCACCGGCGGCTGACCGCTCGTCGTCCGGCGGCGCGGCCGAGGCCGCGTTCGCACGTCCCGATCTTGTGATTGCTGTGCGGTGACTGCGGCTGTGACAGTGCCGTACGGGCGCGGGCGCGGCAAGGTGCGGCGCGCAGCCGCGGAGTCCCCGCGTCCGTGTCTTCTCCGGCGGCGCATGTCCGTGCGTGAATAGTCGCAGTCGTGTCGCGTAAGTGGCAGCGGGGCAGTCGAATGGCCGTATAGAGGACTTATTGTGGCCGAATCCGGCGTGTTGCCCGGAAAAACCGACGGGTATGAATACCAAAAGGTATTGAATACCGAAAGGTATTATTCCGTCCTGCCAGGGAAAATAATTTTTACCGGAAATTTCTCCCCGATTTGCTGTACAGCCCGCCGCGCCCGTGTGTAGCGTCTGGAACCCGTAAACCCCTCACATGACAAGTGGTGGCGCGTGATCGGTATCGACGGCTCTCTGAAACGCATCATGGATATTCCGGGTGCGCGCAGTGTGACGCTGGTGGACGGCGCGAGCGGTCTGGCGATCGCCGCGGACGGCAGGCACGACCTGGTGGACGAGCACGAAGACGCTGCGGCCACAACGGATGTGGTGCGCGCCGTGCTCGCCTGCCCGGCGCTGTCCACCGGCGGCGACGACGTCACCGAGATCATCGTCTGCGGAACCCGCGGATATCACCTGCTGAACCTCGTCAACGGCGACTTCGACGGGCGGCTTTTCGTGCACGTGCTGTTCGACGAGGACACCGGGAATCTGGCGATGGCGCGATTCCAGCTGCGCGGAATTCTCGACGAAATGGCCGAGGACGCTGATGAGCCCTGAACTCGCAGTCGAATTGCGGCGGCTGGAGAAGGAAGGACGTACGGGGGTGCTGCACGCGGGCGACGGTGCGTTTCATCTCGCCGAAGGAGCGATCGTTTCCGCCGACTGCAGGCGCACCACCGGGCTGGACCGGCTGGTCGTCGAGGCCGGGGTGGCCACGGCCGAGGATTGGCGGCGCGCCGGGTCGGGCGATCCCGGCCGGGTGCTCGGGCGGCCACGGCTGGAGACGCTCGCGATGCTGTCGGTTTTCGATGCCGCCTACTTCTTGCTGGCCACGCCCACCGTCCCGGAATTCCGGCCCGCGCCGCCGCACTGGCTCGCCCCCGTCTGCCACATCACACCCCGGGTTCTCGTGCAGGAGTGCGCGCGGCGCGGCGATCCGGACTCCGGGCCGTGGCCCGCGGATCTGGTCGATCGCGCCCCCGTCGTCCCGGTCCGCCGGGTACGGCGACGGCGCGTGATGCTCACCGGGGGGCAGGCCGAGGTGCTGGCCGCCGCCGACGCACGGCGCAGCGTCGCCGGGATCGGCCGCGAGCTCGGCCGCACCACCTATGGATGTCTGGTCGCGGTGCGGGATCTGACCGCGGCGGGGTTGATCGAGCCGCCCGCTGGGTCGTCTGTTCCGGTGGCGATCGAACCGGCCGTGCTCGCGCCGGTGGCCGCCGAGTCGCCGGCGGTCGCCCGCGTGGTCGCCGAGCCGGGCCGGCTCCCACGGCGCCGCGGGCGGCACTCGGCGCCGGTCACCGTCGCCGAGCGGTCCGAGCCGCCGGACCGCGACCTGCTCGTCCGCCTGCAAGCGGCTTTGGAGGAGCTCGCGTGACCGCGCGCAAGAAACTGCTCGGCGATTGGATGGGAAGGTTGACCAAGGTGACGATGTCCGGCCCCGAACCGAACGCGGCGGTGCTCACGGAACTGAAAGCACTGCGCGATCGGGTCCCTCGGCTGACCGGCGCGCTGGTGGCGTCCAATGACGGGCTGCTCGTCGCCCACGATCTACCTCCGCAGATCGAGCCCAACGGGATGGCCGCGATGGCCGCCTCGCAGCTGTCGCTCTCGCACCGGCTGGCCAGCACCGCGCACGGCGGCGGCTTCCGCGAGGTCGTGGTGCACGGCACCGGCGGGCACGTGGTGATCTACGCGGCGGGCTGGGCCTCGCTGACCGTTTTGGCCGCCCCCGAGGTGAATATCGGCAGGCTGCATCTGGAATCCCGTCCGGCGGCCCGCGCGATCGCCGACTTGCTGACGCCGGTGGCAACTGACGCGGCGAGCGAACAGGCAACGAAAACCCACTGAAAGGAACAGATATGTCCAATATGGATCTGGCACTCAAAGACATGATGGTGATCGACGGCGCGATCGGCGCCGCCGTCGTCGACTACAACAGCGGCATGGCGCTGGGCATGCTCGGCAGTTCCAAGTCCTTGGATCTCCAGGTAGCGGGCGCGGGCAACACCGAGGTGGTGCGCGCGAAGATGCGAACCATGGACCAACTGGGCCTCAAGGAGGACATCGAGGACATCCTCATCACGCTGTCCGGCCAGTACCACATCATCCGGCCGATGACCGGTCGCAAATCCAAGGGCCTGTTCCTCTACCTGGCTCTGGACCGGGGCCGGGCGAACCTGGCGATGGCCAGGCACCGCCTGAAGGGCATCGAGGAGGAGTTGGAGGTCTGACCGGCGCTCGCGCCGACTTGACCTCAACCTTTGTTCAGGCTCGAAGCTGTTCCCGCATCGATACGCGTCGAAGGGAATGCGCCATGCCTGACAACCCGATCAATCTCGCCGTCATCATCGGCAGTACTCGTGCGGGCCGCTTCGGCCCGACCGTCGCGAAATGGTTCGCCGCACACGCCGACCAGCACGATGACGTCACCGTCGACGTCGTCGATCTGGCCGAAACACCGCTGCCGGAACGGCTTTCCCACCGTCCCGAACCGGAGGCGGCGCGGGCGCTGGCGGCGGTCGGCCCCCGGCTGGCCGCGGCGGACGCTTTCGTCGTGGTGACACCGGAGTACAACCACAGCTATCCGGCGTCGGTGAAGAACGCCATCGACTGGCATTACACCGAATGGCGGGCCAAGCCGGTGGGATTCGTCTCGTATGGCGGCATCTCCGGTGGCTTGCGCGCCGTGGAGCACCTCAGGCACGTCTTCGCCGAATTGCACGCGGTCACCGTGCGCGACACGGTGAGTTTCCACGATGCGGGCAGGCGGTTCGACGCCGCGGGGCAGCCGACGGACCCGGACATGCCGGTCGCCGCCGCCGATCAACTGCTCGGCCAGCTGGTCTGGTGGGGCAAGGCACTGCGGTCGGCCCGCGCCGAACACCCTTATACCGCTTGATAGTTCGGGGTTCGGCGCGCGCGGTCAGGGGATCAGGCGGTAGAAGCGCCAGAAGCCGAAGTCGTGGATCGGGAGCACTTGGACGTCGGCGAAGCCCGCGTCGCGGGCGTAACGGCGCAAGACATCGTGACGCATGACGGTGCCGGTGGCGGCCGAGCCGGGATGGGCGCGGCCGTCGGGCAGACAGATCAGCAGGCTGAACCCATACATCAGCCGGTCGATGTCGTCGGCGGGCGCCCGGAACTCGGGCGCCACCGCCTCGTCCATGACGACCACCGTGCCGCCGGGACGCAGCGCCCGGCGCACGGCGGCCAGCACTTCGACCGGATAGGGCAGGTCATGCAGACATTCGAAGGCGAAGATCGCGTCGTAGGTCTGCTCGCCCAAGGCGGACCCGGCATCGGCGCGGTGGAACCGCACCCGATCCGGGAGACCGGCCTCGGCGGCATGGCGGTTCGCCATGGTCACCGACGGTTCGTCGATGTCGTAGCCGTCGACGGTCAGCTCCGGGAAGGCCCTGGCCAGCGCGATGCTGGACCAGCCGCCACCGAAGCCGACGTCGGCGGCCCGTGCGCCGGGCCGCGACAGCGTGGCGGCGACGTCCGGGACATCCGCCAGCGCTGCCGCGAGTCGCTGCTTGAACCACGGCCGGTTCATATCGGACTGCGCCTCGCGCATATCCGTGCCGAACTCCGACCAACCGACGCCGCCGCCGTCCCGATAGGCCCGGATCAGCGCCGGTGACTGCACCGCCGCGGCGGCCAGCATGCGCGCCAACGGCGCCAGGTAGTTCAAGCTGGTGGCGTCGGTGAGCACTTCCGCGGCGCCCGCGGGCAGCTCGAAGCGGCGGTCCGGGGTGACGGCGAGAATCCCGGCGGCTACCACCTTCGGTTCGAAATCGCCGAGCCGTCCGCGGGTATTAACGGCCAGGACTCGGCAGGGTGTCCGAGCTGCGAACCGGATCCGTCCGATACCCCGGATTCCCGGGGCTCGGCGGCGGTATCCGGCGTACGCTGTGCGGCGACGAAAGGACTCCACGATGCGAAAAATGCTCGCGGCGTTGGTGATCGCCGGTTCGTTCATGGCAGGGGCCACGACGATCGCGCAGGCGAATCCGCCGTCGCAGCCGCCGACTCCGCTGTGCCTGGTGGTCGGCGGAGCTATTTATCTGGTGCGCAACAGCATCGACCCGTACGGCCTGTCGCAGGATCCGCTCGCGGTCGCGTTGCGCAACGCGCACCGGCAGGTCTGCGGCGGATAGCCGAACTACCGCAGAGCCTAGCGCCGTGCTCCCGGTGAGAGGGGCAAATCGTCGGCATCCGGTTCGATCGGCGGCACGACGGCCGCACGAGGTTTGCCGTCGCGGGTGTTGAGCCATGCTCCGGCGAACATCATCGCGGCGCCGAGCGCTTGGACGGGCTCGATGGCTTCACCGAGCAGCACCCACGCGCAGGCGAGGCCGAAGGCGGGAACCAGGAACATGGCGGAGGCGGCGGTCGCCGGGCCGACCTCGCCGACCGCGCGATAGTAGAGGACGTACGCGAGCGCGGTCGGCAGGACGCCCAGATATGCCTGGTTGAGCCAGAAACCGGGGCCGAGCTCGGACCATGCCACGCCGGACAGGTGCGGCAGTGCGACCACACCCAGCGCCAATGCGCCGGTGACGGTGGCATAGACGGTGACGGCCGGGGCCGAGATACGGGTCAGGACCGGGGCGCCGAACATGGTGTAGCACGCCCAGCAGGCGGCCGCGGCGAGGAAGAGGAGGTCACCGAGCATCCGGTCCCCACCGCCGGACGGAATACCGAGAAAGAAGACGGTGCCACCGCAGACCGCCACGGCGATCCCGACGGTGCGCACGAGGGGCAGCCGGGTGCGAGTCAGCACGGCCGTGACGGTGACGGTGACGACCGGCGCCGCCATCGGCACGATCACACTGCCGTCCGCGGCGGGCGCCATGGCGAGTGCGAGGAAGAAGAGGAAGTTGTAGCCGAAGACGCCGACAAGCCCGAGCGCCGCCACACGCCCGAACTCCCGTACCGCGATCCTGGGCATACGTAGGGCGACGAGCAGAATGACGGCGCCGAGAAAGAAGCGGAGGAATCCCGCCACCTCGTACGGGATCTCCCGAATCGCGAGTTTCGAGCACGCGAAGGCGCTGCCCCACAACGCCATGACCACAACGAGCAACATTCGGATACGCACGGATCCGATCCTGGTGACCCATCACCCTGCGGTATTGAACGCTGGTGCGCGGCGCACAATGGGACGGTGGCCGACGGTGAGTGGGTGCGGTACCGGCGAATGCCGAACCGCCCGGTGGAACTGATGCACGCGCACTTCGAGCGGCACGTCTACCACCCGCACAGTCACGAGACCTACTCGTTCGGTTTCACCGAGTTCGGCGCGCAGAGCTTCGATTGCCGCGGCGCCGCGCGGACCAGCGCGGCGGGCATGGTGATGGCGTTCAACCCGGACGAGCCGCACAACGGCCACAGCACCACCGAGCATGGCTTCACCTACTCGATCGTGCACATCGGCACCGAACTGGTCACCGACCTGCTTTCCGATCAGGCGGGCCGCCCGACCGGGCTGCCTCTGTTCGCCGACCCGGTGCTGCGCGATCCGGTGCTCACCTCGGCGCTACGCCGCCTCTGCGCGGGCCTCACCGGCCCGGCCACCGAACTCGCGGCGGACGAGGCGCTGGCCGCTTCGGTCGCGGCGCTGGTGCAGCGGGGGGCGCGCAGGCCGCAGGTTCGCTCGACGGCCCGGCCGGACGCGGCCGTCGCCCGTCGCGTGCGCGCCGTCCTCGACGACCGCTATCTCGACCCGCTCTCCATGGACGACCTGGTCGAGGCGAGCGGCGCGAGCCGGTTCGCGCTGTACCGCGCCTTCCGGGCGAATTACGGCCTCGCGCCGAGCGATTACCAGCGTCTCCTGCGCTTGCGCGCGGCCAGGCGCCTGATCGCGGCGGGCCGCCCGGTCGCCGAAGCGGCCACCGCCGCCGGTTTCGCCGACCAAGCCCATCTCACCCGGTGGTTCCGGCGTTGCTACGGCATCACCCCGGGCGTGTACTCGGCGGCGTGACCGTTCGATCCGGCCTTCACTCCAGCCCCGGCGGGCGGGGCCAGGGGTTGTCCTCCCTGTTCTCGACCGACTGGTTGAAGCGCGCGATGAGCCTGCCGAACTGATCGACGTCGTCGTCGGTCCACTCGGCTACCACCGAGCCGATGCCCTGTCGGCTCTGCTTGCGGTCGGAGGCCAGGAAGTCCAATCCCTTGGCGCTGGCGCGGATCTTGCGGGCGATGCCGCCGTCCGGGTCGGGCACCCGGTCGACCAACCCCTGTTTGAGCATGGCGCCGACCTGACGGTTGATCGTGGAGATGTCCAATCGGAATGCTTCGGAAAGCTCGCGCAGGCTCAGCGGCTGGTCCAGTTCCAGCCTGGTCAGGATCAGATACGCCGAGCGGTCGAGCCGGAAGCCGGGGCGCCGTAGCAGGGCGGCGGGGAAGTGCCTGGACAGCAGCGAGAGTTCGAAGGCGAGGCGGGTCAGCGCTGCGCTGTCGCCTGGGCCGGAATCGGACATGCCCCACTATGTCGCGCGCATCACGCCGAGATCAAATTGTGCACCATACACAGCATATGTACCGTGCATATGTGACTGTAGCTGCCGACGCGTCCTCGACCGTCTCTGGTTCCGGCGACCGGCTCGGTCCCGCGCCGGCCCTGCTCATCGCGACGCTCGGCACGGTCGGCGTGGTCGTCTCGCTGATGCAGACGCTCGTCATTCCGATCATTCCGTCGTTGCCCACGCTGTTGCACACCTCGGCGTCCAACGCCTCCTGGGTGGTCACGGCCACGCTGCTGGCGGGCGCGGTGGCGACCCCGATCAGCGGCAGGCTCGGCGACATGTTCGGCAAGCGCCGTGTCTTGTTCGCGAATCTGCTTCTGCTGGTGGCCGGTTCGGTGGTCTGCGCGTCGTTCTCCACGCTGCTGCCCGAGATCGTCGGCCGCTCCCTGCAAGGTGCGGCGGTCGGAGCCATCCCACTGGGCATCAGCATCATGCGCGACGAATTGCCCGCCGAGCGGGTGGGTTCGGCGATGGCGATCATGAGCGCCACGCTCGGCGTCGGCGGCGCGATCGGCCTGCCGGTCGCGGCGGCCATCGCACAGAACGCGAACTGGCATGTGCTGTTCTGGACTTCCGCCGGGCTCGGCGTCGTCTGCGCCGCACTGGTCTTCCGGTTCGTGCCCGAGTCGCCGGTACGCACGCCCGCGCGGTTCGACTTCGGCGGCGCGATCGGACTGTCGGCAGCGCTGCTGACGCTGCTCATCGCGATCACCAAGGGCGCGGACTGGGGCTGGGCCAGCGCGCCCATCCTGATCCTCTTCGCGGTTTCGGTGGTGGTCTTCCTCGGCTGGGGCGCTTTCGAACTGCGGCAGCGCTCGCCGCTGGTGGACCTGCGGGTGTCGGCGCGCCCGAGGGTGCTGTTCACAAACCTCGCCTCGATCGCCGTCGGATTCTCGCTCTACGGCATGTCGCTGACCTTTCCGCAGTTGCTCATGGCGCCGGAGCAGACCGGGTACGGCTTCGGCCTGTCCATGGTCAGCGCGGGACTGGCGCTGGCGCCGACCGGTTTCGTGATGATGCTGCTGTCTCCGGTGTCGGCGCGGCTGTCGGCGAGCCGGGGGCCGAAGGTCACCCTCGCGCTCGGGTCGGCGGTGATCGCCGTCGGTTACCTGTGCGCGGTGGTCCTGATGAACAGCGTCTGGCAGATCATGCTCGCCTCGGTGATCGTCGCGGGCGGCGTCGGCCTGGCCTACGCGGCGATGCCCGCGCTGATCATGGGCGCGGTGCCGCTCACCGAGACCGCCGCGGCCAACGGCTTGAACTCGCTCATGCGCTCGATCGGCACGTCGACCTCGGCGGCGGTGATGAGCGTGGTGCTCGCGCACCTGACCATCCAGCTCGGCCCGCACCTGCTGCCCTCGCGCGACGGGTTCCACACCACCTTCCTCATCGCCATGGCGGCGGCGCTGGCCGCGATCGGCCTGACCGCGCTGATCCCGATGCGCAAGACGCCCGACGCGGCGACCACCACCGGGCATTCCTGACGACTGAGGCAACACTCCGGGGTCACCCGGGGCCGGCGTCCGCGTGGTCTCCGCTGATGCGTGAGTGGAATTCGAACGCACCTCGCCGGGCGCAGATTCGGGGCCTCACGCGACATCGACACGGTGGTTCTGCGAACGCCTTCGCCGGCCATGCGCATCGTCGTGTCTCGGTCGTCTTCGAATTCAGGTGTCGGCGACGGCCTCGGTGTACCGGCGGCCGAGGGCGCGGATGTGGGCGACGAGTTCGGGCGGGCCGTTCACGCGGAAGTCCATCATCAGCATGGACAGGTAGATGGCGATCGTCTCCAGGGCGTCCGCGCCCGTGTAGAGGACGCAGGTGTTCGCGTCCACCGCCTCGACCACGCCGACGGCGGGGTTGATCCGGGCGATGACGGTCTCGGCGGGGGCGAGCACGGTGACTCGGGCCTGCACCTTCCACCCCGTGGTGGCGATGTGGCGCATGACGAAGGCGACCAGATCGTCGTCGGGGAGCGAGCGGGCCGCGAAACGGCGGGAACTCGCCTCGGCGCGAAGGAGCCCGGCCAGCGGGATCGCGCGCCAGGAGTGGTCTTCCAGGCTGTAGGCGACCAGATACCAGCGGCGCTGCCAGCTGATCAGCCGGTACGGCTCGATCTCGACGGGAGACCCGGTCGCGGCTTCCTCGATCCGGACCGTCGCGCCGTCGCGGACGGCGCCGGCCAGGGTGGTGAGGACGGCGGCGGGCACCGGCGCGTCCGGCTCCCGCGATCCGGTCGTGGCCGGACCGATCGCCGTCGCTTCGCGCAGCGCGGACACTTTGCGCTGCAAGCGTTTCGGCAAGATCTGATCCAGTTTGCCCAAGGCTTTCGTGACGTGCTCGGCGATGTCCGCGATGCCGGTGGAACCGTCCTCGGCGAGCCCGACCGCGACCGCGACAGCGACCGCCTCGTCGTCGTCCAGTAGCAGGGGCGGCATGGTCGTGCCGCGGCCGAGCCGGTAGCCGCCGATCGCGCCGCGGGCGGCGTGCACCGGGTAGCCCAGCTCGCGCAGCCGCCGGATGTCGTGGCGCAGTGTGCGATCGGTGACGCCGAGTCGCTCGGCGAGTTCACGACCGGTGTAGGCGCGGTCCTGCAGCAGTGCGAGCAACCGCAGCAGCCGCGTCGTGGTCGACGCCACTTTTTTCTCCTCCTCATATTAGGAACAGAAATAGCCTAATTGCCGCATAGGCTGATGTCAGCAGCAAGGACGACTCGAAAGGCTCCGACATGAACGCCACCACCCCCGCCCTCCCGACTGTCTGGCGCGACGTGCTCACCGACTCCTACCGCGCGCTGGAGACCGTTGTCGCGGGCGTCGGCGCGGACCAGTGGCACCTGCCCACGCCGTGCTCGGAATGGGATGTGACCCAGGTGATTCAGCACGCCGCAGGCGATCAGCTGGCCTTCGCCGAGGTCCTCGGCATCGGTGACGGCCCGGCGTACAACCCCTTCGCGCCCTCCGGCGCGATCGAGGGACCCGCATCGGAGTTGGTGCGCGAGGCGATCGAGCAGACCTCCGTCGCCTGGGCCACGGTCGACGACGCCACCGAGACCGTGCCGACGCCGCTGCCGCACGGCGCGCTCGCCACCCCGGTCGCCGCGGTGATGTGCGCGCTGGACGCCGCCGTCCACGCCTGGGACATCGCGGTCGCCACCGGCCAGCCCTCGCCGCTGACCGACGAACTCGCCACCCACCTGCTCACCGCCGCACGCGCCATCCATCCGGCGCCCGGCAGCGGCGAGGCAGCCGAGATCGTCGAACCCTTGCGCCAGTGGGGCGCGTACGCCGCGATCGTGGACGGCCCGGCCGACAGCACCGCAGTCGCGGACCTGCTGCGCTACCTGGGACGTGAGCCGCGCGCCTGAGCGCCGGTGGACGGTTCGCCGGTCGCCGACCCGATGCGGGGTCGGCGACCGGCGATCTGTCGGCCTCGCGGCGGGCCGATCGAGGTGCGCGGCAGGTTATGTCCTCGACTCGGCACGTGTGGCGGTCGATTGTGCTGTGCGACGGGGTCGTCCTCGACTCGGCACGTGTGGCGGTCGATTGTGCTGTGCGACGGGGTCGTCCTCGACTCGGCAACGTGTGGGGGTCGAATGTGCTGAGCGGCCGGATATCCTTCGTCCGGCAGGTGTAGACCTCGCGGGACGAGGTTTCGGATCAGCGCGCGGTGACGAAACCCTGTGCGACCATCCAGTCCCGCGCGACATCGGCGGGTTCGCGACCGTCCACGTCGACCTGCCGGTTGAGTTCGGTGATGACCTCGTTGGTGAGGCGCTGGGAGATCGGGGCCAGCACGGTGACGACTTGCGGATGCGCGTCGGCGAAACTCTTGCGCATCACCAGCGCGGCGTTGTACTTCGGAAAGAACCCGCGATCATCCTGTAGTAGAACGAGATTCAGCGCCGGGATGCGTCCGTCGGTGGCGGCGACGGAGCCGAAGCGGCACTGTCTGCCGTCGGCGGTCGCCTGGTAGACCAGGGCGTCCTGGACGATCTGCTTGCGCACCTTGCCTGCGTCGATCTCGTATTTGCGGGTCAGCCCCGGGAATCCGTCTTGGCGGACGTTGAATTCGGTGCCGACGCAGATGGACGCGGCGGCCGGGTCGGTTTCGACCAGTCCGGCGTAGTCCGACAGCGTCCGCACGCCGGTCTCCTGCGCGGTGCGCGCGCTCATGACCAGGGCGTAGGTGTTGTTCATCGGCGCCATCGCCGCCCACACCATGCCGTGCTCGGCGAGGTCGGCGTCGCGCACGGCCTCGAACTGGCCGATTTCGTCGGGCACCGGCGTCTCGTTGCCGAGGTAGTTGATCCAGCCGGTGCCGGTGTAGTCGTAGGCGAGGTCTATCTGTCCGTGCAGCTGGGCGTCGCGCACGCTGTTGGAGCCCTGGATGTTGGTCAGGTCGCGCACGTCGGCGCCCGCCGCTGAGAGGGCGAACTCGATGAGGTACCCGAGGATGTTCTGCTCGGTGAAATCCTTGGAGCCCACCGTGATGCGCACACCCTCGAGTTCGGGCACCGGCCGGATGCTGCCCGGACCTACCAGCAGCGGCACCGAGCCGCCGGATTGCAGCCCGCACGCGGCCAGCAGCGCCGCACCGAGCGCGAGCGCGGACGCGCGCCAGGCCCGGGTCATTTCAGCCCCCTCGGACCGAGGAATGCTTCGGCGAGCGCGCCGAGCCAGTCCACCAGCAGTGCCAGTGCCACCGCGAGCACCGCGCCGACCACCAGCGTGACGTTGTCGCGCAGCTTGTAGCCGGTGTCGATCAGGATGCCGAGCCCGCCCGCGCTCACCAGAAACGACAGTGTCGCGGTGCCGACCGCGAGCACCAGCGACGTGCGCAGCCCGGCCAGGATGTAGGGCACGGCGAGCGGGAATTCGATGCGCCGCAGCACCGTCGCGGCCGACATCCCCTGACCGCGCCCCGCATCGATCAGCGTCCGGTCCACCTGCTGGTAGCCCAGGATGGTGTTGCGCAGCACCGGAAGCAGCGAGTAGAGCGCGATCGGCGCGACACCGATCCAGAAGCCGGTGGTGCGGGTGGCGAGATAGAACAGCACGATCAGGCCGATGGCCGGTGCGGCCGCGGCCATGTTCGCGATGCCGACGAAAACCGGCGCCAGGCGGCGGAATCCCGGCCTGGTGAGCAGGGTGCCGAGCGGGACGGCCACCGCCACGACGATCAGCACCACGGTCGCGGTGATCAGCACGTGCTGCCAGGTGACGGTCACGACGTTGCGCGCGTTCAGACTGGCCTGCTGCGTGCCGGTGAGGTCGCGGGCGTACGCCCACACCAGCACGCCCGCCGTGAGCGTGAGCACGAGCGCGGGCTGCGCGACCAGCCGGATGCGTTCGGCCCTGCGCTGAGCGGCGGGTGACGCGACGGTGGTCATGGCGTGCCGTCCGTCGCGGCGCGGTCGGCGGCGTGCTCGGCGCGCAGGGCCGACAGGTGGCCGATCAGCGTGTCGATGGTGATCAGCCCGGCGTACTCGCCGCGCGTCCCGGTCACCACCGCGGTCGCGTTCTGCTGGGTCAGCAGTGCCTCGAGCGCGTCCTGCAAGGTCGATTTCAGCGACAGCGTTGCCGGTACCGGCGAACCGATCCCGCGCAACGACTCGGCGTGCGCCAGCTGTTCGGCCGAAACCCACCGGCGTGGGCGGCGCTGGGCGTCCAGCACCAGCGCCAACGGCCGGTCCCGGTCGGCGAGCGCGGCGCGCAGCCGCTCGACCGGGTCCTGCTCGGTCGCGGTGGGGCAGTCGCCGAGTTCGACGTCCTGGACGCGGGTCAGCGTGAGCTGCTTGAGCGAGGCGTCCGCGCCGACGAAACCGGCGACCGTCTCGTCGGCCGGGTCGGCCAGGATCGCCGCCGGTGTGTCGTATTGCAGGATCCGGGATCGATCACCGAGCACGGCGATGCGGTCGCCGAGTTTGACCGCCTCGCCGAAATCGTGGGTGACGAAGACGATCGTCTTACCGAGTTCACCTTGCAGGCGCAGCAACTCGTCCTGCAGCAGTCCCCGGGTGATCGGATCGACCGCGCCGAACGGCTCGTCCATCAGCAGCACGGGCGGGTCGGCCGCCAGCGCCCTGGCCACGCCGACCCGCTGCTGCTGGCCGCCGGAGAGCTGACGGGGATATCGGTCGCGGAAGGTGTCCGGGTCCAGGCCGACCAGTTCCAGCATCTCCTCGACCCGTGCCGCGATGCGCCGCCGGTCCCAGCCGATCAGGCCGGGCACGGTCGCGACGTTCTTCGCGACGGTCAGGTGCGGGAACAGGCCCGCCTGCTGGATCGAGTAGCCGATGCCGCGGCGCAACCGGTCGGGATGCATCGTGGCCGCGTCGCGCCCGTCGATCGTCACGGTCCCCGAGGTGGGCTCGATCAGCCGGTTGATCATCCGCATGGTGGTGGTCTTGCCGCAGCCGGAGGGGCCGACCAGGACCACGATCTCACCGGCCGGGATGGTCAGCGAGACGCGGTCAACGGCCGGGTCGCGCTGACCCGGATAGTGTTTGGTCACCGCGTCGAGCACGATCTCGACGCCGGAGACGACCGATGCGGTCGCGCCGCCGCTGGTTTCGGTGTCAGTCACGAATTCCCCTCGAGGTGGTGAGCCGTCCGATCAGGACGTAGATCCCGTCGAGCACGAGGGCGAGCACGACGACGAGGATCGTGCCGACCAGAGCCTGCGGCACCGCGTTCGGGCTGCCGAGGCGCGCGAGGCCGGAGAAGATCAGGTTGCCGAGCCCGGGACCTTTGGCGTAGGCGGCGAGCGCGAGGATCCCCATGATCAGCTGGGTGCTCACCCGCATTCCGGCCAGGATGGCGGGCCAGGCCAGCGGCAGCTCGATCCGGGCGAGGACGCGCAGCCGGTTCATCCCGACCCCGCGTGCCGCGTCGGTCACGGCGGGGTCCACCGAGGCGAGTCCGATGATGGTGTTGCGCATGATCGGCAGCAGGGCGTACACCACGAGCGCCGTGATCGTCGGTGCGACACCGAGGCCGAGGATCGGGATCAGCAGGCCGAGCAGCGCGAACGACGGAACGGTGAGCACCGCGCCGGCCAAGGCGGCGGCGATCGCGGAGCCGAACGGGCTGCGGTAGACCAGGATCCCGATCAGCACCGAGACCACCGTGGCCAGCAGCACCGACTGCACCACGGCCGAGACGTGCAGGTACGAGTCGACCAGCAACTGGTGCCTGCGGTGTACGACGAATGTCCACAGCGTGTCCAGGGCCGGACCTCCCCATCGGCTGGTCTCTCCGGAGACTAGCGTGATTGCCCCGGCGCCGTAAACGATTTCGGCTCGTAGGGGTTGCCCCGTCGCCGGGTGATCGAAACCCGCCGTGGAAGGGAACCGGAACTGTTCGGCGGATTCGTGCGTTGCATCCCGCATATTCGAAAGTTCGGTAGGGAGGAACCGGGGGATGACGGGACAGCAATCGGGAACGCGGTCGGGACGCTGGATCGCGCTGGTCTTGGTCGCGCTAGGTGTGGCTGCCGCCGCGGTGGCCGGGGTCTATTCGTGGCAGGACCGCCAGGACGGTCTGGCGGTGGGCGAAGAGCGGCTCACCGAGTTCCCCGCCCTCGATCGCTCGGCGCTCGATCCGGCGCAGACCCGGATCGTGGCGGTCGCCGAGCGCGAGTTCAACGCTCCTGGAGCGGGCACGAAGTACGCCGAGGGCGTCGACGAACCATGGTGCGCCGACTTCGTCAGCTGGGTGTTCCGGGAGGCGGGCGTGCCGCTTTCCAATCCGCATTCGGGCTCGTGGCGGATTCCCGGCGTGTACACGCTGCAGGAGTATTACGAGAGCAACGGACGGTTCTCCCCGATCGGGTCGGGCTACCTCCCACGCACCGGTGACGTGCTGCTGTACGACGAGTCCAGCCCCTATGGTCAGCACACGAACATCGTCCTGCGGGCGGACGCGGGCGAGGTGACCACCATCGGCGGCAACGAATTCGACGAGGTCCGCATCTACCGGTTCACGCTGGCCGACCTGCCCGGCGCGGTCGGTTTCGGGCGATTGTGAGATCGGCCTCGGTGCGCCCGGGCTGTCGGATATGCGGGTGAAACGGCGCGCCGGATAGTCCTACGATGGAGACGGCGGCGCCCGGCAGCGCCGTCACCGGTCCCCGCCCTGCTTCCCCCTCATCGGCAGGACGGGGATCCCGGACTGAGCAGCGCGTTCCACGGCCGGACAAGATCGGTCGCGTACCGTGTCGGGTGTCCATCGAGAGGTGAGGGTTCCGGGACTACTGATGCATCCGATCGACGACGCGAGTAGTGCGCCTGTCTGGATCGACTACGCCGAGTTCGGTGAGCGTTTCGTCACGCACGCCGTGAACGCCGCGCGGATCGAGTCCGCCGTCGCCGGCATGGCGGGCCGTGGCATGACCATCGGCCCGGTCTCGATCGGCCCGGCCGGGCTCGCCGGTTTCGTCGCGGAGGGCAAGGTCGGCGCTCCGCGCGTCCTGCACAGTGGTCCGCGCGTGTCCTTCGCGGTCACCGTTCCGGTGTCGCTCGCGCTGAAGGTCCTGCTCGGCGGCCGGAAGCTGCGACTGGAAGCCAGAGTCGAAATCGATCTCACGCTGCATGCCCGCACCGCCGAACCCGTGCTCATCGTCATCGACATCCCGCCGATCACCCAGCGCGACATCAGCTTCGTCCTGCGCGCCCAAGCGGTGGACTCGGCGTGGGAATGGCTGCTCGACCCGATCGCCGGTGTCGTGCAGCGGGAGGTCGCCTCCCGGGTCAACGCCATGCTGGCGGATCCGCACACCCGCCGCGGCCTGGTGTTCGACGTGGAGGCCATGGTCGCGGGAAAGCGCTCGGCGCACCGTGACAAGACCGCGTTCGACTGGATCGACTACGGCGAGTTCGGGCATCGATTCTTCTCCCGCATCGTGACGCGCGAGCGGGTGTACGACGTCGTGGAGCGGTTGGCGGGACGGCCGATCGAGGTCGGGCCGCTGCGGACGGGCCCGCGTGCCGGCGCCGTGGTGACCGTTCGCGGTGCGGTCCGCATACCGCGCCTGGCGGACCGGTCGGCCGACCCGGTCGCATTCGACCTGACGTTGCCGGTGAGCCTGGATATCACGGTGGACGTGCTGAAAGCCAATCGCTATCGCGCCGACGTCGAGGTGCCGCTGGTGCTCACCGCCCGGGCCGCAGATCCGCTGCGCGTGGTGATCGATGTGCCGCCGCCGGACCCGGCCGGCATCCGGATGGAGTTCACCGCGCACGGCGCGCGGGCCGCCGCTCTCGGCGCGCTCGCCGGGATCAAGAAGCAGGTCGTGGCGCAGGTGGCGGCGGTGATCCGCAAAGAACTGGCCGACCCGGCGATGCGCACCATCGACGTCGCCGCGCGCATCGACGGCGTCGCGTGAGCTGTGGACCACGTTTGCTTCTGTGGCGAATGTGAAACGTGTTTCTCCTGGGTCTAGCGGTTCCAATGTGAATGTGGTGAAATGAGTTCACGTTCGAGGCTCCCGGCGCACGGGTATGGGGAAGGTGCGCCGGGCACGCTGCCATCCAGGTCGGGTCGCGCGAAGGAGTCCACGATGCGTTCCAGCTCGGTATCCCGGCGTGATCTGTTCGCCTACGCGGCCGCCGCGGCCGTGGTCGGCGTGACCGCGGCGGCGGCTCCGGCCTCTGCCCGGCCCTCGCTCGGCACCCTGATCGATTACGCGGGCGGTGTTCCCTCGGCCACGGCGATTCGCGACGCGGGACATCTCGGCGTGATCCGCTATGTATCCGATCGCCGCCCCGGCGCCGAGTGGATGGCGGGCAAACCGCTGCGCTCCGCCGAGGTGGAAGACCTCAAAGCGGAGGGTCTGCAGATCGTTTCGTGCTACCAGTTCGGCAAGGGACCGACCGCGGACTGGCGCGGCGGGCTGGAGGCGGGCAAGCGGCACGCCGAGCGCGGACTCGCGCTGCACCGCGCCGCAGGCGGTCCCGACAACGTGCCCATCTACGCGTCCATCGACGACAACCCCTCCCCGGTCGACTTCGCCACCATGATCGCGCCGTACCTGCTCGGGTGGCTGTCCGTGCTCGGCAAGGAGAACACCGGCGTCTACGCCAACACCCCGACCATCGAGCTGGCGCGAACCGCGGGATTGGCCGCCTGGTACTGGCAGCACAATTGGGGCACCCCGAAGGGCTTCGTGCACCCCACCGCCCATCTGCACCAGTTCGAGATCGACAAACGCACCCTCGACGGGGTGGGCATCGATGTGAACAACGTGCTCACGCCCGAATACGGGCAGTGGTGAAAACGGAATCCGTCTGCCGACTGCCGTGCAGCATCCTTGACGTCCCCCACACGCCAGTGGCTGCCGAAACCAGGCCGATAGCGCAGCAGCTACAAGCAGAATTCAGGTCCGCTGCCGCGACCAGCCCGGCACCGGCAGCGGAATTCGCAGTCGCTCCGCCCACCTCCAAGTCTCGGAAGTTGCGACGCACATGACGGTTCCACCGACATTCGGTGTCCTCGAGGCGAGACCCGACAGAGCTTCGCCCTGACCCACCGGAGTTGTCAGGTCATCGGTCCAGCGGCGTGAATCTCGATCGCTGTGCACGTCCGGCTGCCCTCAGTGAGTATCGCGGCACGCATCCCACGCGCCCAGCGCACCCCAACCGCCGCCTTAGGCGTCCGGGCCGCCAGTCAGCGAATATCGCGGCACGCATCCCACGTGCCCAGCGCACCTCAACCACGTCTTTCGAGCGAAGCGAGACCGAGCATGCGCGGTTCGCGGCCCGGCTCGCGTCCGAGCGGCCGCCGCGTCCGCGACGCAGTCGCCAGCGGCGGCCGCTCGGACGCGAGCCACAAGGGGGCCGCGAACACGCCGCGCCGAAGGCGCGGCCAAAATCACGTCTGGCAGTGGCTCATCGGTGCGACGCGCAAATCGGGCTCGTCGTCCGGGACCACCCGCAACGACGGACGGCTGTCGGGCGCTTCGTGGTCGCCGAGCCAGGCGAACAGCGACCACCGGGACAGGCCGGAGAACGCGGAGCCGAGGCTGGCGAAGGAGAACGACGAGATTCCCGATCCGAACGATCCCACCGACCCGATGGACAGCACCGAGCCGACGCTGCCGATGGACAGGATGGAGTAGGCCGACCCGATCGACAGGATCGAGCCTTCCGAGCGGATCGACAGGATGGATCGGTGTGAGCGCCTGCTCCGGATCGAATGACCGGGCCGTGTCGAACAGTCCGTGGATTTCGAGCAATCGGTGGTCGCCATAGTTAGCGGTCTACCACAGTCCGGACCGCTCGTGTGGCGGGGCGGCGGATCTGTTCGAGGTCTTCGTGGCGAACGACGAGGGCGGCGATTCCAGTGGAATCGCCGCCCTCGACCGGAAAGCTCAGCCTACGGTGAAGAATCCGAGTGTCGGCAGGAACGAGCAGGTCCGCGGCGCGTCGTCACCGGACTTGGTGGTCAGCGAGCCGGAGACGACCGCGACGACGCGGCCGAAGCCCGTGTTGGCGATCGCGGACAGCGTGGCGGGGCCGTCGGGGTTGATCTTGGCCTCGTCGGTCAGCGGCTGGACGCCGGACTGGCGGGTGTCCAGGTTGAGCCACTGCACCGTCATGGGCGGGTTCTGCACCGGCGTCGGCGACTTGGTGCCGAGGGCGGTGAAGACGAAGCCGGTCTGACCCGCCTGCGGGCCGGGCGGCGGCAGCGTGGCCGGGCCGGGGACGGCCAGCGCGGTGCCGACGGAGTCGGAGGTCGGGCCGATGCAGCCCTTGCCGATGGTGGGGTACAGGAACTGCGCGATCACCGGGCCGTCCTGCGGCACTTCGGGGCCGCCGCCGCCGCTGCCGTCCAGGAAGGTGATGATCCGCTCCAGCGTGGACTTGATCTGCGGCGGCAGGTTCAAGGTGGCCAGCAGCGCGCGCGCCTGATCCAGGATGGCCGATTGCGGGCCCGCGATACCGGCCGGGCTCGCGATATCCGCCGGGCCGGCGATGGCGCCGACGATGGCTGGAGCGAGCGCGGCCAGCGCGTCCACCGGAACACCCTCGGGGACCATGGGAACGCTGTTCGTTGCCGCCGCGGGGGCGGTCGCGGGGGCCGCGATTGCTGTCGTCGGCGCGGCGAGCGTGGCACTCGCCGCGATGGCGAGTGCGGACAATGCGATCCGCGATCCTCGGGTGCGAAGCACTGGTCTGGCCGTCCTTACCTCGGGTACATCTGGGTTCGATTGCTAAAAGCCATCGTTTCGGGGTCACTCTAGGGACATTGCGGCTACGTGTACAGCCGCGGCGTCCGAAAGGCGCCGTGGGACGATCAGTGTTAGCAGAACATACCGCGCCCTTGTGTTACTGGTGTGAAAGTTGATGCAAATGTTACCGATGGTTCCAGGGGTGAACCGACCGGATTCGCGCTGCGGTTAATCTAATCGGTGCCGTCCGCGCTGTCGCCAGAACAACCAAGTCCGGGCGTGCCGAACCGCCGCACCGCACCCGAGCCGAAAGCCAGCGATTTGAATCGTCACCTCCGATGGGCTGTGTCGATGCTCGGCCTGTCCGTGCTGGCCCGGCTGCTCTGGATGCTGTTGTCCCCGAACGGGATGAACCTGGTCGACCTGCACGTCTATGTCGGCGGGTCGGCCGCCCTGCTGACCGATCACCTCTACGACTTCACCTATGCGGAGAAGACGCCGGACTTCCCGTTGCCCTTCACCTATCCGCCGTTCGCGGCGCTGGTCTTCTTCCCGCTGCACTATCTGCCGTTCACCGTGGTCGCGGTGGCCTGGTTGCTGGCCATCGCCGCGGCGCTGTACGCGGTGGTGCACATCAGTCTCGAGCTGATCTTCGGAGCGCAGCGGCTGCGCACGCCGCAGTGGCGGGCCGCGACCGTCGGCTGGACCGCGCTGGGGTTATGGCTGGAGCCGGTGCGAACCACGATGGATTACGGCCAGGTCAACGTGTTCCTGGTGCTCGGCGCGATGCTCGCGGTGCGCAGTTCGCGGTGGTGGATCTCCGGCGGGTTGGTCGGGATCGTCGCGGGTATCAAGCTCACCCCCGCCATCACCGGCCTGTATTTCGCGGCGCGCGGGCGCTGGGCGACCGTGGCGTGGTCGGCGGTGGTCTTCGGCGCGACGGTCGGCGTGAGTTTCCTGATCGCGCCGGTGGAGGCGCGCCGATACTTCGGCACGCTGCTCGGGGACGCCGATCGGATCGGCCCGGTGGGCTCGGTGTGGAACCAGTCGTTGCGCGGCACGCTGAGCCGCATCCTCGGCTACGACGTGGAATCCGGCCCGTGGTGGCTCGCGGCCGTGGTCGTGGTCGCCGCGCTGGCCTTCCTCGCTTGGCGCGCGCTCGGCCCCGACGACCGGCTCGGCACGCTGATCGTCGTGCAGCTGTTCGGGCTGATGGTCTCGCCCATCTCGTGGTCGCATCACTGGGTCTGGCTGCTGCCGACGGTGCTCTGGCTGGTCTACGGGCCGCTGCGCCGGGCGTCCGGCGCGCGGATCATGGCCGGGTACTGGCTGGTGACCATGCTCGTCGGCGTGCCGTGGGTGCTGTCGTTCTTCCAGGATTCGATCTGGACCATCTCCCGCCCGGGCGTGCTGGCCTGGCTCGGCACCGTCGACGTACTCGGCGTCGTGGTCTTCTACCTCTGGGTGATCCGCTTCGGACCCCGGCGTGCCCGCTTGGGCCCCGATGAGCAAACGCGCGTACCGACCGAAGGGCCCGCGCGCGCCGCATAATGCCACCGCCCGCTCGGGCTCGAACTAGATCTCCAGGGCGGTTCTAGTCTCGGCCTCGGCGCGACAACGGCGGAGAAATCCCACTACCCGTCGCCCTCAAGGACGGTGGCCCGACCACCGGTTTCGAGCGGAGCGAGAGCGAGCATGTGCTGTTCGCGGTGCCCGGCTCCTATCCGAGTGGTCGCCCGTTCACCACGATCACCGGTCGACCTACCGATCAACCACTCCAAGCCGCGTGCACTATGTCGTGCGCTCGACTACCCACGCGCCCGGCGCACCCCGACTCCAGGTTTCGAGCGAAGCGAGACCGAGCATGCGCCGTTCGCGGCCCGGCTCGCGTCCGAGTGGCCGCCGCGTCCGCGACGAAGTCGCCAGCGGCGGTCGCTCGGACGCGAGCCACCAGGGGGCCGCGAACACGCCGCGACGAAGTCGCGGCAAATTCAACAGAGCCGATCTATCTCGTGCGCCAGGGCGACATCGAGCGCGGTGAGCCCGCCCGCGGAATGGGTGGACAGACTGAAGGTGACCTTCCGCCAGCGAATGTCGATGTCCGGGTGGTGGTCGGCCTGCTCGGCGACCTCGGCGACCCGGCGCACGAGGTCGATGCCCGCGGGAAAGGTGGGCGCTTGGACGGTGCGGACCAGGTTGTCCCCTGATCTGGTCCAGTCCGGCAGTTCGGTGAGGGCCTCGGCGATCTCGGTATCGGAAAGCAGTGTCTGCTGGGCCATAACGCTCCTTACTGAACGCCTCGGGCCGCCCCGGAAAAGGGGTGGCGGGGGTCAGGCTGCGCGCGCCTGCTTGAGTGCCTTCTTCAGGTCCTTGCCGGTGACTCCGGCCGCTTCGCACTTCTTCATCCGCATGATGACCACGGGGCACTTCAAGCAGCGCGTCTTCTTCCGACAGCACTTCTTCTTCGGTTTCAGGCTCGAAACCTTCTTTGCTTTGACCTTGCCCACGGGGGTTAGCTTACCCTAACTACAAAGCCTGAAACGCGGGGCGAAACGGACTGCCGGTAGGGTGTACCTGGCCGCGATGCCCGGTGAGTTTCGATTCTCCACCCGTTTGCAGGAGCCCGGCGTGAGTGTCCGGACCCGGAGGCGGCAGCCTGCGTAACCACGTAGGGTCCACTCATGCCGGCACCGAGCACCGTCGGCGCCCCACACCGAACAGCAGGAGGATTCAGGCGTGTCGTCTGCACGCGATTTCCGCAACGTCGCCATCGTGGCCCACGTCGACCACGGCAAGACGACCCTGGTCGACGCCATGCTGCGCCAGTCGGGCGCCTTCGCCGAGCGGGCCGAGCCCGTCGATCGCGTGATGGACTCCGGGGATCTGGAACGCGAGAAGGGCATCACCATTCTCGCCAAGAACACCGCGGTGCACCGGCACCATCCGGACGGCTCGGTCACCGTCATCAACGTCATCGATACCCCCGGTCACGCCGACTTCGGCGGTGAGGTCGAGCGCGGCCTGTCCATGGTGGACGGTGTCGTGCTGCTGGTCGACGCGTCCGAGGGGCCGTTGCCGCAGACCCGGTTCGTGCTGCGCAAGGCGCTGGCCGCGTCGCTGCCGGTGATCCTGGTGGTGAACAAGACCGACCGCCCCGACGCCCGCATCGAGGAGGTCGTCGAGGAAAGTCACGACCTGCTGCTCGACCTGGCCTCCGATCTGGACGACGCCGCCGCCGAGGCCGCCGAACTCGCGCTCGACCTTCCGGTGCTGTACGCCTCCGGCCGAGAGGGCAAGGCGTCCAAGGAGCGTCCGGAGAACGGCAACGCGCCCGCCGCCGAGAATCTCGACGCGCTGTTCGACGTGCTGCTCGAACACATCCCCGCGCCGAAGGGCGATCCGACCGCGCCGCTGCAGGCGCACGTCACCAACCTGGACGCCTCGGCGTTCCTCGGCCGTCTCGCGCTGGTCCGCATCCACAACGGCGAACTGCGCAAGGGGCAGAACGTGGCGTGGATGCACGCCGACGGCGTCAAGCAGGTGAAGATCACCGAACTGCTGCAGACGATCGGCGTGGAGCGCCAGCCCGGTGAACTCGCCGTCGCGGGCGACATCGTCGCCATCGCGGGCATTCCGGACATCATGATCGGCGACACCCTCGCCGACATCGACGACCCGGTCGCTCTGCCGCGCATCACCGTCGACGAGCCGGCCATCTCGGTCACCATCGGCACCAACACCTCGCCGCTGGTGGGCCGGGTGCAGGGCCACAAGCTGACCGCACGCATGGTGAAGGCGCGCCTGGACCAGGAGTTGGTCGGCAACGTGTCGCTGCGCGTGCTCGACATCGGCCGCCCGGACGCCTGGGAGGTGCAGGGCCGCGGTGAGCTGGCGCTGGCCATCCTGGTGGAGACCATGCGCAGGGAGGGCTTCGAGCTGACCGTGGGCAAGCCGCAGGTGGTCACCAAGCAGGTCGACGGCAAGGTGCACGAGCCGTACGAAGAGCTGACCATCGACTGCCCCGACGAGTACCTCGGCGCGATCACCCAGTTGCTCGCCGCGCGCAAGGGCAAGATGGTGCAGATGAGCAACCACGCCGCGGGCTGGGTGCGCATGGAGTTCATCGTTCCCTCGCGTGGTCTGATCGGCTTCCGCACCGACTTCCTCACCGAGACCCGCGGCACCGGCATCGCCAACGCCGTGTCGCACGGCTACGCGCCGTGGGCGGGCGAGATCCGGGCCAGGCACACCGGTTCGCTGGTCTCGGACCGGGCGGGCACCGTGACACCGTTCGCGATGATCCAGCTCGCCGACCGCGGGCAGTTCTTCGTCGAGCCCGGCGCGGACACCTACGAGGGGCATGTGGTCGGCGTCAACCCGCGCGCGGAGGATCTCGACATCAACGTCACGCGGGAGAAGAAGCTGACCAATATGCGCAGCTCGACCGCCGACGTGATCGAGACCCTGGCCAAGCCGCTGCAACTGGATCTGGAAGGCGCCATGGAGTTCTGCGCCGCGGACGAGTGCGTGGAGGTCACCCCGGAAGTTGTCCGGGTGCGCAAGGTGATCCTCGGGCAGAACGAGCGCGCGCGGGAACTGTCGCGGCGCAAGGCGCGCGACCGCGCGGCCCTGTAATCATCTACGCCTGAACGGAATCCGGTGTCGCCGCGGCGGCGCCGGATTCCGTGCCGGTGGTGCACTGCTGCGTGATCGCCATACTCGGCGCGGGCTGTTCGGTGTTTGCTATTCATTCCGCAGATCGAAAAACTCCCTGTGTCCAGTACGGCAGTAATCAGGAATTGCTCGGAGCTGGGCGCTCTGGGTAAGTTCCTTTGTGATAGCTGGTCGTATGTGCTGGAGTAATTTCAGTACTTATCCTCCTCGTGACATGCGGATATCGTAATCAAGCATAAGTGTTGCGAATTGCTTTCCGGGATTGGTGTGGGAAGTGTCGTCTATCAGCGGATGACTGTCGCCTGGGTGTTTTCTCATAGGTCGATGAAAAATTGTCGACAGGTAGTGTTCTGCGGCGTTGTTCTCTCCGTGAATGTGGCCGAGGTGAGCTTTCGTGCGATGCGCACACACCGGATCGAAATCAGCTTGACGTGCGAGTATCGTGCCGGATGGATCTCGCCGGTGTTGCCCGATACCGCCCGGCAGTAGCGAGTTTCCCGGCCGTTCAATGGGTCGAAGCAATTGTTCACTTTCGGCGTGGAGCGACGACTTCGCGAGTTCCGCAGAAGCTGTCGCCGCGCGTCCTCCGGCCTTCTGTGGAACGGTCACCGGCAGAGTATTGCGGCCGCGGTGGGTAAGCCGAATATTTGCCGAGCCTCGATCCGGTACGGCCGCGACAACCGCACCGACCGGCATCGAGTTGCCGTTTCTCCGGCATCGATATCCACGCGCTCACGGCGTTTCCCCGGACCCGAGCAGTAATCTGCGAACGAACGCGGCCGTACGGTAGAGTTCCCGAGCGTGAAAGTGGGCGCAGGAAAACGCGCAGCGTGGCGCACGTTGTTGCCGGCCGTGGCAGTGCTGACCCTGATCAGCAGCTGTGCGGCGAACCCGCCGCCGCCCATCGAGAGCACCGACAGTCCGAAGACCACACCGGTCAAGCCCGCGGAGACGACCGTCGTGGTCGCCTTGGACACCATCGGCACCGCGTTCAATCCGCATCTGCGCTCGGACCAGTCCCCGGCCACCTCGGCGATCGCCTCTCTGGTGCTGCCCAGCCCGTTCCGGCCGGTGCTCGATCCGGCGCGGCCCGGAGCGACCACCTGGGTGCCGGATTCGTCGTTGCTGATCTCCGCCGAGGTGACCGCGCAGGAACCATTTACGATCACCTACAAGCTGCGCAACGAAGCGTCCTGGTCGGACGGGGCGCCGATCGCGGCCGAGGACTTCCGCTACCTGTGGCAGGAGATGATCTCCGAACCGGGCGTGGTGGACCCGGCCGGATACCGGTTGATCTCGGACGTGAACTCGTCGGCCGGTGGCAAGACCGTCACCGTCGTGATGTCGCAGCCGTATCCCGGATGGCCGGAGTTGTTCAGCGATCTGCTGCCGTCCCATCTGCTCAAGGACGCCCCCGGCGGGTTCGCCCGGGGAATGAACGGTCAGGTCAACGGTGTCCGGGTGTCCGGGGGGCCGTTCGGGATCCGTTCGGCGGACCCGGGCCGCGACGAGATGCTGCTGGAACGCAACGACCGTTTCTGGGGCACACCGGCGATGCCGGGCCAGATCCTGCTCCGCCGCGGCGGCACGCCCGCGCAGCTGGCGGGTTCGCTGCGCACCGGTGACGTGCAGATGGCGCTGGTCCACGGCGGTGTGGCGACGCAGGCGCAGCTCGGGGCGATTCCCTCGGTGCGAACCGCGATCATGCCGCAGTCGCGGGTGCTGCAACTGTCGCTGAACGGGCGCAAAGGCGAACTGAGCGATCCGCGGGTGCGCTCGGGTGTGCTGGCGCTGCTCGATCCGGCCCTGCTGGCGACGGTGGGTGCGCAGACCGGCAACTGGGTGGAACCGGCTCGCGCACAGGTGCTGGCGCCGTCCGACCCCGGCTACGCCCCGACCGCCCCGCCGCGGCCGTCCGCCGAAGAAGCGTTCGCGCTGCTCGCCGCCGCGGGGTACGGGCGTGCGCCCGAGCCCCCGCCCG
>NZ_JABLTE010000034.1 GCF_013315795.1 Nocardia barduliensis
GGCCTATTCCGCACCGGCCGCCGCCGCGCCGCCACCACCGATGCCCGCACCCCAGCAAGGAGCGCTGCCGATGCAGAGCGAACTGTTCGCCCCCAGCCACGCCGAGGTCACCGGCGCGGGCATCCAGAAGCAGGGCGGCAAGATGATCAAGGTGGCCGTGAACGGTGAGGTCATGGCCCGCGCCGGATCGATGGTCGCCTATCAGGGCGAGCTGCATTTCCAGGCGCTCGGTGCGGGCGGGATCGGCCGGGCCATCCAGCAGCGGCTGACCGGTGAGGGCGTTCCGCTGATGAAGGTGTCCGGGCGCGGCGACCTCTTCGTCGCCAGCGGCGCCGCCGACGTGCACACCATCGACCTGGACGGCACCGACGGCCTGACCATCAACGGCGCCAACGTGCTCGCCTTCGACTCCTCGCTGCGCTACGACATCCGAATGGTGCAGGGCGCCGCCGGATTCGCCAGCAACGCCGGTTTGTTCAACTGCGTCTTCACCGGCCGCGGCCGCATCGCCATCACCACGCACGGCACGCCGGTGGTGCTCAATGTCGACCAGCCGACCTACGCCGACCCGCAGGCCGCGGTGGCCTGGTCGTCGAGCCTGCAAACCGGCATCAAACGCAACGATTCCTTCGGGCTCGGCCGGCTGATGGGCCGCAGCACCGGCGAGGGGATGACGCTGTCGTTCTCCGGACGCGGATTCGTCATCGTGCAGCCGTCGGAGCTGCCGCCGGGCGGCTTCCTCGGGGGCACCGGCGGCGGACAGGAAGCCGGCCAGAGCGGTGGCGTGCTGGGCGGGCTGTTCGGATAACGCGCGGATGCGCGCCTCCCGGCCTCGCACGAGGTGATGCCGGGCCGGGAGGCGCGGTCAAGCCTGTAGCGAGGCGAGTTCTACGACGGTGATGTCCGACGGTGCGCCCACCCGCACCGGCGGACCCCACGCCCCGGCTCCCCTGGACACGTACAGCTGGGTGTCGCCGTACCGCTCCAGCCCGGCGACGGTCGGATTCGCCAGGGCGGCAAGGTAATTGCCCGGCCAGATCTGGCCGCCGTGGGTGTGGCCGGACAGCTGGAGATCCACGCCGTGGGCCACCGCGTCCTCGATCAGCACCGGCTGGTGCGCCAGCAGCACGGCCGTGCGGGACCGGTCGCGGTCACCGAGCGCCTTGCCGAAGTCCGGGCCGTGGCCGGTTCGTTCGCCCTGCACGTCGTTCACGCCCGCCAGATCGAATCCCGGCAGTTCGGTGCGGGCATTGGCGAGCAGGTGCATGCCGAGCTCCTGGACGTGCTCGACCCACTGCTCGGCCCCGGAGAAGTACTCGTGATTGCCGGTCACGAAGAACGTGCCGTGCCGCGCGCGCAGCCGGGCCAGCGGCTCGACGGCCGAGCGGAGGTGCTCGACGCTGCCGTCCACCAGGTCGCCGACGACCGCGATCAGGTCGGGCTGGGTGTCGTTCACCGTCCGGACCACCCGCTCGGCGAAACCGCGCCCCAGGATCGGGCCCAGGTGGACGTCGCTGACCACCGCGATGCGGAAGCCGTCGGCCCCGCGCGGCAATTTCGCCAGCGGCACGGTGACGTGTTTGACGGTGGGCCCGTTGAGGACGCCGTAGGCGCCGAGGCCGACCGTGGTCGCCGCGGCGGCGACGGCGGCCCCGCCCACCACGCGGGAAACGAAGACGCGGCGCGGCAGCGGAGTGGTCTCGACCTGCGCCTGCTCGACCGTCTCGTCCTTCTCCGGCACGGGTTCCGCCGCAGCAGAACCCGCGGCCGCGGGTTCAAGCACGGGGCGGGCGCGATCGATGCGGCGCAGTACCAGGCGCCGGATCGGTTCGCCGACCAGCAGCGCCAGCAGCAGGTACACGAACAACGCGCCCCACAGATAACCGGGCCAGGCGATGATCCGCACCACCGCGAACGGAGCGGACAGCAGTTCGGCCACCGTCGCGCCGAGCAGCAGCACCGGCCCGGTCACCACGACAGCGGTGCCGATTCGACGCGCGCGGGACCCCGCGACGGTCGTGTCCCGCACCAGCCGCCGCCATACGTACCAGTGGGCGCCGACCAGCGTGAGGACGACCAGCGCGACGACAACGAGCACGACGATTCCGACGAGAACACTCTCAACGACCACGGCGGCACTCTCTGTGAACATTTCGGATGCGCCGGATCAACTTACGTCACGACGCGGACCCGGCCCACGTTTCGGCTTCCCGGTGCCGGTCATCTCGTCCGCTCGACCACCCCGCGCAAGAACGCGGCTTGCCCGGCGTGCTGCAGATCGTCGGAGATCACGCTGACCAGTCGCACACCCAGCGTCACCGGCGGGTCCCACCGGGTGTCGACGACGCGGTCCAGATCGCCGTCCCGGAGGGTCCGGAGCAACCGCAGCGTCCGCTCGTGCACCGCGTCGAAATAGCCGGTGAGCAACTCGGCGGGCGCGCGGATCAGCGCCACGTCGGCGGCGCCGTCGCCGTAGCCGGTCGCCGTCTTGTCGATGGGCAGGCCGAACCGGTCGTACCACCCCTGTTCGGTCCAGACCTGCTCGGTACCGGCCGCGTCCGCGATGTGATCGTCCTGCACCCGGGTCAGGTGCCAGATCAGCCACGCGATCGAGTTGGCGTCCGGATCGACGCGGTGGACGAGGGCGTCGTCCGGCAATCCGTCGACGGCTTCGTGCACCACTTCCTTGATCCGCTGGTAAGCGTCGGTCAGCACATCGGCACTGGTAGCCATGAGTCGACGGTACCGGGGACGAGCGGTGCCGGGCCTGGGCGATTTCTCGCACTATCGCACCACATTGAACGTACCGTTATTCAACGGTACAATATGTGATGGTGAACTTAGGTCGATGGCCTCGGAATCGGTCACCGACCGGACGCAGACGTACCCGAAGTGAGGAAGTACCGATGATCCACGATGTCGAGACCGGCCGCGCCCGGCGAGCCGTTGTCCGCGTGGCGATGGTCGCCGCGCTCGCACTGACACCAGTCGCCGCCGTCGCGGCGCCCGCGATGGCGCAGCAGCCGACCGGCGCGCAGACGAGTCAGGCCGAGGAGATCCACGGCGGCTGGCACCGCCACGGCGGCTGGGGCCGGCACGGCTACGGCGGCTGGGGTGGTTACGGCGGCTACGGCCTCTGGGGCAATCCGTACGGCTTCTGGGGCAGCCCGTTCGGCATGTGGCCCGGCATCGTCTGGCTGCGGCCCGGCACCGGAAGCGCGTTCTGAGGACGAGCGCTCCCGCACAGGTGATTTCCGGCTCCGCGCCACGGCGCGCGTCGTCGCACGAGCGCGGATCCGGATTCACCTGCCACCGCCCCGAGCCGCCACCGGCGAGAACGGACAACTCACCCGCCGACCGCGACTCCGCAACATCCTGGCGGCCGCGAATTGCGCTGCCACACCACGAGCGGAACACCTCCGCCCCTTTCGCCCCGCCGAGCTGCGAAAAATCGCAGCGCCTTCGCAGCACTCCGTCGACGCACTCGCCGCTCCTCGATTTCACGCGCGGGCGTTTCGGAGTATTTGTCGGTTCACACGGCCGAATTCCGCAGCGCCGCTGACCGAATCAGCACACCTACTGCAAACTGATCACAGCTGCGGCGAATCAGACTTTCCCCGAGCATATTTCGCCTGCGGCCGAGTCGCGAACCGGCCACCGATTTTCCGTGAAATTCGCAGAACGATTGCTTCGGGAAAGCCCTGCGGCCAGAATGGGTGGGGCCGAGAACCGGCATCTTGGGGATTCGTCGGCACTCGTGGCCGACACGACTATGTGGGGAAATACGATGAGAGTCAACAGATTCGCCGCCACCGCCCTCCTCGCGGTCGGAGCCACCGGAATCGCGACGGGCGTCGCGCACGCCCAGCCGGCCACGCCCGCGCAGGTCAGCGTGCACGGCGTCGAGCAGGGCATCGGCTTCACCTCGGCGCCCGCCGCCGACGGCACCGGGGTGGTCACCACCCTCGACGCGGGCACCTTCGCGTTGACCGCCGACGCCGGCGCGGTCGAGATGCGCAACGGCGCGGGACAGGTCGTCGCGACCCTCCCCCTGAGGTTCCAGGCCGCCGGCGCGACACACGGGCTGGCGCCCGCGATCACCGACGCCGGGCGCACCCTCACGGTGACGCCGGTGAACGCGCCCGCCGCGACCGAGCGCCTCACCCAGTTCGTCGCCGAGGACGAGACGCTCGCGCGCAAGCAGTACAACGCGGGCATCGGCGCGCTCATCGGCGCGGGGATCGGCGCCGTGATCGGCTTCTTCCTCGGTGGGGTCGGTGCGCTGGTCACCATCCCGATCGGAGCGGGCATCGGTGCGCTGATCGGTTTCTCCACGCCGTAATCGGCCGGTCCGGTGTGCGGCCGTCGACGGACGACCGCACACCGATCGCCGGTCGCGTCGCCGGGATCCCCTGGGCGCGCATACGCGGCCGAGGGGGACGCGGCGATCCGACCGTCGGCTCCATCCAGAGTCGTCCAGCCCCGTGGACAGCAGGCCGAAACGGACTGCCCGGCCGTGCGCTGGGGCATGATGGGGAGGCACGAAGACGATCGGAGCGAAGACACAGGATCCGCGAGATGGCACAGCGCAGTTCCCTCTCGCAGCAACGCGCTGCGCTGGAACAAGAGTGGTCCCGGTGGATACCCGCCGGAGCGCCGCAGGGTGACTCCACGCTGCGCAGCGAGGTCGCGCAATCGTGGCTGCGGTCGCTGCGCACCGTCGATCCGGCGCGCGAGCACGCGCCGCTGGCCGAAGCCGATGTCGCCGCCCGCTGGGCCGAATCCCCCTTGCGCACACCGGTATCCGAGCTGACCGATCAGTTGCGCGATATCACCGAGGGCGCGGGCTACGTCGCGGCGATCACCGACGAGACCGGAACCATTCTGTGGTCCCACGGTGGTCCGGTGATGCGTCGGCGTGCCGAACAGGTGAACTTCGCGCCCGGCGGACGCTGGGACGAGGCCCACATGGGCACGAACGCGCTGTCGCTGGCGCTGCGCACCGAACGGCCGCACACCGTCTTCTCGGCCGAACACCTGGTCGCCGCCTTGCACGGCTGGGTCTGCTACTGCGCGCCGATCCGCGCGGCGGACGGCCGTCAACTCGGCGTGCTGGACCTGTCCACCACCTGGGATCGCGCCCACCCGCTGGCCATGTCCACCGCCCGCACCCTGGTCACCGCCATCGAAGCCAAACTGCACCACCGCATGGCAACGCCGGGCGTCCGGCTCACCTGTCTCGGCGCTGCCCGCCTGATCCGCGACGGCGCACCCGTGCGCTTGCGCCCCAGGCAGCTGGAGATACTGGCCCTGTTGGCGCTCGAGCCAGCGGGTTTCACCCATGAACGCCTGCACTTCGCGGTGTACGGTGACCGGCCGGTCGGCGCCAGCACGCTCAAATCGGAGATGTCCCACCTGCGCCGCGCCACCGGCGGCGATATCACCAGCCGGGTCTACCAGCTGGTGAGCCCACTGTCCTGCGACGCCGTGGACGTGCTCGCCGCGCTCGAGGCGGGCGACACCGCCACGGCGGTCGAGCTGTATCGCGGGCCGCTGCTACCGGACTCGGACACGCCGGGCATCGTGCAGTGGCGCGAATATCTGGCAGTCGGTGTGCGTACCGCCGTGCTCACCAGCGGAAACGTCGAGCACGCGCTGCGCTACGGCGAGCGCGCCCCGCACGACGTCGAGATCCACGAACACGCGCTGCGCCTGCTCCCCGCGGGCGACGCTCGTCGTGCGCTGGCCGCTGCCCGGCTGCACGGCGCGCTGCGCGACTGAGTTCCGCCTCGGGGCGCCGGGCGGGCGCCGCGCGCCTCAACGTTTCCTCAACCCTCGCGCGGCATAGTGACCCGCGTCACGGCCGACCCGCCGTGCGCATCACGTCCGCAACCAGCGAGGAGTTACCCGCCATGAGCTACGCGAAGCCGGGAACCGAGGGCAGCGTCGTCGAATACGCCGCGCGCTACGACAATTTCATCGGCGGTGAGTGGACCGCCCCGGTCGAGGGCCGCTATTTCGAGAATCCCTCCCCGGTGGACGGGCAGACCTTCTGCGAGGTGGCGCGCTCGTCGGCCGCCGACATCGAACTCGCCTTGGACGCCGCGCACCGAGCCGCCGACGCGTGGGGCGCCACCTCGGCGGCCGAGCGGGCGAACATCCTCAACAAGATCGCCGATCGGATCGAGGACAACCTCGAGGCGCTGGCCGTGGCCGAAACCTGGGAGAACGGTAAACCGGTCCGGGAAACGCTGGCCGCCGACCTGCCGCTGGCGGTGGATCACTTCCGCTACTTCGCCGGCGCGGTCCGCGCCCAGGAGGGCGGCATCAGCGAAATCGACGCCGACACCATCGCCTACCACTTCCACGAACCGCTCGGCGTCGTCGGGCAGATCATCCCCTGGAACTTCCCGATCCTGATGGCCACCTGGAAACTCGCGCCCGCGCTGGCCGCCGGAAACGCGGTGGTGCTCAAGCCCGCCGAGCAGACCCCGGCGTCGATCCTGAAGGTCGTCGAGCTGATCGCCGACCTGCTGCCGCCCGGAGTGGTGAACGTGGTCAACGGCTTCGGCGTCGAGGCGGGCAAGCCACTGGCCGCGAGCCCGCGCGTGGCCAAAGTCGCCTTCACCGGCGAGACGACCACCGGCAGGCTGATCATGCAGTACGCCAGCGAGAACATCATCCCGGTCACCCTGGAACTGGGCGGCAAGAGCCCGAACATCTTCCTGCCCGACATCATGGCCGCCGACGACGCCTTCCTCGACAAGGCCGTGGAGGGCTTCGTGATGTTCGCGCTCAACCAGGGCGAGGTCTGCACCTGTCCGTCCCGCGCGCTGATCCACTCCTCGATCTACGACGAGTTCATCGCCCGGTGCATCGAACGCACCAAAGCCATCCGCGGCGGTAACCCGCTCGACGACGCCACCATGATCGGCGCGCAGGCCAGCAACGACCAGTACGAGAAGATCCTGTCCTACCTCGACATCGGCCGCCAGGAAGGCGCCGAGGTGCTCACCGGCGGCGGTCCGCGCAAGGTCGAGGAGTTCCCCGACGGCTTCTACGTCGAGCCGACGATCTTCTCCGGCCGCAACGACATGCGCATCTTCCAAGAGGAGATCTTCGGGCCGGTCGTGTCGGTGACCACTTTCGACTCGATCGACGAAGCGCTGAAAATCGCCAACGACACCCTCTACGGGCTCGGTGCCGGAGTGTGGACCCGCGACATCAACGCCGCCTACCGATTGGGCCGCCGGATCAAGGCGGGCCGGGTCTGGACCAACTGCTACCACGCCTACCCCGCGCACGCGGCGTTCGGCGGCTACAAGAAGTCCGGCATCGGGCGCGAGAACCACCGCATGATGCTCGACCACTACCAGCAGACCAAGAACTTGCTGGTCAGCTACTCGCCGGACAAGCTCGGGTTCTTCTGATGGGCGATCCGGTCCATCGTGTCGAGCTCACCGCGGCAGCGCGGACACTGCTGCGGCAGCTGATCGCCCAGCATGGCCCGGTCATGTTCCACCAGTCCGGCGGCTGCTGCGACGGCAGCTCACCGATGTGCTATCCGCGCGGCGAATTCCGGGTCGGCGGGTCGGACGTGCTGCTCGGGCACCTGGCGGCGGACACGCCGTTCTGGATGAGCGCCGACCAGTACGACTACTGGCGCCACACCCACCTCACCGTCGACGTGGTGCCCGGTCGAGGCAGTGGATTCTCCCTGGAAGCACCCGAAGGCGTGCGCTTCCTCATCCGCTCCCGGCTGCTCACCGACGAGGAACTCGCCGTTCTCGAGGCACAGCCGCCACCCACCGGGGCGGATCCGCCCCACTGACCCGGGGCACCGGCGACTGCGGGATACGGCAGCGCCGGTGCGCCGCCGGGGCCGCTCACCCGACCGCGCCTCGGGTGAGCGGCCCCCTCTTGCCCGGATCGCGCTGGGAAATCACGGTGCGGGAATAGTCGCGGAGCGGATACCGTCGTTCGAGGTGGTTAGACAAGCGAACGAGAGGGGCCGCGGTGGCGACGGAGACTGCGACGGCGGCGATCGGGCTGCGCTCCGAGCGCGGCGCCGTGCTCGGAGCGCTGATGCTGGCCACCGGGCTGGTCGCGCTCGATTCCACGGTCATCGCCACGGCGGTGCTCACCATCACCCACAGTCTCGGCGGCTTCGCGCAATTCCCTTGGTTGTTCTCCATCTATCTGCTGGCGCAAGCGGTGACGGTGCCGATCTACGGCAAGCTCGCCGACACCGTGGGCCGCAAACCGGTGCTCCTGTTCGGGATCGCGACGTTCGCGCTGGGTTCGCTGCTGTGCGGCGCGGCGACCAGCATGCTCGGACTGATCGTCTTCCGCGCCGTGCAGGGCATCGGCGCCGGAGCGATCCAGCCGATGACGATGACCATCGCGGGCGATTTGTACACGCTGTCGGAGCGCGCTCGGGTGCAGGGCTATCTGGCCAGTGTGTGGGCCATGTCGAGTGTGGCGGGCCCGCTGCTGGGCGGCCTGTTCGCCGACTACGTGGGCTGGCGCTGGATCTTCCTGATCAACCTTCCGCTCTGCGCGCTCGCCGGATGGATGCTGGTCCGCAATTTCGCCGAGAGCGCCCCCCGGCGGCGACAGAGTGTCGACTACCTGGGTGCGGCGCTGCTGGCGGTCGGGGCGGGCGCGTTGATCCTCGGGCTGCTCGAGGGCGGCCAGGCGTGGGCTTGGTCCTCGCCCCTCAGCATCGGGATCTTCACCGGCGGCGCGGTCCTGCTCGCGCTGTTCGGGCTGGTCGAGCGCAGGGCGCGGAATCCGATCCTGCCGCTGTGGGTGTTCACTCGCCGTGTGGTGATCGCCAGCAGCCTGGTGTCGGTGCTGATCGGCGCGATCCTGGTGGGAGCGACCTCCTATGTGCCGACCTTCACCCAGGGTGTGCTCGGCACCGGCGCGCTGGTCGCCGGCCTGACGGTCGGCGCGCTCACGCTGGGCTGGCCGCTGGCCGCGTCCCAAGCGGGGAAACTGTATCTGCGCTTCGGTTTCCGGACGACCGCTCTGCTCGGCAGCGGTTCGGCGGCGCTCGGCGCCGCGAGCACGCTGCTGATCACCCAGCACTCGGCGTTGTGGCAGGTCGCCATGTCGTGCTTCGTGATAGGCATCGGCATGGGCTGGGTCGCGACCCCGACCCTGATCGCGGCGCAGACCAGCGCCGAATGGACCGAGCGGGGCGTGGTCACCTCCGCCAACATGTTCGCGCGCTCGATCGGCAGCGCGGTGGGCATCGCGGTGTTCGGGGCGGTCGTGAACGCGCGGGTCGGTCACTCCGATCACCCGCCGCCGGAGACGCTGGCCGCGGCGATACACCTGGTCTTCGTCGCGATCGCGGCGATGGCCGCGGTCATGGTCGTCGCCGCGGCCATGATGCCCCCGCGTGCGGCGACCGACTGACCTGCGTCCACCCGAACCGGCCCGAAACCGGCGCATTCACGCTGGTCGGAGATGGAATTCCCGCCGGACCGCCGTGGCAAGGCCGCGGGGCCGCGCGGATGCCGATCCGACGACACGACCCGACGCAGCGGGTTTTCGGAAGCGTTCGCTGCCGGGCCTGGCGCAAGCTGGGCTTTCCAACCGAACCGGAACTCGGAGGTCGTAGTGGCACAGGCGGTATGCGGAATCGTCGGCGTGTTCTTCCTGGGCATGGGTGTTTACGCGCTCGCGTCGCCGGTCGCGCTGATCAGGCCCTTCGGCATCCGGCTCGCGGAGCCGAGCGCCCGATACGAAGTGCGCGCCGTCTACGGCGGTTTCGGTCTGGCGATGGCCGCCGTGCTCGCGGTGGCCGCTCTCGACCTCGGATCCCTGCGCGGCGGGATCATGGTCGCCATCGGCGCCGCGCTGGCGGGCATGGCCCTCGGCCGGGTGGTGTCCGCCGTGCTCGACGAGCGAACGGCTTTCTACCCCACCTGGTTCTACGGCGTGGTGGAGGCGATCGGCGCGGCCGCGCTCTTCCTCGCGGCCTAGCGGAAAATCGCGCGTCAGCTGGTGTGCACGGACTCGGTCGGCGTAGCGGGCCTGCCGAGTTTGCGCAGCGTGAAGTATCCGGCCGACACCAGCACCGCCCACACCGCACCGACCGCGATGGCCGTGCGCCCGCTGTCGGTGAACAACAGCAGCACGACCACCAGGCCGAGGAATGCCAGCGCGAGCACGGTGGTGTACGGCGCGGCGGGCAGCCGGTAGTCGCTGGCGGGCAGCTCACCACGGGCGACCTTGGCGCGGTAGAGCAGGTGGCACACCAGGATGACGCCCCAGACGAAGATGATGCCGATGGTCGACACCGAGGTGATGTAGGCGAAGGCCTTGTCCGGGGAGATGACGTTGACGACCACGCCGATCACCATCGCCGCCGCCGACGCGCTGATCCCGACCCAGGGCACCGCGTTCGCGCTCAGCTGGTTCAGCCGGGCGGGCGCCTCGCCGCGCAGCGACAGGGTGCGCAGCATCCGGCCGGTCGAGTAGATACCGGAGTTGCACGACGACAGCGCCGCGGTGAGCAGCACGAAATTCACGATGCCGGCCGCACCGGGGATGCCGATCTGCTGGAAGACCTCCACGAACGGGCTCTTGCCCGCGTGGAAGTCGCGCCAACTGGACACCGACATGATCACCACGAGCGCGCCGACGTAGAACAGGCCGATCCGGAACGGCAGCGTGTTGATCGCCTTGCGCAAGGTGGTGCGCGGCTCACGCGCCTCCCCGGCGGTGACGCCCACCAATTCCACGCCCACGTAGGCGAACAGCACGATCTGCAGCACGAGCAGCGATTGGCCGAGACCGTTGGGGAACACGCCGCCGTCGGCCCACAGGTTGGTGACGGTGGGATTCGGGGCGTTTCCGAAGCCGATCAGCAGCACGCCGATGCCGAGCAGGATCATGCCGACGATCGCGGTCACCTTGATGGCGGAGAACCAGAACTCGCCCTCGCCGAACAGCCGCACCGAGATCAGGTTGGCGCCGAACATCACCGCCAGCACGACCAGCGCGGTGATCCACGGCGGGATGTCGAACCAGTACTGCACGTACTTGCCCGCCACGGTGATCTCGGCCATGCAGGTGGTCACCCACACCGCCCAGTACGACCAGCCGGTCACGAAACCGGCGAAGCGGCCGAGGAATTCGTGGGCGTACTCGGCGAAACTCCCCGAGATCGGCCGGTAGGTCAGCAGTTCGCCGAGCGCCCGCATGATCACGAAGATGGCCAGGCCCGCCGCCAGGTAGGCCAGGATGAGGCCGGGACCCGCTTGCTCGATCGCACCGCCCGCGCCGTAGAACAGGCCGGTGCCGATCGCGCCGCCGATGGCGATCATCTGAATGGTGCGCGGGCTCAGGCTCCTGGCATAGCCTTCCGAGTCGCCGCTGTCCGCCGGAGCCGACGGTCCGGCGTCCTGAACGTGACGGTCGGAGGCTGTCATACTGCGGTCCTTCCCCTCGCTGGGCGGCGACGCCGGTCACCGGCCGGTGCGCCGAGCACACGACGTCGGATCATCGCATGGTCGGCCTCGATCGAGTCGTCACGCTACCGCCCCGCCCGTGCGCGTCGTTTCCGGGCCGACCGCCGAAGCCGTCCGGCCCTACCGGACCGGCGCCGGACATGCCATCATCGGGTCCCCTACCGATCGGCTCCCGTCATGACCGAACCGCCGCACCGGCGCGCCCGACCCGGCCGCTACGCGCTGCGTGCCGTCCTCGTCCTGCTCGCCGCCGTCGCCGTCCTGGTCGGCGCGGCGTTCGTCACCACGCCGGTGCTGCGCATACCGTCGCCGCCGACGCTGGTGCGGCTGATGACCGACCCGCCCTCCGCCCAAGGCGCACTGTTCGAGAGCCGGACGGTGTCCGCCTCGCTCACTGCGCGTCCCCTGCCGAACGCACCGCGGCCGCTGCCCGAGCGGGTGCCGTGGCGCGGATCGCACCGCTCGATCACCGATTTCCTCGACACCACGCACACCAATTCGTTCCTCGTCCTGCGCGGCGGCGCCGTCACCCACGAGTGGTACCGCGACGGCGTCACGGCGACCACCCGTCAGTCGTCGTGGTCGGTGGTGAAATCCATCGTGTCGCTGCTGACCGGCCGGGCCGTCGCCGCGGGGAAGCTCGCCGAGGACGACCGCCTGGTGCGGATCCTGCCCGAGCTGACCACGGGCGGCGCCTACGACACCGTCACCATCCGCGACCTGCTGGACATGGCCTCCGGCGTGGACGTCTCGGAGAACTACAACAAGTACATGCCGCTGACCGGCACCGCCCGGATGTACCTCACCGAGGACCTCGCCGGATTCGTCCGCGATCACCGCGGCCTGCGGTTCCCGGCGGGCAGCGCGGGCGAGTACCGCAGTGTGGACACCCAACTGCTCGGCATGGCGCTGGCGCGGGTCGAGGGCCTGCCGCTGGCGGACCTGCTGGAGCGCGACATCTGGGCTCCGATCGGCGCCCAGGACGACGCGCTGTGGAACCTCGATCGCGCGGGCGGCCAGGAGAAGGCGTTCTGCTGTCTCAACGCGACGGCCCGCGACTTCGCCAAGATCGGGCAGCTGGTGCTGGACGGCGGGCGCGTGGGCGACGCGCAGATCGTGCCGCCCCAATGGATCGACCGCATCCGCACCCCGGCCCCGCACCGGGTGGGCGACTGGCCCTACGGCGCGCAGTGGTGGCACCCGACCGGCGGGGACGGGGCCGATCTCACCGCGGTCGGCGTCTACGGCCAGTACGTCTACGTCGACCCGCCCAGCGGCACCGTCATCGTCAAACTCAGCGACCACGGGACCACCCAGGACGAGCAGGAGACCATCGAGGTGTTCCGCGCGATAGCGCGCGGCTGAGGCGGCCGGCGAAATACACCGGGAGCGCCGCGCGTTGGGATGGAGATCGCACCCTGGAGGAGACAGATGATCGACGTCCCGCTGTCCGTACTGGATCTGGCGCCGGTGCAGTCCGGCCGCACCGTCGGCGAGGGGCTCGACGCGACCACCGAATTGGCCCGGCGCACCGAGGCTTTGGGCTATCACCGCTTCTGGGTGGCCGAACACCACAACATGCCGGGCATCGCGAGTTCGGCGCCGAGCGTGCTGCTGGCCCACCTGGCCGCCGCCACCTCCACCATCCGGGTCGGCTCCGGCGGGGTGATGCTGCCCAACCACGCTCCGCTCGTGGTCGCCGAGCAATTCGGCACCCTGCACGCGCTGCATCCCGGACGGATCGACCTGGGCATCGGACGCGCGCCCGGCACCGACCAGGCGACCGCCCGCGCCCTGCGGCGTACCGCGGACGGCCTGTCGGCGGAGTCGTTCCCCCAGGAGCTGGCCGCGCTGCTCGGCTACTTCCGCGGGTCCGATCCCGGCGGCATCGCCGCGACGCCGGGCCGCGGCGAGGAGCCGGAGATCTGGCTGCTGGGTTCCAGCGGCTACAGCGCCCAGGTCGCCGCGGTGCTCGGGCTGCCGTTCGCCTTCGCCCATCACATCAGCCCGGACAACACCGAGCCCGCGCTGGCGCTCTACCGCGAGCACTTCCGGCCCTCCGAGCTCCTGTCGCGCCCGCACGCGATGGTCGCGGTCGCGGCGATCTGCGCGGACACCGACGAGCGCGCCGAGACGCTCGCAGGCCCGCGCGACCTGGCCTTCCTCAATCTGGTGCGCGGCACGCCGCGGGCGCTGGCCACGCCGGAGGAAGCGGCCGCGTTCCGCCCGTCCGAACACGAGCGCGCCTTCATCCGGCAGCGCAGGGCCGGGCAGTTGCTCGGCTCGCCGGAAACGGTGCGCGGTCAGCTCGCCGACCTGCTGCACCGCACCCAGGCCGACGAGCTGATGATCAACACCCTGGTCTACGACATCGACGACCGCGCCCGATCGTTCGAACTGCTCACCGAGAAGGTCGCGGCCTGAGGCGGCGGGTCAGTGCAATCGGAAGCCGTGGTTGGTGAGCGACTCGCGCAGTCGGTGCCTGCCGCTCAGCGCCGCCGCCGAAGCCAGCCGGGCCAGCACCCGCTCGGTCCAGGAATGCGCGAGCTGCTGCTCGGCATAGAATTCCGCGATCCGGGTCTCGTACTCGGCCACGTGTCCCCGCTGCGCGTCCAGATCGTAGGTCTCGTGGTGCAGGACGGCTTCCTGCGGCAGGCGCGGCTTCACCCGCGCGTCCTCGGCGGGGTCGGGGTGGCCGACCACCAAGCCGAAGACGGCGAACACCTGCGGCGGCAGGCCGAGTTCGGCGGCGACGTCTTCCGGCTTGTTGCGCAGCGCCCCGATGTAGACGGTGCCGAGCCCGAGCGATTCGGCGGCCACGACCGCGTTCTGCGCCGCGAGCGCGGCGTCGATGAATCCGACGTAGCTCGACTCGAGATAGTCCGCGCCCTCCAGCGGCGCGCTCCGGTCCGCGGCGAGTTGGCGCAGGCGGGCGAAATCGGCCGTCCAGACCAGCAGCACCGGCGCCTGGACGATGTGCGCCTGGTCACCCGCCAGCGCGGCCAGCCGCGCCTTGCGCCGCGGGTCACGGACCGCGATAACGCTCCAGACCTGCAAATTAGACGACGTCGGCGCGGACTGCGCCGCGGAGATCAGCAGACGCAGTGTGGCGTCGGGCACCGGGTCCGGCAGGTAGCGGCGCACCGAGCGGTGTTCGTGCAGCACCTGCAGGACTTGGTTCCACTGCGCGGGTTCGACCGGTTGCGGGTGGCGGTAGCGCTGCTGCACGGCGTGGGCCGGTGTCGGCACGGACTGCGTCATGGTGATCATCTTCACGCCTCGGCGGCGCGCCGTCAGCGGTTGCCCGCAGCTCGAGCCGAACGCGGGTAGGGTAAGTAAGGTAAGCCTAATTATTCTCATCGGAGGTTCTCTTGGCACGTCCTCGCACCACCCTCACGGTGCAGCGCACCGAATGGCTGACCCCGCATCTGATCCGGGTGCACCTGGGCGGCCCCGGCTTCGCCGCGTTCCGGCCCAGCGAGTTCACCGACTCGTATGTGAAGTTCATTTTCCCGCAGGACGGCAACGAGGTGCTGCGCACCTACACCGTCCGGTCGGTGGACCCGGTCGCCGGTGAGATCGCGGTGGACTTCGTCTTCCACGGTGCCGAAGGCATCGCGGGACCGTGGGCGGCGGAGGTCCGGCCGGGTGCGACCATCGACCTGTACGGCCCCGGCGGCGCCTACACCCCGCGCCCCGACGCCGACTGGCATCTGCTGGCCGGTGACGAGGCGGCGCTGCCCGCTATCGCCGCCGCGCTCGAGGCGATGCCCGCCGAAGCGACCGGGCTGGCGTTCGTCGAAGTCGCCGGTCCGGACGACGAGCTGCCGCTCAAGCAGCCGGACGGCATCGAGCTGACCTGGCTGCACCGCGGCGTCCGGCCCCCGGGCGAGTTGCTCGCCGCAACCGTCCGCGCGGCGCCGTGGGCGCCCGGTCAGGTCCAAGTGTTCATCCACGGCGAAGCCGAGGCGGTCATGAAGGATCTGCGCCGCTATGTCCGCAAGGACCGGGGCGTCACCGCCGAGTGGGCGGCCTCGATCTCCGGGTATTGGCGTCGCGGCCGCACCGAGGAAGGCTTCCGGGAATGGAAAGCCGATCTGCGGGCCGCCGAGGAAGCCGGCGGCTGAGCCGTCAGTCGCCCCAGGCGCTCATCGCCAGGATCCCGTCCCAGGTGAGCGTCGGCAGTTCGGGATGGCGATCGCGCAGGAGCACGTCGGCCATGCTCCCCGGCGGCGCCTTCCGGGGGTTCGCCAGGGCTTGGGCTTCGATCGCCGCGCCCAGCGCGCGGCTGCCGCCCAATCGCGGGTACGCGGCGTGCACCAGATCGGCGTACCCGGGCGGCAGGTCGGTCGGGGCGCCGCCCACGTCGAGGCCGATTCCGTCTACCGCGATCCACGTCTCCGGCGGCCTGCGGCGGCGCCAGACCGGCGAGTCGGTGAAACCGGAGGTGTGCGCGGCGATGGCGTCCCAGATCGTGTCCACCCTGGCGTCGGTGACGCCGTTGTCCTCGAGGAATCGCGCGGCGCGATCGGCGCCGTCGATCTCGAATCTCTGGTCGTCGCCCGCGCCATCGGCCAGGCCGAGGTCGTGCAGTACGCAGATGAGATACATGGTCTCCTCGTCGTAGTCCGCGCCGGGCCGCAAGCCTTGCCGCTCGGCGATCGCACGCCCGAAGAAGAAGCCCCGCACGCTGTGGTTGCGCAGCGCCGGGGGGAGTTGGGCGGTGACGAGTTCGTTCGCTCTGCCGGCCAACGAGGTCGGCGGGTGTTGCAACGTGAAGTGCTGTGCGGCGGCGGTTTTCGCAGCGACAGCGAACGCACTTGCGGCGATGCCCGCGCCCAGCGCGGCACGACGAGACAAGGACATGGTCGAACTCCTGGTGAGTGAAGGGTGCGATCAGCGCGCGGGCGCGCGAAAGCGCCTGCGGTAGTCGCTCGGCGCGGTGCCGAGCAGGTCGAGAAAGGTGCGGCGCATCGTCTCCTCGGAGCCGAACCCGCTGCGCCGGGCGACCGCCGTCATCGGCTCGTCGCCGGATTCGAGCAGCGCCTGGGCGGCTTCCAAGCGGGCCTGCTTGACGTAACGCCCTGGCGTCATGCCGATCTCCTGCCGGAACAGGCGGCTGAGATGGCGTTCGCTCAGCGCGGCGCGGGCGGCCATGGCCGCCAGGCTGTGGTCGGCGCACAGGTCGGCGATCACCGCGTCGACCACCTGGCGCAGACCGTCGGTGCGCGGCGTCGGAATGCTCGTGCGCACGCTGAACTGCGACTGGCCGCCGGGCCGGTGCAGGAACACCACGAGATGTTTCGCCAGCGAGCGCGCGAGTTCGGCGCCGTGCTCCTCCTCCACCAGCGCCAGTGCCATATCGATGCCCGCGGTGACGCCCGCGGACGTGACGATCGGCCCGTCGCGCAGATAGATGGCGTCGGCGTCGACCCGCACGCGCGGAAACCGCTGCGCCAGTGCGGCACAGGCCAGCCAATGCGTGGTGGCGCGCCGCCCGTCCAGCAATCCGGCCTCGGCCAGCACGAACGCGCCGGTGCACACCGAGGCCACCCGCCGCGCCGCGCCGCCGACCGCGCGCACCGCGTCCACCAGCGCCGCCGGAACGTCGTCCTGCGGCGGGTATCCCGGCACCAGCAGCAGGTCCACCGGTGCGCTCAGCTCGCCCAGCACACCGTCGACGCCGAGCGGTACACCGACATCGGTGCGCACCGGAGCGCCGTCGGGCGAGGCGAAGCGAATCCGGCGCCCGGCCCAGTGCAGCACCTGCACCGGTCCGGCGACGTCGAGCATCAGCACCCCGTCCGATACCGCGACCACGACGTCACCGCTTGCCTCCATGAGCCCAGTCTCGAGCCGCCGAGCCGAGTCCGCAAGGACACGCAACCCACAGATACGGACAGACGGACGCGATCTGAGCGCCGCGCTCTAGCTCAGGAGGCCGACGATGGTGGCGGACAGGAAGCTGACCAAGGTCGCGCCGTAGAGCAGGCGTAGTCCGTTGCGGGCGATGACGGTGCCCTGTTGCGCGCTGAGACTGCGGACGGCGCCGGTGACGATGGCGATGGTGGCGAAGTTCGCGAACGACACCAGGTAGGTGGACACGATCGCGACGGTGCGCTCGGACAGTCCGGCCTTGTCGCTGTTCAGTTCGTGCATGGCGACCACCTCGTTGGAGACCAGCTTGGTGCCCATGAATCGGCCCGCGGCCGCCGCCTCGTCCCAGGGGATGCCGGTCAGCCAGGCGAAAGGCGCGAAAACGTGCCCCATCACGTCCTGGAACGTGGTGCCGTGGAACACGGCGGCGAAGACGCCGTTGACCATGGCCAGCAGGGCGATGAAGCCGATCAGCATGGCCGCCACGGTGAAGGCGACCTTGAAGCCGACGAGGATGTAGTCGGTGAGCATCTCGAAGAACGACTGCCGCTTGCGACTGTCGGCGATCTCCTTCCCGAGCAGCTCGTCGTCGTCGGCGGCCGTGACCGGGTAGGGGTTGATCAGCGCGCACACCACGAACGCGCCGAGCATGTTCAGCATGATCGCCGCGATCACGAACTTCGGGTCGATGAGCTGCATGTAGGCGCCGAGGATGGCCGCCGAGACCGTCGACATCGCCGAGGCGGCCAGGGTGTACATCCGCTGCGGCGGGATGTCGTCGAGCATGGCCCGCAGCGAGATGAACACCTCGGACTGACCGAGGATGACGGCGGCGACGGCGTTGAACGATTCGACCTTGCCGAAGCCGCTCACCCACGACAGCAGCAACCCGAGGTACTTGATGATCAGCGGCAGTACCCGCACGTGTTGCAGGATGCCGATCAGCGCGGAGACGAGCACGATCGGCATCAGGACCGCGAAGAGGAACGCGGGCCCGCCGCTGCCCACGGTCGGAAGGTCGCCGAACACGAACGCCGTGCCCTGTGCCGCGTAGCCGAGTATGCGGTCGAAAGTGTCGCTGATCGCGCGGATAACGCTGCCCCCGATGCCGGTTTTCAGCAGCAGGAAACCGAGTGCGATCTGCAGGATCAGCAGGACCGCTATCCGCGGCAGCCGACGGCCCGCGGCGCGGCGGTCGGAACTGGGTAGCCATGCCAGCAGCAGGAAGCACACCAGCCCGCCGACCCCGATCAGATGATGCACGCGCACCTCGGTTGCGATGGCGTACAGCAGCTATTGGGAGCACCTCTCATGTCGGTCTATGGTGCGGTGTCTCCACACCTGAGAAGCCCTATGTAAACCCCTCCCGACGAGCGTGCCTTCGCGTCGAGCCCCACAGCAGGTGCACGCGCGATGACCCGGCCGGGCCGCGCACCGACTGCCACCCGGCCACGAGCCGCCCGGACCATCAGATTTCCGGGCGGCTCGGGCATCATCGCGACGGCTCGGGCGCTACTGTCGCGGCGCGCGCGACGGACCGCAGGGCCGGGCGAAGTTCGTGGCGTCGGTGACCTCGGCCGGGACGCGCTCGGTTACCGAGTTCGTACCGTGCGGCTGCTGGTCGACAAGGACGACCCCGGTGATCCCTGGTGTAGTCGCCCCGCGGCGGTAGCGTCGGGGCATGAGCATCCTCGAAGTCGCCGTGCTCGGCTACGGCTTGGCCGGAGCGGTTTTCCACGCTCCGCTGATCGCCGCGCAGCCTCGGATGCGGGTGGCGGTGGTGGTGACATCCTCGGCGGAACGCGCCGAGCGCGCTCGCGCCGAACATCGGGGCGTGCGCGTGGTGTCGGATGCCGATGAGCTGTTCGCCGCACCGGCCGGGATAGACCTGGCGGTGATCGCGACACCGAACCACACGCACGCGCCGCTGGCCCGGCAGGCGCTCGCGGCCGGTCTGCCGGTGGTGGTCGACAAGCCGTTCGCGGTCTCAGTGGACGACGCCGAGGACCTCATGGCCCGCGCGGAGCGCTCGGGCCTCGCGCTGTCGGTCTTCCAGAACCGGCGCTGGGACGGCGACTTCCGGACCGTGCGGGAGCTGGTCGAGGCCGGGAAGCTGGGCCGGGTACGGCGTTTCGAGTCCCGGTTCGAGCGCTGGCGTCCGGTGCCGAAAGGCGGCTGGCGGGAGGTCGGCACGGAGGCGGAGGGCGCGGGCATTCTGCTCGACCTCGGCAGTCACCTGGTGGACCAAGCCGTGACCCTGTTCGGCCCGGTGGCTTCGGTGTATTGCGAGCTGGACCGGCGGCGCGAGGGGATCACAACCGACGACGACGCGTTCGTCGCGCTCACGCACTCCGGCGGTGTGCGCTCCCACCTCTGGATGAGCGCCGTCGCCCCGCAGCTCGGACCACGTTTCCGGGTACTCGGATCGGAAGCCGCGTATGTCACCTACGGGTTGGACCCGCAGGAGGAAGCGTTACGGGCCGGTCGCCGCCCGGACGACCAATTGCCCTGGGGCACAGTTGATGCCGAGCGCTGGGGCGTGCTCGGCGCGGAACCCGACTTCGCCCCCGTGCCCACCGCGCCCGGCGCGTACCCCGCGTTCTACTCCGCGATGGCCGCCGCGCTACTCGACGGGACGCCCGTTCCCGTCGACCCTCGCGACGCCGTCACCACCCTGCGCCTGCTGGCGAAAGCGCGGGAGTCGGCGGCACGGGGTGTGACCGTCACCGTCTGACCTGGGCTGGCCACCTGCGCCGCGAGTCGATAACGTCGGTCCCCGGGATCGGCCGGTCCGGCCGCTCGGCGGAGAGGAGACCCCATGGGCGCAACGGTTTTCGCGGTACTGCTGCCGCTGGCGCTGGCCTTGGTGATGTTCGGGCTCGGGCTGACCTTGACCACAGCGGATTTCGCCCGCGTGCTGCGGTACCCGAAAGCGGCGGTGATCGCGCTGGCGTGCCAGATGCTTCTGCTTCCCGCGCTGTGCCTGGGCATGATCTACCTGTTCGGACTCGAAGGCGCGCTGGCCGCGGGCATGCTGCTGCTCGCGGCGTCGCCGGGCGGAGCGTCGGCGAACCTGTTCAGTCACATCGCCGGAGGCAATGTGGCGCTGAACATCACGCTCACCGCGATCAATTCGGTGCTGGCGGTGTTCACGATGCCGGTGGTGGTGGCGCTGTCCTACGCCTTGTTCCTGGAGGACGAAGCTTCGGTGGGCCTGCGGCCGGAGAAGTTCGCGCAGGTGTTCGCCATAGTGCTGGTGCCGGTGGCGCTCGGCATGGTGGTGCACCGGCGGTTCCCGGAGTGGTCGCTCCGGATGCGCGGCGCGGTGAAGATCCTCTCCGTCGTGGTCCTCGCGCTGGTGATCGCGGCCGGGGTGGGCGCGAATCTGGACACGCTGACCGAGCACATCGGGAAGCTGGCCTCGATCTGCCTGTCGTTCGCCGTGCTCAGTCTGGCCATCGGCTACTTCCTGCCCAGGCTGTTGCGGGTGGAGACCGGTCAGGCGATCGCATCGGCCATGGAGATCGGCGTGCACAACGCGGCGCTGGCGATCGCCGTGGCCGCGTCGGTGCTGCACAACGAGACCATGGCCGTTCCCGGGGCGGTGTACGGCGTACTGATGAACATCCCCGCGGCAGCCGCGGCGTATCTGCTGGCCAGGCGGGCGCGGCGGGAGCAACCGGCTCCCGCGCCGAGCATGGCGCGGTAGCGGGCAACAGGCTGCCCGGACAAGGGCGTCCGCGATGAGTAGCCTCTCGGAAGATCGACGCCCATTCGAAGGGAGCCAGCTGCGCCATGCAACCGCTCGGCACGAACGATCCGGCGCGGATCGGTGACTACCGTCTGCTCGGCGTGCTCGGCGCGGGCGGCATGGGCCGGGTCTATCTCGGACGGAACGCGGGCGGGCGCACCGTCGCGGTCAAGGTCATCCGCCCGGACATGATCGACGCGGAATTCCGCCAGCGTTTCCGGCGCGAGGTGGCCGCCGCGCGCCGGGTCGGCGGACAATTCACCGCACCGGTGCTCGACGCCGACGTGGACGCCGATCCGCCGTGGCTGGCCACCGGTTACGTGGCCGGATTCTCGCTGGCCGACGCCGTCGACCGGTACGGGCCGTTCACGGAGAACGCGCTGCTCGTGCTGGCGCACGGGCTGATCGAGGCATTGGTGGCGGTGCACGGAGCCGGGGTGGTGCATCGCGACCTCAAGCCGTCCAATGTCCTGCTGGCCCTCGACGGTCCCAAAGTGATCGATTTCGGCATCGCCCGCGCTGTCGACGACAGCAAGCTCACCACGACCGGAAAGGTCATCGGCTCACCGGGATTCATGTGCCCGGAGCAGGTGACCGGCGATCCGGCCGGCCCGCCCGTGGACGTCTTCGCCTTGGGCGGCGTGCTCGTGTTCGCCTCGACCGGCCACGGACCGTTCGGCGTCGGCGACGCGGTGCAGATGCTGTGGCGGGTGGTGTACGAGGAGCCGCGACTCGACGACGTACCCGAACGACTGCGCCCACTGGTGGCGGCCTGCCTGACCAAGGACGCCGCGGCCCGCCCCACTCCGGACCAGCTGCTCGCCCAGCTCACCGCGCTCGGCATCCCCGATCGCGGCGGCTGGTTGCCCGCGCCGGTAATCGAGGAGGTCAGCCGCCGCGCGGTCGAGTTGCTGAATTTGGACTCCGGCCCGTTCCACCGTCAAGAGGTTCCGGCGCTCCCTGATCCGGTGCGCACCGCCGACACGATGGTCCGTCCTCCCGCACCGCCGGATCCGCACAGCGACCACGGCCGATCGGCGCCCACGCAGCTACGGCTACCAGGCTCGCCACAGCTGTCTCCCGCGTTCCTCGCACACCAGACCCATCCGTCCGCGCACCACGGTTCGCCCCGGCTCGGTTCGATTCCCGCCGCCGCACCCGCACCGCGCCGCCCCGGACGCGCCCTGCTCATCGCGGGCACGCTCGTCGTCTGCGTCGCCGTCGCCGTAGCGGCGTTCGTGGTGGGTGCCCAGCTACGAAAGGACAATTCGAACGATTCGATCGCCCAGAGCGGCACCCGTACTTCTGCGGCTACCGCCACCCAAGCTGTCGACACGAAGCCGACCAGCAGCAGCCCTTCCGACACGAGTATTCCGGATGCTTTCGTCGGCGAGTGGAAAGGCGTCGCGAAAGACCTTCTCGGCAGTTATGACATCGTACTGACAATCAATCCAGGACACATCGGCGAACAAATCGGAGAATCGACCAACACCGGCCGGATCGTGGGCTTGCAATGCGGGCGCGCCGAAACCCTGAATTCTGCCGCCGCGAACACCGTGACACTCACCGCAAAACTTATCCGAGACCCCGGTGGATGCAACGACGACGGCGCGACCTCCCGTTTGGAGTTGCGTCCGGACGGGAGGATTTCTTACCGAACTCAGGGCGTGGCCGGCGATATGACCGGAATACTCGATCGAATCGCGTAATTCGTCACATCTGGGGTTCTGCCCACAACCTCGAGATCGATGAGTCGTCTTACGGTCGGCAGATTGCGCCCCAGCGCCTTACCACATCCGGACTTCGCCCCAGCTGTCCCGTGACATACAGCTCGCAGCAGTAGTTTGCATATTCCGGTATGTTGATATCGACCGGTGACATGCAATACTCCGCTGGCGTTTCCGCCGACGCAGGACCGATTTTACCGCCGGCTCCGAATGTGGACGTTGCTACGGCCAACCCGAGGACAACCACAGTTATCACTCGCTTCATGAGTCTTTCCTCCCCTTGAACCACAGTGGCCGAATTGTGCATCCCGAGCGCGACCTCAGGGAACACCGGAAAAATGACCACCATTCGTCAACTTACACGTGAGCTCGTATCCGGTGCAACGCTTTCAACGTTGCGCGTGGTCAGGCTCATGGTTGAGCAGAGCGTGTGCACTGAGGACATGCCGCTCGGAGTGCCGGGAGCGGGAACGCATGCCCCGAGCGCGGGCGGCGGCGGGCGGTTAAGGTGCGGCGGTGGACAGAGCGGAATTCTTCGAGCGGGGCGCTTCCATCGCCGACCGTCTGACGACGACTCAGGCGCAACCGCCGTGGTGGCTGGTGGCGGCGGCCGCGGTGGCGGCGCTCGTGCTGGTGGGTTACACCCCCATCTGGCGGTTCACCCGGAATATCGTCACCATCGCGCACGAAGGCGGCCACGCCGGGGTCGCGCTGCTCACCGGCCGCAAGCTCAACAGCATCCGATTGCATTCGGACACTTCGGGACTCACCGTGTCGAGCGGGAAACCCTACGGGCTCGGGATGATCCTCACCACCATGGCGGGTTACCCCGCACCGGCGCTGCTCGGGCTCGGGTTCGCCGCCCTGCTCGGCGCGAGCCGGATCACCCTCATGCTCTGGACCGCCATCGCCCTGCTCGCCGCGCTGATGATCAAGATCAGGAATATCTACGGCGCCATCACCGTGCTCGGTCTCGGCGCGGTCGTCTTCGTCGTCTCCTGGTTCGGGACCGACACGCTGCAAGCCGGATTCGCGTATCTGGGCGCGTGGTTCCTGCTGTTCGCCGGGACGCGTCCGGTGATCGAGCTGCAAAGGGGTCGTTCCCGCCAGCAGCGCGCCCGCTATCACGACGTCGACTCCGACGCCGATCAGCTCGCTCGGCTCACCCGCCTGCCCGGCCTGCTGTGGGTGCTGGTGTTCGGCACGATCGCCGTGGGTTCGCTGGCGGTCGGGGCGTGGCTGCTGGTCTCCGCCATCGCCGAGGTGTGCCTGCCCGGCGCGCCGTCCGGCTCCTGCTTCGCCACCCGCTGACCGCCAGGGCCGCGCTGCGGCGGGCGATCGGCTCGGTTACGCTCGAATCCCACTGTGTGCGAATGCCTTACCCACGGCAGTGGCACATCGCCGGACGCATCCACGTCGGCCACAGCGGTAACGCGATCCCACGACCTCCGGAGCCAGCATGGCAGTCATCCTCGCGCGGACCACGCCTGCGCGGCCTCTCCTCTCGGCGCTGACGCTGGTCGTCGCGATTTTCCTCGCCGTTATCCCCGCCGGGGCGGCGACCGCTTCCGCCACGCCCTGCGGCACAGCGTTGACCCCGGCCGAGGAAGCCACGATCACGCAGCTGTCCGACACCGGTTCGCTGACCGGTTCGTCGCTGCGTCGGCTGGAGCAGGCCGTCGACCGGCACCGGCGGATCACCGAGATCCTGGTCCGCCACCGCGACCTGCGCGGCGTGTTCGGCCTGGGGCTGGACGCGGTCGAACGAGCCGCCGTGCTGCCGCTCCAGCGCGACCCCGCGGCGTTCGACGACCCGGAATGGGCGCATCGGATCAGTCTCGAACTGCTGTCGCGATTCCTGCGCACGATGCACGCCGAATTCACCGGCGCACCCACCGAGCCGCACTGGGCGCACTACTTCGGCCTGAGCCGCCGCTGCGAACTGTCCCCCGCGCGGATCGCGATGGCCGGATACAACGCGCATCTGACCGTCGACCTGGCGTATTCCGTCGCGGCGGTCGGCAGCACCGCCGCCAACGCGGCCGACTATTTCCGCATCGTCGACGCGATCGCCCAGCAGGGCGCGCTGATCGTCGAGCGGACCAAGGCGGTCTACGGCGGCGACCTCGGGCCGCTGTGGCGGTTCTACTTCCTCGGCGAGGGCTTGGACGCGGCCCTCGGCCCTGGCGCCGCGACCGGTCCACTGCTGCGCCTGGCCGACGCAGGCGCCAACGTCGTCATCTTCGGCAACGGCTTGGCCCTGCAAGATCCGGCCCAGGCGCCCGCGGTCACCGCCGAGATCGACACGCTGTGGCGCGGTATCGATCTCGCCTTCGAAGCCCTGTCCGGCCTCGGCGGCCTCTAGCCCTACCCGCGGCGCTTGCGACTCAGTGCCGGAACTCGCCTGACAACTCACCTCTCCAGCGCCGCCACGGCTTCCCGGACCAGGTCGTCGGGGGATCGTGTCCCGTCGACGGTGCTGCCGTTCTCGTCGGGCTCGAGCGGCTCCAGGGTGGCCAGTTGCGAATCGAGCAGGCTCGGCGGCATGAAGTGCCCGCGCCGGGCGGCCAGGCGGCGCTCCAGTTCGCCGCGCGGCAGGTCAAGGTGCAGGAAGAACGCGTCGGGAGCGGACGCGCGCAGCCGATCGCGATAGATCCGCTTCAGGGCGGAGCAGGTGAGCACGGCTCCCCGACCCGAACGCTCGGCCAGCCATCCGGCCAGGGCGTCGAGCCAGGGCTCGCGATCGACGTCCTCCAGCGGCGTCCCCGCCGTCATCTTCGTGACGTTAGCGGCCGGATGGAAGTCGTCGCCTTCGGCGTAGTCGACGCCGAGCACGTCGGCCAGACGGGTGCCCACCGTCGTCTTCCCCGACCCTGATACCCCCATCACGACGATCGGTACCTGGTGCACTCGAACCTTCTTCCCATTCGGCCGCCTCACCGGCTCGGACACCGCCCTTCCGTCCGTGTTCCACCGACTGCGCGCGGCGCTCATCGCTCGCACCTACGACGAGGCGCGATCCGCACCCGCCGAACGGCTAGGGTCGGAAGACATGGAACTACGCATCTTCACCGAGCCGCAGCAGGGCGCGAGCTACGACACCCTGCTCACCGTTGCCAAGGCCGCCGAGGACTTGGGATTCGACGCGTTCTTCCGCAGCGACCACTATTTGAGCATGGGCGGCGCCGACGGGCTGCCCGGCCCGACCGACGCCTGGATCACCCTCGCCGGACTGGCCAGGGAGACGAAGCGGATCCGCCTGGGCACCCTGGTCACCGCCGCCACCTTCCGGCTGCCCGGCCCGCTGGCGATCCAGGTCGCGCAGGTGGACCAGATGTCCGGGGGCCGAGTGGAATTCGGATTGGGCAGCGGTTGGTTCGCCGAGGAGCACGCCGCGTACGGCATCCCGTTCCCCGCCGACAAGTTCGCCCGGCTGGAAGAGCAGCTGGCCGTCATCACCGGGCTCTGGGCCACCAAGCCCGGCGACACCTTCAGCTACGACGGCGAGCACTACCAGCTCACCGACTCCCCAGCCCTGCCCAAACCGGTGCAGGACCCGATACCGGTGCTGATCGGCGGGCAGGGCGCCACCCGCACCCCGCGGCTGGCCGCGCGGTACGCGAGCGAGTTCAACATGCCGTTTTCCTCGATCGAGGACAGCGCGCGGCAGTTCGGCCGGGTGCGCGCCGCCGCGGAGGCCTACGGCCGCCCGGCCGACGACCTGGTCTACTCCAACGCGCTGGTGGTCTGCGTCGGCGCGAACGACGCCGAGGTGGCGCGCCGAGCCGCGGCCATCGGACGCGAGGTGGACGAGCTGAAGGCCAACGGCCTGGCCGGTTCGCCCGCCGAGGTGGTGGACAAGATCGGCCGATACACCGAGATCGGCACCGGGCGCATCTACCTGCAAGTGCTCGACCTCAGCGATCTCGCCCACCTCGAGCTGATCTCCGCGCAGGTGCAGTCGCAGTTGTGAGGGCCGGGTTCAGCCCAGCGGACGGTTCGTCGGCACGATGGCGAAGCTCGGCGCCGACGGATCCAGTTCGAGGTGCTGCGGCCGCAATGCGGTGTTGTTGAGCATGGGCCGGAAGGCCAGCGCCTTCGGCGAGTTACCGGCGAAGACGTCGATCCGCAGCCGATGACCCGGCCGCAGCACCGCCTGCGTCGGAATGACCGCGATGTCCAACGCCACCGGCTCCCCGGGGACGACCGGCTGCACACTGTCCAGCGTGATCGGATTGAACGGTTCGGTCAGGTCGCCGGTCGGAGTGCGGCTGCTCTTCTGCTCGTCGACGGCGCGCAGCGAGGCGGTCAGCTGTCCGGTGGTCAGCACCTTCGAGGTTCCGTCGGGCCCCACGTCGTTGACCGTGACGTTCCAGTACCCGTCCGTGGCCTCGTGCACGGTGTTCAGATGCACGTTGATCGGGCCGGAGATGACCGTCGGCTCGGTCATCGGCGCACTGGTGAAGGTCAGCGCGTTGCGCTCGGCGATGCGCGAGTCTTTCGCGCACACGTCCACCACGGCGGCCATGCCGGCCGAACCCTGCGCGGTGTCGCGGGAACACGCCACGGCGAGGCCGGGTGACACCGTCAAGGTCTGCCGCTCGTCGGGCACGGTCATCGTCAGCGATCCGTCGTGCACCGCCTTCCCTGCGGTGCCGCTCGGCGCGGCCGACAGATACACGCGACGATGGTTGAGGTCCTTCTGCGGGAACTGCCCGAGGGTGATCCAGCCGCCGCCCTGTTCCCACACGGTGATCGGCCCGAAGTCGCCCAAGCCGTGGTCCACGTCCTTCAACCACTTGTCGAACCACACCCGTTGCAGCACGTCGAGCCGTGGCGGTGCACCGGGAACGCCCGTTCCCGCACCGGGATTCGCGTGATAGGTGTCGCCGACGACCAGTTGCTTGTGCCCCGCGGGCAGCGGAATCGCGTTGTACAGCTTGGTCGCGCTGTTGGCGAAGATGTCGTGCCAGCCGCCGTAGACGAAGGTGGGCACCGTGACGCGCTCGGGATGCCCCTGGATGCCGCGGCGGAAGTAACTGTCCTCGTCCAGCGCGTCGGCCAGCGCGGGCGGCACGTGGTCGAGCGAGGGGGTGAGCAGCGCCTGGGCCAGCAGATCGACGTTGCTGGCCGGATCGGACATCCGCTCGTGCAGCCACGCCCAATCGAAGGTGCCGTTCAGCATCGACCGCACGTCGGGAATCAGTTTCAACTGGTTGACCGTGTTGAGCCACATCGGAAGGAACGTCGTCCCCACGCCTCCGCCCGGCGCGACGACATCGCGCATGAGATCGCTGCCCGGCTCCACGGGGAAGATCGCGCGCAGCGGGGCAGGGGCGTTCTCGGCGGCGCGCAGCTGGTTGATACCCGAGTACGAGCCGCCGCTCATCCCGACACGGCCGTTCGACCACGGCTGCGCGGCCGCCCACTCGATCACCTCGCGGGTGTCGAGCTGTTCGCGTTCACCGAGCGTGTCCCACGACCCCTGGGAGAAACCTGTCCCGCGTACGTCCGCGATGACCTGGGTGTATCCGGCACGGATCAGGTTGCGGTCCAGACCGAGCACCGTCTGCACGGTGCCGCCGTCGACCGCGTGCAGCAGATCGCCGAAACCACTGATCGGCGTGCGGGCGAGATTCACGCGGTTCACCAGCCGCACCGTCAGCGGTTGCAATCCGGGAGCCGCCAGCGCCGAGTCGATCAGATTGGTCATGAGCTTGGTGTAGGGCGTGAGGTTCACGATGGTGGGCAGCGGCTGCTGCTCCACCTCGCCGCCTCGCTTCACCGGCCGGTAGACGTTGGCCTTCAGCACCACGCCGTCGCTCATCCGGATCGGGACATCCCAGTCGATGTGCACGTCGGCATACGGCTGCGGACCGTCGTGCAACGCGGTCCACCGCACGCTGTGCGCGTCGGGGGACGGCTCCGCCGCGGCGGGCGCCGACCCGAACCCCACGGTCGCCAGTACCGCGGCCGCGGCCGCCACCCGGATCGCCCTGATCATCGCTAGTCCCACCACACGCCCCGATCCATTTCGCTCCCTCGGCCGGTAGCCGGACCGACCATCGATCGCCCGATCGAGCGCCAACGTAGCAACCATCCGGCGAATCTCACGGGAGGTCCGGTCGGGTCGGTTTGTCGCGTGCCAACAGCCGGTGAACGCCGCGCGCGGGGGGACGATCCGGCTTATCGTTGGGCTCATGACGCCGCTGCAGCGCTATATCGCGGAGGAGATCGCCACCGATCACGCCGACGGCATCCTCACCCGGCGAGAGGCACTGCGCAGGCTGGGTCTGCTCGGGCTCGGCGCCACCGCCGCGGCCGCCCTGCTGGCCGCCTGTGCCGACACCGGCACCGACACCGGGAGCACCGATTCGGCGCCATCCCCGGCCACTCCCTCGACGCCACCGGGTTCGGCCGCCGCGCTTCCGACGACCGCCGTCGCCTTCGCCGGACCGGGCGCGACGCCGTTGCAGGCCGCGTGGGCGGCGGCGCCGCAGCCACGGGGCGGGGTGCTGGTCGTCCATGAGAACAAAGGACTCACCGACCACATCCGTTCGGTGGCAGGACGATTCGCCGGCGCCGGATACTCCGCGCTCGCGGTCGACCTGCTCTCCGCGCACGGCGGCACCGGCGCGTTCACCGATCCGGCCGCGGCGACCGCGGAGCTGAGCCGTATTCCGCAGGAACAGCTCGTCGCCGACTTGCGCGCCGGGCTCGACGAACTGCGGCGCCGGGTGGAGGGAAAGAAGCTCGGCGCCACCGGCTTCTGCTTCGGTGGCGGCCTGACCTGGTTACTGCTCACCGCGGGCCCGGCACCGCTGGCCGCCGCGACCCCCTTCTACGGACCGTTCCCGGACAACGGCGATCTGGCCGCGTCGAAAGCCGCGGTGCTCGGCGTCTACGCGGCGAACGACGCCCGCGTGAACGCTTCCCGGCCCGCCGCGGAGGCGGCACTGGCCCGCTCGGGCAACCCGCACCAGATCTTCACCGCACCCGACTCCGAGCACGCCTTCTTCAACGACACCGGTCAGCGGTACAGCGCCACGGCGGCCACCGAAGCCTGGCGTCGCGTATTGGACTGGTACGGAACGTATCTCGGCTGATGCCTGGCGAACCCGGCCCCTCCCGCGCTGCGCGAGCGCCCCGCCGGGGCGCAGCTGACGAGCGGCGACCACGAGGCCGGGTCGCGAAGGTGATCGGGCGGTCGCCGCTCTCGCGCGCGGCACTGGCCTCGCTCCTCCTCGCGGCGGCACTGGCGGCATGCGGCGAGGACCCGGCTGGACCGACGAGCTCTCCGCCTACGGTGCCGGGCACCCTCGCGCCAAGCGATCCCACCGGGCGGCCCGACCTCGCTGCCGCCGAAGAGATCGCCGGGGACATCGACGTGCCGTGGGGCCTGGCCTTCCTGCCCGACGGCGCCGCGCTGGTCGCCGAACGGGACTCCGGACGGATATTGCGCGTCGCCGCGGGCCGCGCGCCCGAGCAGGTGTACCAGCTGCCCGGCGTCACCGCCCGGGGAGAAGGCGGGCTGCTCGGGCTCGCCGTCGCGCCGGACTACGCCGAAAGCCGTTATGTCTACGCCTATTTCACCGCGACGACGGACAACCGGATCGTCCGGTTCCGGCTCGACGGGCAACCGGAGGTGCTGGTCGCCGGAATCGCGAAGGCCGGTAACCACAACGGCGGGCGGATCGCGTTCGGGCCGGACGGCATGTTGTACGCCGGGACCGGCGATGCCGGGGAAGCCGAGCGGTCCCGGGATCCGGCCGATCTCAACGGGAAGATCCTCCGGTTGACTCCCGAAGGCCGCCCCGCGCCGGGCAATCCGTTCCCCGGCTCACCGGTCTACAGTCTCGGGCACCGCAACGTGCAGGGTCTGGCCTGGGACCGGGCCGGGCGATTGTTCGCGGCGGAGTTCGGGCAGAACCGATTCGACGAGATCAACCTGATCGAGCCCGGCCGCGATTACGGCTGGCCCGAGGTCGAGGGCGCGGGCGGCACCGACCGCGGTTTCACCGATCCGCTGCTGACCTGGACCACCGCCGAAGCCTCGCCCTCGGGCATCGCCATCGCCGGGGAGACCCTCTACGTCGCCGCGCTGCGCGGCGAGCGGCTCTGGACGGTGCCGCTCGAGAACGGCCGCGCGGGGGAGCCCCGCGCCGAGTTGCGCGACCGGTACGGCCGATTGCGCACCGTCGAGGTCGCGCCGGACGGAGCGTTGTGGCTCACCACTTCCAACACCGACGGCCGGGGTGACCCCGAGAGCGGCGACGACCGCGTACTCCGTTTCCCGGGGCGCTGAGCCGAGGCCGGTTCCCGCACTGCCCGCAACTGTGACGAGCACAACTCGGTAATTGGTTGTGCACAACCAAATTGACCACTACATTATTGCTCATGACCGATCACCTCTCCCTGGACGAGCAGCTGTGCTTCCCGCTCTACGCGGCGTCCCGGGCGATGACCGCGGTCTACCGCCCGAAGCTGGAACGGCTCGGGCTCACCTACCCGCAGTACCTGGTGATGCTGGCGCTGTGGGAACGCGACGAACGCAGCGTCGGCGATGTCTGCCATGCGCTCGATCTGGATTCCGGGACGCTTTCCCCGCTGCTCAAGCGGTTGGAGGCGGCGGGCTTGATCGAGCGGCGGCGTTCGTCGGCCGACGAACGCCGCGTCGACATCCGGCTCACCGAGCGGGGGCGCGCACTGCGCGCCGAGGCAGGCGACATCCCGGCCCAGATGGCCGAGGCCAGTGGCCTGTCCATGGACGATGTCGTCGCGTTGCGCGGCATCCTGCACCGCCTGACCGACGCGCTGAAGTCTCAGCTGAACGAAGGAGAATAGACATGCGGATCCTCTACACCGCCGAGGCACTGGCCAGCGGCGACGGACGCAACGGCCACGCGCGCAGCACCGACGGCAAGATCGACGTCGACCTGTCGGCGCCCAAGGAAATGGGCGGCGACGGCGCGGGGACCAACCCCGAGCAGCTGTTCGCCGCGGGCTACGCGGCGTGCTTCCATTCGGCGCTGCGCCTGGTCGGCAAGCAGGCCCAGGCGAACATCGATGACTCCGCCGTCGGCGCGAAGGTCGGCATCGGCCCGAACGACGCCGGCGGCTTCGGTCTCGCGGTTACCCTGGAGGTCTCGCTCCCCCATCTGTCCCGGGAGGACGCGCAGGCGCTCGCTGACAAAGCACACCAGGTGTGCCCGTATTCCAACGCGACCCGCGGCAACATCGACGTCCAGGTCCTTGTCGCAGACGACTGATCGTTGAGGAGCGATTATGCGTGCGGTAGTCATCGAACGATTCGGCGAACCGAAGGACGTGCTGGCCACCGCCGAACGGCCGGTGCCGGAACCCGGCCCCGGCCAGGTGCGGCTCGCGCTCATCCTCTCGCCGATCCACAATCACGATCTGGCGATCGTGCGCGGCGTGTACGGCTACCGCCCCGACCTGCCCGCCATCCCGGGCAGCGAGGCGGTCGCGCGGGTCGACGCGGTGGGTCCCGGGGTCACCGACATGTCGGTCGGACGGCGGGTGACGGTGTCCGGCGCGCAGAACGTCTGGGCCGAGTATTTCGTGGTCCCGGCTCGCCAGGTCATCCCGCTGCCCGACACGATCTCCGACGAGACCGCGGCCCAGCTGCTTGCCATGCCGCTGAGCGCGCTGATGCTGATCGAAGACCTCGAGCTGCGCTCCGGTGAGTGGCTGGCGATCAACGCGGCCAACGGTGCGGTCGGCAGGCTCGTCAACGTCTTCGCCCGGCAGCGCGGCCTGAACGTGCTGAATCTGGTGCGCGGCCCGGCCTCGGTCACGGCGCTGCGCGAACTCGGCTACGAGCCGGTACTCGACACCTCCAGCGAGGGCTGGCGCGACCAGGTCGAAGCGGCGACATCGGGCGCTCCGATCGTCCGGGCCGTCGATCAGATCGGTGGACGCGCGGCGGCCGACGAGCTGGCTTTGCTCGCGCCGGGCGGTCAGCTGATCTCCTTCGGCGCGCTCTCGGGTCAGCCGCTGGCGCTCGATCCGGGCCGTCTCATCTTCGGGCAGACCGTGGTGAAAGGATTCTGGGGCGCCAAGCGGATCGAGGAGATCGAGGCCGAGCACCGCGGACAGCTCATCAGCGAATTGATCGACCTCGCGGCCCGCGGCGTGCTGCGACTGGACATCGAGGCCGCCTATCCGCTGGAAGCGGCCGCCGAAGCCGCGGTCGCCACCGAGACGCCGGGCCGCGCCGCCAAGATCGCGCTGCGCGCTCAGCCCGCCTGACCGGCGTCGAGCACGGCCATCGCGGCGTTGTGCCCGGGGATGCCGCTCACCCCACCGCCCCGGATCGCGCCCGCACCGCACAGGTACACGTTGCGGTGGCCGGTCGCCACGCCCCACCGGACGGCGGGGTCGGCCCGGTCGGCGTCCTCGGGGAGATAAGGGAAGGCGAGGTCCCGGTGGAAGATGTGTCCGCCGGGTAGACCGATCTCGCGTTCGAGTTCGAGGGGCGTCTTCGCTTCCAGGCAAGGCGCGTCGTTCTCGTCTGTCGCCAGGCAGTCCGCGATCGGTTCGGCCAGCACCGAATCCAGTTGCGCCAGTGTGGCTCGCACGATCTCGTCCTTTGCCGCCTGGGGGTCGGCGGCGAAGAGTCGGGCACGAGCGTGCAGGCCGAACAGCGTGAGGGTGTGTGTCCCCCGCGCGGCCAGTTCCGGTGCCAGGATCGTCGGATCGGTCAAGGTATGGCAATAGATTTCGGCAGGCGGCGCGGACGGGATACGACCGATCGCGGCCTCGCCGTAGGCTCGGTCGAGTTGGGCGTACGACTCGCCGACGTGGAAAGTACCGGCGAATGCCGCGCGCGGATCGACTTCGGCGTCGCGCAATCGCGGCAGACGGCGCAGCAGCATGTTCATCTTCAGCTGTGCGCCTTCGGGTTTCGGCGGCGGGGGCTCGCCGAGCAGCCCGGCGAGGGTATACGGGGCGACGTTCGCGAGGACGTGGCGGGCGCCGACTTTTCCGTCCGGGTAGTGGACTTCCGCCGCGTCGCCATCGGTGTCGATGCCCGTCACCGCACAGCCGGTGCGGATCTCCGCTCCCGCCGAGCGCGCGGCCTCGGCCAGCGCGTCGGTGAGCGCGCCCATGCCGCCGATCGGCACGTCCCAGTCGCCGGTGCCCCCGCCGATCACGTGATAGAGGAAGCAGCGATTCTGCCGCAGCGACGGATCGTGCGCGTGGGTGAAAGTGCCGATCAGCGCGTCGGTGAGCACCACGCCGCGCACGACGTCGTCGTCGAAGGTCGACTCGATCGTCTCGCCGAGCGGCCGCTCGAACAGCGCCTCCCAGGTGGCCGCGTCGTCCACGATGTGCCGCAGCGCCTCTTCGGACGGCAGCGGCATGGTCAGCGTGGGAAAAATACGTCGCGCCAATTGGTTCGTGGTCGCGTAGAACCGCTGCCAAGCACGGAATTCCCGATCCGAGCCGGTCAGCCGCGCGAAACTCGCCGCCGTCGGCGTCTGCTGGGACGAGACGAGCAGACCGCCGTCGCCGACCGGCGTGTAGGACGAGACCGACCGCCGCCGCGTCTCGAACCGCAGGCCCAGATCCTGCACGATCGAGCGCGGCAGCAGGCTCACCAGATACGAGTAGCGCGACAGCCGCGCGTCGACGCCCGCGAAAACCCGCGCCGACACCGCCGCGCCCCCGGTATGCGGCTGCCGTTCCAGAACCAGCACCGACCGCCCGGCCCGCGCCAGATACGCGGCGGCCACCAAACCGTTGTGACCACCGCCGACGATCACGACATCGTAGGAGGAGCGCGTCGGCGTCATCCGTTCTCGATAGCACGATCGGGCGCTGGACGACAGCGACACCGCCGACAACGGGGAAGAATCCATCTGAACCGATCCCGGGTCGTTCCGGGGCTCGACGACTACTCAGGTTCGGTCACTCGCCGCGAGCAATCCGAGCCACCCGAGACTTGCTGCTCGGCTCATGTTCGGTCGAGGGACGCGTGGGCACGCAGTACCGCGACGGCGGAAATCGGGTCCTCGGCGAAGTAGCGGAAGGTGCGGGCCTCTGCCTGCTTGCCCAACGGGCGGGTGAATGCGATCGGTTCGGTGAGTTCCACGGTGACCGACGTCTGGCCGGCCACGGCGAGGTCCGCGCCCGCGTTGCCGTCCACGGCCGCCAGCGCAGTGTCGGGGTATCGGCGTTGGACGCGGGCGGATGCTATGCGGTGGGCGGGGATTCGGATGTCGAGCAGCGCGCCGTAGCGCAGCCGCAGCGAGCCGTCAGCGCCGATCACGTGTGGACGTACGACACAGGAGGCATGCAGAGCGATGATGAAGAACGCTCCCCAGACGTCGAGGGCGAGGACGATCGTGTGCACCACGGCCCATGGGATGAGGTACGCGAGAGCCACCGTCTCCACGACACAGACGACAAGGAAGCCGTACATGACGGCCGCCTGCCCGGAGGCGTACGGCACCGCCGTGTCGCCCTCGCGCACACCGTGCGGCCCACGGCGAGCCACCCAGCGCAGAAAGCTGGTGAGAAGACTCGACTCGTGCACGATGAGCCTGCGCACGACCACCGGAATCGAATCCGCCACGGCGGCGGAGACGGCATGGCGCCGGGTCAGGGCGGCGCGCCGGTGACGGCGATAGTCGAGAGCCAGGAGGACAGCCGCGGCCGTCGTCACGGCGAACACCGCCAGTTCCACGGCCGTGCGCACGAGCGGTGGGATGCGTACCCCCGACACCAGGCAAACCAGCAGCACCAATTCGCCGGGCACCACTGCCGCGCACGACCACCGCACTGCCCTGCGCAGTGCCCGTAGCCGCTTCACCGGGCCGGCTCTTGCAGCAGCTGGATGGCGCGGCGGATCGCCCCGGCCTGTGCGGGCGTGAAATCGGCGAAGAACGCCTGCGCGAAGCCGCTTTCGCCCATCTCATTCAAGTGCGGGCCGCCCGGGACACCCATCGCCTCGAGCAGCCCCTCCGGCATGCTGTCGACAATGGCACGGGCGGCCGTCTCCACCCGGGGATCGCTCTCCGGCGCCCCCGACAGTTCATCGAGCTGGGCATAGACCTCGTACGCCCGCGCGATAGTCTTCGGATCGGACTTCAGCGCGTGCGTCAGCGCGTCGAGCCTGCTACGGTCACCGCCCGCGGCGCTGGACTCCAGTAGCGCCAACAGCTCGCGGTCCTTGACCGCCATCGCGGGCTCGGGGCCGGGATGCTGGGCACGGGCGCGCGCCATGTCCTCGAACAACGCGGCGAGCGCTGGAGAGACCGGCGCATCGACGGACAGCCTGCCGCCTTCCTCCGCCTGCCGCAGCAGCTGCGCCAGGCGGGCGCGCCGCTGCCGAATGGACTCTTCCTGGCGAGCCATATCCGCGTCGAGCTCGGCGAGCACCTCGGCCAAGTCCTTGCCCGCGTCCTCGGCCAGGACATCGCGGACCTCGTCCAGGCTCAATCCCAGTTCGGTGAGACGGCGGATGCGGGCCAGCTCGACAGCGTCGCGCAGCGAGTACCGACGGTAACCGTTGGCCTGACGCGGGGGTTCGGGCAGCAGCCCGATGCGATGGTAATGCCGCACGGCGCGTGTGGTGATGCCCACGACATCAGCCAGTTCTCTGATCCGCATGACACCAGTGAAAACGTTGTCGCCGCGACAATGTCAAGCGCGGGTCTTCGCCGCCGCCACGCGGGAGGCGCCTTCCGCCCATGTGCAGAGCGATGATGATTCCGGTTCAGGCATCCCACGATCGCGACGCCCCGGCTGCGAGCCGCCCCTAGTGGGGTCCACCGCTGTACACCATTTTCGTCCGGTACCCGAACGTGGAAGACCCCGCCCGGCGCTGAAACCGGACGGGGTCGGGTGTCCCCCAACGAACGAGGCGTCGGGTTCTTCTCCACTACCTACTTCGCCGGGGCCGGCGGAGGCTGGTTGATAGTGGTGAAGTACTGGATGGCGGCGCCGATGGCGACCGGGGCGGTGACCAGGATCTGGCCCGCGATGGTGCCCAGGGCGCCGATCGCGATGATGCCGCCGAGGCAGCCGATGGCCGCCGCCGGGATGAACGCGCCGAACAGGCCGACGATCGCGGCCGACGCGACGGTCGCACCGGCGATGCCGCCGAGCACGCAACCGACGGCGCCGCCGCCGATGCCGCCGACCAGGGTGCCGATGGTGGCGCCCATGGCGATGGTGCTGGTCATGCGCGACCAGGCGGCCTGTTCACGGTCGTATTCGTTCTTCCACGGCGCCTTGTCCTCGAACGGCAGGGCGACCGGCTTGTAGGCCGCGTGCGCCATGTCGAACTGGGGGGTCAGCGTGGCGGTGCGACCGGCGATATCGGCCACGATCGGGAACTCGAACTCGTCGACCCGGAACTTCAACGGCATGCCGGTGAGCACGGTGCCGTTGGCGGCCTTGACCTTGAAGACACCCTCTTCGACCACCATCGAACCGGCGTCGGTGGTGACAATGGACTGGGTGTCGGTGGCGTAGGCGGTGAAGTCGACGGCGTCGTCGCTGTCGGGCTGCGCACCGGCGGAGCCGGAGACGATCCCGACTGCGGCGACCAGCCCTGCGGCCACCGCAACGATTTTCCTCATCCTTTTTTCTTTCTTCTCGGTTTTCTCAGGGAAGCGGCGACGACGAGCGCGCCGCACGCCTGCCGCGGTCGCGGCGGGCAGATCAGAGGTCGAGGACGAGCGGGCCGGACCTGGCCCGGGAGACGCACAACATCATCGTGTCGCCCCGCGCCCGCTCCTCGTCGGTGAGCAGTTCGTCCCGGTGCTCGATGTCGCCGCCCAGTACCGCGGTTTCGCAACTGCCGCAGGTGCCTTCGCGGCACGAGGTGACGATGCCGATTCCGGCGGACTCCAGGACGTCGGCGATGGACTGGTTCGCCCCGATCCGGAAGGTCTTGCCACTGGCCGCCAAGCGCACCTCGAACGGTTCGTTCGGGGCGAACTGCAACTTTCGCGGGACGAAACGCTCCACGTGCACCGGCACTTCGCGGCGCGCGCCTTCGGCCTCCGCCGCGGCCAGCAGCGGTTCCGGCCCGCAGCAGTACACGGCGGTCTCGCCGAGGCCGGTGAAGATCTCTTCCAGCGGCAGCAGCCCGTGCTCGTCCTGCGGCAGCAGTTTCGCCCGCGGATAGCGCTCGGCGATGGCGTCGGCGAACGCCATGTGCCCCTTGGTGCGCCCGCCGTAATACAGCGACCAGCGCGCACCGGCGGCTGCCGCAGCGGCCACCATGGGCAGGATCGGCGTGATCCCGATTCCTCCGGCGAGGAAGACGTACCTGTCACTGCCCACGAGTTCGAAGTTGTTGCGCGGTACGGATACTCGCAGCACCGAGCCGGGTTGTGCGGCGCGGTGCAGATAGGCCGAGCCACCGCGCCCGTTCGGTTCGTGCAGCACCGCTATCCGCCAGCGCCCCCGGTCGGCCGGGTCGCCACACAGTGAGTACTGCCGCACGCCCGCCGCACCCACCGCGACATCGATGTGGGCTCCCGGCGTCCACGACGGCAGTTCGCCGCCGTCGACCGGGGCCAGCTCGAGCGAGAACACGCCCTCGGCCTCGTCGCGGCGGCGCCAGACTCGCACCGCTATGTCAGTCATATCGTCCCCTAGCCCGGCAACGTCTCCGCGATCACCGTCGCCGAGACGAGCCGCCCCCGCAGCAGACGAATGGGCAGTCGATTCGCACAATCGACGTTGACTATCGCCCCCTCCCCCGGCCGCGAGCCGCCCCGAGACTGACGCCATGACCACTGTGGCGCAATTGGTGGACAAGACCACCCAGTTCATTCGGGACCAGGTCGTTCCGGTGGAACGCGAGGTCGTCGTGGACGGGCGGGTGATGGACGACGCACTGCGGCTGGAGCTGCAGAAGAAGGCCAAAGAGGCCGGCGTCTTCGGCCCGCTGTCGGATCCGCGGTACGGCGGGCTCGGCCTGGACACCCGCGCCCAAGCGCAGGTGCTCGAAGCCGCGGGCGCCAGCCTGCTCGGCCCGATCGCCCTCAACGCGTGGGCGCCCGACGACGGCAACATCCACCTGCTCGCGCATGTGGCGAACGAAGAGCAGAAACAGCGCTATCTCGCGCCGCTGGCCGCGGGCGACGTCCGTTCCGCGATCGCGATGACCGAACCGGCCCCCGGCGCCGGCTCCGACCCCGGCATGCTGCAGACCATCGCCGAGGAGACCGACTCCGGCTGGGTCATCAACGGCGCCAAGCATTTCACCACGGGCGCGCAGGGCGCGGCGTTCACCATCTGCGTGGCGCGCACCGGCGACGGCCCGACGATGTTCCTGGTCGACCAGGACAACCCCGGGATGCGCGTGGGCCGCCGCATGCCGACCCTCGACCACACCAGCGCGCCGGGCGGCCACTGCGAGGTGACCTTCGCCGACTGCGAGGTGCCCGAATCCGCCGTGATCGGCCAGGTCGGCCAGGGTCTGGCGCTCGCGCAGGTCCGGCTCGCGCCCTCGCGCCTGGTGTTCTGCATGAACTGGCTCGGGCTCGCGGTGCGGGCGCACCGGTTGACCATCGAGCACATCGGGACGCGCACGTCGTTCGGCGTCCCGATCGCCGAGCACGGCATGGCCCAGGGCCTCATCGCCGACAACGAGATCGACATCGCCGCCGCGCGCGGCGTGATCCGCACCGCCGCCGAGACCATCGACGCGCAGGGGCCGACCTCCTCGCAGGCGCGGCACGAAGCGTCGATCGCCAAGACGTTCGTCTCCGAGGCGGTCTGGCGGGTCCTCGACCGGGCGGTCCAGCTGCACGGCGGGCTCGGCGTCTGCGAGGACCACCTGGTCGCCCGATTCCTCGTGGAGGCCAGGGCCTTCCGGATCTACGAGGGGCCTTCGGAGGTCCTGCGCTGGTCCATCGCCCGCCGCGCCCTGCGCACCAAACGCTGAAGGAGAGACCATGACCACGCGTGAGATCGCCGGCTTCGCCGCCGCCTATCCCGAACTCGACTGCGACGCCGTCGATTACGAGTATCTGCGGGCGGTGTCGCAGGAGATGGTGCCGTTCGGGCGCCACGTCGGCACGCTCATCACCGAGATCGGGCCCGACCGCGCCGTCGTCGAGATCCCCGCCGTCGGCGAGGTCCGCAACCACATGGGCACCGTGCACGCCGGAGCGCTGTTCACCGCCGCCGACATCGGCGGAGCGGCCGCGTTCGTCGGCGCGGCGGCCACCCGTCTGCGCACCGTCGAGCGGCTGGTGCTGCGCGGCGGCAGCGCCTCCTACCGCAAGCCCGCCATCGGCCGGATCCGCGCCGTCGCGACCGTCGACCAGCGCGAGCTCGCCGACGTGCTCGCCGCGACGGCCTCGCAGCGTTTCGAACTGACCGGCAAGGCCAGCTTGCTCGATGACGGCGATGTCGTCGTCGCGAAGTTCACCTTCGACTACGTGTGTGACGTGACCATCGGGGAGGGCGACCGATGACCACCGCGGCACCCGAGAACCGTTCGGAGTTCACCGCTCTGGAGTCGACCACGGTCGACACCGCCGACGGTGTCACCTTCACCGTCCGCTTCCTGGCCTCGAAGAAGCCCGGCGCGCCCGTCGTGCTGATCCTGCCCGCGATGGCCATGAAGGCGAAGAACTACTTCGCGCTCGCGAAGGAATTGCACGCACAGGGCCTTTCGGTGGCGACCACCGACCTGCGCGCGCACGGCGAGGCCAAGCCCGAGCTGGGGCTGCACCGCGACTTCGGGTATCGCGAGATGCTCGAGACCGACCTGCCCGCGCTGGTCGCGGCGGTGCGGGCGCGCTTCCCCGAGGCGCCGATCCATCTGTTCGGGCACAGCCTGGGCGGACAGCTCGCGCTGCTGTTCGCCGCGGCCGAACCCGACCGGATCGCGGGCGTGACCGTCATCGGCACCGGCACCGTGTTCTGGTGGGCCTTCGGTGTGCGCCGCTGGTGGGAGGCGCTGAGCCAGATCCAGTGGATCGGCCTGGTCTCCCGGTGGAAGGGGCACTGGCCCGGCGGCGTGCTCATCCCGGCCCCGATGCCCGGCGGCGTCATGCGTGACTGGTCGATGCATTCGCTGACCAGCTACTACCGCCCGAAGGGCAGCACGCGCCGGTACAACACCCTGCTGCGCGAGCTGACCGCGCCGGTGCTGGTGATCTCGCTGTCCGACGACGTGCTCGGCCCGAAGTCGAACGTCGACTTCCTGGTCTCCCGGATGCCGAAAGCCCGGGTGACGCAGTGGCACATCGACGAGAACTCGCCGGTGCGGCACCGCGACCACTTCCTCTGGGTGAAGGACTCGCCCGCGATCGCGGCCAGGGTGGCGACCTGGATCGTCGCCGGCGAGCTGCCGGGCTGAGGGGCGACGGTGGCACGACTGCGAATCGAAGCGGTGTCGAAGCGGTTCGGCGCCGCCCACGCGGTGCGCGAGGTCAGCCTCGACATCGCCGACGGCGAATTCATGGTGCTGCTCGGCCCGAGCGGCTGTGGCAAATCCACGCTCCTGCGCATGATCGCCGGACTGGAGGATCCTTCCGACGGCCGAATCCTGCTGGACGACAGGGACATCACGCACCAGGCGCCGCAGCAGCGCGATCTGGCGATGGTGTTCCAGAGCTACGCGCTGTACCCGCACCTGACCGTCGCCAAGAACATCGGCTTCCCGCTGCGCGCCCGCCGCACGCCGCGGGCGAAGATCGCCGAGCGGGTGTCGGAGGTGGCCGCGGTACTCGGCCTGACCGAACTGCTGCGCCGCAGACCGTCCGCGCTGTCGGGCGGGCAGCGCCAGCGCGTCGCGCTGGCCCGCGCCATGGTGCGCGATCCCGGCGCGTTCCTGATGGACGAGCCACTGTCCAACCTGGACGCGAAGCTGCGCAGCGCCACCCGCGCCGAACTGATCGGACTGCATCAGCGTCTCGGCGCGACCTTCCTGTACGTGACCCACGACCAGGTCGAGGCGATGACCATGGCCGATCGGATCGCGCTGCTCAACGAGGGGCAGGTGGAGCAGGTGGGCACGCCGACCGAGCTCTACGACCGGCCCCGGTCGACCTTCGTCGCCGGTTTCCTCGGCGCACCGCCGATGAACCTGTTCCCGGCCGTCGTCACCGAGCGGGATGGCTCGCTGCGCGTGGTGGCCGACGGCATCGACACCGAGTTGGCCATCGGCGTCCGTGATTTCGGCGACGACCTGGAAGTGGTCGCCGGGATCCGCCCGGAACAACTGCGCCTGGATCCGACCGGCGCCGACATCCGCGGCCGGGTGACGATGGTGGAGAACCTCGGCAGCGAGGAACTGATCCACTTCACCACCGGCGATCGGGTCCTCTGCGCCCGAGCGCCCCGGCCCGCGGGCGTCACGGTCGACGACAGCATCGCGCTGCGGGCCGACCCGGCGCACATCCACCTCTTCCATGCCGCCTCCGGCCTGCGCCTGACCTGGCAGCAGACGCGGCAGGACGCCCGAATCGACAGCGCGGGCGAGCCCGTCGCCGTCGCCTGAACCCCGAACACCCCCAACTCGATGAGGAGAACACCGTGAAACGCACCGCGCCCATTCTGGGCCTGGTGTTCGCAACCACCGTCGCGCTCAGCGCTTGCGGCGGACTCGGGAGCACCAACACCGACTCGAACGCCGACAGTGCGCAGATCCCGGAGCTGAAGTCCGACCAGCAGGTGTCGATCGTGTTCGAGTCCTACAACTACGGACTCGCCGGCGCCTGGACCGACACCTTCAATTCCCTGATCGCCGATTTCCGCACGAAGTTCCCGAACATCACGGTGACCGCGCAGAAGCCGCAGGGCAACAGCCCGAACCCGGCCACCGACACCATCTCCAGCATCCAGAACCAGATGGTCGCGGGCAACCCGCCGGACGTCGCCCAGCTGGGCTTCAGCGACCTGGACTTCACCATCCACCAGCTCGGCGCCAAGCCGCTGGACACCCTGGTCGGCAAGCAGGACGTGCAGCGCAACTTCGACGGGGCGAAGCATCCCTTCGCGCCGAAGGCCCGCACGCTGGCCGATTGGGACGGCCACACCTACGGTGTGCCGTTCGTGTTCTCCACGCCCGTGCTCTATTACAACGCCTCGCTGTTCGCCGAGGCGGGCCTGGATCCCGCGCAACCGCCGGCCACCTGGCAGCAGGTCGCCGAGGCCGCCACGGCGATCACCGGGAAGACCGGTAAGGGCGGGGTCTACATCGACTGCCTGACCAAGGCCGCCAAGGACTGGTGCTTCCAGTCGCTGGTGCGCTCCAACGGCGGCCGGGTGATCTCCGAGGACCGCACGAAGCTCACCTTCGCCGACGCTCCCGCGGTCGAGGTCACGGCGATGAGCCAGCAGCTGGTCAACTCCGGCGGCATGCCGAAGCTCAACCAGAAGCAGGGCTACGAGGCGTTCGCGCGCGGTGAGATCGGCATGATCCTGGAGACCAGCGCGATCCAGGGCACCTTCGTCACCGGCGCCAAGGACAAGTGGGATCTGCGCTCCGCGCCGATGCCGAGTTTCGCGGGCAAGCCGACCGTGCCGACCAATTCCGGCGCTTCGCTGCACATCCTGTCCAACGACCCGGCCAAGCAGCGCGCCGCGTGGGAGCTGATCAAGTTCCTGACCAGTGAGTCGGCCTACACCAAGATTTCCCAAGGCATCGGCTACTTGCCGCTGCGCACCGGCCTGATGGACGACCCGGCCGGATTGCAGGCCTGGTCGAAGCAGAATCCGCTGCTGGCGCCCAACGTCGCCCAGCTGGCGAACATGGAACCGTGGATCTCCATGCCGGGCAACAACTATCTGCAGATCCGCGACGGCATGATGGACGCGGTCGAGGCCATCGTGTTCCAGGGCAAGGATCCGCAATCCACCCTCACCGCCGCCCGCGATCAGGGCGCCAAACTGCTGCCCGCGTCATGAGCGAGGTGACGATCGTCCAGCTCACCGACACCCACATCCGGCCCGCCGGTGAATGGGTGCACGGCATGGTGGACACCTACGCCAACCTCACCCTCGCGTTGCAGCAGCTGCGGGCCTCCCAGCGGCGCGTCGACGCGCTGGTGCTCTCGGGCGATCTGACCGATACCGGGTCGCCCGAGGCCTACCAGCGGTTGCGCGGCGCGGTCGAACCGGTGGCCGCCGAACTCGGCGCGCAGACCGTGTACGTCATGGGCAACCACGACGAGCGCACCGCCTTCGCCACCGAGCTGCTCGGAGCCGATCCCGCCGACGTCGATCCCGACACCACGCACGACCAGGTGGTCGACGTGGCGGGTCTGCGGGTGATCGCGCTGGACAGCACGACCCCGCGACGGCACGACGGCCGGCTCGAGCAGCGGCAGCTGGACTGGCTGGCCGAGCAACTGCGCGAACCGGCGCCGCGCGGCACGCTGCTGGTGCTGCACCATCCGCCGATCCCCTCGCCGGTCGCGGCCACCGAGTACCTGCGGCTGGAACGGCCCGAACTGCTCGGCGAGGTGCTGGCGGGCTCGGATGTGGGGCTGATCGTCTGCGGTCACAACCACCTCACGGGCGCGGCGGCGCTGGCGGGCATCCCGGTCTGGATCGGGCCCGCGCTGGCCTACCGGATCGACACGATCGCCCCGTCCGGACGGCACCGGGGATTGATCGGATACGGCTACAGCCGCATCGATCTGCTCGGCTCGACGCTGGTCGCCACGGCGATCGAGGCGACGCCCGCCGAGACCCTCTACGACCGGCCCGAGCAGGACGTGCTCGACCAGCTCGCCGCGCTGGCCGCGGAGGCCGGGTAACTCGATGTTCGTCGTGGAATCACCCCTCGCGACCACGGAACCGGCCGAAACGGTCGCACCCTCGCATCGCCCCGCCCGGTTTCGCCGGGCGGGGCGGTTCGCCGCGCCCTACCTGTATCTGGCGCCCGCGCTGGTGTTGCTCGTGGTGTGGATCTACCGGCCGCTCGTCCAGGCGGTCGAGCTGTCCACCTATTCGTGGAACCTGTTGCCGACCTCGCCGATGAAGCCGGTCGGCACCGGCAATTACGAACGGCTGCTGGATCTTCCGGCCTTCTGGGATTCAGTCGGCCGCACCGGAGTGCTGATTGCGGGCATGCTGCCGTTCACGGTCGTGCTCCCGCTGCTCATCGCGCTGGCCAGCCGACGGGTGCACGGCCGGGCGCGGACGGTGTACCACGCGTTCGTCTTCGTGCCGTTCCTCGTCGCGCCCGTCGCGGCGGCGGCGGTGTGGCGCTGGTTGCTGCATCCGGGCAGCGGCTTCGTCGATCAGGTCCTGCGCTCGGACCGCAACTGGGTCTACGACGTGGGCACCGCGCACGGGGTGATCATCGTGATCACCGGATGGCAGTTGCTCGGGTTCGCCGTGCTGGTGATCTGGGCGGGGCTGGCGGGCATCAGCGGCGATTACGACGAGGCCGCCCAAGTGGACGGCGCGAGCGCCCGGCAGATCCGCCGGTGGATCACCTTGCCCCTGCTGTCCCCCACGCTGCTGTTCCTGGTGCTGACCACGGTGCTGCTCAGTCCGACCCTGACCTTCCCGCTCATCGACTCGATGACGCAGGGCGGTCCGGCGCAGGCGACCACCAACATCTACTACCTGTTGTGGGACTACGCCTTCCACAGCTTCGACGCGGGGCTCAGCGCCGCCGCCGGTGTCCTGCTGTTCGCCGGGTTCGGAGTGATCGCCGGCATTCTGGTGTGGGTCTCGGAAAAGGTTGCCTTCCATGATGATTGACCGATTGCGCACCGCGGGCAGCCATCTGCTGCTCGCCGTGACCGCCCTGCTGTGCGCGTTCCCGATCTACTGGCTGTTCGCCACGTCGCTGCGGCGGCCCGAAGACGTCACCTCGCTGTCGCCGATCCCCTGGCCGATGTCGCTGGCCAACTACGGCGACGCGGCCGACAAGGTCGACGTGGTGGGCCTCATCGGCAACACCTTCTTCGTCGCGGCGCTCTCGGCGGCGGGGCAGCTGCTGATCGCGCTGCTGGCCTCCTACGCGTTCGCGATGTACACCTTCCCGTTCCAGAAAATGCTGTACCTGGCGTTCGTCGGCACCTGGCTGGTGCCGTTCCAAGTGACGATGCTGCCCAACTACGTCCTGCTCACCAAGCTCGGGCTGATCAATTCGCTGATCGGGGTGGTGCTTCCGACGCTGTGCTCGGCGCTGGCGGTCCTGCTGCTGCGCCAGCACATGGCGAGCTTCCCCAAGGAGCTCGTGGCGGCGGCCAAGATCGACGGCCGTTCCTCCTGGTCGATCCTGTGGACCGTGGTGGTGCCGAACCTGCGCCCCGCCTTGGCGGCGCTGGGGATCCTGCTGTTCATCAACGCGTGGAACGAATACTTCTGGCCCGCAGTGGTGCTGCGCCAGTCCAACAGCGTGCTCCAACTGGGCCTGCGCAGTTTCATGGGCACCGAGGGTGACCAGTGGGGGCCGATGATGGCGGTGGCCAGCCTCGCCTGCCTGCCGGTGTTGCTGATGTACCTGCTGCTGCAACGTCACATCGTCAACGCGTTCGTGCGGTCGGGGTTGAAGTAGGGCGGCTCCACGCGGCCCTACTCGCCTCGCTCGCACTGCTGACGTACTCGCTTCCGCCGAACCCTCATGGTCTACGCGTGTTCCCGCGCGGTTCGGCTCGAACTCGATACCGACTGATTCGCCGGTCAGAGTACCTCGAAAACGCGGTAGGCGATGCCGCCCTCGACCGGGTAGCCCGATCCCACGCAGACGATGTCGTTGAGCCACAAGTACTTCGGCGCGCCGGTTTCGAACACCGGCGACGTGCGGAAGTAGTAGCGCGCCGGGTCGACGAGGTGGCGGGTGGCCGGATCGCCGATCCGGTCACGCACCTCATCCGGGATCACCCACCGCCCGCCGTAGGTCATCAGCACCAGCGCGCCGTCGTCGGTGCGCAGGGTGAGCCGGACATCGAGCGTCATGGTTCCATCTGGCCGGAACAGCGCCCAGTCACCCCCGCCCGGCACCACCTCGCCGCGTAATCGGGACCCCTCGAACGACCCGCCCGCGGCTCCGAATAGCACCCGCCCGTTCCCGATGTGCAACGGCGGCGCCAGATCCACTACGACATCGAACAGTTGGCCGGTCTCGATCGCGGCGACATCCTTGACCCGTGCGTCCATGATTCAGCTCCTCGCAAACAGTTTCTGACGTACCGCGTCGGTGGAGACGCCGGATTGAGCGCACAGCTCGGACAAGTCAAAATGGAAGTACTCCCCCGCGATCAGCCCGTCCGCGAACGCGAAACGGATGAACACCGGCAGCTCGGCCCGCACACCGTTCGGCTCGACCCCGAACCGGGCTCCCGTCATCGTCATTCGCGCCGTACCCCAGCAGATCAGCCTCTCGCCCGCCGCCGCATGGCCGCTCAGCTCGACGGCATAGTCCGGAAACGACGCGAAGAAAGCCCGCAGCGCGAGTTCGTTCGCGCCCAGCCCGCGCGCCACCGACCCGAAAGCCGGTGTCTCCAAGAGCATCTCGTCGTGCATGAGCCGCAACGCCGCAGACACATCCTGCCGGCTCTTGACCACGGCGAGTTCCGCCGCCAGGTCCATCATCCAGCCATCACTCATGGGGTGAACTATACGGTCGACCGTATTTATTGTCTACCCACACCTTGCGGCGCGCACTATGCCGCAGAGACCACGAAGGCCCGATCCCTGCGGACCGGGCCCTCGTGGGCGATCGGGGTGCGCCGCCATCGGACGCGGGCCGTCACCGCGTCCGATGGCGGCGTCTTCATGAGGCGACGCGCGACACCGTGGTGAGGGTCCCGATGAGGGCGGTGTCGTGGTCCGCGGCGCGGAAGCGGGGGTGGTCGAGGATGTCGTGCAGGAATTCGGTGGTGGTGGCGATGCCTCTGCCACGGATCCGGGTCTCGGCCAGCGCCCTGCGCATGCGCGCGATGGCCGTGCGCCGGTCGGGCGCCCAGACGATGATCTTGGCGAGCAGCGAATCGTAGTGCGGCGGAATGGCGTAGCCGGGAGCGACGTGGGTGTCGATCCGGACGAACGGCCCACCCGGAAGCGCGCACTCGGTGAGTGTGCCGGGAGCCGGCGCGAATTCGCGTTGCGGGTCCTCGGCGTTGATCCGGCATTCGATGGACACTCCGCGCGGGGTCGCGGCATCGTCGGGCAGCGCCAGCGGCAGGCCCGAGGCGATGCGCAACTGCTCGGCGACGAGATCGATGCCGGTGACCATCTCGGTGACCGGATGCTCGACCTGCAAACGGCAGTTGACCTCCATGAAGTAGAAGCGCCCCTGCTGGTCCAGGAGGAATTCGAAGGTGCCGGCCCCGACGTAGCCGACGGCCTCGGCACCCCGCACGGCGGCCGCGCCGATCCGGGCCACGAGTTCCTCGGACAGTCCCGGGGCGGGCGACTCCTCGACCAGCTTCTGGTGCCGCCGCTGCAAAGAGCAGTCCCTGGCGCCGAGATGCCGCACCGTGCCGTGGCGATCGGCGAGGATCTGGACTTCGATATGCCGCGCCGAGTCGAGGTAGCGCTCGACGTAGAGGCGGCCGTCCCCGAACACCGCGGTGGCATTCGCGCGAGTCTGCTGCCAGGCGGCGGAGAAATCGGCGGAGTCCCGCACGACCCGCATCCCGCGGCCGCCACCGCCCGCCACCGCTTTGATGATCACCGGATAACCGATGTCGTCGGCGAGGGCGTGCGCCTCGTCCACCGTCTCGAGCGGATCGCGGCTGCCAGGCAGCAGCGGCAGGCCGGCCGCGGCCATCAGCGACCGCGCCGTCGACTTGTCGCCGAGATCGGCCATGATCGCCGCGGGCGTGCCGACGAACACGAAGCCCTCCGCTTCGCACACTTCGGCGAAATCGGGGTTCTCGGACAGGAATCCGTATCCGGGGTGGATCGCGTCGGCGCCGGTGGCCCGAGCGGCCTCGATGACCGCCGGAATGTAGGAGTAACTGCGCTTGGCGGGACCCGGACCGATCCGGAACGCTTGGTCGGCCAGCCGTACCGCGGCCGAATCGGCGTCGGCCGCGGAATACACCGCGACGGTGGCGATTCCGAGTTCGGCGCAGGTCCGGATGACCCGCACGGCGATCTCGCCGCGGTTGGCGACGAGCACCTTGCGGATCGGCCGCGTGGTCATCGCACCACCTCGAGCACCAGCAGCGGTGCGCCGTGCTCGACCGCCTCCCCGTTCTCCACGAGGAATTCCGCCACCCGGCCCTCCCTGGTCGCGGTCACCGGGATCATCAGCTTCATCGCCTCGACGATGCCCACCTGCTGACCGGCCCGCACCGGGTCGCCCTCGGCGACGAACGGCGCGGCTCCCGGCTCCGGCGCGCGATAGAACACGCCGACGGTCTCCGCGGTGAGGGTGAAAGTGTTCGCGTCCGAGGGACTCTCGACGGACGCCGATTCGGTGACAGGCACCGCGGGCGCGGCGTCGGTGGGTGTGACGGCCCGGGGCGTGGTCGGCCCGTTGTGCCCGTCCCAGCTGATCCGCAGCACGAGCGGGCCATTGGCGACGGTCACCGAGGTCGGCCCGGTCTCGGCCCGCACGGACAGCGCATGACGGGACAGCACGGCCAGCGCCTGGTCGGCGTCGACCGGATTCAGCGCCCGGCCGGTCGGCTCGGTGGTGACGGACTCGGTCATCACTTCTCCTGATCGTTCGTGGACAGTCCGAAGACACGGAAACGGTGGTGGCGGCGGTCGAGCAGTTCCGCGACCCGCAACCGCGCCGAGTCGGCGACCGCGTGGCGCAGCGCCTGGCGCAGGGCGGCGGCGGCCGCGGCGGGATCGCGGTGCGCGCCGCCCTGCGGCTCGGGCAGCACGCCGTCGGCGACGCCGAGTTCGAGCAGGGAGGTCGAGTCCACCCGCAGTGCGGCGGCGGCGCGCGGGGCGGCGGCCGCATCCTTCCACAGGATCGAGGCGCACCCCTCCGGGCTGATCACCGAGTAGACGGCGTTCTCGCAGACGATCACCTGATCGGCCACGGCCAGCGCGAGCGCTCCGCCGCTACCGCCCTCGCCGGTGATCACGGTGATCACCGGCACGGGCAGCCCGGCGAGCAGTTTGAGCGATTCCGCGATGGCGACGGCCTGTCCCTGTTCCTCGGCGGTCACGCCCGGGTAGGCGCCTGCGGTGTCGACCAGGGTGATCACCGGAATGCCCAGCTTGGCGGCCAAGCGCAGCGCGCGGGCCGACTTCCGGTATCCGGCCGGAGTCGGCATACCGTAGTTGCGCTGCGCCAACTCGGTCGCCGTATGACCTTTCTGCGTGCCGATCACGATGACGGGCGCGTCGTCGAGACGGGCCAGCGCGGTGATCATGGCCGGGCAGTCCGCCGACATCCGGTCGCCGTGCAGCTCGACGAATTCGTCGAAGGACGCGGCCAGATAGTCCAGCGTGGTCGGACGGCCCAGTTCGCGGGCGGCCCGCACGCTCTGCCAGGCGTCGCGCGGCGCGAGCCGGGTCACGTCCGAGCAGACCGGGTTCGCCTCGTCCGGCAGCTCGACGCGGCGCGCGCTGTCGGCGGCCAGCGCGAGCAGGCGGGCCAGCCGGTCCCGCAGGGCCGAACGGTGGCAGATCATGTCCACGATGCCGTGCTCGAGCAGGAACTCCGCGGTCTGGAAGCCGGCGGGCAACGTCTCGCCGATGGTCTGCTGGATCACCCGCGGTCCGGCGAAGCCGAGCCGCGCGCCCGGTTCGGCGATGATGATGTCGGTGGAGGTGGCGTAGGAGGCCGCGACGCCGCCGTAGGTGGGATCGGTGATCACCGAGATGGTCAGCACGCCCGCGTCGTCCAGCTCCCGTAGCGCCTGGCTGGTCTTGGCCATCTGCATCAGCGCGAGGATGCCCTCCTGCATGCGCGCGCCGCCGGACGCGGTGACCAGCACGAGCGGCACGCGCGCCGCCAGCGCCGTCTCGGCCGCGACGGTGACCGCTTCACCCACCGCGGCGCCGAGACTGCCGCCGAGGAACCGGAAGTCCATCACCGCCAGCACCACCGGCGCGCCGCCGATGGCGCCGCGCACGCACCGGATGGCGTCGGTCAGCCCGGTGCGGCGGGTCGCCTCGGCATGTCGCTCCGGATAGGGCCGCGAGTCGCTGAAACCGAGCGGATCGGCCGCGGTGGCGGGCGGCTCGATGTACCGCGCCGAGCCCGGATCCAGCAGCGCCTCGATGCGCTGGTCCGCGGTCAGCATGCCGTGCCCGTCGCAGTCCGGGCAGACCCGGCCGGACCGCTCGTAGCGTTTGGCGTAGAGCATGGCGGCGCAGGACGGGCACACCATCCAGGAGGTCCGGGTATCCGGACCGCTCTCCAGCGTGGTCATCGTTCCTCCCTCGGTCGGGGCACGAATCGGGCGCAGTCGGCGGGTAACCGCACGCCCGCGGTACGCAACTGGGCGACCCGGGTCAGATAGGCCGCCCCCAGCATCATCTGGTCGGCGATGTCGGCGACGTGCCGGTTGCGCAGCGCCGCAAGGTAGCTTCCGGCCACCCAGTTGTTGAACCCGCCCATCGCGGGCCCGCACCAGATCTGGTAATCGGCGGCGCGACCGGCCTCGCCGCGAATGCTCCACCCCGACGACAACCCCAGATACCACCGGAACACCAGGGCCATCTTGCGTTTCGGGTCCGCCTCGGCGCCTGCGAGCTGGGCCGGATCGCGCTCGGTGAAGTAGGTGACGCAGTCCTCCCACACGGCGTCCAGCGGCCGCTGGAACAGCGTGGTCTCCAGATCGCGGCGCAGCTCGGCCGGGATTGCGTCGATGCCGTCGTAGGCGCGGTAGGCGTCGTAGAGCCGCTGCGCGCGGGCGGCGAACATGGTGCCCCTGCGCAGCACCTGCACCTGGACGCCGAGCTCGAACATGTCCGAGGACGGCGCCATGGTGCAGTCGGCGAAATCCGCCTGGGTGAGCAGCTGTTTGGTGGTGTCGCACTGGGCCGCTTCCCCGGTGGCCTGGTTCACCGACCCGGTCACCACGTAGGCGGCGCCCAGCGCGAAGGCCGCGGCCGCGGCGGCGGGGGTGCCGATGCCGCCCGCCGCGCCGACCCGGACCGCCGCGGCGGCGGGCACGGTGCGGGCCAGCCGGTCCCTGGCCGCGATCAGCTCGGGCAGCAGCACCAGCAACGGCCTGCGGTCGGTGTGACCGCCGGAGTCGGCTTCGGCCGTGATGTCGTCGGCCATCGGCACCTGTTCGGCGAGGCGAGCCTGCTCCGGCGTGAGGTCACCGGATTCGACCAACCGGCGCAGCAGCCGCGTGGGCGGCGGGCGCAGGAACGGCTCGGCCACCTCGACCCGGGACACTTTCGCGATCAGGCGATTGCGCACCTCCACGCGTCCCTGCCGGTCGACGGCCAGCCCCGCCGCCCGGTAGCGCACGACCTCCCCGGTGAGGTCCATGAACGCCGACGCCTCCACGCAGCGCACCTGGTGGCGCAGGCACGCGTCGACGATCGCGCGCTCCAGCGCGGGCTCGGAAGGACTGTGGATCAGGTTGCACGCGAACGGCTTTCCGGTCAGCGTGCGGCTCAGCTCGGCCAGTGCCGCGTCCACCGCGGCAGGCGCGACGCCCGCCGCGCCGTAGGAGGCGAGATACCCGGCCCGAGCCATCGCCGAAACCAGGGCGGGCGAGGCGATCCCGTTCGCCATCGCGCCCGCCGCGTACGCCGCGCGCACGCCGTGGGCGGCGGCGAACCGCCGATCACCCAACCGCTCTGGCGGCAGCGGGGCCACCGCCGCGAGGATCTCGGCGTGTGCCGCGGTGCGCTCGTCGGTCGTCGCGCCCACCCGGCCCTCGTGGCGCACGATCCAGCACGGGCGGGCCAGATCGGACAGGACGGCGGTGATGCCGTCGGCGGTGTCCGCGAGGACACCGGCCGCGGAGGTGGCCATCAGCGTTCCTCCCGCTCGGCGAGTTCGACCGCGAGGTCGGTCAGCTCGTAGATGCGCAGCCCCGGCTTCCACAGCGAGCCATCGGCGACGACGGTGACGCCCCGAGGTCCCCGATGGATCGCCTTGATGTGGGCTTCGAGTTCGACCGTGCCGTCGGTGGGCAGGAACTGCCCGCGGTAGCGCCAGCTGAACGGCCGCTCGGCGGGGATGCGGAAGACCGGATCGGCGATCGGATCGGCGAAGCCGGCGTCGAGCATCCACTCCTGGATCGCGTGGATCACCGATTCCACACCGAGCGACCCCGGGATCACCGGGTCGAGGTGGAAGTGGCGCGCGAAATACCAGTCGGCCGGGTCGATCTCGCGCAGCGAATGCAGATACCCGGCGTCGTATCGGCCGCCGCCGTCGACCACGTCGACCTGGTCGATCAGCGCCAGGGTGCGCCGGGCGCACAGCGGGGCTCGCGGGTCGGCGCGGCGGGCGGCGACGTCGATGGCGCGCACGTTCGCACCGGGGTTCTGCGCGAGCCAGGTCGGTGCGGGGCGGCCCGCGTCCAGGCCGGTCTGGTTGGCGAGAGCCTCGTCGCTGAAGTAACCGAACATGGTCTCGCCGGTGTAGAACGGTTCGCCGTCCACGCTGAGGGTGTAGTCGAAGGTCTGCAGTGACGACCCGGGCAGGATGGTGGTGGACAGCAGCCGGGAGGACTGGCTGATCGTCTTGTCCCGCAGGTCGATCTGCCGCAGCACGGTGGCGGTGCCGCCGAGGTTGCGCAGGCTCAACGTGGTGCCGGGCTGGGTGAGCGTCGGGCCCGCGTAATAGCCCATCAGCAGCGCGGCCTGCAACGAGGTCTCCATGTAGACGAAGTGCGGCATGGAGTCGTTCGCGGTGTCGCCGTAGTACCAGGAGTCGGCCGGGGAGTCGTACTCGGTGGTGTAGGACGCGCCGTCCAGGTTTCCGCGCGTGCCGTCGAAGTCGAGCACCCGGTCCACCAGCAGCAGGCCGCCGGTCGGCAATCGGGTCGCCCGCACGCCGGTGTACTGCGCGAATTCCGGTCCCATCGCGATGCCTTGGTCACCGCGGGACAGATGCGTCATGTGGAACTCGTTGAGCAGCAGGCTGTCGGAGACCTGACCGGGGCCGACGCCGCCGCCCGGGCGTTCCACGACCGTGACCGTGACGTCGAGCGCGCCTTCCGCTCCCGCGATGCTCGCCGTACCGGTCACGTGCGGGCGGGGCACCAGGTCGAGCGCGGTCACCGTCAGCGTGATCGTGCCGGACGTGACCCCGGCGACCGTACCCGCGCATTCGGCGACGAGAGAGCTGCCCGACAGCACCAGCGGCATGCCGAGGTACAGCGCGAACACCTCCGCGATCTGCGTGGCCGCCGCGCGCGGGTCGCCGTCGAACCGGGCCTCGGCACTGCCGTTGCCCGAGCCGCCGTACAACTCGATGGCGGTCACCTCGGTGAGCACGAGCGGGGCCGACCCGGCCAGCCGGGCCGCCGCTTCGATGCCGGAGCGCCGGTGGGCCGCACCGAAGACGCCGCCGAGGTCGCCCTCGGTGAGGCGCACCAGGGCCGCTCGATCCAGCCGGGTGCGCCCGGTGCGCGCCAACGGCTTGAACGCCGACTCGGCGGCGATGGTGCCTGCCGGGGTTCCGGCGGCCTCGCTCGTCGTCCCGGCGTCGAGGCCGCTGGGGCGAGGATCACCCAGCGATGAACCGGACGCGGCACCCGTCTCGGGCGCTCCCCGGCGCAGCGCTCGCTGCCACACCGCCCGCTGCATGGCCAGTTGCGCGCTCAGCGCCGCCCGATGCGCGGCGACCACACCGGAGCGGATCTCGGCGAGCGGGCCGGCCCCATGCGGGGAACCGCCGTCGGTCCGTGGTGTCGGCGCGAACGCGGCGGGCCGAGACCCGGCGCCCGCGTGATCATCCGTCACACTGCCGCTCGGGACATCGTCCCGGCGCGTGACCGGCGTGCCCGCGGCATCCGGCCGCCGGGATGGCGCCTCGTCCACGCCCCGCTGGGTCTGCGCGGCGAGCGCGGTCACCGGATCGAACGGTATACCGTCGAATTCCAGGGTTGTCATGCCATCCACCGCCTCACCGAGGTCTGGAACTTCTCCGTCAGATCGGGTGTCGTCACCACCGTGACGTCCGAGAACCGTTGCAGCACCGTGCCGTCCGCCGTGGTGGCGGTGGCGTCGATCCGCGCGTCGAGCCGCCCCGCGCGCGGGTTGTCCACGGTGAGCAGGAACGACTCGCCCGCGGGCAACGGCAGGAAGTAGTCGATCCGCCCCACGCCGAGCGGCAGGCAGGCGCTGCCGAGCAGCCGGTGGCCCAGCACCGGCGGGCCCTGCAGGATCAGGTCGGCGAGGACCGGATCGTGCAGCCGTCCCGCGTAGGCGCCGCCCGCCACGGTGGCGGCGGGCAGAGCGCACTCGAAGACGATCGCCTCGTCCGACACCGCCCGCACCGAGCGCAATCCCTGCAACGCGGGCCCGTGGAACTGGATGGCGTCGCGGTAGATGGTCGCCTCGGCGGCCGGACCACCGGGCACCGGCTTGTGCGGGGGACGATCGGCCGCGTCGGCGAGCACGAGGGTCGCCCGGAAGTGCACGGCGTTCGCACCGCGCACGGTCGTGCGCACCGTCGACGCGTCATCGTCCGGCACGAGCTCGAGTTCCACTTCGTCGAGCGGACGGTCGAAGACGATTCCTTTGAGTACTTCGAACTCCCGGACGCCGACGACGGTGCGGCCCGGCAGGGCGCGTTCGGCGCAGGCCACCATCGCGCCCAGACCGAAGGTGGCGGGCAGTACCACGTGTTCACCGATCCGGTGCGCCGCGATGATCGGGTCCTCGGTGATCCCGGTGATCGTTCGCCGCGCCCGTACCGCGCCCGCGGCGGCCGCCGTGTCCGACAGCGACTTCGCCGGTCCGACGAGCACGACCGTGTCCTCGGCGCGCGCCTCGGTGAACTGCTCGGTGAACGCCGCCGCGCCCATCCGCGGGTCGAGCAGGTCGACTCCGCGCGTCCGGAAGTGCTCCCGCAAGGCGGGCGTCACCATGCCGCCGTCCCACGCACCCCAGTCGATCGCCGTGACATGGCAGCCCGGCTGGTGGGTTCGCAGGCTCACCGCGAATCGCGCGAGTGCTTCGTTGGCGGCCGCGTAGTCGGCCTGGCCCGCGTTGCCGAAGAGCCCGGCGACGGAGGTGAACAGCACCAGGTGCCGCAGTTCGCCGAGTGCGCCGAGGACCGCGGCGAGCCCGGCGATCTTGGGATCGAGCACCCGGGCGACGGATTCGGCGGTCTTGTCGGTGATCACCGAGTCGGCCAGCACTCCGGCCCCGTGCACGACGCCGGTGATCGAGTCCCGCCAGGGCGCGAGGGCGGCGGCGACCGCCCGCGCGTCCGTGGCGTCGACGGCCAGGTAGTCGGCACGGGAACCGAGGGCGGCCAGCGTTTGGAGGATCTCGCGCGTGGCGCGGACACCGGACACGGCACGCTCGATATCCCGAGGCGTGACCCCGGCGCCGGCCAGCGCCCGTACCGCGGCGGGCTTGAGCTCCGCATCGGGGACCCCGGCCGCCCACTCGGGCTCGGTGGTCGGCGCGGAGCGCCCGAGCAGGAGGAAGCGCGCCTCGCTGCGCGCGGCCAGCGCCAGCACGCAGGTGGCCGTGACGCCGCGCGCGCCGCCGGTGACCAGCAGGACATCGTCGGCGGTGAGCACCGTGGCCTCCTGCTCGTCGACCGGACGCACCGGAGTCACCGTCCGCGCGGGTGCGTGCCCGCTCGGCACCGGGGTACGACGTTCGCCCGCCGCGGCGATGCCGACCTCGAGGGTGTCCCTGGCGGCGTCGAACAGCTCGGCGGTCACGAACTCGGCCAGCTGCCGTGCCGGGCAGGCCGGGTCGATGTCCAGTGCCCGGCAGAACAGGCTGGGTTGTTCGGCCGCGAGGGTTTTCACCACACCGCCGATGCCGCCGAGCAACGCGTGCTCCGGTCGCGCGGTGCCGAGGAAGCCCAGCGCGCCGTCGAGCCGGGTCACCGTCACGAAGGCCGCTCGCTCCGGCGCGCCGCGCAGCAGCGGCACGACACGCCCCGCCGCGAGGATGCCGTCGGTCAGATACCGCTGCGCCGACGCCCAGTCGGCGGAGCCGCCGAGCAGGACCACGCACACGTCGACGGGTTCGCCCGCGCTGTCGATATCGGCGACCGAGTTCGTCTGCCGCACGGTCCACCCGAGTCCGGTCAGCGCGGCGGCGAGCGCCGTGCGGTCGGAGTCGAGTTCGCCGGTCGGATCGACGAGCAGTGCCCGCGCTCCCGCACGGTAGGGCGCTACCGCCCGATCCAGCGGCGGCAGCGAGGCGAGTTCGACGGCGTGCCGCGACGTTCCCGCCGCGGCCTCAGCTTTTGGGTGGACATCACCACCCGCCGCTCCGGCGAGTTCCACCACGATCTGATCCAGCGTGCGCAGTGTGCCCAGCTGCTCCGGACCCAGGCTCGGTAGGTTCGGAAACCGTTCCTGCAACGCGCCGATCACCTGCACCCGCTTGATCGAATCCACCCCGAGATCGGCTTCCAGATCCATCGACGGGTTGACCATCTCGACCGGATAACCGGTCTTCTCCGCCACCACCTCACGCAGCGCGCGCCGCAACGCGTCATCCGACACATCGGCGTCGGAGCCATCGGCGGACGCATCGGCGGCAGCATGGCCGCCCTCGGCGAGGCCGAGCAGATCCACGATCTGATCCAGCGTCCGCACCGTGCCCAACTGCTCCGGACCCAGGCTCGGCAACTGCGGAAACCGTTCCTGCAACGCGCCGATCACCTGCACCCGCTTGATCGAATCCACCCCGAGATCGGCTTCCAGATCCATCGACGGGTCGACCATCTCGACCGGATAACCGGTCTTCTCCGCCACCACCTCACGCAGCGCGCGCCGCAACGCCTCCCCCGACACATCGGCGTCGGAGCCGGTGGCCGGACCAGCCGCACCGTTCGCGGACGGCTCGGCCGCACTCCCCGAGGTGGCGCCGTCGAGCAGATCGACGATCTGGTCCAGCGTCCGCACGGTGCCCAGCTGCTCGGGGCCCAGGTTCGGCAGCTGCGGGAAACGTTCCTGCAACGCGCCGATCACCTGTACCCGCTTGATCGAATCCACCCCGAGATCGGCTTCCAGATCCATCGAGGGGTCGACCATCTCGACCGGATAGCCGGTCTTCTCCGCGACCACCTCACGCAGCGCGCTGCGCAGCGACTCGCCGGTCACCCCGTCGTCGGTCGCAGCCGCGGACGGCGCGTGACCATTGGACGTCGCACCCTTGGCATGCGCGGGCACGGCGGGGGCCGGGGCGGACGCGGGCGCGGTTAGCACCGAACGAGTCGGTGCCGCGGACATTTCGGGCTCAGCAGCGGCTCGATGATCGTCCACGACCATGGCGGTGGCCAGCGGACGGCGTACCGGCGCGGGCTCGATCGCCGCGCGCGGCGCGGGCGCCGGTGTCGTGATCGGGGTCGAAGGCCGCGAGACCGGGGCGAAGCCGCTTTCCAGCTCGGCCAATTGGGCGAGCACCTCGCTGGCTCGCGCATGACTGTGGCTGATCGCGACGCCGTGCTCCTTGACCGCCTCGATGGCGCGGACCGTTGCGGCGTCGAGCCTGCCGTCGCCGAGCGCGCCGGCCAGGCCGCGGGCCATGTCCAGTTGGCCGTCCAGGAACTGACGGTGCGTGTGCAGGTGCTGTACGAGCGCGCTCTCCAGCGCGTCCGAACCGGCGTCGCCGGGCTGCGGTGTGGGATACACGGGTGTCTCCGTTGCTGCGGTGGAAGCGATGGGCACGGCCCGCTGCTGGGCGGGCTGCGGATCGACCACGCTGTCGACCGGAGCGGGGGTGGCCGCGAGGACGCTGAGCCGGTATTCGTCGGCGAGCGCGGCGGCGTAGGCGGCGCGACGGGTGTCGGGCACGTACTCGGGCGCCGACATCGTCACCGTCATCGCGCGACCGGAGACCGCTGCCTCCGGTGCGGGGGCGGCGTGCCGGTTGATGCCGTGCAGGCCGAATCCGAGCACGGCCAAGCGCACGGCGGCGCGAGTGAGCGCGAGGTCGCTGTTGCCGATCGGGCCGGAGTCGGTCGCGATGACGATCACGTCGTCGCCGAGGGTGCGCCGCACCAGCGAGGTCAGCACCTGCTTCGGCCCGAACTCCACGAACACCGTGCAGCCCGCTTCGCGCATCGCGGTGAGCGCGGCCACGAATTCGACCGGCTTGCCGAGTTGTTCGGTCAGCAGCGCCCGGTTGGCCGCCACGTCCCCGCCGTAGCGGGCGCCGGGGGTGTTGGCGAAGACCGTCGCGTCCGGCTCGCCGATGTGCACCTCGGCGACGGCCGCGCCGAACGCGGCGGCGGCGTGGGCGACGTAGGGCGTGTGGAACGCCCCCGACACCGGAAGCGCACGCGTCGCCACGCCACGCTCGCCACAGCGGGCGACGACGGCCGCGATCCCCTCGGCGCCACCGCCCACGACGACCTGGTCGGGCGCGTTGTGATTGCAGATCCAGACGTCCTCGACGCCGTCGAGCAGTTCCTCGGCGGTCTGCCTGGACGCACCGAGCGCCACCATGGTGCCCGCCTCGACTCCCGGCTCGGGCGTCATGGCCACACCGCGGGCGCGGGCCAGCGCGTAGAAGTCCGCGGTGGCCAGGGCGCCTGCGGCCCACAGCGCGGTGAGTTCGCCGAAGCTGTGGCCGAGATATCCGTCGGCGCGCAAGCCGTAGTCCGACAGCGCGGTGAACTGCCCGGCCGACAGCGCGCCGATCGCGGGCTGGGCGAATTCCGTTCGGCGCAGCGCGGCTTCCTGCGCCTGCGCCACCTCGCCGGAGAACGCGGGCGGCGGGAAGACCACCGACGACAACCGCACCGCGGCGCCGGCGAACGCCTCGTTGGCCGCGTCGAACGCCGCGCCGACGGCCGGGTTGTTCAGCGCCGCGTCCGATCCCATGTCGACGTACTGGCTGCCTTGTCCGGCGAACAGCGCCCCGACCTTGCGATCCGGCAGGGCGGCGGCGCGGAAGTACACGCCCTCGGGGTGCTCCCACGCCGTGGCGTCGGGGTTGCGCACCAGTTCGTCCACCGCGAGCGTGCGCAGGTGCGCGGCGTTCTCCTCGTCGACCGAGACGAACCCGATGCGCGCGTGGTCCTCCGGGATGTCGCCCCCGTCGCTCGGCGCGACGCTGCGCACGGCGTCGATCAGCCCGGCCACGTCCGGCGCGTGCCACAGATGCGCGCGGGCGGTGCGATGCAGCACCGGGTGCGCGGCACGGTCGGCGTCCGCCTCCTCCAGCACGACGTGAAAGTTCGTGCCGCCGAAGCCGAACGCGGAGGCCGCCGCCCGCCGCACCGGGCGTTGCGGGTCGCGGATCCACGGACGGGTGCGGGTGTTCACGTAGTACGGCGCGTCGGCGGCGGCGATCTCGGCGTTGGGCGCCGAGACGTTGATGGTGCCGGGCAGCACCTTCTGATGCAGCGCCAGCGCCAGTTTCATCACGCTCGCGGTGCCCGCGGCGCCCTTGGTGTGGCCGATCTGGGACTTCACGCTGCCGAGGGCGGCGAAGGCGGGCTCGGACGTAGCGTCGCTCAGCAGCTCCTTCAGTGCGGTGAGCTCGGTCTTGTCGCCGACGGGCGTACCGGTGGCGTGCGCTTCGATGAGCGCCACATCGGCGGGTGAGATCTCGGCGTCGGCGTAGGCGCGGTCCAGGGCGACGCGCTGGCCGCCCGCGCGCGGGGCGTAGATGCTCTTGGCGCGGCCGTCGCTGGAGGAACCCAGCCCGCGGATGACGGCGTAGATCCGGTTGCCGTCGCGCCGCGCGTCCTCCAGCCTGCGCAGCGCGAGCATGGTGATGCCCTCGCCGAGCAGCGTGCCGTTGGCGTCGGCGGAGAAGGGACTGATCTGCCCGCTGGCCGACAGCGCGCCGACCTTGCTGAAGCACATGTAGATGAAGATGGTGTTCTCGGTGTCCACGCCACCGGTGATCATCATGTCCGCGCGGCCGTCCTGCAGTTCGGCGATGGCGGTGCGCAACGCGGCCAGCGAAGCCGCGCAGGCCGCGTCGACGGTGCAGTTGATGCCGCCGAGGCCGAGCCGGTTGGCCACCCGCCCCGCGGTGATGTTGGCCAGCAGGCCCGGGAACGAATTCGCCTCCCACGGCGCGAACGCCGCGACGAACCGGTCGGCGATGGTGTCGGCGTCGGCGTCGGAGAGGCCGACCGAGCGCGCCGCCTCCTTCAGCACCGGCGTGGACAGCCGCGCGGCCAACGGGTGCATGAGCGGCACCGGGCCGGTGGTGCCGAGGACGACGCCGGTGCGGCTCGCGTCGTACCAGTCGGAGTCCACCGCGCCCGCGTCGCGCAGCAGATCCCGGGCGACACCCAGGCTGAGCGTCTGCATGGTGCTGGTCACTTCCAGCTGGTTGGGCGGCAGCCCGAATTCCAGGGGATCGAACTCGATGTCGGGCAGGAAGGCGCCCCGGCGCGAGTAGGTCTTGTCCGGCGCCGCCGGGTCCGCGTCGAAGTAGTCGTCCAGGCTCCAGCGCGACGCGGGGACCTCGGTGGTGCAGTCCACGCCGTCGACGATGTTCTGCCAGTACTCTCGATGGTTGTGGGCGTTGGGCAGCAGCCCGGACATCCCGACGATGGCGATCGGGTTGCGCGCCAGGCGTCTGTCGTCTGTCACGGATGTTCCTCTCGAACCGGATGGATGATCAGGCGGCGACGGTGGTCGCGGTGCTCGACGCGACGAGTTCGGCCGCGGCAGCGGCGAACAGGTGATGCCCGAGCGAACTGGGGTGCAGGCCGTCGGCGGTCCACATCTGCGGCCGTTCCCATTCGGGCTGGGCGGCGATGTCCAGCAGCAGCGTGCCGGTGTCGGCGACGACGTCGGCGAGCACCGCGTTGGCGAAGGCGAACCGCTCGCGCAGCAGCGCGCGGAATCCGTCCGGCACCGGCAAACGAGCCGGGATGTCCGGGTAGCTGGCGGTGAACACCGTCGCGCCGCCCGCCCGCAGTGCGCCGAAGAGCTCGGCGAGGTTGCGGGCGAACCGGTCCTGGTCGTAATCGCTCACCAGGTCGTTGACCCCGACCACGACGCCGAACAGCCCGGAGCGGCCGGAAAGGGCCACACGCAGTTGCCGTTGCAGGACGACCGTGGTGGTAGCGCCGTGCTCGCCGAGATTGCGCACCGCCGTGGGGCGCAGGCCGAGCTGGCCGCCGAGGCGCGGCACCCAGCCGCGGTAGCCGCCGCCGGGCGCGGCGTCGCCGCGCCCTTCGACGAAGCTGTCGCCCAGCGCGGTCAGCACGGGCGCGCTCATGCGGTCACTCCGTCCTTGCTGACGTGCCGCGCGGCGGTCGGGAAGTCGACCTTCTCGTACAGCGCGGCCAGCTGCTCCTCGCCGAAGTACTTGTCCGGCGGGTAGATTCCGGCGATCAGCCCGAAGAAGTGCTTGGTGTACTCGGGGTCCATCGAGGTCGCGCGGAACACCGAGTCGTAGTACGGGGTCAGGGACAGCTCCGAGATGCTCAGGGTCAGCTCGTAGGTGCTGGCGCTCTGCGCGTCGCGCTCGCGCTGGTACTCGGCCAGGGCCTCGTCCATCGGACGCGCGCCGGACAGGCCCTCGTCCACCCGGTCGGCGAGCAACTGGGCGTACTTGAACGCGTCGGTGATGCCCCAGCCGGTGAACGGGTCCTTGTGGTAGCCGGCGTCGCCGACCAGCGCCCAGCCCGGACCGTAGGACCGGCGGCGGTAGTTGTCGGGGTACAGCATCGGGCGGAACTGCTCCACCCGCTTGCCGGTGTCGCGCAGGCGAGCGCCGATCTCCGGGTCGATCTGGTCGACGATCTCCTGCACGCCCGCGTCCGGATCGGTGCGGAACTCGCGGAACCGGTCCCGCTTGCGCATGACCGCGACCAAGGCGAGGTCGTCGTTGGTCGGCCAGGACGCGAACTGCTGCTCGCCGAAACCGGTGCGGTGCTGCATGCCCCAGTCGACGCCCTCGTAGTAGGAGTAGTAGATGAAGCACGCCGCGGGCGAGCCCTCGTACTCCTGCGCGCCGACCGCCTTGGCCACCATCGAGTTCGAGCCGTCGGCGCCGACCACCAGCGCGGCGCGGAACTCCTGCTCGGCCCCCTCGCCGATCGCGCCGCGGATGCCGACCACGCGGTCACCGTCGAAGACCAGTTCGGAGACGGTGAAGCCCTGGATCACCTCGACGCCCGCGTTGCCCGCGGCCTCGACCAGGATCTGGTCCAGCACCGTGCGGCGCGGGCAGTAGACGGCGTCGATGCCGTCGGCGGACGGATCGGCCATCCCGTTGATGACGATATCGGTGTAGGAGAAGTTCAGGTGCCGGATCGGCGGCACGCCGGAGGCGACGACCTGATCCAGCAGACCCCAGGACTTCAGGAAGCCGAGCCCGGCCTGGTGGATGTAGTGGGTCGACGGGGTGTCGCTGGGAAAGCTCGCCCGGTCGACGGCGAGTACCCGGTAGCCCTTCCTGGCGAGCAGCATGGCCAGCGGGGAACCCGCCACCCGGGTTCCGACAACGATGACGTCGTACATGTTCGCATCACTTTCCGGTAGTCGAATTCCGATTTCGAGTCTGTGGCCGCGACGGGCGGTCGACCACCGCGGCGGGCCCTGATTCATCGGCCGATCGGCCGCGGCTATCGTGCGGGCCGAGGGGCCGAATACAGCAGTTCGATATCCGCCGCGTACGCCTCGGCGATCGCGGCGCGGCGCAGTTTCCGGGACGACGTCGACAATCCGTCTTCAACGGTGAAATCGCCGTCCACGATCCGGAATGCCCGAATCGATTCGGCGCGCGAGACCAGAGAATTCGCATCGTCGATCGCCGATTGGACGGCGGCGGTGAGATCACCGTCCGGATCGGCGGCGCGCCAGCGCTGCACCTGCACCGGATCCACGGTGACCAGGGCCGCGACGAAATCGCGGCCGTCGCCGAGCACCATGCAGTTGGACACCAGGGGATGCAGCCGGATTCGGTCCTCCAGCGGCGTGGGGGCGACGTTCTTGCCGCCGGAGGTCACCAGGATCTCCTTCTTGCGTCCGGTGATCCGCAGGAATCCGTCGTCGTCGAGTTCGCCGAGGTCACCGGTGTGCAGCCAGCCCTGCGCGTCCACCGGCGACTGGCTCGCCGCCGCGCCCCAGTAGCCCGGTGACACGTGCGGCCCGCCGACCAGCACTTCCCCGTCCTCCTCGGCGATCGCCACCGAGGTGCCCGGGATCGGCCTGCCGACCGTGCCGAGCCGGTTGGTCTCCGGGGCGCTCACCGTCACGGCGGTCGCGGCCTCGGTGAGGCCGTAGCAATTCAGCAGCAGCACACCGAAACCCGCGTAGAACCCGACCGTCGAGTCGTCCAGCGAGGCGCCACCGGAGATGACGTGGCGCAGCTCGCCGCCGAGCGCTGCCGCCACCGGGTGCGCCGACGGTTCCGGCGCTGCCTGCGCCCGCATCAGCTCCAGGCCGCGGCGCACCGCCTCCCGCTCCTCGTCTTCGGTGAGCAGGGTGCGGCAGTACTTGCGGATCTTCTCCAGGCCGTAGGGGATCATCGCGAGGAAGGTCGGCCGCACCGTCGGCAGCACCGGCACCAGGTCGGGAATGCCGGGCAGCAGGTGGGTGCGGCTGCCGCCGAACAGGCAGGCGAACAGGATGGTCTGGCCGAAGACGTGCGCCAGCGGCAGGGCCAGCACGGTGGTCCCGTCGAACATGTCGCCGGTGCGGCGCACCGTGTTTGCCGAGGACACGAACATGTTGCGGTGGGTGATCAGGCAGCCCTTGGCTACGCCGGTGGTGCCGCTGGTGTACACGATCATCGCCAGGTCGTCGGGTCGCACCTCGGCCATGCGCGCGGCCAGCCCGGGATCGATCGCGCCGGTGGCCCAGTCCGCGATCTGCTCGAAGACCCAGACCTCCCCCGCGCCCGCCGCGCGCAGCCGCTCGGCGTCCTCGGCGCTCTCGGCGGCGAAATACGCGCTGCCGCTGTCGCTGAGGATGTGCTCGATCTGGCTGGGCGAGGACGTGGGATAGACCGGCACCACCACCGCGCCGAGGGCCAGCAGCGCGCAATCCAGCAGCACCCAGGCCAGGCTCGTGCGGCCGAGCACCGCGACCCGATCGCCGGCCGTGACGCCGCGTGCGGCCAGCGCCGAGGCCAGGGCGCGCGCCCTTCGGTCCACCTCGGCGCTGGTGAGCTGCGTTCCGTCGGCGTCGCACAGCGAAAGCCGGTCCGGATGCTCGGCCGCCGCACCGGAGATCACCGAATACAAACTCGCCGAGTCCGGAAGATCGAAACCATTTTCTCCGACCGACACCGCGATGACAGAAACTGTGTTCACAATGTCGAATTGTGGTCGGCCGCACCGAATTATCGTGCTGTCGATATCGCGGTTCCTACCGCGCGAATGTCATCACCTATCGACGTGGTCAGGCCGACACCGCGCGGGCAATATCGATTTGCGCCGGTTCCGGGGAATCGATGCAATCCAAGAAAAAGCCGACCGACGGATTCGACTCGTCCGCACGCCACACCGCGTACAAATCGAGCGTCGGCACCGGATCCAACAGTTTGACCGCGACCGAAGCACTCCCCGGCCCACCCATGCCCATCGAAATCGCCCGCGGCAGCGACGCGAATCCCACCAGCGGGCGCACCGAGACCATGTGCGCCGTCGCACCGGGGTCGTCGGCGGTGTGCGCCACCGTCAGGGAGATCCGGGAATCCGCGGCCGCGCGGAAGATCGAGTCGTACATGGCCGGACACTGCTCGCGGGCGAACAGCACGCAATCCTGGCCCTCTAGTTCGGCGAAGGGAACGCCGGGCCGATCGGCCCATCGATGTCGGCGCCCGACCACGGCGACCAGCGGCACCCGATGCAGCAGCCGCCGGTACCGGAAATCGGTCGTGCTCGGATGGCCGTACACCAGGGCGAGGTCCAGCGACCCGTCGCAGAGCGCGGCCAGCTGCGGGCCGGTGCGCTTCTCCCACAGCGACACCACGATGTCGGGGTGCCGCTCGGTCATCCTGGTGAGCGCCTCCGGCAGCACATGTCTGCTGGCCGGAAGGTTGTAACCGATGTTGAGGGTGCCCGCCCGCCCTTCGGCGGTCGCCTTCGCGGCCTGGGCCGCGCGGTCCATCTGCGCCACGATGAGCCGGGCCTGACTCTCGAACTCCCGGCCCGCCGGGGTCAGCTTGACCTCGTGCGAATTGCGTGCGACCAGTTGCACGCCGAGCGACTTCTCCAGCTTCTGCAGCTGGGCACTGAGACTGGGCTGCGTGAGATGCAAGCGCTGCGCTGCGCGGCCGAAATGCAGCTCTTCGGCAATCGTGATGAATGAAACCAGATGTCGGAACTCCATGCCGCCGGCTCCTTTTTCCGCGTACCGGAAACGGTAGCGCCACCAGGTAACCGAGGATGAACCAGATCAGGACGAACGGCGCCTAGACCGTAGCGGGTGGGTGAACTGGACCCTCAGCCGGAACAGGGTGTGCTACTCGCGCCCGTGACCATCCAGAATCCCGGAAATCCGGCCGGACGGCAACTCGAAGCGGGACGCGGCGCGGCGAGCGGCCGCCCGGCGAATCGGCGGCATGCGCACCGGTTACCTCGCAGCGCCGGGACGTGACGCTAGCCGAAGTGCTGGCGGAACCACGCCGTCAGCTCGGCCTCGCTCTTCGGTCCCGGATCCGGGTGATCGGAGCGCAGGGTGCAGAAGTGCGCGGCGAGGGCGAACTTGTCGTGCACCAGGAACAGACAACTGGGCCCGAGCGCGGGATCGTCGGCCGGGTAACAGAAGAAACGGCCGAGAACGTTGCCGTCCTGCCGCCACACGTCGTCGCCCCGCTCGCCGCGACCGCACACATGGCCGGAGAACTGCCCGCGGTTGGCCTCGTACAGGTACGTCGCCGACTCCTCGTCCGGGAAACCGTAGAATTCCGCGGTCGGGAACCCGGCCTTCGTGCCACAGGTCAGCACCGCGTCCACCGGGCCGGGCGGCGGATCGACGTGCCTGCAGTTGCCCGGACCGAAATCACCGGCCAGATGGCCGAGCACCGCACGGTCGGCTTCGGTGAAATAGTCCGGATCCGCGGCGGTATCGGTCGTGCGGAACGCGCCGCCGTCGCGGGCGGCGACGTAGTCGCGGTACGCCTGCTCGGCGGGGCCCCAGATGTAGACCGCGACCGCCATCGCCTGCTCGTCCGCGACCAGCAGCCCCGGCCGGGGCGCCGCGGGATCGTCCACCCTGCTGATGAAACAGGACTTGCGGCCGATCTCGTCGCCGTCACGCAGCATCGGTCCGTCCTTGCCGGGCGGGTCGCCGGGGCAGTTACGCGCTTGCAGGCTGGCCAGCAACGTCGAGGTGTAGCCGCGCAGTTGGTCGACCGTGCGGAACCGCAGGAATCGCGCCGCGGGATTGCTCGCGGCCGGATTCGCGGCGCAGAACACGACGGCGACCGTGGGCGGGTCGGGGTCCTCGTGCACGCAGTTGGCCCGTTTGTAGCCCGCCGAACCGACCAGCGACAGGAGTTCGACGTCCGGGCCGTGCGGGGCGCTCGCGTCGGGCACGGCGGCGCCGGTGGTCGGACGGGTCAGCTCCCAGCCGACGAAGCCGAGCACGGCGGCCAGCAGCACGACGCACAGCAGGGCGAGCACCCGGAGCAGGCGTCGACGGCGTGGTCGCCGCCTGCCGTCGCGGCCGCCCGGCTCCGGCGGACCGCTCGTCGCCCCCGACCGCTCGCCCGGCGGACCCGCACCGGTCGGCGGACCTCCGTCCCCCGGATCGGTCGGCGCCCGCGCCGGGCCGCCGGTGGCCGCCTCGGCCAGCGCCGCCTGCGCAGCCGCTCCCAGCTCACCCGCCGTGCCGTACCGTGCCCGCGGTTCTTTGGCCATACCGCGCGCGACCACCGCGTCCAGCGGGGCGGGCAGTGCGGGCCGGTGCGCATGCGGCCGCGGCGGCGGCTCGAACAGGTGGGCCGAGATGATCTGCGCCTCGGTGTCCTTCGGGTACGGTCGCGAACCGGTCAGGCACTCGTACAGCACGCAGGTCAGGGCGTAGATGTCGGCGGCGGGGGTGACCGCGCGGGAGTGGAACCGCTCCGGCGCCATGTAGTGGAACGATCCGATCGCCGAGCCGTCGCTGGTGAGACTCTCGGCGGTGGCCGACTGCGCGATGCCGAAGTCCACCAGGTAGGCGAAGCCGTCGGCGGTGAGCAGGATGTTGTCCGGCTTGATGTCGCGGTGCACCAGGCCGTCGGCGTGCGCGGCGTCCAGGGCCGCGGCGACCTGTCGCACGATCGCGATCGACCGCCGCGGGTCCAGCGGCGCCTGCTCGTTCAGCACCGCGCGCAGGCTGTCGCCGCCGACCAGCCGCATGTCGATGAAGAGCCGGCCGTCGATCTCGCCGTAGTCGTGGATCGGGATGATGTGCGGCTCCTGCAAACGCGCCGCGACATGGGACTCGCGCCGGAACCGTTCCCGGAACACCGGGTCGTCGTGCAGTCGCTCGGGCAGCACCTTCAGCGCGATGACGCGGTCCTTGACGGTGTCGTAGGCCTCGAACACTTCCCCCATGCCGCCACGACCGATCAGGCGATCCAGGCGGTACGGCCCGAATCGCGACCCCACCTCGAGCGTATGACGTCGTGCGGTCATCTCGTCCTCCGTGACGGGGACCCGGAGGGTGTCCGGCGCGGACCGAGCCGAACGCCTTCCCGGGGCCGTGACCCGGGTTCCTGCGCTCAACTGTAGAGCGCTGCCGACCGCTTCGGCAGGGATATCGCGCAGCGGGCCGGTCGGCCGCCCATTCACCGGATCGGCACGTCGGCGCAGGTCGGCGGGATTTGCACGGTGGCTGTCGCTGCGCGCCCGCCGTGGGCGGTGCGGGTGGCGGTCACGGCCGGGCGGGCAGGCGACGGTGCAGGGCGAGCTGGATCTCCAGCAGCAGGCGATCGGCCGGGTCGTCGAGGTTCATGCCGAGGATGTCCTCGACCCGGCGCAGCCGGTAGCGCAGCGTATTCGGATGCACGCACAGCGCCGCGGCGGCGGCGCGCACGTCGCCGTGTTCGCGCAGATAGGTCTCGGCACTCTCGCGCAGGTTCGCGGAATGCTTGCGGTCGTAGTCGAACAGCGCTCGCAGCCGGGGATCGCGCAGTTCCGCCCGCGATCCGACGAGGTCGAGCACCTCGCCCAGCAGCACCGCCGTCCGTGCCTCGGCGAGAGTGGTCACCCGCTGCCCGGGTGCGGCCGTGACAGTACTGTCGAGCACCCGATCGACCTCCGCGCGCGCTGCGGCCACCTCGCCCAGATCGGGGACCGGGCAGGCGATCGCCGCCCGCAACCACAGCGAGCGCCGATTCTCGAACTGCTCGATCAACTGCCGGGTCCAGGCCGTCACCGCCTGCGCGGAGCGGTAGCCGGGCAGCAGCACATAGACGCGCCCACCGATCGTCGCGGTCACCGAGTCACCGCGAAAAGAGCTGGCGTGCAAGCGCAGAGCGCTGCCCAGCGCGGCGGCATCGGCGCCGGACGCCTGCCCGCCGGGCCCGAGCGCGAACCCGATCACCGCCGCCGGACCGGTCGGCGGCAGGTTCAGCGCGTCCGCCACTACCGCCGTGTCGACCGCAGGGCCACCCGCGCCGAACAGCCGCCGAGTCACCAGCGCCGCGGTGGTCGGCGCGTCCAGAGTCCGGGAGATCAGGCGCCCGGCGATGGCCGCCGCGCCGCGCAGGATCTCGGCCGCGTCCGGTTCGAACGGCCGATCGCCCTGTTGCAACCAGATCGCTCCGAGCACCCGTGGCGCGCGGGCGTCCACGTCCGCGGGACGGCGGATGCCGATCACCAACCTGCGCTTGATGTTCAGCTCGTCGTGCGCGGGAACGTCGACGACCTCGCCGGTTTCCCGCAGGCGATCGAAAACGCCCCATTGCCGCAGCAACGTCAGATATTCCGGCGGTCCCTCCCGGCCGAGGATCGATCGCACGCGCAAGGGGTCGGCGTTCTCGTCGGACGCCGAGTACGCGAGCACGTGCGAGCGCGGATCCTCGATCGACACCATCCCGCCCGCGTGGTGCGCGATCAGCTGCGCCAGCTCGAACAGATCGATGTCCGCGGCGATCCGCTCACCATCCCCGGCCACGTTCCCGTCCTTCGGCCAACTCGACAACGCACTTGTCCCATCTTTGTCCGACTGACTCATTCTCCGGGCAGTTTTCCGGTGTTGACTTCCCTCTACCGGAAAATCACCGAAATAGCAGGAGGTCTCATGGACGCCGTCGTTGCCCCGCCACCGCCGGTCAACGAACCGGTGGGCAGTTTCGCGCCGGGCACCGCCGAACGCGAGCGCCTGCGGGTGAAGCTGGCCGAACTCGCCGCGACGCCGACCGACGTGACGCACGTCATCGGCGGCGTGCACCAGGAAGGTTCCGGCGAGCGCGTCCGGGTGGTGCAGCCGCACCGGCACGCCGCCGTCCTCGGCACGCTCGGCACGGCCGGAGCGGGCGAGGTGCGCGACGCCATCGCGGCGGCGACCGCCGCGGCGCCGGACTGGCGTGCGCTGTCGTTCGCCGAGCGCGCCGCGATCTTCCTGCGCGCCGCCGACCTGCTGGCCGGGCCGTGGCGCGAAACCATCGCCGCCGCAACGATGCTGGGCCAATCCAAGACGGCCTACCAGGCCGAGGTCGACACTCCGTGCGAGCTGGTCGACTTCTGGCGATTCAACGTGCACTTCGCCCGCCGGATTCTGGCCGACCAGCCGATCTCGGCGCCGGGGGTGTGGAATCAGGTGGACTACCGCCCGCTCGAAGGCTTCGTCTACGCGATCACGCCGTTCAACTTCTCCGCCATCGCGGGCAACCTGCCCACCGCGCCCGCGCTGATGGGCAACACCGTCGTGTGGAAGCCCGCGCTCACCCAGTCGGTGGCGGCGTACTGGACGATGCGGCTGCTGGAAGCCGCCGGTCTGCCGCCCGGCGTGATCAACATGGTGCACGGCGCCGGACCCGAAGTGTCGGAGGTGGCGCTGGCCGATCACCGTCTCGCCGGCATCCACTTCACCGGGTCCACCGCGACCTTCCGGCACCTCTGGCGCACCGTGGCGGCGAATCTCGACCACTACGACACCTACCCGCGTCTGGTCGGCGAGACCGGCGGCAAGGACTTCGTCGTGGCGCACAGCTCCGCCGATCCCGAGGTGCTGAGCACGGCCCTGATCCGCGGCGCGTTCGACTACCAGGGCCAGAAGTGCTCGGCTGCCTCGCGCGCGTTCCTGCCGCGTTCCCTGTGGGACCGGATGGGCCGGGAGTTCCTCGACCGGGTGGCCGCGCTCAGCTACGGCGACGTCACCGACTTCCGCCACTTCGGCGGCGCACTCATCGACCGGCGCGCCTTCGCGAAGAACACCGACGCCCTCGCGCGCGCCAAGGCGACGCCCGGCCTGACCGTCGCCACAGGCGGTCACGCCGACGACAGCGTCGGCTATTTCGTCGAGCCCACCGTCCTGCTCGGCGACGACCCCACCGACGAGGCGTTCCGCACCGAGTACTTCGGACCGATCCTCGCCGTGCACGTCTACGACGATTCGGGACGCGGATCGTTCGAGGCCACGCTCGACCTGATCGACCGCGGCTCACCCTACGGCCTGACCGGCGCGGTCGTCGCCGAGGACCGGGCCGCGATCGGCGCCGCTGTCGAGCGGTTGCGCTTCACGGCGGGCAACTTCTACGTCAACGACAAGCCCACCGGCGCGGTCGTCGGCCAGCAGCCGTTCGGCGGGTCGCGTGCCTCCGGCACCAACGACAAGGCAGGCTCGGCACAGCACCTGCTGCGCTGGACCTCCGCTCGCACGATCAAGGAAACCTTCGTCCCCGCGACCGACCACCGCTACCCGCACCAGGAGTTGTGATGGCCTTCTCCGGACTGCTGCGGCCCGCCGTCCTGGCGGCGTCGCGTTCCCCGCGCATCGAGCGCGCGATCACCCGCATGCCGACCACCAAGAAGCTGGTCGACCGTTTCGTCGCGGGCGAGACCGAGGGCGACGCGGTAGCCGCGTCCTCGGCGCTGCTCGGCTCCGGCCGCTTCGTGAGCATCGACTACCTGGGCGAGGACACCACCGATCTCGACCGCGCTCGCGGAACCGTCGCGCACTACCTGCGGCTGCTGTCGGCGCTGGGCGAACTGCGGGCCGTGCACGAGGCGCCGGTACCTCGGCTGGAGGTTTCGCTCAAGCTGTCCGCGCTGGGCCAGTCGCTGCCGCAGAACGGGTACGCCATCGCCCGCGAGCACGCCTACGAGATCTGCACGGCGGCGAAGGCCGCCGGGGTCTGGGTGACCGTGGACGCCGAGGACCACACCACCACCGACTCGACGCTGTCCATCGTGCGTGAGCTGCGGCTGGATTTCCCGTGGCTGGGCACGGTCTTGCAGGCGTATCTCAAACGCACCGAGCAGGACTGCCGGTACTTCGCCGGGCCTGGTTCACGGATCCGGTTGTGCAAGGGCGCCTATCGCGAACCGGCGTCGGTGGCCTATCAGAGCCGATCCGCGGTGGACGAGTCCTACTTGCGTTGCCTGCGGGTCCTGATGGAGGGCAAGGGTTACCCGATGATCGCCACGCACGACCCGGCGCTGATCGATGCGGCGCTGCGCGGAGTCAGCGAAAGCGGGCGCAAGACGGGCGATTACGAGTTCCAGATGCTGCACGGCATCCGCGACGCCGAACAGCTGCGGCTGGCCGGAGCGGGCCACGCACTGCGCGTCTACCTGCCCTACGGCGACCAGTGGTACGGCTACTTCATGCGCAGGCTGGCCGAGCGTCCCGCCAACATCGCGTTCTTCCTGCGCTCCTTCGGCCGCGACCGCTGAGCGCACGAACAGGCGACACCCGGGTTCACGATACTCGGCCGCAGTCGCGAAAGCCGACCGTAGAATGCCGGTACGCGAACACCCAGCGCCGCAGGCGCTGGAAGAACCAACACAGGGTGAAACATGTCCTTCGCGCATTTACGCAGCCAGATGACGCGCCGGAAACCGCTCGGCGAAGTGGAGGACGAGGCCGCCGCGGCCGACGAGCAGCTGGCGCGGTCGCTCGGCCTGTGGCAGCTCACCGCGATCGGCGTCGGCGGCATCATCGGCGCGGGCATCTTCACCCTGGCGGGCGCGGTCGCGCACTCCGTCACCGGACCGTCGGTGTTGATCTCGTTCCTCATCGCGGGTGTGGCCAGTGGCGCCGCCGCGCTGTGTTACGCCGAATTCGCCGGGATGATCCCCAAGGCCGGGTCCGCCTACACCTACGGGTACGTGTCGCTCGGCGAGATCGCGGGCTGGTTCATCGGGTGGGATCTGTTGCTGGAGTACATCGCGGTCGCGGCGGTGGTCGCCATCGGCGTCTCCGGATATTTCAAGTTCCTGCTGGAGCAGGTCGACATCACGCTGCCGGATTGGATGATGGGCGCCTCGGGCACCGGCGAAGGGCACGTGATCGATGTGTTCGCCGTCCTGTTCTGCCTCGGCACGGCCTGGCTGCTGTCGCGCGGCATCCGCAGCGTCGGCCGGTTCGAGACCGTGGCCGTCGGCGTCAAGGTCGCCTTGGTGGTGCTGATCGTGGTGCTCGGCGTGTTCCATATCGACAGCTCGAACTACACCCCGTACTTCCCGTTCGGCGCCGGGGCGGTGTGGACGGGCGCGGCCACGGTCTTCTTCGCCGTGTTCGGTTACGACGCGATGAGCACCGCCGCCGAGGAGTCCACCGAGGGCAAGAAGCACCTGCCGAAGGCGATCATCTATTCGCTGGCCATCGCCATGGTGCTCTACGTGCTGGCCACGCTGGTGCTGACCGGCATGCAGAGATACACCGAGATCAGCCCGACCAGCGGATTCTCCACCGCCTTCGAGTCGGTCGGGCAGCCGGGCGTCGCGAACATCATCGCGGTCGGCGCCATCGTCGGCATCGTCACCGTGGTGCTCACCTTCATGCTCGGCGTCACCCGGGTCTGGTTCGCCATGAGCCGCGACGGGCTGCTGCCGGAGTGGTTCGCCAAGACCCATCCGGTCCGCAAGGTGCCCACCCGGGTGACCTGGATCGTCGGTATCGGGTCGGCGCTGATGGCCGGGTTGCTGGATATCACGGTGGTCGCCGAGCTGACCAATATCGGCATCCTGATGGCGTTCATCGTGGTGTCCGTCGCGGTGATCGTGCTGCGGCGCACCCGCCCCGAGGAGCCGCGCGAGTTCCGGCTGCCGTTCATGCCGGTGGTGCCGCTGATCGGCATCGGATTCTCGATGTACCTGATCTGGTCGCTGCCGTGGGAGACCTGGGCGCGGTTCGCGAGCTGGCTGGTCGTCGGCCTGATCGTCTATTTCGCGTATTCGCGCACCCACTCCAAGCTGGAGCGCCCCGCCGCCCTGACGAAAGGCCCGGCGACCGGGTGAGTCCGCCGGATCGGCCGGGCTCGCCGACGGGGTGATTGCGGAATGGTCGCTCGACTGCATACGGTCGAGCATGTCGGCACCGGCGGCCCGGAAGGAGCGGTAGCGGATGGATCTCCAGGAGGTCGTTTCCTCGGGCGTGCTCGAACAGCGCGAGCTGTTGGCGCAGGGCGCGCTGTCCGCGGAGCAACTCGTCGAAGCGACGCTCGACGGAATCGATGCGGCCGCGGATCTCGGCGCCTTCACCCGCGTCCTGCGCGAGGAGGCCAGGGCCGAGGCGGTCGAACGAGACCGGGCGCGGGCGGCGGGCGACCCGGTCGGCCCCTTGCACGGGGTGCCGATCGCGGTGAAGGACGAATTCGACGTCGCTGGCGTGGTGACCAGCTTCGGCACCAGGGCGAACGCGACGCCCGCCGTGGCGGACGCCGAGGCGGTGCGCAGGCTGCGCGCGGCCGGAGCGGTCATCGTCGGCAAGACCACGATGCCGGAATTCGGGCAGTGGCCGTTCACCGAGTCCAGCACCTTCGGCATGGCCCGCAACCCGTGGGACCACAGCCGCTCCACCGGCGGGTCGAGCGGCGGGTCCGCCGCCGCGGTGGCGGCCGGTCTGGTGCCCGCCGCCCTCGGCGGCGACGGCGGCGGATCGATCCGGATTCCCGCGGCATGCTGCGGGTTGTTCGGGCTGAAACCGCAACGGGGCCGCGTGCCGATCGCCCCGAACGAGCACCTGTGGTGGGCGCTGGGGGTAGCCGGACCGCTCACCCGCGGCGTGCTGGACTCCGCCGTGGTCTACGACGTCATTCGCGGCGCCACCCGCACCGACCGCTTCCGTGCGCCGGACCCGGACCTCTCCTTCGAGGCGGCGGCGCGCGGCCCGGCCCGGCCGATGCGCATCGGCTACAGCGCGAAATCCCCCATTCCGCTGGTGAAAGTGGACCCGCAGCACGTGCGGGTCGTCCGCGACACCGCGAGACTGCTCGCCGAGCTGGGCCACACGGTCGCGGAGATCGACCCCGGATACCCGGATTCGACCCACGCCTTCTTCCCGCAGTTCTTCGGCGGCGTGCGCGCCGAACTGGCCGAGGTGGACCATCCGGAGCTGCTCGAACACCGCACCAGGCAGACGGTCGCGCTCGGCGCGTGGGCGCGCGGGCGGGTCGTCGAATGGGCGATCCGGCGTGGGGAGGCGGTGCGGCGCAAGGCCGATCGAATCTTCACCGAGTGCGATCTGCTGCTGACGCCCACCATCGCGATCCGCCCACCGCTGCTGGGTGTGCTCGACGGGGCGAACACCGCGCGAGCTCAGCTCGCCTCGGTTCCGATGGTCGCGTACACCGCGATCTGGAACGTCACCGGCCATCCCGCGGCGTCGGTGCCCGCCGGTGTGGGCGACGACGGGCTGCCCCTCGCGGTCCAGCTCGTCGGCCCCACGAACGGCGAGACGACGATCCTCCCGATCGCCGCGCAACTCGAGCAGGCGCGTCCGCAACCCCGTCCGGTGCTCCGCTCTACCCGATAGGACGACGCTCGGCGCGAGCGCAGGCGGCCGGATGTCCGGACTGGTGCTGCGCGACTACCGAGCCCGGCCGTCACCCAGCGGCGGTCTCACTGCTTCGGCGTCAGCAGGACGAGCGGAATCTCGCGCGTGGTCTTCGTCTGGTAGTCGGCGTAGTTCTTCGCCGCGGCGGTGACGCGGGGCCACAGCGCGGCCCGCTCCTCGGCCGTGGCCACCCGAGCCGTCATGGGCACCTTCGGACCGCTGCGCACCGACACGACGACGTCCGGGTTGTCGCGCAGGTTCAGAAACCATGCCGGGTGCACCGGGTCGCCGCCACGGGAGGCGACGATGACGTAGGTGTCGCCGTCCACGACCGGAGCGGTGAGCATGACCGCGTGCGGACGGCCGGATTTGCGTCCGGTGGTCGTGAGCTCGAGCGACGGCATGCCCGCGAAATCGTTGCCCAGCTTCCCGAAGCTGACCTTCAGCAGGACGCGGTGCGCGGTATTCATGGCCTTCAGCGCGAAATTCGAGGGCATGCGATCCTCACGATCGACTCGACAGGTGGTCCGGCAAGGCGACTCCCACGGCGGGAGGCGACGAATCGGACTGTACCCGAACCGGCGCGGCGCGCTCAGCGCGCGGACCATCCCGACCAGCGGGCCACGTCGATGGCTATCACCGGTCCCGGCGGCGGCTGTCGTTCGTATTGCGGGTAGCGCGCGGTCAATCGACGGATCGCCGCCTCCGCCTCGGCGCCGTCCGCGATGCGGGCGGCTCCGTCGGCGCGGGCCCACCACAGCTGGGTCCAGTCGTCGCCGTAGCGGTCGGCGAGCACGGCCACCGCCGGGTTCGCGGCGATGTTGTCCAGGCGGCGCAACGCCGTGGTCGTCTTGGGCTTGGCGTCCACGCTGGTGTAGATGACGTCGCCGGCCACCACGAACACGATAGGGACCAGATGCGGGCGCAGCCGCGCCGAAACGGTTGCCAACCGCGCGACCGGACTGGTCGCGAATCGTTTGCGGGCTTCCTCGGAACTCAGTCGCACACCCACCTCCTCGAGACCATCGTCCCCGTGAATCGGGGATTCAGTCTGTTCCGTCCCCTATGCAACCGGACATTTGCCGTGAAATCACGGTGATCGACTGCTCCCACGCTACGGTCGAGTGAATGTTTGACCCGTCAAGAGGCTATGTCCCCAGAAGGTGGAGGCGGTCGTGGACATCGATATCACTGCCCGGCTGAACCTAGCGTTCGAGATGTGGGAGCGTGCGCACGGGCGCCCGCTCGCCGACGATACGGTCGAGACATGGGTGACCGCGGCCGGGTACGACCTGGAACCAGGTCACCTGGCGAAAGTTCGGCGCGGGCAGCTCACCACGCTCCCGGAGCAGGCGCGCGCCGGGCTGGCGCATGTGTTCGGGCTCGACCCCAACTATTTCGTCTTCGACCCCGGCCCCGACCGGGCCGACGACGCCGAAGTGATCGCGCACCTGGACAATTCGGCTCTGCGCCGGCTCGGGCAAGCCGTGAACGGCGTGTCGCTGCGCACGCTGCTGTACCTGGAGTCCGTCGCCGAAGTACTCCGGCAGGCCGACGGCCTGCCGCCGTGCGAGCAGACCGCACAACTCTGATCCACCACGACAGCGGCTCGGTTTCGGCCCCCGGCTCGGGTAGACCGGCGGGCCGGCCACACCGCCGATGGACGCGCGGTGGGCGCGTCGATAATCAAAAATGAAAATATCCGTCGGCAATACCGCCGCCCGCACCGGCGCAACCACGGATAGTGAATTCCAGGCAAACGAGAATTCGGCAATTTTCCACTGACCGCGCTGTCGCATAGCCTTTTTCGGACCTCGCCAGCGCAATCCGAGCATCGCCGGGGCGGGCGAATTGTCCGCCCCGCGCCGCCCGCCCCCGTAA
>NZ_JABLTE010000035.1 GCF_013315795.1 Nocardia barduliensis
GCCGTTGTACCGGTAACGCATACCGGGGTTCAGCAGCATGTCCGCGTTCCGGGGAGTGGGGAGGCGTGCGTGGAGAAGAGTCGCGGCACCTTTCGATGCCCCTGCGTGGCAGCAGTAAAACATATGGCTACGTAGATATGCGCATCCAACAATCAATCGAATCGATAGTGGCCTTCCACAGGCACCTAAAACAAACCAAGCAAGGAGCAGGGGGGTGGATACTCGCATGTGACATGCCCCTCCGTTCGCGGTTTGCGGAGGCCGCCCTGTCCCGGGGGCGTGTCAGGATTCGACTATGGTCTCGAATCCGTTGCCGCGAGTGGCCCGGCGCGTCGCCCAGCAGCGCTGGGTGATGCGGTCGGCGCCGGTCGTGCTCCGGTTGGAGCGCCTGCTCCGGCGGGTGAGCGGTGGGCGGATGGGCGTCCTGGACGTGGCGGGGTTGCCGTCGATCGAAGTCACCGTGGCAGGGCGCAAGACCGGGATACCGCGCACCACGTCGCTGCTGTATGTCCCGCACGGTGCGGACTTCGTCGTCCTCGGGTCGAATTGGGGAAGTCGCGCGCATCCCGCGTGGTCGGCGAATCTGCGCGCCGCGCAGACCGCCTCGGTTCGGCACAAAGGGGAGCAGTTCTCGGTGACGGTACGGGAGATCACCGGCGTGGAACGAAAGCCGTTCTGGGATCGCGCGGTCGCGTTCTGGCCGGGTTACGCGATGGAATACGAACTATCCGGCGGCAGGGTGTTCCGCATCTTCGAGCTGCGTCGGCAATCCGCCTGAGCCGGGCGCGGGATCGGGAACGAGCGGCGGGCGTGGTGTCGGTGGGCGCGGCTACGGTGGGACGGTGACCACGCATCTGACTCACTGGGGCGCGTTCGAGGCGGACAGCGATGGTGAACGGCTCACGGGGGTCCGGCCGTGGCGTGGTGACCCGGAACCGACGCCGCTGATCGACAATGTCGCGTCCGCGCAGCATCATCCCACTCGGATCGACCAGCCGTACATCCGGCGCGGCTGGCTGGAGCACGGGCCTGGCGCCGGTCCGCGCGGCTCGGAGTCCTTCGTCCCGGTCTCGTGGGACCGAGCGTTGGACTTGCTGGCCGCCGAGCTGCGGCGGGTGTACGGGCGGTACGGGGCGGAGGCGGTGTACGGCGGTTCGTACGGCTGGGCCAGTGCGGGCCGCTTCCATCACGCGCAGAGTCAGTTGCACCGGTTCCTGAACTGTCTCGGTGGCTACGTCCGGTACGTGAACAGCTACAGTCTGGGCACGTCGACGGTGTTCCTGCCCTATGTCCTCGGCGATATCGGCTGGGTGACGCAACGGGCGACGGCCAAGACCGTGCTGGCCGAACATTCCGAGCTGGTGGTGGCTTTCGGCGGTCTGTCGCCGAAGAACGCGGCGGTGTCGCCGGGCGGTGTCTCGCGGCACAACACCCGCGGCTGGATCGCGGCGGCGCGGGCGCGGGGCTGCCGGTTCGTGTCGATCAGTCCGCTGCGCGACGACACCCCGCCCGAGAGCGAAGCGGAATGGATCGCGCCGCTGCCGGGGACCGACGTGGCGATGATGCTCGCGCTCGCTCAGGTGCTGGATGCGGAAGGCTTGGCGGACCAGGAGTTTCTGCGCGAATACACGGTCGGCTACGACCGCTTCTCGGCGTACCTGCGTGGCGCGGTGGACGGCGTCGCGAAGGATCCGGAGTGGGCGGCGGCGATCACCGGCGTTCCCGCGAACCGTATTCGGGCGCTGGCACGTGAGATGGCGGCCGTGCGGACGCTGGTGACGGTGAGCTGGTCACTGCAGCGCGCGCGGCATGGTGAGCAGCCGTTGTGGGCTGGTGTGGCGCTCGCGGCGATGCTCGGGCAGATCGGGCTTCCCGGCGGCGGGTTCGGGCACGGTTACGGGTCGGCCGCCGGCGTAGGTGAACCGGCGCGTGTGCCGGTGCCGCGGCTTCCGCAGGGGCGCAACGGCATCGACGTCTTCATTCCGGTCGCACGGATCGCGGACATGCTGCTGAACCCCGGTATGCGTTACCGGTACAACGGCCGGGAGCTGGTTTATCCGGATGTGCGGTTGGTGTATTGGTGCGGCGGGAACCCGTTCCATCACCACCAGGACCTGGCCCGGTTGCGTACGGCGTTCACGCGTCCGGACACGGTCGTGGTGCACGATGCGTTCTGGACGGCGACCGCGCGGCACGCCGACATCGTGCTGCCGTCGACGATGTCCATCGAACGCGACGATTTCGGCGTCGGTGAGGGCGACAGCGTGTTCTTTCCCATGAGGGCGCTGACCCGCCCGCGTGCCGAGGCGCACGATGACTATTCGATTTTCGCCGCGGCGGCCGATCGGCTCGGTGTCGGCCCGCAGTTCACCGAGGGGCGCTCCGCCGGTGAATGGTTGCGGCATCTGTACGAGCAGTGGCGCCTCGCGCAGTCGCGTGCGGGCCACGAGCTGCCGGATTTCGATGCGTTCTGGACGGGCGAGTGCCTCGAGCTTCCGGTGCTCGACCCGCGGCAGGTGCTCGCGGCGGATTTCCGGGCCGACCCGGCCCGGCATCCGCTCACCACGCCCAGCGGAAAGATCGAGCTCTTCTCCGCGACCATCGCCGGTTTCGGCTACGCCGATTGTCCGGGACATCCGGTGTGGTTGGAGCCGGAGGAGTGGCTCGGTGGTCCGGCAGCCGAGCGGTACCCGTTGCAGTTGGTGGCGAACCAGCCGCGGACCAAGCTGCACAGCCAGCTCGACGTGGGGGCGCACAGCCGGTCGGTGAAAATCGCTGGGCGGGAGCCGATTCGGATGCACCCCTCGGACGCCGCCGCGCGTGGTCTGCGTGCGGGTGCGATCGTGCGGGTGTTCAACGAGCGGGGTAGTTGTCTGGCCGGACTCGTGGTCGACGACGGGGTGCGGGCTGGTGTGGTGCGGCTGTCCACCGGGGCGTGGTACGACCCCGACCCGGCCGACCCGAGGTTCTGCCGTCACGGTAATCCGAACGTGCTCATCGCCGACCGTGCCTCCTCCACGCTGAGTCAGGGGTGCGCGGGGCAGCTCACACTGGTGGAGGTCGAGGGCTATGCGAGTCCGATCGCGGAGGTGGACGTATTCCGGCCGCCGCGGGCCGAGGTCGTACCCGGACAGTAGGTCACGGCGGTGCGGTGGTTGGCCGCGTCCGAACGTGCGGCGTTTTGGCGATCGTCGGCCCACCCCGGCCCATCCGCTGGCGCTGGTGTGGTCGACGGGTAACCGGCACGGGTCGTCCGCCTGTGCCTCTACCATTCCCCGGGTGACCGGATACGACCAGCTCGACGCGTTCGAGCATCTCGACACCTCGACGTTGCCGCCGCGACAGCAGCGAATTCTCCTCACGATCCGGGACTGGGTGCTGCGGTACGGGTATCCGCCGAACACGCGCGAGATCGGTGATGCGGTGGGTCTGCGGTCGGCGTCGTCGGTGTCCAAGCATTTGCGGAGCCTGGAGGAGCGTGGTTTTCTGCGGCGCAGCCGGACGGTGTCGCGTCCGATCGACGTGCGGATGTTCCTGCAGACGTCGGCGCGGCGGGAGATCGCGGAGGACGCGGTGGCAGTGCCGGTGGTCGGCGATATCGCGGCGGGCGCTCCGATCCTGGCCGAGGAGCACGCCGACGACACGATGACGTTGCCGCGCGAGCTCGTCGGACGGGGCACGGTGTTCGGGCTGCGGGTGCGGGGCGATTCGATGATCGAGGCGGCGATCTGCGACGGTGACATCGTGGTGGTGCGCAAGCAGCACGAGGCGCATTCCGGCGAGATAGTGGCGGCGATGATCGATGGGGAGGCCACGGTGAAGGTGTATCGGCGACGCAACGGTCACGTGTATCTGGAGCCGCGCAACCCGGCGTACGAGGTGATCGACGGCGACGAAGCGATCGTGCTGGGGAAGGTCGTTTCGGTGATGCGGCGGGTTTGACCTCCGCGATCACCCCTGTGCCGGAGGGCGCCCCGGTGGCGGCAGTGTGGTCACCGGTAGGGTGGCTCTCGGGTGGCGGCCCCTGGTTCCTGTTATGGAACGAGATCGAGCACGGCGGACCCCGTCTCGAAATCCGTAGGGGCGGAGGTGTGGTGGTGGACTACGAGCCACCGGAAGGCTTCGACCCATTCATCGATGATGTGGCGGATCGCTGTTTCGTCTCGGCTGCTGCTCATTTCGCCCCTGGCGGTCGGTACTGCAGCGCGGCGCAGATGGCGCACGGGCGCTGCGACGGCGGGATGCCGACCTTCGTAGTTTCTTACCGTCGCTCGGTACGGGCCGAGTACGCACGTTCCACCGGGTTACCTACGCGCAGGTAAGTGACCAGCGCTGAGGACCGGCATGGGCAATTCGACTGAGGCACATCACTTTCGGCAGCGTGCCGTCGAACGGCTGCCGGGTAGTGGTCGAGACGGGCGAGTCAGGGTTTCGAGCACGGGATTCCGTGAGGTGATGACATATCCATTCCGGGGTAGTTCAGGATCGCGGTGAACGCGATTATTTTGCGCGTCGGCCACGCGCCTTACTGTTCCGGACAGTACCGATGCTTCTTCCACGAGGACGGGCGAGTGCTCGAGGGCGCGTCTACCGCCGGCGGGTGCGCAGCTGATACCGGCGCTCGGCGTACGCCAGGTCGTCGCGCCACAGCCGGGCGGCGGCGCGAGTCATCAGCGGGCGCAACACCGGCAGGGCTCGACGCGCGTACCGGAACCCCGGCCGCTCCGAATTCGCGATCACAGCTTCGATCACGGCGGTGCGCGGTCGGCCGTCGGGGCCGTGACCCAGCGGCGTCGCGTGGGTTTCGACCACGCTTCCGGTTCCCTCACCGGCCACGATTCGCATGACGATCGTGCGCGGATCCGGACACGTGAACTCGGCCTCGACCGGTATGCCGAGCCGCCGGCTCACCCGGAACGTCACGGTGAGCACGAACCGGTGGTTCTCCTCGGTGATGTCGTGCCGCGGCGGAGCCTGTGTCACATCCAGACGGGTGAACGAGTAAGGATGCAACCAGGAGCCGTGCCATGGGTCGAGTCGGTTCTCGATGATGTCGCGGGGCTCGCAGACGCCGGTCAAGCGCGTCACCGCGTGCACGGTGGTGTCGTTGGGGCGAGGGCCGAGGATCGGAGCGTCGGTGGCTGTCTGCTGTCCGATCGTGTCGAGGCGCACCCAGGCCAGTACACCGTCGTCGTAGCCGGGTAGCGAGCGCCATCGAGCGAACCCGGTCGCTTCCACCCGCAGACCGTGCCACCGGCAGATCAGCGCGGCGTCGTCGACCTCGGCGTCGTCGAGCGGTGCTCCCAGGTGCGGACACGCTCCCGGACCGACGTGCAGGGTGTTCCGCTCGTCGCGCCAGGCAACGAGTTCGACCCCGCCGATGGTGGTCCCGTACGGGCGATCACGACCGATATCGCGACTGGCGGCGAAGGCGTACCAGTTACCCGACGGCCGCTGTTGTGACCATCGCAGTGCGGCGGCGATCAGACCGGGGTCCGCGTCCCGGTGGGTCGGTTGCCGCCGGGACCGATCCTCGGGCGAGAATCGCTGTAGTGGATTTCCTTTCGGCCGTCTGCCGAACTCGGCGCGCTTGCTCATGGTGTCCTCTGACGAGTGGCGAGTGTGCGCAGGATCGCCGATCGACCCTGGCTCGGGACCGTCTGCAAATCGTGTCCCGCGCCGGACCACTGACGCAGCAGGGTGTTCGCCGCGATCCATCCGGTTGTCGCGGCCCGTTCCATGAGAGCGACCGGCAAGTCGACACGTATCCCGTCGCCGGCCAGCACCAACCGGGGATGTGGGGTGGACACGCCGGGCCGCCGAGCGAAGTCCCCTGGTGCGAATCGGGGGCAATCCTGCCGCCACAGCGTCTTCTCTCCCACGATGCGGGCGTCGGCGACCTCGGGGTAGATCTCGTACAACCGGGCCAGCAACCGCTCGCGCACCGCATGGCGTGCCGCGTCGTGCGGGATGTGGTCCGCGACGGCATAGGCGTGCAACTCGAGGACGCTCCCACCGTTTCTCCGCGCCCAGTCCGCTGCTTGCTTCTCGTATCTGTCGACCACGCTGATGTTGTCGAGCGGATCGAGATTTCCGGTGCCGAGAAAACCTGGACGGTGGATGCGCACCGGTCGGTCCAGCCACAGGCGATGCACAGCGAAGGACGGTGCGACAGCCAGGTGGGCGACTTGTGCACGCCACGGGGCATCGCCGAGCGTCGGTGACGCGGCGACGACGCGACGCAGCCCGGCGACATCGACGGCGAGCACCACTGATTCGGCGATCATCTCGGCGCCGGTGTCATCGAACAGCCGGAACCCGGTCGCCCCGTCGGCGTCGATTCGCTGGACGGAGACGCCCCTGTGGAAACGGACCGTGCCCGGCCGCTCGGGCACGTGGGGCGCGGTGAGGTAGTCCGCGAGCGGTGTCCACAGACTGACATCGAAATTGTCCTCCGCCACATCGAAGATCAGGCCTTCACCGGAGCCCAGGAAGTAGATGTGGAACATCACCGCCAGTTCGGCGGCGGACATGTGCTGCGGCGCGACGAAGAAACTGCGCGAGAAGACATCGAACGCCAGGTGGCGGGCCGCGTCCGGGAAGTTGATTCGACGCAGGAATGTGTCCGCGTCCAGGTGATCGATCCGGTGGTAGATGTCCGGCACCGAGACCGCGGCCAGCGGCGCGGCAGCGCGTGGGTCCATGCGGATCAGGTCGCGCAGTCGAAAGGTCGGGCTGCGCAGCGCGAAAGCGAGCGCGTTCCACGGCGGGGTGCTCGGCAGATGGCGGAAGGTGTCGCGGCGGCCCTCGGCGTCGATGAGCGGGTAGTCGTCCAGCCGCCGCAGCCTGCGTAATCCGGGATCGGTGCGAGCCAGCAATTTCCGCAGGTTGTAGTACTGCGCGAAGAAGGCGTGGAAGCCACGATTCATGCCGACCGCGCTGCGGTCGGGCAGCTGTTCGGTCCAGCCCCCGACGCGTCCACCCAGGTACCGCTCGCGTTCGATCACCTCGACGTGGAATCCTCGTTCGGCCAATCCCGTCGCGGCCGCCAAGCCCGCGATGCCGGCGCCGACCACGACGGCCCGCGGCCGCTGCCCGTCCCGGCCGACGTTCATGTGCCCCGGAACTGCCGGATAGCGCACTCGCCGGGGATCCCCACCCCGGCGAGAACTGGACACACCGAGTCTCATTGCCGCACGTCCCGCTGCCGCTGCCGTGTCCATTCCCAGCCGAGTAGCGCCGACGTCACCAAGGCGAAGCCGAACAAGAAGTCTTCCACCGGGATGTCCCATGGAAATCGAAGTCCGAGGATGTGGTCCGGGTTGTACCGCACGATCGGTGCGTCGAGCCTGGTCAACCACCCGTCGACGGGGATCTGGAACCCCAGGACGATCAGCATCGTCAGCCAGTAGCCGGGTCGCCGAAACAGTCCGGTCCGCAACAGCGTGCACTCGGCCAGACACACCACGACGACCGCCACAACGGCGGGCAGCGTGTAGCCCGCACCCGCGACGCTCATCGCCGTAACCCTTTCGACGCGTTTCTGCCTGCGCGGCGGCGACCCAGGTCGAGCAGCGATTCGACCGCGACATAGGTCAGCAGCCCGCACAGGGGGACGACGAAGAAGAACAGCAGCTCTTCCAGCGGAATCCCGTCGGGCAGGAACACACCGAGGAGATAGCGGGGATTGAAGTCCCACACGCCGGCGGAAGACGCCAGCAGGTCCCAGACCACGAACACCGTGACGGTGGGCAGCAGGGCGCCGAGCAGCAGCCGCGGCCTGCGGTAGACACCGGGACCGAGGAACTCCAGCGGAGCGGTCAGCGCCAGGCAGGCGAGGAGAACAAGGAGATAACGCCAATGGTCCATACCAACTCCTCATTCGCGCGAATCGGCGGAATCGAGTGGAAACGCGGAATCGCTCGGCGTCGCGGGCGAGGATTTCGGAGCAGCCGCTGCGGCTGGTCGCCGGGCCCACCACGCTCGCAGCTGGCCTGCCGCGCCGACCTGTAGTCGCCGACCGGTTCCGACGCTGGCACGTCGGCCGAACACCTCGAAATCAGCGGCTTCGATGCGGTCGAGTATTTCCGCGTACAGCCTCGACGCGGTCGTCACGCATGGCCGCGAGCGGGGCGCGAGCAAGTCGATCCCGCCGCGCGCGTGATCGTAGATTCTCCTGGTGATCGCGTGTTGTGCCGCCAACGCGCGACGCACTCGCGGCTCGACTCGGCCATGCCGGCGGCACCAGGACAGCAACTCCCGGTCCACACCGTTTGCGGCCAGCTCGTCCGCGGGCAGATAGATGCGACCACGAGCCAGGTCCTCGTCGACATCGCGCAGGAAGTTGGTCAGCTGAAACGCCTTGCCGAGGGCTGCCGCGTACGGCGCGGCCGCCGCCGGGTCCTCGGTGCCCAGTACCGGCAGCAGCTGTAGTCCGATCACCTCCGCCGAACCGTAGACGTAGCGGTCCAACGCGGCGCGGTCCGGGTAGTCGGTGACGGAAAGGTCCAGACGCATCGAGGCCAGGAACGCGCTGAACAGGTGGTTCGGTATCCGGTAGTTCCGGGCGGTGTGCAGCACTGCGGCCACGACCGGATCGCCACCGGTATCGTGCGCCTCCAGTTGCCGTGCCAGCTCGTCCAATCGGGCACCGCGTTCGGCCGTGGACAACGACGGATCGAATTCGTCCAGGATGTCGTCAGCACGTCGCGCGAATCCGTACAGCGCGTGCACGGCGGGCCGTTGGTCGGGTGCGAGCAGTCGAGTGGCGAGAAAAAAGGTTTTTCCGTGGCGGGCGTTGAGTTCGCGACAGATCCGATACGACCGGCGTAGTCGCTGGTCCCTGATGCCGGCGGCATCGAGTTCCGTGCCTATCATCTTCCACCTCCTCTGCCAAGGGTCGGAAGGTGCCGCATGGCGCGGCGTTCTCCGGTGCTCGCACTCGGATGTCGTTCCCGAAAACCGGACGCGGTGGGTCGCGGGCCAGAGCCGGCCTCGGCCAGTACGGCCGTGACTACGTCGAAGGGCGACCGATTCGCCATTTCCGCGGCCAACCGGCTCGCCGTGGCGCGGATGCCGCCGGAGGCCAATACCGTGTCGACGGCCGACGCGATGGCGGCGGGCCGTGGCCATGCGGTGCGGAGATCGACGCCTGCCCCGGTGTATGCCACCCGGGCGGCGGTTTCCGGCTTGTCGGCGGCGTCGCCCGCGACGATCACGGGCACCCCGTAGCTCAGTGCCTGGTTGACGCCGCCGTAGCCACCATTGGTGATCATCACCGCCGCGCGCGGTAGCAACTGTTCGTAGGGGAGGAAATCGGCCGCGTACGCGTTCGGGGGCAGGGGCCCGATGGGTGTTCGTGAGCCGCCGGTGCACGCGACGACCAGTACATCGGAGCGTCGGCTCAGCGCGGTGAGGGTCGGGCGGAGCAACTGATCGAAACACCGGTTGTCCCATGTGCCCTGTGTGACATGAACAATTCTCTTCCCGCTCTCGAGGGCCGGCCACCAACTCGGCAATTCGGCGTCCGTGCGAGCGGGGCTCGGAACCGGTCCGGTGAAGACGACCGACGGAGGCAGATCACCGCGCGGGTACTCGAATCCGGGCACAGTGAACTGCAGGATTCGATCGGCGAGGAGGGGCCAGTCCAGCAGAAAAACCGGCAAGGGCGCCAGGCCGAGCGCGCGCAGAATCAGGTCGAGCCTGGCTTGATCCGCCCGGAACAACACCTGCTGCACAAACCGATGCATTCCTGTGTAATCACGACCGGGGCGCGGCTGCCAGCCGATCCCGAACGGCGGGCAGTCGGCGCTGGACAGCATCAAGGGAACGACGCCGCAGACGATCACCGGCGGACGCTTCTGCTGCGACAACAACAGCGGAATGGCCCCGGTGAACATCACGTCGACGAGGACTGCATCGAATTCCGTTCGATCCAACTCGGTGACCAGTGCACGGTACTGCGCCGGCAGCGGGGCCAGAAAAGCGGATCGCAGTTCCGCCCGACCGGTTCGCCACCGCCTGATCAGGTCCAAGACCCCACCCCGTGGCGGCGCGGCTCGCGCCACCTCCGCCGCTCGAGGCAGCGCCGAGAATTCGACGCCCGGCGCTCGGGGGGATGCGCGAAAACCTGTCCCGGTAAGCAGGCGCACCTGATTTCCACGCTGCCGCAAGTCGCTCGCGACGGCCTGCATCGGCGCCACATGCCCAGGTATCGGACTCGCTGCCACAAGATACTGAGCCATGCCGAGATTTCCTTCGCTGATCGCCTGTCGCATCGCAATGGATTCGAGCGCGTCCGCCATACCGAAAACGTCGGCTCGATATCGCCGACTCACGCACCGCATGCTCACGGCGGTGCAAGTCGCAGCCTCTGACGCGAGGACGAGACGCTCGGTTGCACACACCGGTCTGTCGCCATACCTATTGTCGCAAAACTGCGCAGGTCATCGGACCGGACACGCAAAAGACACGCCAATCCCGGCCAGAGCGTCTCAGCTGATGCCCAGCGTCGCAGGACGCGTCAGAGCTCCAGCCACCAACCGCGGCGGACCCACAGAAGCGAGGGGGTGCGGGGGCATGCGGCGGCCGGAGGGTGGTTTCACCTGCTCGCCCCACTCGACGAACCCGGGCATCGAGGCCGCGTGCAGTTCGTTGACCGGACGGGAGCGGGCGGCTCACCGCCCGCTCCCGCCCGAGGTCGGCCTCATGCCGCCGGGGGCGTCAACACCGTGTCGATCAAGTACACGGTGGCGTTCGCGGTCTGCAGGCCACCGCAGATCACACCGGCGCCGGCTACTTCGAGGTCGTCGCCGCTGCCGGTCACCGTGACCGTGGAGCCTTGGACGGTCTTGTGGTCTCCGGCGATCTCGCCCGGTCCGATGCGCCCTGGCACCACGTGATACGTGAGGAGCGCGTTGAGCGCGGCCGAGTCGGTCTTCAGTGTTTCGATCGTCGCGGGATCGACCTTGGCGAAGGCGTCGTCGACCGGTGCGAACACGGTGAACTGGCCGCCGTCGAGCGTGCCGACCAGGTTCACCTGCGGGTTGAGCTGACCGGAGACCGCAGCGACGAGCGTGGTGAGCAAGGGGTTGTTCGCCGCGGCGACAGACGCCGGTTCGGTCGCCATGCCGGCCACCGAACCCGGCCCGGTCGGCACCTGCTCGGCATACGCGGCGCAGCCCGGCCCGACAGGAGCCGCCGCAGGCGTTCCCGTCGAGGGGGGCGATGTCTGCGCTGCCGTCGTCGTCATGGCGGCCGGACTGGTGGTCGAGGTAGCGGAGGACGTGTCGTTGTCATCCGCGCAGGCCGACGTCCCTAGGACGGCGGCGGTGACGGCCGTAGCCAGAAAGAATGATCTTTTCGCGTTTCGCATAACGGGTTGCTTCCTTCGGTTGGAACCTCAGCGGTCGTGATCCTCATGGCGTGCGAGTGTCGGCGCCTTGGCGGTTCGTTAGCGAGACAGCCACCGCCGCGTTCACGCGCCCCGTGCGGGAGCGCCCGCACAAGCGGATATTCACATCTCGAAGTCTGGCACTGATCGCATCTAAATGCATCGTTTTTGCGTCGATTGAGACTGAATTTTTGCTGAGAGTTCGCCATATCGAGCGTCGATGGTAGCGAAGGGGGGTGTCAGCGATGCACTGTTCCGCATCGAAATCACGAGACAGAGGCGGCCGCAGTCGCGGCAACCAATGACGGTGTCGGACTCCCAGCATCTGCCACACTGCGGCCAATATGCGGTCGTCTGCGGTGTGATCTTTCGGTGTCGCGGCCGCCGCCGGGTGCGTCAGTGGGTGGTGACGGCGGGAGATCAAGTAGCGGACCGCGTAGTCGGCGATTCAGCAGGAAGGTCGCTGTGTTCGAGATCGACCAATCGAGCGAGGACCAGTTGCGCGAGGTGTTCGGTGCGGATCGGCGGTGGTCGCGACAGGCAGTCTCGTCGCGGTGGGTCCGCCTCTACCGCACGGCGCCGCGTCGGCGCGGCTGCCGAAACGGTGCACGAAGCTTCCGGTGTGACCGCCATCCTTCCCGCCACGCAGCGGGGACGCCATCAGGTTTCGGAGACATGGGAATGCGACGCCGGAGCGTCGCGGGAGAATATGGGAGGAAGTGCATGCGGGAGATCGCCGAGTGGGCGCGGCAGCGGCCCTGGGGTGTGGGTCTGGAGTGGGGCTCGGCGGGTGCGATGGCGCTCGGGCCCGGCAGCGCGTGCGTGGTGGTGGTCGACGTGCTGTCGTTCACCACGGCGGTGTCGGTGGCGGTCGAAGCCGGGACACGTGTGCTGCCCTACCCGTGGCGGGACGGCGGGGCCGCGGAGTTCGCGGACCGGCACGACGCACGGCTGGCGGTGGGGCGGCGAGCGGTGTCCGAGCGACAGCCGTGGTCGCTGTCTCCTGCGGCGTTGCGGGCCGCGCCGGTCGCGGCGCGGCTCGTGCTGCCCTCACCCAATGGGTCGGCCATCTCCGCGGCCGTCAGCGGGGTGCCGGTGGTCGCGGCGTGCCTGCGCAACGCCGGCGCGGTCGCCCGCTGGATCGTGCGGCACGGATGGGGCAGTGCTGAGCGGCCGGTGGCCTTGATCGCGGCAGGCGAGCACTGGCCCGGACGCGACATACTGCGGCCCGCGGTCGAGGATTGGCTCGGTGCGGGTGCGGTCGCCGCGGCGCTGGCGCGTATCGGAGCAGGCCCGCTGTCGCCGGAAGCTCATGCCGCAGCCGTGGCGCACGACGGGGTCGCTGACGTCGCGGCGCTGATCCGAGACTGCGCCTCCGGCCGGGAACTCTCCGGCGGCGGTTTCGCGCAGGATGTCGCGGTGGCCACCGAACTCGACAGCAGCGAGGTGGTGCCGGTGCTGACCGACGCGGCATTCGCCGACGCCGCCGGGGAGCCGGAGCGGCCGCGCTAGCGGTGTGGTCCGACCAGCGCGATCGCGGATTCGACCGCCACGTCGACGATTCCCGCGATGTCGTCGCCGTCTTCCACGGTGGTGGCGATGAGTTCCCGGAAGCCGCCGAACAGGATCGTCGCCACCTGGCGGGACGGCGGCCGCAGTCCGGCGGCGGCGAATTCCGGTGTGTCGGCGAGTTTCTGGATCAGTGTCACGAACGCCTCGCCGACCTCGCGCTGCAACTGCCGCGTGTCGTCACCGAGGGCGGGGACGACACGGATCCAGCTGAGGGTCAGGGAGGGCTCTTCGCGTGCGGTGCGTATCCACGCTTCGATGGCCTGGCGCACCTGTGTGCGCCAGGGCATGTGCGGGTCGACCGCGGAATCGATGCGCTGGATCATCTCCTTGTGGTGCTCGCTCAACAGGGCGATGAAGCAGTCCTGTTTGCTGCTGAAGTGCTCGTAGAAGGTGCGGCGCGAGGTGCGGGCGTGACGGACCACGTCGGCGACGGTGGTCTCCTGGTAGCCGCGCTCGCGCACCGCGACGGCCATGGCGTCGAGCAGGCGGCGGCGGAACGCCGAATCCGAGCCGTTGTCGGCGGAGGTGCGGGATACGGGCGCGGCGCGGGTCACGAGAATCAGGTTAGTTACTCCGTTCGGTTCCTCGTGTCCGGCCCGAGCCCGGGGCCGCGCGCTTGTCGTGTCCCGATGTCACGGCGTGGTGATCGTCGGACGGTGCGCCGCCACGGGTGAAGCGGAGGGCGCCGTCATCGATGCGGCCGTAGCGGAGGGTGAGCACGTCGTGGGCGTAGCTCATGCCCAGCCGCCACGGAGCCCGGGAGCCCGCTGTGGGGAATCGGTCGATGTCGCGCAGTACGTACCCGGCCTGGAAGTCCAGCAGTGGCGCCGGCGTCACGGTGGAGTCCGGCCACGGGGTGGTCTGGCGGTAGCCGCCCGCGTCCATGTGCCGCAACAGCCGGCAGACGAATTCGCTGACCAGATCGGCTTTCAGGGTCCAGGACGCGTTGGTGTAGCCGATGGTGAAGGCGAAGTTCGGTACGCCGCTCAGCATCATTCCCTTGTAGGCCATGGTTTGTGGCAGCGCGACCTGTTGCCCGTCCACCGTGAGGCGGATGCCGCCGAGCGCGAGCAGGCGCAGGCCGGTGGCGGTCACCACCACATCGGCCTCGAGGTCGCGCCCGGAGGCCAGGCGCAGCCCGGTCGGGGTGAATCGTTCGATGTGATCGGTGACCACCGTGGCGCGGCCGTCGCGGATCGCGCGGAACAGATCTCCGTCCGGTACCAGGCACAGGCGCTGATCCCACGGCTGATAGACGGGCTTGAAATGGGTGTCCACGTCGTAGCCCGGCGGCAGTCGCTTGACGGTCAAGTCGCGGATGAATTTTCGCATCTGCTGGGGACGCCGCCGGCTCAGTTGGTAGATGAGTGTGCTGACCAGCACGTTCTTCCACCGGACCACGGTGTAGGCGCGTTTCGGTCCGAGCAGTGTGCGCAGCCGGTCGGCCAGGGCGTCCCGCGCGGGCACCGGGAGGATGTAGGTGGGGGAGCGTTGCAGCATCGTCACGTGCGCGGCGGTGGCGGTCAGGGCCGGTACCAGGGTGATCGCGGTGGCGCCGCTGCCGATCACGACCACTCGCTTGCCCGCGTAGTCGAGGTCTTCGGGCCAGTGCTGCGGATGCACCACCCGTCCGTGGAAGTCGCCGATTCCGGCGAATCGCGGTGTGTAACCCTCGTCGTAGTGGTAGTAGCCGCTGCACACGAGCAGGAAGTCGCAGGTGAGTTCGCGGGTGTCGCCGTTGTGCTCGGCCAGCACGGACCAGCGTGACTCGGCGCTGGACCAGGACGCTTCGGTCACCCGATGCCCGTAGCGGACGTGCCGGTCGATGCCGGCGTCGGCGGCCGTCTGGTGGATATAGCGCAGGATCGCGGGACCGTCGGCGATAGCTTCCGCTTGCGTCCACGGGCGGAATCGGTACCCGAGGGTGTGCATGTCGGAGTCCGAGCGCACTCCCGGGTAGCGGAACAGGTCCCAGGTCCCGCCGATGGTGTCGCGCGCCTCCAGGATCGCGTAGGTGCGGCGCGGAAATGCCGCCCGCAGGTGGTGGGCCGCGCCGATGCCGGAGAGGCCGGCGCCGACGATCAGGACGTCGAGGTGTTCGCTCATGCTCGCGCTCCTTCCGCGTCGCGGGTGCGCAGGCGGCGCTCCAGCAGCGCGACCACACCGTAGTAGTGGCGGCCGGACAGCGGCCTACGGGTGCGGGCATGGGTGTTCCTGCTTTCGCGGGTGCGGACGAGGTCGGTGAACCGCTCGCTCATGCTGTCGCCTCGACGGCGCGGTCGAGCGTTCGTTCGCCGGGACGCGGCGTGCGCCGGTGCACCACGGCGCGGCCCTTCCCGGCCGGGACGAGCGCGACGCCGCGGAAGTGGGTGCGCTCGTCGCGGGCGGCGGTGGGCTCGAGGGTGAAGTCCCGCAGCAGCGTGCGCAGCACGACGTTCATCTCCATCGTGGCGAACGCGGCGCCGATGCAGCGGCGGCTGCCACCGCCGAACGGGATCCAGCTGAACGTGCCAGGACGGACCCCGAGGAACCGGTCGGGGTCGAAGGCGCGGGCATTCGGGAAGAGGTCCTCGTTGTCGTGCATCAACCGGATGTTGACCACGATCTTCTGGCCCTTGGGCAACGTCCATCGGCCCAATGGCAAGGTATCGGCCCGGACCTGGCGCAACGTCATGTCGATGACCGGCCGTACGCGCTGCACCTCCAGCAGCGTGGCCTCGCGCAGTTGCGAACCACCGGCATCGGCTTCGGCGACCAAGCGGCGCAGGACATCCGGGTGCCTGCGCAACCGCTCGATCGTCCACGACAGCGTCGTCGCCGTCGTCTCGTGCCCGGCGGTGAGCAGGGTCAGCAGTTCGTCGGCGATCTCCTCGCGGGACATGGCCGTGCCGTCGTCGTAGCGAGCCTGCAGCATCATCGCCAGCACGTCGTCGCGCTCGTCGACTCCGTCGCGGGTGGCGCGGTCGATGAGTCGGCCGACGATCTCGTCGTAGCGGCGACGGTAGGCCGTGAAGCGTGCCCAGGGACCGAATCTGCCCAGCGCACGCTGGGGAACCGGGATCGCGGCGAGCGCTGACGCGATCAGGACCAGTTTGGGCAGCAGCCGGCGCAACTCCTCGAACTCCGCGCCCTCGGCGCCGAAGACCGCGCGCAGGATCACGTTCAGCGTGATCCGCATCATCGAGTCCATCGTCGCGAACTGGCGGCCCGACGGCCACTCGGCCATCTCGCGGACGGCCTCCTCTTCGACGAGCGATTCGTACACGGCCAGCCTGCGGCCGTGGAACGGCGGCGTGAGCAGTTTGCGCTGCTTGCGGTGTTCGGCGCCGGTCAGCGCGAACAGCGAGCCCGGCCCGAGGAATTGACCGAGGTTGACGTCGATGTTGTCGACGAGGTCGGTGCTCGTGGTGAACAGGGCTTTGATCTCGGCCGGGTCGGCGAGCACGACGCAGTCTCCGAATCGGGGCAGCTGGATGCTGAAGGCCGATCCGTAGCGGCTGTGCATGCGGCGCCAGGTCCGGGTGCGCCCGGTCAGGATCTGCAGGTTCTGCACGATCGGCGGGGTGGATGGCCCGTCGGGAAGTCGCACAGCGGGCATGCGCCCACCTCCTCGTGTGGTACTTCGATGTACCACCCGTACGGTACGCGCATGTACCGCGCTGTGACAAGGGTTACACAACAAGCATCGGTGCGCACCGGTCACCGTCGGCCGGGCACTTCGAGCTCACGCGCCATCCCACAGGTCGGCGCTGTGCACGGCGAGCAAGGCTCCGATGCGCCGGAGCGCTTCGTCGACCGGCAACGAACCTGGGCGGCGTCCGTCGCGCAGGCGCAGCGCCACCTCGCCGACCGCTGCCTCCTCGGCGCCGATGATCGCTTGATAAGGCACGAAGCGGTGATCGCGGACGCGTGCGCCGAGGCTGCCGCGATCCGGCGACGACACCGCTACGCGCAGCCCCAGGTCACCACAGCGGCGCTCGAACTGCGCGGCTTCCGACCGCTGGGCATCGGTCACCGGCAGCACGACCACCTGGGTAGGCGCCAGCCAGGCCGGGAACCGGCCGCCGTGGCATTCGATCAGGTGCGCCACGGCCCGCTCGACGCTGCCGATGATGCTGTGGTGCACCATGACCGGCCGATGTGCCGCGCCGTCGGCGCCGGTGTAGCGCAATCCGAACCGCTCGGGCTGGTGGAAATCGACCTGCACGGTGGACAGGGTGGACTCCCGTCCCGCGCTGTCACGGACCTGCACGTCGATCTTGGGCCCGTAGAACGCCGCCTCGCCTTCCACCGCGTCGTAACGCAGGCCGCAATCGTTCAGGACAGCGGTGAGCAGGGCGATCGATTGCTCCCACAAGCGCGGTGCGGCAACGTATTTGCCATCCGGACCGGGCAGCGACAACCGGTAGCGGGCGGCACGGATGCCGAGCGCGGCATAGGCGTCGGCGATCATCGCCAGCGCCGCGGCGACCTCGGCGGCAGCTTGATCGAGGGCGCAGAAGATGTGCGCGTCGTTGAGCTGGATCCCACGCACCCGGGTCAAACCGCCCAGCACGCCGGACAGTTCGGAGCGATACATGCCACCCAGCTCCGCGATCCGCAACGGCAGTTCCCGATAGCTGTGCGCGCGCGAACGGAACAGCAGCGCGTGGTGCGGGCACAGACTCGGGCGCAACACCACTTGCTCGCCGCCGAGGTCCATCGGCGGGAACATGTCGTCGCGGTAATGCTGCCAGTGGCCGGAGATTTCGTAGAGTTCGCGTTTGCCGAGCACCGGCGAGTACACGTGGCGGTAGCCCGCGCGGCGTTCGGCAGTGCGGATGTAATCCTCCAGTGCCTGGCGCACGATCGCGCCGTCGGGCAGCCAGAACGGCAGGCCGGAGCCGATCAGCGGGTCGGTATCGAACAAATTCAGCGCACGGCCCAGGGTGCGATGGTCGGGCATGGTGGTCTCCTCGTCGACAGGGGGCGAGTGACCACGAGACGAAGCCCCAGGGCACTCGCCCCGGGGCTCGGACAAACGTGGATCAGCGCGCCGGGACGGATTCCGGCGTCGTCGTCACAGCAGCACGCTTCACACGGGCGACCGTAGCAGAGGCCGCCGCGGCCACGCACGGGAATTTCCGGGGACAGCGGCGAAGATCGCGAAGCGCCCACCATCGCGACGACTTTGCCGCATAATCGGGTTCGATTGGCACGCAAGGGCATCGGGGGTCGATGGGGACGCGCAGAGCGCTGCTGCAAGCGGGAATGGTCCTCCCGCTGGCCGCCGCGTGCGCGCCGGACCTGCTGCTGGGCAGCTCGGCCGCGGTACGCGTCGGCGTGTCCTGGAGCGGGGCGGAACTGGCCGCCTTCCACGCCGTGCTGGACGGCCTGGACCTCGCCTTCGACGTCGAGGTGATCCCCCTCGGGGACAACACCGACACCGCCTTCACCGCAGGCGGTCGCTCCGCCCCGGACGTGGTGCTGCTCCCGCAGGCCGGGCGGGTTCGGGAGCTGACCCGCGAACTGCGGCCGATCGCCGAGACGGTGTGGACCGACGAACGCGGCGCCCGCTACGCCGGGCACTGGCAGCTGTTGCTGCGCCACGAGGGCCGGGCGTTCGGGGTGCCGTTCAAGGCTGCCGACAAGTCACTGGTGTGGTTCGACCGGCAGCAGTTCGCCACCTACGGTCTGGGCGATCCGACGGGATGGACCCTGCCCGACTGGGTGGACCGGATGGAGGTCCTCGCGCAGTCACCGATCCGCCTGCTCGCGCTGGCCGCCGCCGACGGGTGGGTGCTGACCGACTTCTTCGAGAACGTTCTGCTCGCCGAATCACCGCGCATCTACGACGAATTGGCGTCGAGGAACCAGCGAGAGTGGGACAACCCGGCAGTGCGGGCCGCCCTGAAACATCTCGGAATCCTGTGGGGACACCGGCACGCCTTCCCCGGAGGCGTCGGAGTCGCGTTGACCCGGCAGTTCTCCGACGCCGTGCGGGACGTGTTCCAGCATCGCCGCGCCGCGGCCGTCGTCGCCCCCGATTTCGCGGAACCGATCGTGCGCAGCGGGGTCCGCGCGTCCGGCCGCGAGGTCCGGGAGGTGGTCGGTGTGGTGCCCTTCCCGGCGGTCACTCCTGTGTCGGGGCGGCCGAAGATCGTCGGCGGCGACGTGCTCGTGGTGACCCACGAAGCGAACCGGCGCGCGGAGGAACTGGTCGAGAAACTGGCCGGTGCCCGCGCCCCGCTGCCCTGGATCGCGCGTTACGGCGGTTTCCTCGGGCCGAACCTGCGCACCGAGGCGGAGTACTCACCGCTGCTGGCGCCCTCCGCGCGTGAGCTGAACTCCCGCAGCGCCTTCGACCTGTCCGACCGCATCGGCGCGGTGGGCGGACGGGCGGGACTGTGGCGGGTGCTGACCGAATTCCTGATCGCGATCGGCGACGGAGCGCGGACACCGGTCACCGAGGCAACCGACCGCGCCATCGCCGCGCTGAACGACTTCGAGCGGCGGCGCCGATGACGCTGCCCCCGGATTTCGAAGTCAACGGCCTGCGTATCGAACTGGCCACCCGCCGCATGCGCGGACCGCTGGTTCCCGGCGGACGCCCGCGGCGCTGGCTCGGACGGCTCACCGGACTGCCCGCGGCGGTGCTGACCGCGGCCCTGCTGGTGCTGCCCGCGACCTGGACGGTGGTCATCGCCACCCGGGCGCGCCCGGCGGAGGTGCTCGCGTGCGCGATCGTCGCGGTGAGCGCGCTACTGCCGGCCGCGCTGCGCAGGCGGTCGACCGCGCCACGGATGAGAATTCTCCTCTGGCTGACGGCGATCGGCGCAACGGCAGGCGGACTGTGGCTGCTGGCTGTCGCGATGAGCCCCGACGGGAGAGGCGCGTACCTGCGCACACTGGTGTGGGTGGCGTTCGCGGTGGGGTTGCTGATCGTGGCGTTGGCGCTCGCGTGGTGGGGGCGCGCGGCGCGCTGGCTGTGGCTTCCGCTGATCGTGCCCTTCGGAGTGTCGGCGTTCGTGTCGGGCGTGGCGTTCCGGGTGATCTTCGGTTCCGGCGCGCGATGGCTGGACATCGAGGACGCCGGGATCTACCGATGGTGGCTCGCGGCGATGCTGGGGTCGGCGTTCCTGTGGACCTGGCTGGGCTTTCTCACCGCGCTGTTCCGCGCCGGAATCCATGCGATAGAGGCCGATCCGGCGCGCGCGGGGTACCTGTACCGCGACGACGGCAGGCCACTGGCGCTGCGACTGTACGAGTTGCTGCGGCCGGTGCTGCTGATCGCCGGGCTGGCGGTGGGGGTCGCGGCCGCGCGCGTCTTCGATGTCGTGCTGATCGGGGTCCCCGGCGCCCTGGAGTACCAGGTGGACAGCGCCACCGTGCGCTGGTGGCGCCTTTCGGCCGACACCGAGCCCGGTGCCGCGGCGGCCTACGCGCTGCCGCTGGCGGTGCTCGTCGGCGCGGTCGCCTGGCTGCTGCAGGTGGACGTGCGCAGACATCGCGCGAGCTGGTCGGCGGTGCGCGCGATGACGGTTCCGGGGCGGCGGCGCGTCGGCCCGGTGCGGGCGGCGGGCATCGGGCTGGTCTCGGTGCTGGCGTTGTTCCCGATCGGCGTGCTCGCCTACACCGGCGTGCACGGGCACGACGGATTCGGATTCTCGGCGTTCGGTCTGGTGTGGGGCGACGACGGGCTGTGGCGTTCGTTGCAGACCACGGCGTGGGTCGCTGGGATCGTGACAGTGGTCGTGGTGACGGCGGCGGCTCCGGTGGCCTACCGGCTGGCCGCGCTGCGTCCCGACGGCACTGCCGCGCGAGTTGCCGTGGTGGTACTGGTGGTGCTGGCGGTGATCCCGGCACAGACCTACCTCGGGCCGATCGACGGTCTCGTCGAGGCTTACGAGCTGTCGGGAACGCGGATTCCGCTGATTCTCGTACACGCCGCGGCCGGGTTGCCGATCGCCATCCTCGTGTTGCGCGGCGCGATGCTGGCGCCGCCGGGCAGTGGCGCGGCTGATGCCCTGCACGGCTTGGCCAGCCCCGGCACCATCGCGCGGCGAGTGCTGGCGACCTCAGGGCCCGCGCTGGGAGCGGTGGCGGTGCTCGAATTCGTCCAGGTGTGGAACGACTTCTTCATCGGCTTGGTGATCAGCGGGGCGGGGGCGAGCCCGTGGTCGCTGCTGCTGTGGGGCGAGGCGCGGCAGTTCGGCGAGAACGCCGCGCAAGTGGCCGCGGGATCGCTGGTGTCGGCCGTGCTGCCGGTGGCGCTGCTGCTGGTGACCTGGCGGCGCTGGGTGGTACCGGGACTGACCGGGGGAGTGCTGCGATGAACCCAACCGAGCGATCGGCCCACGAGGAGCCGCGGTGAGCGCGCCGACCGGACCGACCGAAGCGGCCGGGCAGACCGCGACGCCGAGATCGACGGTCTGGCTGGGATTTCTGGGCACCGCGTCGGTGGTGGCCTACACGGTGCTGTTCGAGCTGGTGCGCACCCTGGTGGTGAACTCCTTCGGCGAGAACAGCGTCGTGCAGTTCTTCAACGGCCCGCTGCGGTGGTTGTCGGTGCTGTTCATCGCCGCGGCGGCGACCTATGCGCTGTCCCGGTTCGCCCGCGGATACCGCATCAGGTTGCGCACCGCCCGCGACCTCGATCTGATCGCGGGTCTGGTCGAACCGGGGCCCGCGCTGGCAGACCCGAGACCACGGGCGGCCGCTCCGCCCCCGCGCCGGGTCGCCGCACTCGACGGGCATCTGATCGCCGCGGTACTGCGCGACCTGCCGGTGCACGACTACGAGACGGTCGCGCTGTTGGCCGTGCTCAACGCCATTCGCGACACACCCGGCCGGTTGCCGTTGGCACGGGAACCCTCGGCCCGCACCGCGACGATGCTGCTGGAGGGCCTGTGCCGCCGTGGCGTCCTCGCGCGCGACGGTGCCCAGCGCTTCGCGGTCCGGCAGGTGCCCAGGCTGCCGGATCGAGCGACGGTCACCGCGGGCCCGCACTGGGGCGCGGCGCTCACCGCGCTGCTGCACCACTACGCGGATCGAGCCGGACGGTGGGCGGTCGCGCTGGAATCGCGGCGCTTCGCCGTGGGCGCGCGCCGATGGTTCGAAGTCGAGGAGCCTTACCTGCGCGCCCTGGTGTCGGCATGCGCGCGTCCCCGCGGGGATTACCCCACCGCGGCGCTCGCGCACCTGATCGACATCGGCAACGCACTCGACGTCTGGTACGCCCGCATCGGATTGCGCGAGAACGAGCGCGGTGTACCCGGGGATCTGTGTTCGCTGCCCGGGCTCGACGAGCTGAACCGGGATCTGGTGGCGCTGCGGGCGGACCTGCTGGCCGAGCGGCCGCGGGACTACCGGCCACGGCGGCTGTCCACGAGCCTGGCCGCCCGCTGGGAACACCACGCGGCGCTGCGCGGGCTCACCACGGCGCCGCTGAATCTGGACGAGGCCGCCGACCGGCTGGAATCCGCGTGGTGGCTGCTCCCCCGCGACGATGTCGCGGGCGAGGTGTGCGCGCTGATCAACCTCGCCGTCGTGCACATCCGGCAGGGCCGCCTCGATGCCGCGCAGGATCGTCTGGAACTGGCCGAATCCCTCACCCGCGCCGGCATCGATCCCGACGGCCGCGCCCAGACCCACGAGACGATGGGGGCGCTGTGGTGGGCACGCGGCGAGCCCCGCCGTGCCCTGCGCTGCTGGCAGCTCGCCCTGACCGCCTACCGCGCCCTCGCCGACGACCCGGGCATCGGCCGCTGCCTGCAACACCTCGGCTCCGCGATCGTCGTCGACCCGGACCACGCCACCCTGCTGCTGCCGACCGACCCACCCCTCACCCGCGCCGAGGCGCTGCGCCAAGCCACCGGATGGCTCGCCGAAGCCCGCCGCAGGCACCCGGCGGCCCGCCACGCCGAAGAGTATGTCGCACAGGCCCGTTCGACCCTGCGCGCCGACCGCGGCTTCCGCGACCTGCTCTCAGCCCGCCGCCGCACCGCCGCGCTGTCCCACATCGACCAATGGCCCGCCCCTGTCGAGGACCACGCAGCTCGCTGACATCGCCGGGCTGCGATCGAGTCCGGCCTTCGGCGTAGCACTCGACCTCGGCGACGCTCGTACCGCCGCCCGTGAACGAGCGCGTGTGCGAAACTACCCAACCATGACGGAGCTTCGAGTGGCGGTGATCGCCTCCCACAACGGGTCGAATCTCCGTGCGCTGCATCAGGCTTCCCTCGTCGCTGACGCACAGTTCGGCATCGTGCTGGTCATCAGCAACAACAGCGAGTCCGGCGCGCTGCGCTACGCCCGGGACAACCGGATCCCCGCCCGGCACCTGTCCGGGCGCACCCATGACGACCCGGACGAAGCCATGCGCGCCGCACTCGTCGAGCACCAGGTCGGCCTGGTGGTGACCGCGGGATACCTGAAGAAGATCGGGCCGCGGACCAGGAGCGAATTCGCCACCCGGATCATCAACGTCCACCCCGCGTTGCTGCCCCGCCACGGCGGCCCCGGAATGTACGGCAGGCACGTGCACCAAGCCGTCCTCGACGCCGGAGACCAGGTCAGCGGCGTGTCGGTCCATCACGTCTCCGGTGAATACGACGCCGGTGCGGTCATCGCCCGGATCGAAGTGCCGGTGCGGCCGGGCGACACCGCCGAGACGCTCGGTGCGCGGGTCCTCGAAGCCGAACACACTCTGCTGCCCGACGTGGTACGGCGAATCGCCCACGACTCGAACGCGCTGCGCTCGCGCCCACTCGAGCCCACCTCTGACCGGTGACTCGCGATCATCCCGCGACCTGCGCCCGGCTCGTCCGACCGGAGAATCGGCTCGCCTGCACGGGAAGCCGCCGACTTCGGCGGGTGCCGCGGTGACAGTCGCGCCGGCTGTCTTGTCGGTGGCGTGACCGTACCCGGTCCGAAACGGTAGGGGTACTCGTGCTGGCGTAACAGTCAACCCTCTGCGACGATCATCCGGTAGAAACCACCATCGGGGAGGGTCATGGAAATCGATCTGGCGGAAACGGTCGAGGCGTTGCGTGCCGAACTGCGGAAAGCGGTTTTGGCGGGCGAGGATACGGAGATCCAGTTCCCGGTGACGGGGGTGCAGGTCGAATTTCAGGTCGGCATCAAGAAGACGGCCGACGGTAAGGCGGGGCTCAAGTTCTGGGTCGTGGAACTCGGCACGGGTGGCGGATACGCGGCCGAATCGGTGCAGAAGGTCATCCTCAATTTCGGGCCGCCGGTCGATCGCAGCGGGGCGCCGATCAAAATCGCCAGGCAGGCCCAGCGTAAGCCATGACCGAGGGGCCGGTCCTGGCTGATCGGGTCGTCGAAGTATTGCATTGTGAAGACGGCCGCTGGCAGGTGGGTTCGGGTTTCGTCGTGCGCGACGGGGTGGTGCTCACGGCCGCGCACGTGGTCGGCGCCGGGACGATATCGGTGCGATTTCGTGGGGCGTGGGAGCGGCCGGCGCGACTGTGTCGATTGTCGAACGGGCGACTGGCGTTCGATGAGAAAATGGATTTGGCGCTGATCGAATTCGACGGCGTCAGCGACGGGGCCGTATCGTTCGCGCTGCTGCGCGATGATCCGGCACTCGGCACGCCGAATCTGCGCGACTGTGTCGCCTTCGGTTTCCCTACCTTCGCCGAGAAGGACCGCGAAGGACGTGAGGTGCCGCTGCGTGAGGTAGTGCGCGTCGACGGGTACGTCCCGACCGGCGAGGGTGCGGTGGAAGGACTTGCCACACTGCGGGTTCCGGACGCGCCGCGCGATCTTCCGGACGGGCCGCTGACCGGTTCGCCTTGGCAGGGTTTCTCCGGTTCGGTCGTCTTCGCCGCTGCGCATGTGATCGGCGTGATCAGCGAACATCATCGGCCCGCCGGGATGAACGGCCTGACCATGGTTCCGCTGAGCAGGCTCGACACGCTCGAGGACGGCGCGTGCTGGTGGGAGGTACTCGGTGTGGCCGACGCCGCCGCCTTGCCGCGACTACCCGCCGATATCCGCCTGGAAGCACGGCTGCCCAGCGACGAGGTGGAGCGGCGGCTGCGGGCGCTCATCCTCGCTCAACCCGAACTCACGGTGCTGTCGAGTCCCTTCGGCGGCCTGCCCACCGATTTCTTCCGGCAGCGACTGCTGGTTTCGGAGCGACCGGGCGACAACGGACAAGCGAGTCCGGTACCGGATGTGATCGGCTCCGTCGAGCGACTGGTGATCATCGGCGAGGCGGGAATCGGCAAAACCACCCTGCTGCACGAGATCGCGCGACGTATGGCGGCGGGCGACTATCCCGGTATTCCCGTTCTGGTCCGGCTGCACGATCTCGCCCGGCGCGGGATGGACACCGACCTGCTGACCTTCGCGATCACCGAACATTTCGGTGACGCGCTCGGCGGGGCGGAAATCGCGCGGTTGGTCGAATTTCTGCGCGAGCGTGACGATGTCGTATTCCTGTTCGACGCGTTGGACGAAGTGGCGGTCGGCCAAGTGGACGATGTGCTCGCCAGGGTGCGGCGGGCCCGCAGTTTCATCATGACGACCCGGCCGATGGCCAGGAGCGATGTCTTGCAGAACGTCGCGGCGACATTCCGGATCACCGAACTCTCCGATGCCGATATCGCCGGATTCGTCCAGCAGTGGGTGGTGCGGGAACCGCGCGCGGCGAATCTGCCGGACCGGATCGCCGAAGACCGGGGGATGGCCGAACTGGCCCGATTGCCCCAACTGCTCGTACTGCTGTGCTGGCTGTGGCAGTCGACCTCGAACGCCGGATTCGAAACGACGGCACAGATTCTCGCCAGCGGCGTGGACGAGGCGATCGCCCGCGCGGTACGGATCAGCAGACTCGCCGACGGCGAGGAGGAAGTGGTGCCCTGGCAGGTGCGCGGAGCATTGCGGGCACTGGCGCTCGAGGTGGCGAGCGAGGGCGACGGCACCTCCATCGGTTTCACCCGCGGGCGCTTGCTGGCTCTGCTGGAGGAATCGGGCGGCCGGGACCGGGCGGGTGCGCTGCTGGCCTTCACCCGACGCACCGGACTCGTGGTGGCCGCTGGTGGTTCCGGCGACGAATTGTATTTCCTGCATTCGCTATTCCGTACATTCCTCGCTGGCGAAGCACTCGCCGAGATGCCGGATCCGGTAGCCGATATCGATCGGCTCGCGGACCGGTTCGCCGGGCACGACATCCTGGTCGTGGCCGCTGCGTTGGATTCACGGCGGATACCCGGGCTGATCCTGGACCGGATGTCGGCGCGCGAACCGGATATCTTCGGCATGAATTCCTGGTTGGCCGCGCTGTGTATGGGAGGTGTGCGGGATCAGCGTGCTATCGCGCACCGGCTGGTGGCGGTCGCGGACGAGGTGTTCGCGCGGGCGTGCGAATGGTGGTCGCGGGACCGGTTCGCGCCGGTGCTCGGTGGTTTGCGCACCGATTACGTGCGCGGACTGCTCTTCGACGGGCTGTTCGACTCGGAGATGTTCGTGCGGTGGGCGTGCGCGCTGGCGTTGGATCATCGACGTGAGTCGGACGCGGTGCCGTATTTGCTGGCACGGCTGCCGGACGAGACGGCGCCCCCGGTGCGGTCGGCGATCATGGAAGCGCTCGGCAGGTTACGCGATCGCTCGGCCGTGCCCGGTCTCTGGCAGGAATTTAACAAACGTGCCGACGAGGACGGGATGACCGCGAATATGACGATCGGGGAAAGCCTCGCTCGGCTCGGCGCGGCGCGGGAATTGCGAATGCTGATCGAGCGGGCCGAGCAGGAATCGGCGACCGAGGCGCTGATCGGTGCGATGCGGTTCGTGGGACAACCGCTGCGAGGAGAGATCCTGGACGCGCTCGCGAGCCGGGGTGTCACGGCATCGGCCTCCGACCACCACCGGCAATATATCGACGATCTCTACGACGGCGACGTCACATTGGCGCGCAAGCACAACGCCCTGAACGGACTGGAGGACGTGGCCGACGACGCGGTGATCGACGCGCTGCTGTGGACCGTCGCGTACGCCGACGACGACAGTTTGCGCGATCACGCCGCAGGCGTATTGCTGCGGCTACCCGATGACGGCTTCGTCCGCGTCGTCGACTATCTCGTCACCGACTTCACGCATCCCGCAGCCGAGTACGGCGAGGCAATAGCGTGGGTGTTCGTGGTGTTGTGGAATTCCCCAGCAGTAGACGCCTTGGCAGATCTTCGGTTTCCGCCGCCGCCCGATCCCGATGAGTCCGATGAGCCGCTCGGCGCCTATGCCTCGGTGGTCTGGATCCTGATCGCGGTACTCAGCGGCGGAGACTACGGCGAGAACCTGGCCGGTTTGATCCGCGACGCGCCTGACCCCTGGATCAGGGGTGCCGCGATCACCGTCGGCGCGACCGCGGGAGTGACGGCCGCACTGGACCCGACGGTGGGGCTGTTGCGGGTGGAGGACGTGCCGAGGGTGCGCTACGCGTGTCTGGAGGCATTGCGACGTTTCGCGCCCGGCGATATCGCCGAACTGGTCGCACCGTCGCTCGACGCGTCCGATCCGCACGAACGCCGACTGGCGGTACGGGCCCTGGGGGAGCGCGGCGCGCTGGAGCCGTCCGAGATACTCGCCCGGCTCGAGACCGAGTCCGATCCGGCGGTGCAATTGACACTTGTCGAAATGCTTCAACTGGCTCCATTCGATGAGTCGTTCATCGATTCGTTGATCCGCGAACTCGACAATCCCGACGACGCCGTGCGGGAAGAGGCGGTCACGGCGGTCGGTGCGGCGAAAATCACCGAATGCGCGCCGCGGCTGCGCGCGATGATGGCGGACCGGTCGGAAGGTGTAGCCGATGCCGCGGCGAAATCCTTCGGGCTTGTCGCGACCGGCGAGGAGCTCGTCGAGATCATCGATGAAATGATCGTCGAGGATTTTCCACCGGTATGGATGCTCGCGATCGCGAGCGCGCTCATCGAACGTCCGGAACTCGGTGATCTCCTGCTCGACAGAATCGAGGCGACCGGTGGCACCGCACTCGTCGCGGGGGACAGCGCCACCGTCCGCTATCCGGCGAATACCTACAACCTCATCGGCGTGGACGACCGCGAGCCGTCCGCGCTTCTCGAAGCGCTCGCCGATTCCGACCCGAGGCAGCGGTGGCTCGCGGTGGTCGCGAGCGAACCGCACCTGGCCTTTCGCGGAATGCTGGGGGCCGTCGGGCTCGCGGTCCTTGATCAGCACCCATGTGTCGCCGATCGCGCGGTCTCGGTACTCGGATCGTTCGAAAGTAAATACGCCATAACCCAACTCGACGACCTCAGTCTGGCAGTGCTCGGCGCGCCGGACGCCTTCGCCCGATTGGCCGACCGGCTCGCCGCAGATGATTCGGCGGCCAGGATCGTTTCCTGGCTGCTGGAACAGCGGGAATTCCTCCCTCAACTCATGCGCGCCTATGTGGACGGGCGAACCGAATTACGTCGTGTGCTCTGGTACCTGTCGGACCGTCACGGACTGCGCCTGTTCGCCGACGGCACCGCCCTCCTGCCCTCCGGCGAGACCGTGTCCTGGGAGCGATTCGCCACCGCGCAACTGCCCGCCTGACCCCACACACGACCTGGAGATTCGGGTGATCTCCGTCGTCGCGCGCGTCAGCGGTTCGACACCGAACGGCTGAACCGCTACTCCCATTTCGCTTCGTGCGGGGCCTTGTCCGGGCGCAGGCCCCGCCAGCTGGGATGACGCAGCCCCTCGGAGGTCGCTTCGCGATATTCGATGTCGGCGACGAGGACGGGCTCCACCCAATGGGCGACCGCGGCGAGCGCGCGGGGAGGTGGAATGTCGAAGGGAGTGTCCGGACGTGCAAGCTCGTCGAGGCGGGCTTGCAGGGAGCGCCGGCCGTGCATGGTCCAGCCGGTACCCACATTGCCCACGTGCACCAGCTGGTCGTCAGCGTCGTAAGCACCGAGTGCGAGCGAACCGAACGTCGCGGAGAAACGACCCGAGCCGGGCAGCCAGCCCGCGACGACGACCTCCGTCGTCCTGCGCAGCGGTGTCTTGATCCACAACGGGGAGCGGCGGCCGGGGTAGTAGGCCGAATCGAGGCGCTTGGCGACTACTCCCTCCAGCGCGTGCTCGCGGGCGACGTCCATCAGGGTGCCGGGATCGACATCCGAGTAGTACGGCGGAGTGCGGGCAAGCGGCCGGTCGAGGGCGAGCTGCGCCAAACGCTCGCGCCGCTCGGTATAGGGCAGCTCCATGATGGAGGCACCGCGCACAGCCAGCAAATCAAAGGCAAAGTACTGCGTCGGGACTCCGCGCAGCAACTCCGCCCCGGGTGAGATCACGTGCATACGCCGCTGCAAGCGGCCGAACGACGGAGCCCCCGTCGCCGGATCGGGCGCGACGATCTCCCCGTCGAGAAATAGCTCACCGCGCTCGCCCAGATCTTCCAGTACCGCCGTGAGCTCGGGGAATGCGCCGCTGAGATCTCGATTGTTGCGACTGTAGAACCGGCAGCCCCCGTCGCGGCACCGCGCTATGGCGCGAATGCCGTCCCACTTCATCTCGAAGGCCCACCGGCCGTGCTCCTGCGGTGGCCGTCCGGAGACGGCCAGCATCGGCGCCGGCACTGACAGCACACAGCCAGCATATCCCCAGCATCGGACGCCGCCTCGTCTGTCCCGGCCCCTTCGCGGTGGTCGACTCCGGTCATGTGACGCAGCCCAGGGCCGGCCGATGCGCCGCACCGATGAGGGCAGGGCGTCCGGATGACGAAACGCAATGTGCGCATTTGCTCGTCACGCGCCTGCACTCGATTGCCTTACAGAACCACTCGACTCGCGCGCGGTCGCGGCTCCCGCGCGGCGTATTCCGACCGCCAGCAAGATCACCGCGACCATGAAAAGCGGCCAAGGCGTGAGCAGGAGGACTACGGCATCGACCACGGTCCAGATCCCGAGGATCTAGGCGATGAAGGGCGGCGGTGTGATGCCGTGGCGGTCCAGCCACAGCACGGTCAGGCCCACCACGATGAGGGGCACACCGAAACTTTCCAGCGACAGCCACAGCGCGCTGTTCGCCGGGCTCATCGCGGCGAGGTCGTCGTGCCACAGCTGCCCGCTGAACCACGCTCCGGCGTAGCGCGCGGCGCCTTCCAGCGTCAGGGCACCGATCGTATGCGCGGTCCCGAAGAACACGATGAGCCGACCAGCCCACTTGATCATGGAACTCTCCATCCTCTTCGCAGAGCCGGGCGGCTCGTTATACGGTAGCGTATAACGAGAGGTTAGCCTCGTTATACGGTGCCGTACAACTGCTTTCGGAAGTGAGGTTCATTACCCGATGGGTGCGTTGCGCACGACGCGCGAGAGATGGATCGAGGAGGGTCTGCGGGCACTGGCGGAGGGCGGTGTCGGCGCGGTGCGCATCGAAGCCATGGCCAAGGCGCTCGGTGTGACCAAGGGCGGTTTCTACGGCTTTTTCCCCGACCGCGACGCGCTGCTGGCGGAAATGCTCGACACCTGGGAGCGCGAGGCCGTCGACGAGGTGCGCGAGCGAGTGGAGAGCGAGGGTGGCGACCCGCGGGAGCAGGTCCGGCTGGCCGGGCAGCTCACCTTCTCCAGCGACCGTCTGCTCCCCATCGATCTGGCCATCCGCGACTGGGCCCGCCGCGACGAAGCCGTCGCCGCCCGCCTGCGTCGCGTGGACAACGCGCGCATGCAGTTGGCGCGCGACGCGATCGGTACCTTTTGCGCCGACCTCGACGAGGTCGAAGCGCGCAGTCTGCTGGCTTTCTGCTTGGCCATCGGCAACCGCTTCCTCGCCGTGGACCATCCCGGCCGCGCCCGCGACGAGATCATGGCCCGCGCCGCGAACCTCATCCTCGATCTACCTCTCGAAGCCCCCGCGCCCGGCCTCGGTGGCCGAGACAGCTAGTAGACCCTGGGGCACGTGTCACAAAGCGACCGTTCACAAGCCCAGCTTGGTGACCGCATTGTCTTCCAGTGGGTTGGCGGTGCGAATGTAGCCGTGGACGGTGCGCGGGTTGGACCAGCGGCCCTGACGCATGATCTCGCGGTCGCTCGCGCCGCCCAGGGCTGCCTGCGTGGCGAACCCGGCGCGCAGCGAATGACCCGAGAACAAAGCGGGATCGAGTCCGGCCCGCGCGGCATAGCGCTTGACCAACTCGGCGACCGCGCGCCCGGACATGGCGTTTTCGCCGATCACACCATGGCGGTTGATGGTGGGGCAGAGGGGAAGTTCCGCGTCGCTGAGCGTGGTCCCGGTGAAGCCGTGGCAGCGGTGTATCTCGGGAGCTGTCTGCTGCGTGTCGGCCAGCCAGGCCCGCACACCCGAAGTTCCGCCTTCGGCGTGGATCTCCCGCAGCCGCAGCCAGTCGGCGAAAGCGCAGACCGGACAGGTCGCGGGTCGGCGACCACGCGGGAGAACCACACGCTGTTCGGCCGCGCCGGTCGGATCGGTCTTCGTCGCGGGCAGCCGGATCAGCAGTAGCGGCTCACCGGTGGTGTGGTCGAGGCCCACTTCGACATCACCGACGCGCAATCCGGCCAGCTCGCTGCGGCGCAACGCGCCGGCGAAACCGACGAGCAGGACGAGTGCGTCCCGCCGGCGGGCGGGTTCGGTCGGCCAACCCGGTTCGGGAAGCCCGCTCAGGAGCTGATCGAGGGTGTGCAGCAGTACGGGGCGTTTGCGTTGGGGCTGAGTGCGCCGAGTGCGACGGATGCCGCGCAGCGTCAGGCGCACCACGTCCGACCGCGTCGGCGACGGCAGGCCGTTCGCCGCGTGCACCGCCGCGATGGCGGCCGACTTGCGCTCCAATGTCGCCGGGCTGAACGCCCACCCGCCGGTGTCGCGGCGCGCGTCGGCGGCCGCGGCGAGATAGACCGCCACGTCGAGCGCGTCGGCGGGCAGCGCTTGCCTGCCTTCGGTGGCGCACCACGCCGACCACGCCACCCAGTCGGCCCGGTAGGCGCGCAACGTGTTCGCCGATTGGGACGCTTCGAGATACCGGCGCAGCGAACCGGCTTGGTCGTCGTCGAAGCGGTCACGCACCAGCCGCAAGGCCACGGCGTCGACCAGCACGCTGCGCACACCACGACGCAACTCGGTGCGCACCGACTCCGGGACCGCCACCACGCTGGATCGATCGTCCATGGCTCGGGCTCCCGCGTTCACATCGGCGACTGACTGTCCGCGCCGGAGCACTCGGCGCGAGTAGTCAGCCTACGACACCGTGGGCCGCATGTTTCCGCGTCGGAAGGTCCGCTTACGGCGGGTTTTCCACGCGGCCGATCCGTCCGTCTCGGGGCACCCAGTTTTCCGCCGTTTTCGTTGGTGTTTCATTTCGTTGGAGCAAACGCTACGAAACGAATCCATTCGGAAAGGTAACTCGAAGGCGTGGGCTTGCTGACCGCCGATAAGGTTCACTTATCGGCGGTCAGAAGATGTCTTGGTTCGGTGACTTTGCGGAGGTGTCCTGGCCCAGTGCATCTGGAAGATCGGCCGATTGCGTGGGGAAGCGATGCGGACAATGGTGCGTACCGTGGCGCAACCGACGCGCTCCAATCCTTCCCGGCCTCAGTGAATCTGGTGAACCGACCCGAGCCCGCCGCCGCGGCAGGGGAAGCGAGCCGACGACAGGGAATCACTTTCCGACTTAGCATGTTAAGTTACCGGGGTGGATCGGAAACTGAGCTTCGACCTGCACGTTCTCACGGCCCGCTTGGACCGGGCGGCAGACCGGATCCTGCGTGCAGAGCACGGCGTGTCCTACAGTCGATTCCTTGCTTTGACGTTCGTCGGCGAGTTGGGAGCCTCGACGCAACGGGCGCTCGCCGACCGGCTCGGCGTGACCGAGCCGTCGGTCAGCCGCATGACGGCCGTCCTGGCCGCAGAAGGGTTACTGGTCGTCCAGCCCGGCCCGGCAGGCGGGCGAAGTCGGCGGCTCAGCCTCACCGGCAAAGGAAAACAGCTGGTGGCCGCGGCGCGGCAAGGCCTCGAAGAGCGGCTGGCGGCCGTCGTCGCCGAAAGCGGTGTGTCCTACGAGGAATACACGCGGCAAACCGCGCGCCTACTGACCACCTTCGAGCATCTGGAGGGCCTCGAATGAGTTATCGCACCCCTGACCCGGCTCGGCAACGCTCGGTCGTCTCGGCGGACGGCACATCCATCGGCTACCGATCGATGGGCAGCGGACCCGGTGTGATCGTGGTCGGCGGCGCGCTGTTCACGGCACAGGACTACCTGCCGCTGGCGGCCGAACTGGCTCGGTCGTGCACAGTGCATCTCGTGGAACGGCGTGGGCGCGGCGCGAGCGGACCACTCGGGCACGACTACAGCTTGCAGAAAGAAGTCGATGACCTGCTCGCCGTTCACACCGCCACCGGCGCGCGACTGGCGTTCGGGCACAGCTACGGCGGGCTCGCGATACTCGAAACCGTGCGGTCCTCGCCGGTGTTCGACCGCATCGCCCTCTACGAGCCGGGAACCCCCGGCGGCCATGTCGCCACCGAATGGATGGCTCCCTATCGCGCCCGCCTGGCTGCCGGCGATCCCTACGGCGCATTCGCGTACTTCATTCAGGGATCCGGTGGTGCACCAGCATTCGTGGCCAAGCTGCCGCACTGGTATCTGCGCGCCGCATTGCGCATCGGGTTCAGCGGACAACGGTGGCAGCGAATGCGACCGCTCCTGGAAGCCAACCTGGCCGAGCATGAGCAGTTGGCCGCACAGCAGGACCGGCTCGAGGAGTTCACCGACCTCACCGCCGCGACGCTGATCCTCTGCGGAACTCGCACGTCTTCGACAACCCGAGCAGAACTCGACGCCCTCACCGGCACACTCCCCGACGCCACCCGCGACACCATGAAGGGACTCGATCATTTCGGGCCCGAAGGGAAGTCCGGACGAGCCGTCGCCGAGCGAGTCGTCACCTTCATCCTCGAACACTGAGGGCCACGCGAACAATCGAGCCGTGTTCCGCACCTCTGCCGGAGGGCCACGGCCGCTGGGCGATCTGTTGCGGGACGCGGGTTACCACGATTCGATCAGCGGGACCTCGTGCTCCTGCCGCTGCCATTGCTCGGTGAGCCGACCGAGTCGGTGCGGGGCGGCGATACTACGCACGCCTGCGATCTTGTCGTCGCGGATCTCCAGGATCACGACGCCCACGACCCGGTCGCCGAGCGTGGCCAGCATGGCAGGGCAGCCGTTGACCACCACGGCATGGAACGACGGCGAGCCACCGGTGAGTCTCCGCTTGGCCGGAGACGGTTTGAAGCCGGCCCGCACCGCGCTGGCGATCCGCTCCCGGGTCGAGTACCGGATCAGCTTGCCGGCCGTCCCCAGCCCAGCGCCGTCGGAGATGCCGGTCGCGTCGTCGGTGAGCAGCGCCACCAGTCGTTCGGTCCGGCCCGAGGATGCGGCATCCACGAACGCCTCGACGATTCGACGCGCGGAGGCATGGTCGATATCGGTAGTGCTACCGGCCGCGGCGATTCGACGCCGGGCTCGGTGGAGGTGTTGCTGACTCCCGGACTCGGTGATGCCGAGAATCTCGGCGATCTCCGCGTGGCTGTACGCGAAGGCTTCGCGCAGCACGTAAACGGCCCGTTCGACCGGCGAGAGACGCTCCATGAGCGTCAACACCGCCAGGGTCACCGATTCGCGCTGCTCGACGGTGTCGGCCGGACCCAGCATCGGGTCGCCGTCGAGCAGCGGTTCGGGCATCCACGCGCCGACCGCGCGTTCGTGGCGCGCCTTCGCCGAACGGAGCCGGTCGAGCGCCAGATTGGTGACGATCTTGGTCAGCCAGGCCTCCGGCGCATCGACGTACTCCCGGTCGGCGGCCTGCCACCGCAGGAACGCGTCCTGCACCGTGTCCTCGGCGTCGGCGGCCGAGCCGAGCAGACGGTAGGCGAGCGAGGCCAGCCGGTTGCGGCTGGCCTCGAAACGCGCCACGGTGGCGGTGTCCATGAGGACGACTCTATCCGGCGACCATGTGCGGCGAGCGCTCTCGAATGCTGGACAAACGGTACTTGTGACCCGGCTTTCCGAAGGTCGGGTGGCTAAGGCTCCAGGCAGCAGTGTCGAGGATCGCCGACTTGACGCGCGCGGCCTTGCGGCCACACAGGGCCCCCGACTTGGCTCGCGCGTCCCCGTCGACCAGCTGAATGATCGCGTCCTTGCGGCCGAGGCTGATGTGGTTGCCGATATACGTCAGCGAGGCGGGCGCGATCTTGTGCCCGGTGCGGTCCTCGATGATCGCGGCGATCGCCCGCTTGCTGGTGGGTCCCGCGGAAGCGCAGGACATCGGCAACGGCTGACCGTTCTCACGGATGGCGAAGACGCTGTCACCGGCAGCGTAGACATCCGGGTGCGAGACCGACCGCATCTGACGGTCGACCGCTATCTGGCCGTTGGGTTCCACCGCGAGCTCGCTGGCTGCGGCGATCGGGTGGACGGCGAAGCCTGCGGCCCACACGGTCGCGTCGGAGACGAACACGGTGCCGTCGGCGGCGACTGCCGCCGCCTCCTCGACGCGCACGATGGTGGAGTGCTCGTGGACGGTGATCTTGAACCGCTCGAAGGCCTGCGACAGGTGACGGCGGGCCTTCGTGCCCAACCAGCCGCCCAGTTCCCCGCTGGTGGCGAGGCTGACCCGAAGTCCAGGACGGGATTCGGCGAGCTCGGTGGCGGCCTCGATCGCGGTCAGATTGCCACCGACCACCAGTACCTTGCCGTCCTCGCCCAGCTCGTCCAGGCGTGCGCGCAGGCGCAGCGCGGCCGGCCGCGCGGCCACGTGGAAGGCGTGCTCGTCGACGCCGGGAACGCCGTGGTCGGCGGCGGTGCTACCGAGCGTGTAGAGGAGGGTGTCGTATGCGAGCCGGTCGATGCCCGTGCCGTCGGTGACGGTGACAGTCCGGTGCTCGACGTCGAGGTCGGTCACCCGCGCCACTCGCAGCCGGATGCCGGTGCCCGCGAACAGCTCTGTCAGCGGCCGGTGGCGGAGTTCCCGCCCGGCGGCGAGCTGGTGCAGGCGCAGCCGCTCGACGAAATCGGCTTCGGCGTTGACGACGGTGATCTCGAAGTCGTCGGGGTGGAGTTGGCGGGCCAGGTATCCGGCGGAGAAGGCTCCGGCGTATCCCGCTCCGAGGACGACGATGCGGTGCTTCATGGTTCGCTCCTGTCTGGTTCGCGTGCTTCCTGAACGAGACAGCCCCCGAATTCCTGACAGCATCGACCAGTGACCTGTATCACCTCGAATCTCGCGCAGAGGATGAACTCCATGCCGAACCCCGCTAGTCCCAGCACGTTCTCGATCTCATCGTCGAATGTCGCTCACCAACGGGTGAGGTGTTCGATGCACACCACCCAGCACGGGAAGCCCGATCCCACGATGCCGGAATCTATTGGCCGAAACCACTCGAACTGACTCGATAGATCTGGCATTTCGCAGGTCGGCGACAAACCGAAATACCAGTTACCCTTGTTCAGGACACAACCGGAACGCATTTCGTTGCGTGGCCATTCGTCGTCGGCGACGAAACCAACGCTACGATTTCGCCGTGTCGAGCGTGTGCAACTATCCGGGCTGTTCCCGCCCCATCACCAGGGGAGCCGGACCCGGCCGTCCCTCGGAGTATTGTGACCGTCCCGAACACACGCGATGGCGCGCATGGCGGGAGCGGCAACGCCAGCAACAGGAAGCAGAAGACGCGACCGCTGCCGTCACAGTGACGCAACCGGGCCCGGTGACCATTGCCCGCCTGCGCGCCGATGAGTTGCTCACCCAGTTCCGCGGGCTCGCCGAACAGCTGAACAGCACCTTGAACGCCGCTGTCGCGGAGCTGTCCACGCTCGCGGATCCGGCGATCGCCGAAGCCCAAGTCCAGGCAGCGCAGGTGGACGCGGCACGGCGGATCGCCGAGGCGGAAGGCGCCGCCGTGGCGGCCGAGCAGGCGCGGCGAGAGGCGCAGGAGGCCAAGGAACTCGCCGAATCCGCCGCCGAGGACGCGGCAGCCGCCGCCGAACAGTCCGAAGTGCTGATCGCGGAAGCGAACTCGGCGCGCGAGGACGCGCTGCGCGAAGTCGAACGCGTCAGCAAACAGGCCGCCGACGACGTGTTCGCCGCCCGCAGTGACGCCGAAGCCGAGATCCGCGCCGTGCGGCGCGAGACCGCCGAGCAGATCGAACGCATCGAACAGCAAGCCGCAGAGCAAGTCCAGCGCGCCGAGCGCCGCGCGGAAACCGAGATCGCGCACGCCCAGCAGGAGGCGGCGGCGCGGGTCGCGGCCGCGCAGTCCGAACGAGACCTCGCCGTGCAGCGCGCGGCCGACGCCGAGCGAGGGACCGAACGCGCCGAACAAGCCGCCGCCGAACGAGCCGAAGCCGCCGAAGAGGCGCGCGCCGAATGGCGCAGGGTGCGTGCTGAACTCGACACCACCCGCGCCGAACTCGCGCAAACCCGGGCCGAGCTCACCGACACCCGCCGCGCGGCCGCCGCCGAACTCGCCTCCGCCCGAGCCGAGGTCGCCATTGCCGTCGAGAAGGCGCGTGCCGAAGCCGCCTCGCGGCTCGAAGCGCTCACCGAGGCTCGTGCGCAAACCCTGGCTCGCGCCGAACGCGCCGAAGCCCAACTCGACGCACTCTTCGCCCAAACTCGCCGCAAAGCAACCGCTACCGAACTGGAGCATCGTCCCGACGCCTGACCAGGGGGCCGGTCTGGCTCCACCGCCGAACCTCGCCTTGGTCATATCATGTAGCTATGCCCGAAACCGGAGTTGCAGGGCGTACGGAACCACTGGCCGGCGAAGCGCGGCAGACAGTACTGGTGGTCGGTGCCTGCTCGATGATCATGGGTGTGGCCCTCGCGGTGTGGCCGCACAAGTCGTTGCCGACGGCGGAGCTGCTGTCCGGCTGCTACCTGCTGCTCAACGGGGTGCTTCAGCTGGTCGTCGCGGTCGGTGCTCGTTTCGCCACAGCGCTGCGGGTGCTGGTGCTGGTCAGCGGCGTGCTGTCGGTCCTGCTGGCGGTGTTGTGCTTCGCGGGCGGGAATTCGACCCTGCTGCTGTCGTTCTGGATCGGGTTGGCCTGGGCGATCCGCGGGATCTGCCATGCCACCGTGGCGGTATGGGTCGACGACCTGCCCGGCCGTGGGAAGCAGGAGCTGTTCGGGCTGGCCACATTGGCATTCGGCGTGCTGGTCGGTGCGCTGCCGTTCGAGTCCCTGGACGCGGTGGGCTGGGTGGCCGGAGCGTGCCTGCTCGCGATCGGGGCCACCGAAGCGTTCTTCGCCGCGAGCCCCCGGCGCGACACGGTCGCGGCCCCCGGCGTGGCGCCGACCGTGCAACTGCGTGGCTGACCAGCACAGCGCATCCGGTGGCGAGCCCGCCGCACTCCAGGTTGACTGGGCGCCATGGCATCCCAGGATTCAGAGCTCCGGTCGCCCGCCGAGCTGATCGTGATCACCCACGGCGCCGACACCGCGGTCACGCCGATCGCGCTGCGCGACAGCCGCAGCACCCAATCACGTCTGAACGAACTGCTTCCCGCCGGAGGCGAACTGGTGCGCATCTTCGGACCGGCCAACCGCTTGGCGGGCAGGCTCACCGGCACTCCGCACGAGGAAGCCGGCGCGGAGTACCTGAACTACTTTTCCGTTCGCGGCGTCACCGGCGAACTCGACGATCTGGCGGCGCGGTTGCGCACCGCCGACGAGGTGGCGGCAGCGTATGTGAAGCCGCCCGCCGAACCGCCGATCGCGCCCGGAGGCGCGGTGCCGGTCGCCGATCGCTCGACCGACGAAGCGCCGCCGGTGACCCCGGATTTCGGCGAGCGGCAGGGCTACCTGGACGCCGCCCCGCAGGGAATCGACGCCCGCTGGGCCTGGACGGTGCCCGGTGGCCGTGGGACCGGGGTGCGGGTGGTGGACATCGAGGGCGCGTGGCGGTTCACGCACGAGGACTTGCGGGTCAACCAAGGCGGCGTGATCGGCGGCAGCCCCGCACCGCAGCAGGGCTGGCGCGATCACGGCACCGCCGTCGCCGGCGCGATCAGTGGCGACGTGAACGCTTACGGCATCACCGGTATCGTGCCGGAGGCATACATTCGCGCGGTCTCGATCTTCGGATCGGGGTCGGCGGTCGCCATCCGCTCGGCCGCGGACGTGCTGAACCCCGGCGATGTGATCCTGGTCGAAGTGCACCGTCCCGGACCGCGTTTCGCCTACGTCAACCGGGCGGATCAACGCGGGTACATCGCGATCGAATGGTGGCCCGACGACGCGGCGGCGATCCGGTACGCGGTCGGGAAGGGCGTCATCGTGGTGGAGGCGGGCGGGAACGGCGGCGAGGACCTCGACGCCGCGCTCTACGACACCCGGCCCGAGGAGTTTCCCAGCACGTGGCGCAATCCGTTCCGCGGCGGGGAGGCCGACTCCGGAGCGATCATCGTCGGAGCCGGCGCACCCCCACCCGGATTCCACGGTCGCGACCACGGCCCGGCTCGCTCCCGATTGGCGTTCTCCAACTTCGGTGAGCGAGTCGACGTGCAGGGATGGGGCTCGGAAGTCACCACCACCGGGTACGGCGATCTGCAAGGAGGTCCGGACGAGGACCTCTGGTACACCGACGTGTTCAGCGGAACCTCGAGCGCGTCCCCGATCGTTGTCGGCGCGGTGACGAGTTATCAGGGAATGAGCGCGGCCGCGGCGGGGCGGAAGAAGCCCGCCGAGGTGCGCGCCCGGCTGCGCGAAACGGGCTCGCCGCAAACCGATGCGCCAGAACGGCCCGCGACCCAGCGCATCGGGAACCTACCGAATCTGAAGGCGATGATTCTGCCTCGGTAGATCGAAACGAAAGAGCATCGCACAACTCTCGGAGCCGGAACAAATCGCGGCGCGGGTCGCGTACCGATTCCGGCTAGTGAAATCGAATGCAGGGATAATTGTCCATGCTGGAATCCGTTCTTGATCTAGTGCGGTCAGCGGCCTTCGACTCCGCAGCCCGGCCGTGCGTCCATGCCCGTAGGCGCGCGGCATTCCGTAGGTGAGTTCGACTGCGCGCAACGTGCCGGGTGCGGTGCGCGCCACCTCGGGATCGACGATCCGGCCACCGTCGCCGGCTGCGCGAAAGCCTCCCCGCACCAGCGAATCCGATGCGCCGCATCAGTGACCACCCCTCCGGTTCCGCTCACAAAGTGAACCGGCGTCCTTTCGCGGCCCATTCGCCCCGGCCCCTGGGCGTGATGGCCCAGCGGCCACGGTGGCGGCAATCCATGATCAGACCACGCGCGTGTAGGCGCAGCAACGCGCTGCGCACCGACCATGCGGTCAGTCGCGCCTGCTGAGCCAGTTGCTCGACGGTGAGCAATCCACCCGGCGCCAGCACACCCAGCACCGCGAAATCAGCGGCAGTCCTGGGTCGTCTCATCATGTCGGAGCCTTTCCTTCGGGGAGAGGACAACCGGGGAACGACATCGGCGCGGTGGCCCCGAGTTGCCGAATCGACGGTAGAAGGCGCACCGATGTCCCCGCCACGATTTTGCGCGACTTTGCGAACCACGTTGACCGGCAACGCATGCGGTGGGGACGATTGCACGACATCGCCCGTCAGCTCTCGCAAAGGATCAGCTATGAACCTGCGACTTCTCGGATCCGGATCCGACCATGGAGCTTGTCCCGCCGTGTACGCCACCGACACGGGCGTGCTCGTGGTGCAGGGCGATGCGACCGACCGCACCGGGACGGTCCTGGTGCCACACCAGCTGCTGGACTGGCTGGAACCGGGGATGCGGCTACGGGTCGAGGCGAGCGGGACGTGCGGTGCGGTGCTGGTGGCCGGCGAACCGGTCACCGACCCCGAATTGCTCGCCCAATTGACCCTCGATTGTCACGAAACCGCCGTGGTGGTGCGCTGATGCTGCACGTGGTAGGCGACCGCTGTTTCGAGCCGCTCTTCCGGGCGGCTCGAACGCGCGCCTTCCATCTCGAGGTGAGAGACGACTACGTGCTGGAGGACGAGCAGGAAGCATTGCGCCGCTTCGGCGCCGGAGTAGCGTACGAACGAGAGGAACAGCCCGAGTCATGGAAAGCCTGGGATGCTCTGATGGTCGAGTCCGCTGGTCGCGGGGTCGCGCTCGAACGACTACGGGTCGTGACGGTCCCGCACTCCGACTACACCCGGTGGCTGTTGTCGGCGACCGACGACAACATCGCCACAGGCGAGATCGTGCGCTGGCTGCCACGGCATCTGGTCGACCCGGCCGACCTGCCGCACGACGACTACTGGCTTTTCGACACGAACACGGTCGCGTTCAACACCTTCGCCGAGAACGGGGCATTCATGGGGTTGTCGATCACCAATGACCCGGCGCTGGTCGCCCGCTGCCTGCAGGTGCGGGAACGGCTGTGGCCTCAGGGCATCGACCATCAGCGATATTGCGAGAGTGAGCACGTGCACGATGAACGGAGTGTCGGACGCACGCGAGGTGCTGGGTGCGCGCCTGCGTGAACTGCGTCGCGCCGCCCACCTGACCGGCCTGGAACTGGCCGCCAGGTGCGGCTGGCATTCGAGCAAGGTGTCCCGGATCGAGGGCGGCAAGCAGACGCCGTCGGAAGCGGACCTCGCCGCCTGGTGTGAGGCGTGCGGCAATACCGCCGTGCTGGACGACCTGGTCGCCAACGCGCGCAATCTACAGTCGATGTATCTGGAATGGCAGCGCAGCGTCGCCTCCGGACACGCGCGCAGGCAACGGCAATCGATCGACTTGGAGGCGCAGACTACGCAGATCCGCTGGTACGCGCCGGACACGCTGCCGGGACTGCTGCAAACCGAGGGCTACGCGCGCGCGATCCTGACCGCCTGCATCGCCGTCACCGGCGGACGCGACGACCTGGAGGAGGCGGTGGCCGCGCGGATGGCCCGCAAACAGGTGCTCTTCCGGGCGAAACACCGATTCCACTTCGTGGTCAACGAGACCGCGCTGTGGCGCACGGTCGGCGACGCCGCCGTCATGGCCGAGCAACTGGCCTACCTGCTCGCGGTGATGGCCAACCCGAGGGTCCGGCTGGGCCTCATCCCGATCTGCGCGGACTACCGCGCCCCCGCGACGAACTTCGTCATCTACGACCGTGCGCAGGTGCTGACCGAAACGGTCTCGGCCGAGTTGACCATCACCAGACCGTCGGAGATCGCGCTGCACGAGAAGACCTTCGCGATCCTGGCCGACCAGGCCGAGTACGGCGACCGGGCCCGATTGCTGATCGCGACCGCGCTGGAACGCAGGCGCGGCGCCTAGGTAGCGTTTCGAAGCCGGCGGGGGTGTCACCCCTTCGGGGTGCCCGGTGCGACCACGTCCCAGCCCGATTCGACTGATTCCTGCATCGCTCGGGTTCGTCGCCCGCGGCGACGAAGAGTGCGGTGATCAGAGGGTGCTGAAACAGCGATGCCGCCGCTGTCGAACAGCGGCGGCACCAGCGCACCCGAGGGTGGATCAGCGGACGAGTATCGCCGCTTGGTCGGCCAGATCGAGCAGTGGCTGCGGATAGACGCCGAGCGCGAAGGTGACTGCCGCGGTGATCGCCACGATCGCCGTGGTCAGCGGAGGGCTGACCGGTACCGGCGCGTCAGCGGGCGGATCGGTGAAGAACATCAGCACGATGACCCGCAGGTAGAAGAACGCCGCGACGGCACTGCAGATCACGCCGATGATGACCAGCGGTGTCGCGCCTCCCGAGGCAGCGGCCTCGAATACGGTGAACTTGCTGACGAAACCACTGGTGAGCGGCAACCCGGCGAAGGAGAGCAGGAACAGCGCGAAAATCGTTGCCAGCCAAGGGGAACGGCGGCCGAGCCCGGCCCAGCGCGGCAGGCCGGTAGCCTCCTCGCCGTCCGCCTCGCGGACCAGGCTGACCACGGCGAACGCGCCGAGCGTGCCGATGCCGTAGGCCGCCAGGTAGAACAGCACCGCCGCGACGCCGCGGTCGTTGGCCGCCACCGGACCGACCAGCAGGAAACCGGCATGGGCCACCGAGGAATACGCCAGCATCCGTTTGACGTCGGTCTGGGTGATCGCCATGACCGCGCCGACGGCCATGGTGGCGATCGCGACGGCCGCGAGGATCGGCCGCCAGTCGTCGCGCAGACCCGGCACGGCGACCTGCAGCACGCGCACCAGCGCACCGATCGCCGCGATCTTGGTGGCCGCCGCCATGAAACCGGTGATCGCGGTGGGGGCGCCCTGATACACGTCGGGCACCCAGGACTGGAACGGTACCGCGCCGATCTTGAACAGCAGACCGACCGCGAGCATCGCGACACCGAGCACTGCCAGTGTCGCGTTCTCCGGATGCCGGGCGATCGCGTCGGCGATGCCGCCGAGCCGCACCGTGCCCGCCTGGCCGTACAGCAGCGCGACGCCGTAGAGGAAGAACGCCGAGGAGAACGCGCCGAGCAGGAAGTACTTCAGCGCCGCCTCCTGCGAGAGCAGCCGGTTGCGCCGGGCCAGCCCGCACAGCAGATACAGCGGCAGCGACAGCACTTCGAGGGCGACGAACATGGTCAGCAGATCGTTGGACGCCGGGAACAGCAACAGGCCGCCGATGGCGAGCAGGGTCAGGGGGAACACCTCGGTGGTCGCGACGCCCGCGCGCAGCGCCGCTGCTTCGGCCGCGCTACCGGGCACCGCGGATGCCTGCGGCGTGAACGCGTCCACCCCGCGTTCAATGGTGGCGGCGGCCCGGCTCCAGGTTCCCGGGCCCGATCGCGCCTGCTGCCGCGGTTCCGCTCCGCGCTCGGCGATGAACAGGACACCGAGGATCGACACCACCACGATCGTGCCCTGCAGGAACAACGTGACGCCGTCGATGGCCACGGCGCCTGCGACCGCGGTGGTTTCGGTGCCTGCGAGCGCCACGACGGCGACCAGCGCCGCGACCAGCCCGGTCAGGCTCAGCACCAGATGGCTGGCGTAGCGGTAGCGCCGGGCGACGAACGCTTCGGCCAGGACGCCGAGCACGGCCGCGCCGAACACGATGAGCATGGGGGACAGGGCGCCGTACTCGATGCTGGGCGCGGGAACGCTCGCGGCGAGCATCGTGGTGGAGGCTGGGTCGGTCACTTGTGGGCACCTCCGGGATGTTGGGCCGATCCCGCTTCGGGCCTGGGTGGTGCCGCGGGGGCGGGATCGGTCCGGCCGATGGTGGTGAGCGTCTGGCTCACCGCGGGATTGATGAAGTCGGTGAGGACTTTCGGGTAGACGCCGAGGAACAGCAGCGCGGCGATCAGTGGCGCCACCACGGCGATTTCGCGCGGCGCCAAGTCGTGGATCCGCTCGTTGCCTTCCTTCACCGGCCCGGTCATCATCCGCTGGTAGAGCCACAGCACGTACAGTGCGGCGAGCACCAGCGCGACGGCGGCGACCACGGCGGCGACCTGGTATCGGGCGAAGGTGCCGATCAGTACCAGGAACTCGCTCACGAACGGGGCCAGACCCGGCAGCGACAGCGTCGCCAGACCGGCGATGAAGAACGTGCCCGCGAGCACCGGGGCCACCTTCTGGACGCCGCCGTACGCGGCGATGAGCCGGGTTCCGCGCCGCGACACCAGGAATCCGGCCACCAGGAACAGCGCGGCGGTCGAGATGCCGTGATTGACCATGTACAGCGTCGCGCCGGTCTGGCCCTGGCTGGTCATGGCGAAGACGCCGAGGATGATGAAACCGAAGTGGGAGATCGACGTGTAGGCGATCAGCCGCATCACGTCGGTCTGCCCGATGGCCAGCAGGGCGCCGTACACGATGCCGATCACCGCGAGCGTGATCACCAACGGCGCGTAGGTGTCGGACGCGCCGGGGAACAGCGGCAGGCAGTAGCGCAGCATGCCGAAGGTGCCCACTTTGTCGACCACCGCCATCATCAGCACCGCGCTGGAGGGCGTGGCCGCGACGGCGGCGTCCGGCAGCCAGGTGTGCAACGGCCACAGCGGCGCCTTGACCGCGAAGGCGAACATGAATCCGAGGAACAAGGCGTTGAGCACCGCGGGCCCGGCGCCGAGTTCCCCGGCGTTGGCGGCGGCGACCACGGTGCGCAGATCGAAGGTGCCCGAGGAGCCCTCGCCCAGTCCTTCGCGGGCGGTGAGCACGTACAACCCGATGACCGCGGCGAGCATGATCAGCCCGCCGAACAGGTTGTACAGCAGGAACTTCACCGCCGCGCGGGAGCGCTGTCTGCGCACCAGAGCGTCGCCGGTGCGCGGCCCGAATCCGCCGATGAGGAAGTACATCGGGATGAGCATCGCCTCGAAGAACACGTAGAACAGCAAGATGTCCAAGGCGAGGAAGGAGATCAGCACCATCGCCTCGACGAGCAGGATGAGCGCGACGTAGGTGTGCGCCACCCGCTTCCCGCCGCCCACTTCGCGTTCGTCGTGCCAGCCCGCCAGGATCAGCAACGGAACCAGGGCCGCGGTCAGCAGCACCAGCACCAGCGCGATGCCGTCCAGCCCGAGGGTGTAGCCCGCGCCGAACGCCGGAATCCACTGATGGGATTCGACGAACTGGTACTGGTCGCCCGCGGTGTCGAACCGCACGGCGAGCCCGACGCCGATGCCGAGCACGAGCACCGAGAAGCACAGTGCCACAGCGCGTGCGAGGGTGCGTTGCGCGGCGGGCAGCACGAGCACGATCGCCGCACCGGCGACCGGGGCCAGCCACAGCGTCGTCAACCAGGGGAACTCGCTCACCACAACCTCACCGCCAGCAGGGCTGCGGCCACCAGGGCCGCGCCGGTGAACATGGACAGGGCATAGGACCGCACGAACCCGGACTGCACTCGCCGAGCCCGCGCGGACAACCCGCCGATCAGCGCCGCGGTGCCGTTCACGACGCCGTCGATGCCGCGGTTGTCGAGGAAGACCAGCGCCCGGGTCAGGTACTGGCCCGGCCGCATGAACGCGGCTTCGTTGACCGCGTCGCCGTAGAGGTCGCGGCGCGCCGCGACGGTCAGCCCGGAGACGGCGTCGGGTGCGGCTTCGGGGATGTCGCGTCGCGCGTACTGCGAGTAGGCCACCGCTACACCGACGGCGACCACGCCGAGCGCGAGCACTGTGACCAGCGCCGCCGGAACAGTTTCGGTGCCGTGGTGAGCGCCGACGACCGGTTCGAGCCAGTTCTGCAACGAGGAGCCGAAGACGAACACCGCGCCCGCGCCGACGGAGCCGATGGCGAGCAGGATCATGGGCCCGGTCATCACCGCTGGGGACTCGTGCGGGTGGGTGTCCGGTTTCCAGCGGCGCTCACCGAAGAACGTCATCAGCATGACGCGCGTCATGTAGAACGCGGTGAGTCCCGCGCCGAACAGCGCGATCAGACCAAGCGCGATCCCGCCGACGCCGCCTTGGTTGAACGCCGCCTCGATGATCCGGTCCTTGGAGAAGAACCCGGCGAACGGCGGGACCCCGATGATGGCCAGGTAGCCGAGGCCGAAAGTGACGTAGGTGATCGGCAGCAGGGTGCGCAGACCACCGTAGCGGCGCATATCCGTTTCGTCGTCCATCGCGTGCATCACCGAACCGGCGCCGAGGAACAGCCCGGCCTTGAAGAACCCGTGGGTGAGCAGGTGCATGATGGCGAAGGCATATCCGGCGGGGCCGAGTCCGGCGGCCAGCACCATGTAGCCGATCTGGCTCATGGTGGAGGCGGCCAGGGCCTTCTTGATGTCGTCCTTGGCGCAGCCGATGATCGCGCCGAACAGCAGGGTGACCGCGCCGACCAGCACCACCCCGAGCCGCGCGTCCGGGGCGAGGTCGAAGATCGCGTTGGAGCGCGCGATCAGGTACACACCGGCGGTGACCATCGTGGCGGCGTGGATCAGCGCCGACACCGGGGTGGGGCCCTCCATGGCGTCACCGAGCCAGGATTGCAGCGGCACCTGTGCGGACTTGCCGCACGCGGCCAGCAGCAGGAGAAGGCCGATCGCGGTGAGCGTGCCCTCGCTCGCGGCGGGCGCGGCGCCGAACACGACCGCGAAGTCGACCGATCCGAACGTCGCGAACATGACCATCATCGCGATCGCCAAGCCCATGTCGCCGACCCGGTTCACCACGAACGCCTTCTTGGCGGCCGTTGCCGCCGATGGCCTCGCGTACCAGAAGCCGATCAGCAGGTAGGAGGCCAGGCCGACGCCCTCCCAGCCGAGGTAGAGCACGAGATAGTTGTTCGCCAGGACCAGCAGCAGCATGGCCGCCAGGAACAGGTTGAGGTAGGCGAAGAACCGCCGCCGCCCTGGGTCGTGGCTCATGTAGCCGATCGAGTAGACGTGGATCAGCGACCCGACGCCGGTGATCAGCAGCGCGAAGCACATCGAGAGCTGGTCCAGCTGTAGCGCGAAGTCGACCTGGACACCGGCCACGGGGACCCAGCTGAACAGGTCTTCGTGTATCGCCCGGTCGGCGGTGTCGCGCCCGAGCATGTCGGTGAAAGCGAGCACGGCGACCCCGAACGAGGCCAGCGCCGTCGCGGTGCCGAGCAGATGACCCCACTTGTCGGCGTAGCGTCCGGTCAGCAGCAGGACGATCGCGCCCGCCAGGGGGAGGGCGGGCAGCAGCCACAGCGTTGCGGTGTCCACGTCAGAACTTCAGCAGGCTAGCGTCGTCGACCGAGGTCGAGCGGCGGGTGCGGAAGATGGTCATGATGATGGCCAGGCCGACGACCACCTCGGCGGCGGCGACCACCATCGTGAAGAACGCGAACACCTGCCCGTCCAGGTCGGCGTGCATCCGGGCGAAGGTGACGAAGGCGAGGTTCACCGCGTTGAGCATCAGCTCGATGCACATGAACACCACGATGGCGTTGCGCCGCAGCAGCACCCCGGCCGCGCCGATGGTGAACAGCAGGGCGGACAGGAACAGGTAGTTCTCGGGATTCACCGGTTGCCTTCCTCGTCGCTGGGGGTGTCGGTCCCGTCCGATGCGGGCGTGGTGCCGACCGAGATGACGGCCGCTTCGGTGAGCGCCCTGGTGCGGCGGTGCCGCAGGATGGTGCTGACCGACAGCTCCTCGAACGACCCGTCCGGCAGCCGCGCGGGGACGTCCACCGCGTTGTGCCTGGCGTAGACGCCGGGGGTCGGCAGCGGTGTCGCGCGATGTCCCTGCTCGCGGAACCGGCGGCGTGACAGCTCGCGCTGGTCGGTGCGTGGCCCGAACTGCTCGCGGTGGGCCAGCACCATGGCGCCGATGGTGGCGGTGATCAGCAGGGCGCCGGTGAGTTCGAAGGCCCACACGTAGCGCAGGAAGATCAGTTCGGCCAGTTCGGCGATCACGTCGCGGCCCGCGAAACCGGAAGCGGGAAAGGCGATGCCGGATTCGCGGATGCCGTGGGCGATGCCGCCGCTGAGCAGCAGCCCGAAGCCCACGCCGACCGCGGCGGCGGCCAGGCGCTGCCCGCGGATGGTTTCCTTCAGCGATTCGGCGGAGTCCACGCCGACGAGCATCAGCACGAACAGGAACAGCATCATCACCGCGCCGGTGTAGACCACGATCTGCACGACGCCGAGGAACAGCGCGTCCTCGGCGATGTAGAACGCGGCCAGCGCGATCATCGTGGCCGCCAGGCACAGTGCGGAGTGCACCGCCTTGGGGGCGAACACCATGCCGAGCGCGCCGAGCACGGCCAGCGGGGCGAGGATCCAGAACTGGACCGTCTCGCCGGTGGAGGCGCGGGTCAACGGCTCCGCGGCCAGGATCAAATCGGTCACCGTGGTGCTCCTTCCACGCCCGCGGCGGCGGGTTGCCTGGGCGTATCGGTCGCCGTGGCGCCGCTGGTGGCCGGCGCGTCGCCGGGGACCCGGCCGAGGTAGTAGTCCGCCTCGTCGGCGCCGGGGTGCATGGCGTGCGGCGGCGCGGTCATCCCGGGCTGCAGCGGGGCGAGCAACCGGTCCTTCTCGTAGATCAGGTCGGCCCGGTTGTCGTCGGCCATCTCGTAGTCGTTGGTCATCGTGAGCGCCCTGGTGGGGCAGGCCTCGATGCACAATCCGCAGCCGATGCAGCGCAGGTAGTTGATCTGGTAGACCCGCCCGTACCGTTCACCGGGCGAAAAGCGTTCGGTCTCGGTGTTGTCGGCGCCTTCGACGTAGATCGCGTCGGCGGGGCAGGCCCATGCGCACAGCTCGCAGCCGATGCACTTCTCCAAGCCGTCGGGATGCCGGTTGAGCTGATGCCTGCCGTGGTAGCGCGGCGCCGTCGGCGTCTTCTGCTCGGGGTAGAACTCGGTGTTCGGCTTCTTGAACATGGTCGCAGCGGTGACCGCGAAACCGGACAGCGGCTCGAACAAGCCTGCCTTGGCGCGGGTGGCGTCGCGGGCCTGCGCGTCGGCGGGCAGCGGCGGCACCGGGAAGCCGAGGAACACCGTCGAATCGGCGGCATCGGCCACCACGGGCTCCTCGACCGGTGGCGCCGTGCCCGCCGCCCGGCCCGCCCGCAGGAACCGCAGCACCAGCAATCCGGTGACCACCAAGCCGCCGATCACCAGGATCGGGGTCTGCACCGAGTAGCCCTCCGTTTGCAGCACTCGCGCCGTTGCCACAACCATGACCCAGGCCAGCGAGGTCGGGATGAGCAGTTTCCAGCCGAGGTTCATGAACTGGTCGTAGCGCAGGCGGGGCAGCGTGCCGCGCAGCCAGATGAACACGAACAGGAACGTCCAGACCTTGGCGGTGAACCACAGCAGCGGCCACCACCCGGAGTTCGCGCCGTCCCACATGTTCAACGGCCACGGCGCGCGCCAGCCGCCGAGGAACAGCGTGGTGGCCAGCGCGGAGACCGTTGCCATGTTGACGTATTCGGCCAGCATGAACATGGCGAACTTGAGCGAGGAGTACTCGGTGTGGAAGCCGCCGACCAGCTCGCCCTCGGCCTCGGGCAGGTCGAACGGCGCACGGTTGGTCTCGCCGACCATCGAGACGCAATAGATCAGGAACGACGGCAGCAGCAGGAACACATACCAGGTGCCTTCCTGCGCCGACACGATGCCGGAGGTGGCCATGGTGCCGCCGAGCAGGAAGACGGTGGCGAAGCACAGTGCCATCGCGATCTCGTAGGAGATGACCTGCGCGGTCGAGCGCAACCCGCCCAGCAGCGGATAGGTGGAGCCGGAGGACCATCCGGCCAGCACGATGCCGTAGACGCCGATGGAGGTGATCGCGAGGATGTACAGCACCGCTACCGGAAGGTCGGTGAGCTGCAGCGGGGTGGTGACGCCGAAGACGGACACCTCCGGCCCGAAGGGGATCACCGCGAACGCCATGAACGCGGGCACCACCGAGATCACCGGAGCGAGAATGTAGATCGGCTTGTCCACGATCGCCGGGACGATGTCCTCCTTGAGGGCCATCTTCACGCCGTCGGCGATGCTCTGCAGCGAGCCGAACGGCCCGGTGCGGTTCGGGCCGATGCGCATCTGCATGCGTGCCACGATCTTGCGCTCCGCGAGCACCGCGACCAGCGGAATCAGCATCAGATAGACGAAAACGGCGACGGCTTTGGCGATCACGAGCCACAGCGGGTCGTGTCCGAAGCCCGTGGGGGCGTAAGGGGCGGCGAGCGCGGCGAGATCACTCATGGCGGTGCTCCTTCATCCTCTCGTCGGCGTGCCGCAGGTGCACGATGGCGCCGGGCTGCACGGCGAGCTGCTCGGCGATGGAGCAGCCGGGCGAGTGCTGCGGCAACCACACCACGCGGTCGGGCAGGTCGCTGATCATCAGCGGGAGCGTGACGGCGCCGCGGCTGGTGGCGACGGTGACCGGATCGTCGGGTTGCACGCCGAGCTCGGCGGCGGTGGCGGCCGACAGCCGCACCACCGGTGGGCGGGCGATGCCGGCCAGATTCGGTTCGCCGTCCTGCATGCGGCCCTCGTCCAGCAGCATCCGCCAGCTGGCGAGCACCGCGGTACCGGGCTCGGGCCGCGGCAGCGGTTGCGGCCGGTGCGTGGGCGCGGTGACGGGTGGGCCGTCCCATGCGCCGAGTTCGGCGAGTTCGGCGCGGGCGGATTCCACGTCGGGCAGGTTCAGCCGCACCGACATCTCGCCGGCGATCGCGTGCAGCACCCGCTGGTCCGACAGCGGCGCGGTCTGGCGGCGCACCATATCGTCGCCGAGCGCGGCGGCGAACGGGCGCGGCCTGCCCTCCCACGTGCGGAAGGTGCCGGATTTCTCCATGGCCGCCGCTACCGGGAACACCACGTCGGCGCGTTCGGTGACCGGGCTGCGCCGCAGTTCCAGGCTCACCACGAACCTGGCCGCGTCGATGGCGGCCAGCGCGGCGGCCGGATCGGGCAGGTCGGCCACGTCGACGCCGCCGATGACCAGCGCGCCGAGTCCGGAAGCCGCCTCCAGGATGGCCGTCGTGTCCCGGCCAGCGCCGACCGGCAGTTCCGGCACGTTCCAGACCGCCCGGACCTGTTGGCGGGCACGGGGATCGGCGACCGGCCTGCCGCCGGGGAGCAGGCAGGGCAGGGCGCCCGCTTCGACCGCGCCGCGTTCGCCCGCTCGGCGCGGCACCCAGGCGAGGGCGGCTCCGGTTTCCTCGGCCAGACGCACGGCGGCCGACAGCGTGCCGGCCACGCCGGCCATCCGCTCACCGACCATGATCACCGCGCCGGGTTCGCGCAGCAGTCGGGCCAGGTCGGCGAGCTGGGCCGGGTCCGCCCCCGGCGTGGTGATCTCGCCGGTGCGGATGGCGTCGAGCAGATGCGGTTCGGCGCCGGGCACGGCGCGCATCAGCCGCCCGGACATCCGGTCGAGCCCGCGTGAGGAGTACGGCGCGAGGGAGTAGATCGGCAGGCGTCGCTTGCGCGCGGCCTTGCGCAGTCGCAGGTAGACGATCGGCGACTCTTCCTCGGGTTCGAATCCGACGAGCAGGACGACCGGCGCGGCTTCCATGCTGTCGTAGGTGACCGTGCCGTCCTGACCCGCGACCCGGGCGGCGAGGAAGTCGGCTTCCTCCGCCGAGTGCGCGCGGGCGCGGAAGTCGATGTCGTTGGTGCCGAGGGCGACCCGCGCGAACTTGGCGTAGGCGTAGGCGTCCTCCTCGGTGACCCGGCCGCCGACGAGCACGCCCGCGTTGCCGAACGACGCGGCCAGTCCCTCCGCGGCCGCGGCAAGCGCCTCCGACCAGGAGGCCGGGGCGAGTTCGCCGTTCCAGCCGCGCACCAGCGGGGTGGTGAGCCGATCGGGTTCGGTGGCGTAGGCGAAGGCCCAGCGGCCCTTGTCGCAGTTCCACTCCTCGTTGACCTGCGGGTCGTCACCGGCCAACCGGCGCAGCACCTTGCCGCGGCGGTGGTCGGTGCGCTGGGCGCAGCCGGAGGCGCAGTGCTCGCAGACGTTCGGGCTGGACACCAGGTCGAACGGGCGCGCGCGGAATCGGTAGGCGGTGCCGGTGAGCGCGCCGACCGGGCAGATCTGCACGGTGTTGCCGGAGAAGTAGGAGTCCAGCGGTTCGGCCTGCGCGGTGCCGACCTGTTGCAGCGCACCGCGGTCCATCAGCTCGATGAACGGGTCGCCCGCGATCTGCTGGGAGAAACGGGTGCAGCGGGCGCAGAGCACGCAGCGTTCCCGGTCCAGCAGCACCGCTGTGGACAACGGAATCGGTTTGGGGTAGGTGCGTTTGCGTCCGTCGAACCGGGATTCGGCGCGTCCGGTGGACATCGCCTGGTTCTGCAGCGGGCATTCGCCGCCCTTGTCGCAGACCGGGCAGTCGAGGGGGTGGTTGATCAGCAGCAGCTCCATCACGCCCTCCTGCGCCTTGTCGGCGGCAGGGGAGGTGAGCTGGGTGCGCACCACCATGCCGTCGGCGACGGCCATGGTGCAGGAGGCGACCGGTTTGCGCTGCCCTTCGACCTCGACCAGGCACTGGCGGCACGCGCCGACCGGGTCGAGCAGCGGATGGTCGCAGAAGCGGGGGATCTGGATGCCGATCAGTTCGGCGGCCCGGATCAGCAGGGTGCCGGGCGGCACGCTGACGGCGGTGTCGTCGATGGTCACGGTGACCAGGTCGGCGGGAGCGGGCCCGCCGGTGTCGCCGCCCACGACGGCGGGCCTGCCTGTCGCCCGGCCGCCGCCGGTGATCGAATCGCTGCGCGAGACCGGTTTCATCGGACCTCTTCTCCTGACTCGGCCCATGCGGTGCAGCGCGCCGGGTCGAATGGGCATCCGCCGAGCCGCAGGTGTTCGGCGTACTCCTCGCGGAAGTACTTCAGCGAGGAGATGATCGGGCTGGCCGCGCCGTCACCGAGCGCGCAGAACGACTTGCCGTTGATGGTGTCGCTGATGTCGAGCAACTTGTCCAGGTCGGACGCGGCGCCGGTGCCCGCTTCGATCCGTTCCAGCAGCTGCACCAGCCAGTAGGTGCCCTCCCGGCACGGGGTGCACTTGCCGCAGGACTCGTGCGCGTAGAACTCCGTCCAGCGCAGCACCGCGCGCACCACGCAGGTGGTGTCGTCGAAGATCTGCAGCGCCTTGGTGCCGAGCATGGATCCCGCGCCCGCGACGCCCTCGTAATCCAGTGGCACGTCGAGGTGTTCCGCGGTGAACAGCGGCGTGGACGAGCCGCCCGGGGTCCAGAATTTCACACGGTGCCCGGCGCGAACGCCGCCCGCGTAACGGAGTAGTTCGCGTAGCGTGACGCCCAGTGGCGCCTCGTACTGCCCCGGCCGGGTTACGTGACCCGACAGCGAGTAGAGGGTGAAACCGGGGGACTTCTCGCTGCCCATCGAGCGGAACCAGCCGATGCCGTTGCGGATGATGGGGGGCACGCTGGCGATGGACTCCACGTTGTTCACCACGGTGGGGCAGGCGTAGAGGCCCGCGACGGCGGGGAACGGCGGACGCAGGCGGGGCTGGCCGCGGCGGCCTTCCAGCGAGTCCAGCAGCGCGGTCTCCTCGCCGCAGATGTAGGCGCCCGCGCCCGCGTGCACGATCAGCTCGAGGTCGTAGCCGGAACCGAGAATGTCGTGACCGAGGAAACCCGCCTCGTAGGCCTGGGCCACCGCGGCCTGTAGCCGCCGCAGCACTGGAACCACCTCGCCGCGCACGTAGATGAACGCGTGCGCCGCGCGGATGGCGTAGGCGGCGATGACGACGCCTTCGATCAGCGCGTGCGGCGCTGCGAGCATGAGCGGGATGTCCTTGCAGGTACCGGGTTCGGACTCGTCGGCGTTCACCACCAGGTAGTGCGGTTTGGTGACGCCGTCGGGCCCGGGGCCCTGCGGGATGAAACTCCACTTCATGCCGGTGGGGAAGCCCGCGCCGCCGCGGCCGCGCAGGCCCGCGTCCTTGACGGTCTGGATGACCTGGTCCGGCTGCATCCGCAGGGCGGTGCGCAGCGCCTGGTAGCCGTCGTGGCGCAGGTAGGTGTCCATGGTCCAGGACTGCGGGTCGTCCCAGTAGGTGCTCAGCACCGGAGTGAGCGTCATCGCGAGCCCTCCGGATCCTGTTGCGGCGCGGGCGCTTGCATGCCTTGCTCGCGCGCGATGCGCAGACCGGCGAGGGTCGCCTCACCCGCGGCGCCGTCGAGCGCGCCGGGGCGCTCGTCCGGGAATCCGGCCAGGATGCGCGCGGTCTGCTTGAACGTGCACAGCGGCGCGCCGCGGGTCGGGGTGACCTGCGCTCCGGCGCGCAGCGCGTCCACCAGGGCACGCGCGGATTCGGGGGTCTGGTTGTCGAAGAACTCCCAGTTGACCATGACCACCGGCGCGAAATCGCAGGCCGCGTTGCACTCGACGTGCTCGAGCGTGATCGACCCGTCCGCGGTGGTCTGGCCGTGCCCGATGCCGAGGTGGCGTTCCAGCGCGGCGAGGATGGCGTCGCCGCCCAGCACCGCGCACAGCGTGTTGGTGCAGACACCGACGTGGTAGTCGCCGGTGGGCGTGCGCCGGAACATCGAATAGAAGGTGGCGACCGCGGTGACTTCGGCACCGGTCAGGCCCAATTGCTCGGCGCAGAACTCGATCCCGGTGCCGGTGACGTAGCCCTCCTCGGACTGCACCAGGTGCAAGAGCGGCAGTAGGGCCGAGCGCGGGTGCGGGTAGCGCGCGATGATCTCCTTGGCGTCGGTTTCCAGCCGGGCGCGCACGAAGGGCTGGTAGGGCTCGGGCCGGGTGCCGAGCTTCAGCAGGACCGGTGTCCCATCCGGCACGCGGTCGGCGGATTCGCTGTGCGATGTCAGGCTCATCGGTCTACTCCGCCCATGACCGGGTCGATGCTGGCGACCGAGGCGATGACGTCGGCGACCATGCCGCCCTCGCACATCGCCGCGACCGCCTGCAGATTGGTGAAGGAGGGGTCGCGGTAGTGCACCCGGTAGGGCCGGGTGCCGCCGTCGCTGACCATGTGCACGCCCAGCTCGCCGCGCGGGGACTCCACGGCCACGTACACCTGGCCCGCCGGAACGCGGATGCCTTCGGTGACCAGCTTGAAGTGGTGGATCAGCCCTTCCATGGACTTGCCCATGATCTTGCCGATGTGCTCGGGGGAGTTGCCGAGTCCATCCTTGCCGAGCTGCAGGTCGGCGGGCCAGGCGATTTTCTTGTCGTCGACCATGACCGGTCCGGGCCGCAGCCGGTCCAGGCACTGCTCGACGATCTTCAACGATTCCTTCATCTCCTCCACGCGGATGACGTAGCGGCCGTAGCAGTCGCATCCGGTAGTGGTGGGGATGTCGAATTCGTAGTTCTCGTAACCGCAGTAGGGCTGGGCCTTGCGCATGTCGTGCGGCAGGCCGGTGGCGCGCAGCACCGGGCCGGTGATGCCGAGCGCCATGCACCCCTGCAGGTCGAGATAGCCGATGTCCTGCGTGCGGGACTTCCAGATCGGGTTCGCGGTGAGCAGGTGTTCCATGTCGCGCAGCCGCTTGGGCAGCAGTGCGAGCAGTTCACGGACCTTGGTGACGCCGTCGTCGGGCAGATCCTGGGCCAGGCCGCCGGGGCGGATGAACGCGTGGTTCATGCGCAGCCCGGTGATCGTCTCGAACACGTCGAGGATCAGCTCCCGTTCCCGGAAGCCGAACAGCATGGGAGTCAGCGCGCCGAGTTCCATGCCGCCGGTGGCCAGGGCGACCAGGTGCGAGGAGATGCGGTTGAGTTCCATCAGCAGCACGCGGACGATCGTGGCGCGCTCCGGGATCTGCTCGGTGATGTCGAGCAGTCGCTCCACGCCCAGGCAGTACGCCGTCTCGTTGAAGAACGGCGACAGGTAGTCCATGCGGGTGACGAAGGTGACGCCCTGGGTCCAGTTGCGGAACTCGAGGTTCTTCTCGATCCCGGTGTGCAGGTATCCGATTCCGCAGCGGGCCTCGGTGACCGTTTCGCCTTCGATCTCCAGGATCAGCCGCAGCACACCGTGGGTGGACGGATGCTGCGGGCCCATGTTGACCACGATGCGTTCCTCGCCCGCGCCGGCCAGCGTCTCGGCTACCTGGTCCCAGTCCTGCCCGGCCACGGTGACCGTGGTGGGCCCGGGCGCGGTGTCCGGCGCCGCGCCGGGCTCGGTGTCGGTGTGGTTCATCAGCTGTATGCCCTCCGCTCGTCGGGCGGCGGGATACGCGCGCCCTTGTATTCGACCGGGATCCCGCCGAGCGGGTAGTCCTTGCGCTGGGGGTGGCCGCGCCAGTCGTCCGGCATGGTGATCCGGGTCAGCGACGGGTGACCGTCGAACCGGATGCCGAAGAAGTCGTAGGTCTCGCGCTCGTGCCAGTCGGTGGTCGGGTACACCTCGTAGAGCGAAGGAATGTGCGGGTCGGCGTCGGGGGCGGAGACCTCCACCCGCAGGCGGCGGTTGTGCGTGATCGACATGAGGTGATAGACGGCGTGGAGTTCGCGGCCGGAATCCTGCGGGTAGTGCACGCCGTTGACGCCCAGGCAGAGCTCGAAACGCAGTGCGGGATCATCCCGCAACGCGCGGGCGACCGACGGCAGATGCTCCCGGTGCACGTGCAGGGTGAGCTCGCCGCGGAAGACGATCACCTTCTCCAGCGCCGCGTCCAAGCGGGTGCCGATGGCGGTGAGCGCGGCGTGCAGCGCGTCGACCACCTCGTCGAAGTACCCGCCGTAGGGGGCGGGAGTGCTGCCCGGCAGGATGACCGGCCGGACCAGGCCGCCGTAGCCGGATGTGTCGCCGGTGCCGGACACGCCGAACATGCCGCGGCGCACGCCGATCACCTCGGCGCCGGGCTGCGCGGAATCCTGCTCGGGCAGGGTGCCTTCGGGGCCCGCGGTGGCCGCGGCATCGATCGCGTCGTGCGCGGGCGGGGCGTCGGTGTCGTCGGGGGTGTCGAAGGTCATCGGAGTAGACCCTCCATCCGGATTGTCGGGGTGGAGGCGAGCGCGGCCTGTTCGGCGGCGCGGATGGCCTCTTCGCGGTTGACCCCGAGCGGCATCTGCTGAATCTTGGCGTGCAGTGCCAAGATCGCGTTCAGCAGCATCTCCGGCCGGGGTGGGCAGCCGGGCAGGTAGATGTCGACCGGAACCACGTGGTCGACGCCCTGCACGATGGCGTAGTTGTTGAACATCCCGCCCGACGACGCGCAGACGCCCATCGCCAGCACCCATTTCGGTTCGGTCATCTGGTCGTAGACCTGGCGCAGCACCGGGGCCATCTTCTGGCTCACCCGGCCCGCCACGATCATCAGATCGGCCTGCCGCGGTGAGGCGCGGAAGGCTTCCATGCCGAAGCGGGCGATATCGAAACGGCCCCCGCCGGTGGCCATCATCTCGATGGCGCAGCAGGCCAGCCCGAAGGTGGCCGGCCACAGGGATCCCTTGCGCAGGAAGCCGGCGAAATCCTCGACCGTGCTCAGCAGGAAACCGCTGGGCAGTTTTTCCTCGAGACCCATGTTCTACTGACTCGCTTCCACTCGTCGGCTACGAATTCGGCTGTGCGGCACTCAGTCCCAGCTGAGCCCGCCGCGCCGCCATTCGTAGGCGTAGGCCACCGAGACGTTGAAGATGAACAACGCCATCGCGGCGAGACCGAAGAGACCGAGCGCATCGAAGTGGACTGCCCACGGGTAGAGGAACACGATCTCGATGTCGAAGATGATGAACAACATCGCGGTGAGGTAGTACTTCACCGGGAAGCGTTGTCCCGTAACATTTCCCGGGCCGCCGGCCACGGCATGCGGTGTGGGTTCGATACCGCATTCGTAGGGTTCCAGCTTCGCCCGGTTGCGCCGTTTCGGGCCGACCAGGGCCGATAGGACGATGGAGAACAGCGCGAACGCCGCCGCGATCGCGCCGAGTACCAGCGTCGGCATCTCGATATTCACGACTGCACTTCCCCTCCTTGCGAGCAGCGGCTGACGACAGCCTCCGAGGCGGGCTGACGTCGTTGTCCGCCTCGGCCAGACTCGCCCCTCGGCTTCACCCGGGAACGGTCATTACCTGGTCCGATCCCGTGTGAGATAGGGCACAGCCTACAACCGAAAGGGCGGCCCGCAGCGGGTTTGGCGGCGTCGTTTGATCGAATTCAGTACAAGCATTTATGACCGAAACGGTGGTAATCCGCGCGACGGATCCGGGTTCTTGGGTGAACGGTCAGTTGGCCGCCCGGAATGTCGTGTATCGCGACGTCGAAAGTGGTCCCGAGCGGGTTCGGAGTCGGGAACGGCGACAGAAGTGCGAAGGCTGGGAGCGTCGACCGGCCCGCCGGTTCGGCGCCTGTCCACCGGGAGCGGGTCGCGGCCGCACGCCTGGACGAACTAATTCAAGATCGCTATGAATAGCGGCTGCGGGACGGGTGGGCCGCGGGAAGGAATCAGGCCGCGGATCGGCTGCGCAGCAGCGCGACGACGGCCTCGGTGAGCCGGAGCGGGTCGATGGGATGCGCCACCGCGGCCTCCGCGCGTGACCAGCTGGCCAGCCACGCGTCGTCCGGCCGGCCGGTGAGCACCAGCAGCGGCGGGCACGGATCGACTTCGTCTTTCAACTGCTTGGCGATGCCGAGTCCGCCCGCAGGGGCCGCCTCGCCGTCGAGCACGGCGAGGTCTATGCCGCCCGCGTCCAGCTGCGCGATCACCACGGGGGCGGTGGCCACCTCGAGGTACTCGAACGCCGGTAGTTCCGGGTGTGGGTGCTTGCCCAATGCCTGGATCACCTGGCGCCTGGTGTCGGCGTCGTTGCTGTACACGAGAACCCGCAGAGGGGTGGAACGAGTGGAATCGGCCACGATCGGCATGGTACGTCCGCGAGGGCGGGCCGCGTGGCAGGTTCGGCGCAGTTGGTTCCCGCGCGTCGTCCGCCGCGCGTCACCGGCGCGGTCCGCGGGCGAAAGCCGATGACAAGCAGTTGATAAGAAACTGCCGGTAGAGTCCGGCCAATGCGGGGAGATATCACGCAGGCCCTCGTCGAGACCGACGTGTGGACCGATGAGATGCTGGGCAACGCCGGGATTCCGGTGATCGACGTACCGTTCGTGACCATCGGCAGCGGGATCGGATCGTTCGTCACCTACGACACGCTCCGGATCTTCGGCGTGCCCGCCGAGGCGATGGCGGTACTCGGTCCGCAGGAACACCCCTGGGCCTCCTACGAGTATCTGACCAGGGTCTCGCAGATCCCCCGCGGCGAGCGCCTGCGCAGCGACTCGGCCTCGACGCCGGACAACATCTGGGGCTTCCCGTCCTACGCGGTACGTGAGGCGCTCGCGGACAAGTCGATCAAGGCGCTGTGGAACGTCTTCGTCGAGCCGATCTTCGCCAATTACTACACCCCGCGCGCCGGCCAGGCGTTCGACGCCATGGAGCGGGAATTCCACCGCATCGGTTACGCGCGCTCCCTGCATCGCGGCCACGTGCGCATGGTGCGCAAGCGCCACGGCGGCGGGTACTTCACCATCCTCACCCCGCCCGCGGGGTCGACGTCGACCAAGCGTGTCGCTTTCCGCAGCACGTATGTCCATGTGGCGGTGGGCTATCCGGGCCTGAAGCTGCTTCCGGACCTGCAGGAGTACCGCGAAACCCATCGTGACCCGACGCGCGTGGTCAACGCCTACGAGCCGCACGAGCACGTCTACCAGGCCTTGCAGCGGCGGCCGGGCACCGTGCTGATCCGCGGCAGCGGGATCGTGGCCAGCCGCGTCCTGCAACGGCTCATCGACGACCGGGACAAGCACCGGCTCGACACCCGGATCCTGCACCTGTTCCGCACCTATATCGCCGGCCCGCACGGCAAGAACATCTTCAGCCGGCGCAAGGGCGGCGACGGGTGGGCCTACCAGGGGTTCAACTATCCGAAGTCGGTATGGGGCGGTCAGCTCAAGCAGAAAGTGCGCAATCTGCAGGGTGAGGAACGGGCGCGGGCCTACAAGGAGATCTCGGGCACCAACACCCCGATCCGGGACAACTGGCAGGAACAGTTGCGCCGTGGCCGCCGCGAGGGGTGGTACCAGGTGATGGCGGGCACGATGCGGGCTCCGCGCCCCGCCGGGGGGCGGCAAGGCGTGGTCGCGACGATCCTTCCGGACACCAGCGCACCGCTGCCGTTTCCGCCGCCGACGCAACCGTTCGACACCACCGTCGACTACATCATCGACTGCACAGGGTTGGAAGCCGACATCCGCGAGCACCGGCTGCTGGCCGACCTGCTCGATCACACCGGCGCCGGGCGCAATCCGCTCGGCAGGCTCGATGTCGACACCACCTTCGAACTGATCGGCACCCGCAGCGGAGCGGGACGGATGTACGCCTCCGGCAGCGCCACGCTCGGCGGGCCGTTCGTCGGCGTGGACACCTTCCTCGGGCTGCAGATCGCCGCGCAGGAGATCGCCGACGATCTGGCCGCAGTCGGCTTCTGCCGCAGAATGGGTCCGCTGCGCTCGACGCGGCAATGGTGGTTGTGGGTCACGAACGAGAAGATCTGAGCGATGCTTCCTACCTTGAACGGGCGAATCCAGACCCGCCTTCTCGCGCTGAGCGTGATCGGCTTCGTCGTCGCGCTGATCATCGCCCCGGTGCTGCCGACCGGCTCGCTGAGCATCGGGCAGGCTTACCGGGTGACGCTGTCGGTCCTGCTGGCGACCGTTCTGGTCGGTGTGCTGTGGGAGTTGCTCTACCATTTTCTGCAGCAGTTCCGCTGGGAAAAGGACTGGCCGACCCTGTTCGGTTTCGTCACCATCCTCAACGAGGGAGCGCTGATGTGGGTCCTCGTGCGCTACACCACCGTGGTGCTGCCCGAGCACCTGCGCCCGTCACCGGCGGCGTTCCTGATCCAGTTCGTGGTGACGTGGATGGTCTTCTGGCTCATCGTGAACGGGCCGATGCGGGTGGTGTTCCACCGGTGGCGCTTCCAAGGTGGCCGGTTCCTGTGAGCGCGCAGGTCGAGGTGTTGCCCGGCGCCCATCTGGTGGCGTGCGCGGGCGGCGCCGTCGTGGTCGTCGCGCACCGGGGCGACGGTGCCGTCACGGCGGACACGGTGGCGGCCCGGACGATGACGGCGCTGCTGGACATCGTGCGCGAAGCCCTCGCGCGCGACCGGCGCCGCAGCGGGCGCGCGGTGGCGCGGCTGGCCACGACCTGGCTCATGAGCCTGGCCAACGGCGAAGAGGACGAGGTCGAATTCGGGGTGATCACGCCCGTGGACGACGGGCTGGCGGTGTTCCTGCACGGCGGGGTCACCGCGGTGCTCGCGGACCCCGGCCGCACGGAGGTCCTGCGCGGCCGGGACGCCGGATTCACCGTCGACCGCATGGTGACTCCGACACCGGGGAGCGGCGCGGGATTGTTCGTGGACGAGGCCGGGTGGACCGCGGATTCCCTGCCGGGGCGAGGAATCCTCGCGCTCGGGGCGGGAACCGCACCGGGGTCGGGCGCGGTGTTGTGGTCAGGGGTGGTACCAGGCGTCATCGGTGAACCGGTGATCGACGGCGTCACCGAGTCGCTGCGTCAGCCCGGGGTGGCATCCGCGCATCAACCGCCCGTCGCGGAATCCCACGCCGCATCGGCGCCGGAACCGTCCCCCGACCCGCGCCGCGCGGAGCCGCAGCGCATCGAGTCACCAGCGGCATCCGAAGCGAACCCCGGGGCGGGGCAGCCTCCGGTCGCAGTGCCGCAACCGCACGTCGCCGCCGGAGCGCAGGCAGTCCCGCAACCGCACCATCCCGGAGCGCCGGTAGCTCCGGAACCGCACGGTCCCGGAGGGCAAGCGGCTCCGCAACCGCACCGCTCCGGCGCGCAACCCAGGCCCGAGCAGGTGTCCGGCCCGCAGCCCCGGCAGGCGCCGAGCCTGCGCAAGGACGAGCCAGCCGGCGATCCGGCGACCGAGGTCGATCTGCGGTCCTCCGCGCGGCGGGCGACGCCGCGCGAAAGCGTGATTCCGCCGGCGGCGCAGCAGCTTCCGCCGAGCTCGGAGCAGGCGCAGCCCGCGCACCGCACCGATCGGGACTACGCGATCGCCAACGACGCGAACCTCGCCGAGACGATGGTGCCCTCCGCCGAGGTCGTCGCCGACGCGCTCGGGTCGACCGGCTCGAACACGCTCGGGCACCGGGTGATCGTGCACGGCTTCCGATGTGCCCGGCATCATCACAATGATCCGCGGGTGTCGTTCTGCGCGGTGTGCGGGATCCGGATGGACCAGCTCACCTGCGTGCTGAGCGAGGGGGTTCGCCCACCGCTGGGTGTGCTGCTGCTGGACGACGGCACCTCCTTCGTCCTGGACAACGACTGTGTTCTCGGGCGCGAACCGGAGCACGCGGAGGCGGTCGCGCGGGGGGCGCGCCCGGTGCGCTTGGAGGACAGCTCCGGAGGCATGTCCCGGGCGCACGCCGAGATCCGCCTCGTCGACTGGGACGTCACGGTCGTGGACGGCGGCTCCACCAACGGCACCCACATCCGTCATCCCGGCCGCCAGGACTGGGTCCGAGCGGTCCCGGGTCATCCGGTAACCCTCGCCCCCGGCGCACAGATCCAACTCGGTGGACGCGTCCTGACCTTCGACTCCCAACACGGCCAGCTGTAGCGCGCGGGCCCCAGTGTGCGGGGCGGGGTCAGTGCGGGTGGAAGGCGTCGGGACCGACCTCGGTGGAGTCGAGCAGGTGGGTGAGGAACAGGCGGGTGGTCGGCGTCGGGGTGCGGGTGGTGACGGCATGCCACGGACGGTCCAGCGGGGTGCCCTCGACCGGGAGGACGCGCAGCACGCCGTTCTCCAAGTCCTGGGAGATCGCGTCGCTGTGGATCAGCGTGACGCCCAGGCCTTCTCGCGCGGCGGCCAGGACCGCGCCGTGTGACCCGAGGGTGAGTGTGGGCGGTTCGATCCGGAGCTGGTCGAGCAGGACGAGGGTGGCCTCTCGGGTGCCCGAGCCGCGGCCGCGCAGCAGCCAGGTGGTGTGCAGCGGGTCCAGTTCCGGCAGGCCGACCACGACCAGGCGGCTCGGTCGCCGCGCGCGCACCACCAGCCCCGTGTCCCGCGGTGGTCGTCCCGCGATCACCAGATCGGTCTCGTGGTGCTGCAATTCGAGGAACAGCGCGTCGCGCGGATGCACCGACAGGCTCAGCTCGATGTCCGGGAACCGGCGGCGGAACGAGGCCAGCGGCCGCAGCAGGACGTACTCGCCCGCGGTGGCGACCACGCCGATCCGCAGCCGTCCGGTCTCGGCGCGGCGGACGGCTGCTTGGGCCTCCTTCATGAGTCCGAGAATTCCGCGGCAGTACTCGGCGTAGACGCGACCGGCCTCGGTGAGCGCGATCCCGCGCCCGGCTTTCGCGATGAGTTTGGCGCCCAGCTGTTTCTCGACGTGCGCGACGGCCGCGGAGACGGCGGCCTCGGTGATGTGCAGCTGCGCGGCGGCGCGGCGGATGCTGCCGTGGCGGGCCACGGCCAGGAAGGTTTCCATCCTGGCCGCGCTCACCATACCCACCGCGAAACGGTAACAAACTCAATGAAAATGTTGAGTATCGCGAGGAACAATCAAATTGTTTATAGGTATCCGGCCCGTCATCCTGGAAATCTCGAGGCACGCCCGTTCGCCCGGGTGCGGGTGTCCCGCAGTGGCACAGCAGGAGGAACGATGGCCGAAGAAACCGAACGCGACCGCTGGGATCCGGGTGTCCAATCCTACGCGTCGATGGGCTATTACGCCCCCGACTACCAGCCGTCGGAAACCGACGTGCTCGCCGTGTTCCGGGTGACTCCGCAGCGCGGCGTCGACCCGATCGAGGCGGCCGCCGCGGTGGCCGGTGAATCCTCCACGGCCACCTGGACGGTGGTGTGGACCGACCGGTTGACGGCCCATTCGCGCTATCAGGCCAAGTGTTATCGCATCGATGAGGTGCCCGGCAGGCCGGGGGAGTACTTCGCCTATATCGCTTACGATCTCGACCTGTTCGAGGAGGGGTCGATCACCAACCTGACCTCTTCGATCATCGGCAACGTGTTCGGATTCAAGCCGCTGCTCGCGCTGCGGCTGGAAGACATGCGCATTCCGGTGGCATACGTGAAGACGTTCCAGGGGCCGCCGCACGGCACCGTGATGGAACGCGAATATCTCAACAAATACGGCAGGCCGCTGCTCGGTGCGACGGTGAAACCGAAACTCGGGCTATCCGCTCGCAATTACGGGCGGGTGATCTACGAGGCGTGCAAGGGCGGCCTGGATTTCACCAAGGACGACGAGAACATCAACTCGCAACCGTTCATGCGCTGGCGCGACCGGTACCTGTTCGCGATGGAGGGCGTGAACCGGGCGATGGCCGAGACCGGTGAGATCAAAGGTCACTACCTGAATGTGACCGCGGCGTCGATGGAGGACATGTACGAACGCGCGGAGTTCGCCAAGGAACTCGGCAGCGTCGTCATCATGATGGACCTCACCGTCGGATTCACCGCGATGCAGTCGATGTCGCACTGGGCGCGCCGCAACGGGGTGCTGCTGCATCTGCACCGCGCGGGGCATTCCACCTACACCCGGCAGAAGACCCACGGTGTCAGCTTCCGGGTGCTGGCCAAGTGGTGCAGGCTGATCGGCGTCGACCATCTGCACGCGGGCACCGTGGTCGGCAAGCTGGAGGGCGATCCGGCGACCACCAAAGGGTTCTACGACACGTTGCGGGAGAACCACATTCGCACCGAACCGGCCAACGGGATCTTCTTCGACCAGTACTGGGCGAGCCTGCCGGGCGTGATGCCGGTGGCCTCCGGTGGCATCCACGCCGGGCAGATGCATCAGCTGCTCGACCTGTTCGGCGACGACGTGGTGCTGCAATTCGGCGGCGGCACGATCGGTCATCCGCTCGGCATCGCCGCGGGCGCGGAGGCGAACCGGGTGGCGCTCGAGGCGGTCGTCCAGGCCCGCAACGAAGGCCGTGACCTGTTGAAGGAGGGGCCGGAGGTGTTGCGGAAGGCCGCCGAGATCTGCCGTCCGCTCGACGTCGCGCTGGCCACCTGGGGCGATGTCACCTTCGACTACACCTCCACCGATGCCCCGGACGCCGTGCCCACGGCCAGCCGATGAGCATCCAGGAAGGACCAGCCATGTACCTACGGCACGGAACGTTCTGCTATCTGCCGCCGCTGACCGACGAGCAGATCGCCGCGCAGGTGCGCTACGCGCTGCTCAACAGCTGGCCGGTCTCCATCGAGTACACCGACGATCCGCATCCGCGCAATGCCTACTGGGAGATGTGGGGATTGCCGCTGTTCGACCTGGACGAGCCCGACGGAGTGCTGGCCGAGATCGACGCGTGCCGGTCGACCTTCCCGCGTCACTACGTGCGGGTGCTCGCGTACGACGCGCGCTACACCAGGCAGACGACCGCGCTGAGCTTCCTGGTGCAGCGCCCGGCCGAGGAGCCCGGCTTCCTGCTGACCCGCACCGAGGGACCGGACCGCCAGCAGAAGTACGGCCTGCACTCGTATGCCACGACCGTCCGCCCGGGAGACCGGTATGGCGGCTGAGCGCAACGGCTCGGGATTCCGTCTGCACCGGCCGGGGGCCGAGGTCCCCGGCGCGGTGCGGACGGCGCCCGCCGAACCCGAGGCTCCCGAGATCCTGGGCGAGGACGCGGTGCTGGATCTGTCCACCGACATCGCGGGCCACGACGTCGAGGAGACGCTGCGCAGGCTGGACGCCGAACTGATCGGGCTGGCCCCGGTGAAGCGGCGGGTGCGCGAGATCGCGGCGCTGCTGCTGATCGATCGAGCGCGGCAGCGGTTCGGGCTGACCGCGTCGCGGCCCACCATGCACATGAGCTTCACCGGCGGGCCCGGCACGGGCAAGACCACAGTGGCGTTACGGATGGCGCAGATGCTGCACGCCCTCGGCTACATCCGGAAACCGAAGGTGCACACCGTGACCCGCGACGATCTGGTGGGCCAGTTCATCGGGCACACCGCGCCGAAGACGAAGGAGGCGCTGGCCAAGGCGGCGGGTGGCGTGCTGTTCATCGACGAGGCCTACTACCTGTTCCGGCCGGAGAACGAACGCGACTACGGGCAGGAGGTGATCGAGATCCTGTTGCAGGAGATGGAGAACGAGCGTGCCAGCCTGGTGGTGATCTTCGCCGGATATCCGGATCGGATGGACCGCTTCTTCTCCGCCAATCCTGGACTGTCCTCGCGGGTGGCCCATCACCTGGAATTCGCCGACTACACCCACGCGGAACTGCTCGGCATCGCCGAGATCATGGTGGCCGCGGAGAGCTTCCGCTTCGACGACGCGGCGCGCACGGCATTCGGCGAGTACCTGGAACGCCGAATGACCCGTCCGCGCTTCTCCAACGCCCGCAGCGTGCGCAACGCCCTTGACCGCTGCCGGCTGCGGCAGGCGAAACGTCTCGTCGAGCTGCGCAGACCGCTGAGCAGAACCGATCTGATCACGCTGACCGCTCAGGACGTCTACGGCAGCAGCGTGTTCACCGAACCAGAGCTATCCCGAGAGCCGGCCGTGCGGGGCCCCCGGTGACGAGATCGAGGCGCGATGCCAGAAGGACTGAAGACCCTCACCCGCTACACCATCGAGCAGGAGCACCGGCATCCCGGATCCTCCGGTGAGTTCTCCGCCCTGGTGAACGTCATCGCGACGGCGACGAAGATCGTCGCGAATCAGGTCACCCGCGGCGCGATCGTCGGATCGCTCGGCACGGTGATCAATCCATCCCTGCTCCCACCCGCGAATCCGGACAGTCCGCCGTCGACCGTGCCGCGCAACCTGGACGCCATCAGCAACGACATCATGGTCGCCGAAACCCAGTGGACCGGCCATCTTTCGGCGTTGCTTTCCGAGCAGATCAGCGACATCCACCCGGTGCCCGACACGCATCGGCGCGGAAAGTACCTATTGGCGTTCGATCCGCTGGACGGCTCGTCCAACATCGACGTCAACCTGCCGGTGGGCACGATCTTCAGCGTGCTGCGCGCGCCTGCGCGGAGACGGGGCGCGACGAGCACTCCGAGCGCGGCGGATTTCCTGCAGCCGGGCGCGGAGCAGGTGTGCGCCGGGTTCACCCTGTACGGGCCCGCGACCATGCTGGTGCTGACGACCGGAAGCGGGGTGGACGGGTTCACCCTGGACCGGGAGATCGGCGCGTTCGTGCTGACCCACCCCGCCATGCGCATCCCCGAGGACACCTCCGGTTTCGCGATCAACGCGGCCAACGAGCGATTCTGGGAGCGGCCGGTGCGCCGTTACGTGCACGAGTGCCTGGACGGGGTGGACGGCCCGCGCGAGCGCGATTTCAATATGCGCTGGGTGGCCTCGCTGGTGGCCGACACCTTTCACATCCTCACTCGTGGCGGGGTCTACCTGTATCCGCGCGACACCCGTCCGCCCACGCGGCCGGGCCGGGTCGCGCTGCTCTACGGAGCCAATCCGATCGCGTTCATAGTCGAACAGGCCGGTGGCGCGGCGACCACCGGCAGCGAGCGGGTGCTGGAGGTGGCGCCGGGCGAGGTGCACCAGCGGGTGCCGCTGATCTTCGGCTCCCGCAACGAAGTCGAGCGCATCGAGCGGTATCACCGCGAACCCGACGAGGGACCCAGCTTCGACAGCTCGCTGTTCGGCACGCGCTCGCTGTTCCGCCCGGCGCAGCGCTGAAGAGGAGAACCATGTCGGTCAAGCACCCCGTCGTCGCGATCACCGGGTCCTCCGGCGCCGGGACCTCCAGCGTGACGCGGACGTTCCAGGAGATCTTCCGGCGCGAAGGAATCAACGCCGCCATCGTCGAGGGCGATTCGTTCCACCGGTACGACCGCAACGAGATGAAGCTGGCCATGGCCGAGGCCGAGCAGAACCGCAATCTGCGGTTCTCACACTTCGGCGAGGAGGCCAATCTGCTGAAGGAACTGGAGACGCTGTTTCGTGACTACGGCGAGACCGGCGTCGGCACGGTCCGCCGGTACCTGCACGACGAGGCAGAGGCCAAGCCCTACGGGCAGCCGCCCGGGACTTTCACGCCGTGGGAGGAGCTGACGCCGGGCAGTGACCTGCTGTTCTACGAAGGTCTGCACGGCGCGGCGGTCACCGCGACTGTGGACGTGGCCCGGTATACCGATCTGCTGGTCGGGGTCGTGCCGATCATCAATCTGGAATGGATTCAGAAAGTGATCCGGGACAAGACCGAGCGCGGTTACTCCAGCGAGGCCGTGATCGACACGATCCTGCGGCGGATGCCGGATTACGTCACCTACATCTGCCCGCAGTTCTCCCGCACCTACGTCAACTTCCAGCGGGTGCCGACCGTGGACACCTCGAATCCGTTTATCGCTCGCACCATCCCGACGGCCGACGAGAGCTTCGTGGTGATCCGGTTCGCGGATCCGAAGGTCATCGACTTCCCGTATCTGCTGTCGATGCTGCACGACTCGTTCATGTCGCGAACCAATTGCATCGTGGTGCCCGGCGGCAAGATGGAGCTGGCCATGCAGCTGATCTTCACCCCGCTGATCCTGCGGTTGATGGACAAGCGGCCGAAGCGGTCGTGTTGAGCGCGCGACGCGACGCTCGACGACTCAGTCGGGGAGCAGGGGTACCGAGATGCCCTCGCCGCGGTGCAGCAGCGCGGCGCGGGTGACGGCGGCGGAGCCGAAGCGCTTGCGCAGGTCGTCCAGAGTCGCGTCGAGGGTGTTGGTGGCGCGGGACTCGAAGGGCAGGGCGAGTTGCACGGCGTCGGCGTCGGCGAGGTTGGTCAGCGCCAGGCCGATCAGGGTGAGACCGCGTTCCTGGATGAGCGGCATCGCCCCGGTGAGCAAGGTGCGGGCCGCACCGAGGATCGTCTCGGTGTGGTCGGTCGCCTCGGCGAGGGTGTGTGACCGGGTGGCCCGGGTGAAATCGTCGAAACGCAGACGCAGCACCACAGTTCGGCACACCCGGTTCGCTGCGCGCAGGCGCCTGCCGAGCCGATCGGTGAGTCCGTGCAGATAGGCCTCGATCTCGTCGGGAGGACGATGCTTACGGCCGAGGGCGCGCTGGGCGCCGATCGAGCGCCGCCGCCTGCCGGTCTCCACCCGGCGCGGGTCGCGCGCCCAGGACAGGGCGTAGAGGTGGCGGGCCGCGGCGGGGCCGAGTATCGCCCGCAGCGGGCTCTCACCCAGTTCGGCCAGCTGACCGACCCGGGTGATGCCGTGCGCGTGCAACGTGCGCGCGGTGACATCGCCGACGCCCCAGAGTCGCTCGACCGGCAGCGGATGCAAGAACTCCAGTTCGCCACCCGGCGGCACCAACCGCAACCCGTCCGGTTTGGCGACCGCACTGGCCACCTTGGCGAGGAACTTGGTGCGGGCGATGCCCACCGAGATCGGCAAGCCGACGTGATCGCGGACCCGCGCGCGCAGCCGCGCGGCGATGGCGACGGGCTCACCCGAAATCCGGCGCAGCCCGCCGACATCGAGGAACGCCTCGTCGATCGAGATGCCCTCCACCAGGGGCGTGGTGTCGCGGAAGATGTCGAAGACGGCTTTGCTCGCCTCGGCGTAGGCGGACATCCGCGGGGGGACCACGATCGCGTGCGGGCACAACCGGCGCGCCTGCCCGCCGTTCATCGGGGTGCGCACGCCGAACGCCTTCGCCTCGTAGCTGGCGGCCAGGACCACTCCGCCGCCGACGATCACCGGCTTGCCGCGCAGCCGTGGGTCGTCCCGCTGCTCGACCGAGGCATAGAACGAATCGAGATCGGCATGCAGGATCGATGCCTCCGCCCGCGCGAGGATCCGGGGCCTGCCGGGTCGGGAGACTGGCGCATCGGACACGAACATATGTTCGCACAGTGCTCCGACAAGCGCCGTGGAGCCGGGGTCGATCTACTGGTTGCCTCAGTAGTAACCCCCCTGGGCCGGTAACCTGTTCCCATTACGGGGCACAGCTCGGATGAGGGAGTCGGTACAGTGCGAGGATTCGGGGATCTGGAGGCGGTGATCATGGACCGCATCTGGGATCAGGACGCAGAGGACACAACGGTGCGCGAGATCTTCGACGAACTGTCGGCTCGGCGCGACATCGCCTATACGACGGTTATGTCGACCATGGACAACCTGCATCGCAAAGGCTGGCTGGCGCGCGAGCGCGCCGGCAAGGCCTATCGATATTGGCCGACGCTCACCCGGGAGGAACACAGCGCCCGGCTCATGCTGGAGGCGCTGGGTTCCGGCGGCCGCTCGGATCTGGTACTCAGTCATTTCGTCGATCGGATCAGCGCCGAGGAGTCAGCCGGGCTGCGTGCCGCGCTCCGCAGACTCGCGGCGCGCAAGTCACCAGAAGTGCCGTGAGCCTTGCCGTAGCTCTGATGCTGTACGGCAGCGTCGTGGCGACCTTCGGGCCGCCCGTGCTGCGCAGTCTGACCCATCGCGGTATCGCGCCGCGGCTGGGTGTGATCGCCTGGGTCGTCGCGATCGTCGGCGCGCTGAGCGCGTGGGGGATCGCGGCGATATTGGTGACCCTCGAGTTCGCCACCTACTGGGGACATCCGAAGGACGCGTTGCGCGCCTGCGTCTCGTTCCTGTGGTCGCCGATGCACGTGCACGGCGCGGCGGCCACCCGTGCGGCCACCTTCGCGGTGGCGGCGCTGGTCGCCACCGGCACGGTCGCGCTCGTGGTCCGCGCCGTGGGCGTCGTGGTGGACATGCGCAGGCGCACCAGTGTCCATGCCCGGGCGGTGCGGCTGGTCGGCAGGCCGGTGCCGGGTATCGGGGCGGTGGTGCTCGATTCGCCGGAGCGCCAGGTGTACTGCGTGCCGGGACGGCCCGACACCATCGTGGTCACCACCGCCGCGCTGGACGCGCTGGACGACGACCAGCTCGCCGCGGTCCTCGCGCACGAACGCGCCCACCTGTCCGGCAGGCACGCGGCGTTGAGCGCGGTGCTGCGTGCGGTCGAAACCACCCTGCCCGGCCTGCGATTGTTCACCGTGGGCGCGGCCGAGATCGCGCGCCTGCTGGAGATGTGCGCCGACGACAAGGCCGCCCACCAACACGGCTCGCTGCCGCTGCTGGGCGGGCTGCTGGCGATCGTCGGCATCGCCGAGCCCGCGCCGACGGGCGCGCTGGCCGCGGCGGGCACCGCGGTGCTGGCCCGTGCCGAGCGGCTGGCCGACCCGGTCGGCGCGATCCGGCGAGCCACCACCCGCACCGCCCTGCTCGGCGTGATCGCGATGACGGTGACCGGGTCGGCGCTGGCGGCGGCGATGGTCGCGGGCCTGGGCGCACTGCTGAGCTGAAGAGTCGGAGGAACACGAGTTGCGGGTCACCTGGGATCAGGTCTTCGCTTGGCGGCTGCGCCGTCAATACGTGCGGTCCCGTGCGGACGAGGGCGTGGTCGCGATCGCCGAACGCCTGTGTGGGGTGCAAGCTCAGGTCACCTCCGCGGCGGAACTGGCGGTCGCGCTACGCAGCACGAAACCGGAGCCGGGCGGGCTGGTTCGCGCGCTCGAGGACGGCGTCCTGATGAAGACCTGGGCGATGCGGGGCACCCTGCACGCGCTCACTCCGGACCTGGCCGCCGCCTGCCTCGCGCTCATCGGGTCCGCACGGACCTGGGAGAAGCCCGCCTGGCAGAAGAACTTCGGCGCCTCGCCCGCGGAGGTGGCGGCACTGACCGAGGCGGTCGCCGAGGTGCTGGACGGCGCGGTGCTCACCCGTGAGGAACTGGTCGAGGCCCTGGTGTCCGAGCCGGGATTCCACCGGCTCGGCGAGGAATTGCGCTCCGGGTGGGGCGCGCTGCTCAAACCCCTGGCCTGGCAAGGGGTGCTATGCCACGGTCCGGCGCGGGGCGCCAAGGTGACGTTCACCAGTCCCGCGCATCTGGTGCGTGACTGGCCGGGTCTGCCGGAACCGGATGCCGCGGCGCATACGGCGATCCTCGGCTACCTCCGCGCCTACGGCCCGGCGACGCCGGAGACCTTCGACGCCTGGCTCAGCCGCAACAGTCTGCGCAAGCCCACGGTCCGCCGCTGGTTCGCCGAGCTGGGTGAGTCGCTCACCGAAGTCGAGGTGGAGGGCCGCCGCGCCTTCCTGCCGAGCGATCAGGCCGAGGCCGTTGCCGCCGCCGCGCCGAGCGCGTCGGTGCACCTGCTCGGCGCTTTCGACCAGTACGTGCTGGGGCCGGGCACCGGTGACACCGCCCTGCTGCCCGCCGCCCACCGCGCGAAGGTCAGCCGCACCGCGGGCTGGATCTCACCGATCGTCGTCGTGAACGGACGCATCGCAGGCGTCTGGGAACTCACCGAGGACGCCGTCGAGATCACCATGTTCGACGGTGCGCCGCTGCCGAAGCCGGGGCTGGACACGGCTGTCGCCCACGTCGCGCTGGCGGCTGGGCGCGACACGCTCACGGTGCGGGCCGCGTAGCGCTGTCGCGGTGGGTCACATAGTGTTCCAAGCCGTCCAGGATGCGCTGTAGCCCGAAAGCGAAGTGGTCGAAATTCGGGCCGAACGCGTCCTCCGACAGTGCGGCCATGGCCGGGTAGCGGCCGCTGGCCATGGCTTTTTCCAGTACGGGGGCCTGCGCCTGCCAGAATTCCGCGTCGGTCAGGCCCGAGACGCGTTCGGCCTCTCGCTCGTACAGCTGCGTGCGGGCCGCGCCGAGCACGTAGCCGGAGATCATGATCATCACCGAGACGAGTTCGCGATCGGGCAATCCCATCGGGCGGATCGCGCCGAGCAGTTGCTCCATACCTTCCACCGCGCCGGGTCCGAGGACCGGACGTGACTGGTTCACTCCGATCAGCCAGGGGTGCCGCCGGTACATGGCGAGGGATTCGTAGGCGAGGGTCTCCAGCGCGCCGCGCCATCCGCCGCGGCGATCGCCGAGATCGTCGATGGGGGCCTGCACCCGGTCGAGCATCAGATCCAGCAGTTCGGCCTTGCCCGGCAGATACCGGTACAGCGACATGGTGCCGGTGCCGAGTTCGGTCGCGATCCGGCGCATGGTCACCGCGGCGAGGCCCTCGCCGTCGGCCACCGCGATCGCCGCGTCGACGATTCGGTCCAGCGAGAGAGCCGGTTTCGGCCCGCGGCTCGGCCGGGGCCCCGCGCCCCAGAGCAGGTCGAGGGTGCGGGCGATGTCGCCGCTGCCGCTGGTCTCCGTGCCGGTCACAATCGCCAGCTTATCCGCTTGGCAGAAAACTGGGTACGTTGTACCCTAATTCGAGTACGTTGTACTCAGTTTTCGGGTACGCCACGGGGAAGGTGAAGAGTGAACGATTTCGCGGTCCTGGCCGAGGGACTGGAAAAGAGATACGGGGACAAGCGGGCTCTGGACGGGTTCGATCTCACCGTGCGGCGCGGCACGGTGCACGGGCTGCTCGGGCCCAACGGCGCGGGAAAGACCACCGCGGTGCGCATTCTGTCGACGTTGATCCGGCTGGACGGCGGCCACGCGAGCGTGGCGGGCCTGGATGTCGCCCGCCGCCCGCGCGATGTGCGCGCCCGCATCGGGCTGACCGGCCAGTACGCCGCTGTCGACGAGGTGCTCACCGGGCGGCAGAACCTGGAGATGTTCGGCAGGTTGTTCCATCTCGGCGGACGGCGGGCCGAGCAGCGGGCCACCGAACTGCTCGAGCGCTTCGACCTGACCGAGGCCGGCGACCGCGGCGTCGGCAAGTACAGCGGCGGCATGCGCCGCAGGCTCGATCTGGCGGCCTCGATGATCCTCGCGCCGGACGTGCTGTTCCTGGACGAGCCCACCACCGGACTCGACCCGCGCAGTCGCGGCGAGGTCTGGGAGTCGGTGCGGGCCCTGGTCGCCGACGGCACCACGGTATTGCTGACTACGCAGTATCTGGAGGAGGCGGACAAGCTCGCCTCCCGGATCACCGTCATCGATCAAGGACGCGCCATCGCCGAAGACACGCCGGACGGATTGAAGAGCACGGTGGGCGGCGACCGTATCGAGGTCGTGGCCGCGGACGTGGCCGACCTGCCCGCCGTCGCCAAAGTGGTGGCCCGCGTGTGCGAGGGGGAACCGGACATCGACGACGTCGAGCGACGGGTGTCGGCGGCGGTCACCGAGCGCGTCGCGGCCCTCACCGACGTCGCGCGCACGCTCCAGGACGAAGGCGTGGACGTGGAGGACATCGGTCTGCGCAGGCCCAGCCTCGATGACGTCTTCCTGCAGTTGACCGGCCACCGCACGACCACAGAGGAGGCGGCCCGATGAGTGCCATGGACCTCACCCCGAGCCGTTCGCGTTCCCGCGCGTACTGGGCGATCGCCGATTGCTGGAATGTGGTGCGCCGCGGCCTGACTCACTATCAGCGGCAGCCGATCAACATCGCCTGGCAACTCGGCTTCCCGATCCTGTCGGTATTGCTGTACGGGTATGTGTTCGGCAGCGCGATGAGCGTGCCCGGCGGCGGTGACTACCGCAGCTTCCTGATGCCGGGCATGTTCGCCATGACGATGGCGTTCGGCTTCATCAACACCGCCACCGTGGTCGTCTACGACGCCACCAACGGCGTGATCGATCGCTTCCGCTCGATGCCGATGGCCTCCTCGGCGGTCGTATCCGGGCGCGGGGTGACCGATCTGATCGTTGCCTGCGCCGAGTTGACCATTTTGATGCTGACCGCCCTGGTCATCGGGTGGCGACCCGACGGGGGAGTGCTGCGCGGCGTCGCCGCGTTCGGTCTACTGTTGTTGCTGCGGTTCGCGCTGATCTGGGTGGGCGTCTGGCTCGGATTGCTGGTGCCGAACCCGGAGGCCGCAGGCGGGCTGTTCGCGGTCGCCTTCCCGCTCACCATGATCTCCAGCATCTTCGTCGCACCTCAGCTGATGCCGGACTGGCTGGGCGTCATCGCGGCGTGGAATCCGATCTCCTCCACGGTGGCGGCGACCCGCGAGCTGTTCGGCACGCCGGTCGGCAGCGGGGATTCCTGGGTGGAACAGCACGCGTTGCTGATGGCGGTGGTGTGGCCGCTGATCATCACCGCGATCTTCCTGCCGCTCGCGGTCCGGCGATTCCAGCGCCTGAGCCGCTGAGCCGCCCAGCGTGAAAGGCCCTATCGGCGCCCGGCATTCGCTGCCGGGCGCCGATAAGGCCGGCCACACTGGAACGCCCCGGATCGTCCCGTGAACGATCCCTGACAACGATCCGGCAGCGGCCCGCCTGGGACGATCAACCGCTCACGTATTCGTCGGCCAGTACTTCACCGTCGCCGTCCAGGAAGATCGCTGCGCCGACGGTTCCGCCTGCGACCAGTTCGATCAGACTGTCGGGGGATCCAGGGTCGCCGGGGTGCGAGATCTGGGACTCGTAGGTGAGTCCGGCGCGGGTACGCAGTTCCTCGACCGCGGTGGCGAGGTCGTCGTAGCTGAGCGTCTGCGCGCCGGCGAACGCCGGGTCGCCGCCGCGCAGCGCGCGGGTGCGGTGGGCGTAGGTGACCGGGCGCGGGGACTCGGCGGCGATCTCGGCGACGACGGCGGCGTCGTCGAGCGCCAGCCAGTCGGGCGCTTCGCCGGACCAGGAACTGCCCATGGTGAGGCCGATCTTGATCTCGAGATCCTCCGGCAGTGCCGCGTCGAGCGCGTCGACCGGGACCACGGCGGCGCCTGCCTTGAGCACGGCCCAAGTGGCGACGACCGCCTCGATCCCGCCGTCGAGCCGCACGGCCACACCGGCGCCGGGGCCGCAGCCGCGCGCGATCAGCACCCGGGCCAATTGCGACGAGCGGGTCTCGAGGTCGTGGTAGGTCAGCTCCTCGTCGCCGGACACGATCGCGGGGGCTTCGGGATCGTCTTCGACCGCGGCCACCAGTGCCTGTGCCAAGGCGGTTCCGGCGGTCGCCGTCGACGGCGCCGGGGCGGGTTTGGCGACGGCGGTGACGAATTGATGCTCGGTTCGGTCGAGGATGTCGATGTCGCCGATGAGGGTGTGGGGGTTGGTGGCGATGGTGGTGAGGATGCGTTCGAGGCGGTGGCCGAGGGTGTGGATGGTGGTTTCGTCGAACAGGTCGGTGGCGT
>NZ_JABLTE010000036.1 GCF_013315795.1 Nocardia barduliensis
GGCCGATAGGGTGCGGGGCGTGGCTGAGTACTCCTCCGATCTCGAACTGGCCTTGCGGCTGGCCGATGCCGCCGACGCGATCACCCGGGCTCGCTTCGGTGCGCTGGACCTGAAGGTCGACGCGAAGCCGGATCTGACGCCGGTGTCGGACGCCGACCTGGCCGTGGAGCAGGCGATCCGGCAGCTGCTGTCGGAGGCGCGGCCGGACGACGCGGTGCTGGGTGAGGAATTCGGCGGCGCCGCCGAGTTCAGCGGAAGGCAGTGGGTGGTCGACCCGATCGACGGCACGAAGAACTTCGTGCGGGGGGTGCCCATCTGGGCGACGCTGATCGCGCTGCTGGAAGACGGCGAACCGGTCGTCGGCGTGGTGAGCGCGCCCGCCCTGGTCCGGCGCTGGTGGGCGGCCTCGGGGTGGGGAGCTTGGTCGAGTTTCGAAGAGCAGGCGGCCGAGCGGATCTCGGTTTCCGCCGTGGGCGACCTCGGCTCGGCCAGCCTGGCGTTCTCCAGCCTCTCCGGCTGGCACGACCGCGGGCTGCGCGAGCATTTCCTCGCCCTGACCGACGACGTCTGGCGGGTACGCGGCTACGGCGATTTCTTCAGTTACTGCCTGCTCGCCGAAGGCGCGGTCGACATCGCCACCGAACCGGAGGTCTCCCTCTGGGATCTGGCGGCGCTGGACATCATCGTCCGTGAAGCGGGCGGGCGATTCTCCTCGCTGGACGGCAAACCCGGTCCGCACGGCGGCGATGCCATCGCGACCAACGGTCTGCTCCACGACGAGGTTCTCGACCGCCTGCGCGGGTGACCGCTCCGTTTCGCGTGATCGGGCCGGGCCCGCACCTGCGATGTCCTCGGCGTCCACCGCGGTGGACGCCACCATGGGCGCCGTCTCGACCATGTCTTCCCTCCCTCCGGTGGCGAACCCGATCTCGGTGATCTCGCGATCTCCGGAGACACACGGCAGAACTAACCGGCCCGCGCGGGATTCGCGGGGGTGAGGTCGATACCCGCCGGTGGGCGCAAACGCCGCAGCGTGCCGTCCATACTGGTGACGAACAGCGCCCAGGAATCACCGTCGCGGTCGATGCGGACCGAGGTGGCGCCGTCCGGGGGTTGCGCACCGGGCCCGGCTTGATCAAGCCGGTGATGATCGCGCAGGTGGCGCCGGTGATCGTGTCCACCCGATAGACGGCGCCGAGCATATGGTCGGCGACGAAGAGTTCGCCCGCCCGGGTGGCCTCCATGTCGTCGGGCAGTGCGATCAGGTCCGGGATACCGGAGACGACCGTGGGGTGCGCGGGGGCGTCCAGCCGGACCCGCAGGATCTGCATCGTCAGCGTGTCGACGTAGACCGACTCGCCGTCCGCGGCCAGCGCGAGGCCGTTGGCGGGCGGCAGACTCGACCAATCGCGCTCGTACTCGTTCGTCTCGGGCCAGTAGCGGGAGATCCCGTTCGGGCCGTTGAGGCCGATGGTGGTGAACAGCAGGCTGCCGTCGGGCAGCAGCAGCAAGCCGTTCGGCCCGTTCAGCCCGGTGAGCAGGACGCTGACCGCACCGGTCTCGATGTCGTAGCGCTGGAGCGTGCCCGGTGGCTCGCTGACCCCGTCGCCGGTGAGGAAGTAGACAGAGCGCCCGGCGACCCGCACGCCTGCCGGACGGTGCACATCGGTGACCAGCTTCTCCAACCGCCCGGCGCGGTCGACATGCGCCAGGTAACCGTCCATCAGGCCGGTGACGTAGAAACCGCCGTGCCCGTCGGAATCGAGATTCTCCAGATTGCCGACTCCCTCGACGACGGTGGCGGCCTCCCAGCCGTCCGAGCACGTCGCGGGAAATGTCTGCGCCCGCGCGGCCGGCAGTGCCGCGGCGACCGCGGCGGCCACCACGGCGATGAGCATCACCGCGCGGGCCCTGGTTCCGATCCCTGTTGCCATGCGCCACAACATAACAGCGCCGAACGGGCGGCCCGGGCCGACGATTTCCGCCCGGGTGGGAATTCGCCGAGGTCAGCGGGCCAGGACGGGAAACCTCGTCGCGAGTTGTGCACATGTGCACAACTCGGCCGTCCAACCGGGCGAACGCCGAACCGTACCGGTACCGCGCCGTCCGGGCGCTCGTAGGATGGGCCGGGTGACTCCCCCCGATGATTTCGCGGCTGTAGCGGTCGAAGACGCGTCCGGATCGGACGCCGGATCCGTTGCGGCGCAACAGGTTCTACGCCGAGTCTTCGGTTACGACAGCTTCCGCGGTGACCAGGGCGCGATCGTGCGGCACGTGATCGAGGGCGGCGACGCGCTGGTGCTCATGCCCACCGGTGGCGGCAAGTCGCTCTGCTACCAGGTGCCCGCTCTGGTGCGCCCCGGCGTCGGTGTGGTGATCTCGCCGTTGATCGCCCTCATGCAGGATCAGGTGGACGCGCTCAGCGCCCTCGGCGTGCGCGCGGGCTTCCTCAACTCCACCCAGTATCCCGACGAGCGCCGGGCCGTCGAGGCGCAATTCGTCGCGGGTGAACTCGACCTGCTGTACCTCGCGCCGGAGCGATTGCGCCTCGACTCGACCGCGCAGCTGTTCGACCGCGGCGAAATCGCGCTGTTCGCCATCGACGAAGCGCACTGCGTTTCCCAGTGGGGTCACGATTTCCGCCCCGATTACCTCGCCCTTTCCGTGCTGCACGAGCGGTGGCCGGATGTCCCGCGGATCGCGTTGACCGCGACCGCCACCGAGAAGACGCGCGACGAGATCATCCAGCGTCTCGACCTCGGCGGCGCCCGCCGCTTCGTGTCCAGCTTCGACCGGCCGAATATCCAGTACCGGATCGAGCCGAAGAACCGTCCCGAGCGCCAGCTGCTGGAATTCATTCGCACCGAGCACGCGGGCGACGCCGGGATCGTCTACTGCCTTTCCCGCAATTCGGTGGAGAAGACCGCGGCCTTTCTCACCGAGAACGGCGTCTCCGCGGTGCCGTACCACGCGGGTCTAGACCACCGGACCCGCGCGGCGAACCAGTCGCGCTTCCTGCGCGAGGACGGTCTGGTCGTCGTGGCGACCATCGCCTTCGGCATGGGCATCGACAAGCCCGACGTGCGCTTCGTCGCCCATCTGGACCTACCGAAGTCGGTCGAGGGGTACTACCAGGAAACCGGTCGCGCCGGACGTGACGGACTGCCCTCCACGGCGTGGATGGTCTACGGACTCAACGACGTGGTGCAGCAGCGCAGGCTGATCGACTCCTCCGAGGGCGACGCCGCCCATCGCCGCCAGCTGCAACTGCACTTGGACGCGATGCTCGCGCTGTGCGAGACCGTCGCCTGCCGCCGCACCCAGTTGCTCGCCTACTTCGGCGAGCCGGGGTTGCCCTGCGGCAACTGCGACACCTGCCTGGCCCCGCCGCAATCCTGGGACGGCACGGTGGCCGCGCAGAAGCTGCTGTCCGCGGTGCTGCGGCTGAAGCGCGAACGCGGCCAGAGCTTCGGCGCCGGCCACATCGTGGACATCCTGCTCGGCAAGAAGAACCCGAAGGTCGTACAGCACGACCACCACGAGTTGAAGGTCTTCGGCATCGGCACCGACCTGCGGGACACGGAATGGCGCGGCGTGGTGCGGCAATTGCTCGCCCACGGGCTGCTGGCCGTCCACGGCGACTACGGCGTGCTGACGCTCACCGAGGCCAGCAGCGAGGTGCTGTTCGACGGGCGGCAAGTCCTGCTGCGCCGCGAGCCCGAACGCGCGCCCAAGCCGGCGCGGGCGGCGAAGGCCGCCAAGGCGGCCGCCGCCGACCTGACACCCACCGATCTGCCGCTGTTCGAGAAGCTGCGCGAATGGCGCGCGGCGACCGCGAAGGAACAGGGCGTTCCCGCCTATGTCGTCTTCCACGACGCCACCCTGCGGGAGATAGCGGCTCGCAAGCCCGCGAGCCTGGCCCAGCTCGGCGGTGTCAGCGGTGTCGGCGAGAGCAAGCTCGCGAAATACGGCGAGCAGGTGCTCGAAGTGCTGGCCGCCGCATGAGCCGTCCTCGGCGCGCGGCACGCCGATGGGCGAGGATGGTCGGCGTGCGGAAGCGCGGAAGATTGTGGAGGACAGTGTGAGCGAGAGCGAGACGATCGGGCGCCGGGAGTTCCTGGGCGGTGCGGCCGCCCTCGCGGCCGGGGCGACGCTGGTCGGCCGGACGCCCGCGCACGCGGTACCCGTCGCCGAGGGCGTCACCAAATTCCCCTTTCCGGCCGATCGCCGGGTGCGGGTGCTGGTGACCGGCGACGCGGGCACCGGCACCCGCACCCAGTGGGCGGTCGCCGATGCCATGCGCGCGTATCACGGCCGTGAACCGGTCTCGCTCGCAGTGGGTCTCGGCGACAACATCTACGAGCACGGCCCCGCCGGCGCGGCCGACGCGCAGTTCGCCGACAAGTTCGAGAACCCCAACGCCGGGCTGGACTTCCCGTGGCTGATGGTGCTGGGCAACCACGACAACAGCTCGGTGCTCGGGGGCGACGGCGGTTGGTTGCTGCGCGGCAATGCCGAGGTCGAGTACCACGCCAACTCGCGGCGCTGGTGGATGCCCAGCCGCTACTACTCGGTGCGAATCCCGGAGCGGAACCCTGTCGTCGAGTTCTTCGTCCTCGACGTCAATCCCTTGGCCGCCTACCTGCCGCCGATCTTCTCGCCCTATTGGGCAGTCGACGGGCAGTTCATGAACGAGCAGCGCGACTGGCTCGATCGCGCCCTCGCCGAATCGCCTGCCCCATGGAAGATCGCCTGCACCCACCAGCCGTATCTGAGCAACGGCCCACACGGAGACGCCGGCCGTTACGAGGGCCTGGCACTCGAGCCGATCAACGGCGTGCACGTGAAACGCTTCATCGAAGGCCACGTGCTCGGCCGGTGCCAGTTCATCCTGTCGGGGCACGATCACTCGCTACAGGTGCTCGAGCCCACCGCGGCGTCGAAAGGAACCAGGCAGATCGTGTCCGGCGCCGCCGCGAAGACGGTCGGACCCGAGCCGCGGCTCAGCGCGAGCGCCGGCCACGGTGCACTGTACGAGACCTATCACGAGCTGGGCTTCATGGTCCTCGACCTGGCCGAGGGCGGGGCCGAACTGGGCGTGCACACGGTCGACCTGGCGAGCGGCGCCTCCACCGAGGCGTTCCGGCGGCGCCTGGCCTGAGTTCCAACTCTGTTGCGCGGCGCGGGAATTGCGGCGTGTCGCCGTCGTGGCGGTTACCGTGCTGGCTATGGCACCGGGTGAGGGTTCCAGCGATGCGGGCGAAGACGTTTCCTCCGGCTCGTCAGGGGGTGAAACACCGGACGCGCCGCCGTATGTCCGGGGCAGGAGCGATCCGTCGGTCGAGAACGTGTGGCTGCGGCGCAGGCCGCCGCCGGAACGTCCCGGCGCACCGCGGATGTCGACGGTGATCCTGGTTGTGGCGTTCCTCGCGGTGCTGGCGCTCTACATCATGCTGCACCAGAGCGGCTAGCGTGCCCGCGACCTGCGGGAATAATCTGGTTGCCGGGTCACTTAGAGTGGACCGTTATGAAGGAAAAGGGGCGCAAGGTCATCGCGACCAACCGCCGGGCGCGGCACAACTACACGATCCTGGACGTCTACGAGGCCGGGATCGCGCTGGTCGGCACCGAGGTGAAGAGCCTGCGTGAGGGCAAGGCCTCGCTGGTGGACGCCTTCGCGACGGTGGACAACGGTGAGGTGTGGCTGCGCGGGCTGCACATCCCCGAGTTCAGCCATGGCACCTGGACCAATCACGCGCCGCGCCGGGTGCGCAAGCTGCTGCTGCACAAGCGCGAGATCGAGCGACTGGTCGGCAAGTCGCGAGAGGGCAACCAGACGCTGGTGCCGCTGTCGATGTACTTCTCCGACGGCAAGGTGAAGGTCGAGTTGGCGCTGGCCAAGGGTAAGCAGGACTACGACAAGCGCCAGGACCTCGCTCGGCGCACCGCCGAGCGAGAGGTCACCCGCGAGCTGGGACGGCGGGTCAAAGGCATGAGGTGACCGCCGTCCTGCTCGCGCTGGCTGCCGCGGTGGGCTACGGCGTGAGCGATTTCTACGGCGGTGTGGCCTCGCGGCGGGTGACCGCATTGCGCGTGGTCATCTATTCCTATCCGTTCTCGGTGCTGCTGGTGCTCGTCGCGCTCCCGTTCGTGTCCGGGAGCCCGGATGCCGCGTCGCTGGTGTGGGGCGCTGCGGCAGGGGTAACCAGCGGCGTCGCGGTGTGGTGGTTCTACGCCGCGCTGGCCGACGGTCCGATGGCGGTGGTGTCGCCGCTGACGGCGGTGCTGGTGGCGGGCATTCCGGTGCTCACCGGGCTGCTGACCGGCGAGCGTCCCGGCCCGCTCGTCTTCGCGGGTGTGGTGTTCGCGCTGGTCGCGGTGCTCCTGGTGAGCCGGGAGTCGCCGGACGAGGTGACCGAGGAGATCATCGGCGGACGCGAACTGCGGTTCACCCGCAAGGTCGCCGCACTGACCATCGGTTCCGGCGCCGCCTACGGCTTCGCCTTCGTCTTCCTGCACAAGACAGCGGCCGACTCGGGACTGTGGCCGCTGCTCATGCAGCGCGTCGCGGCTACCGGAGTCGTCTGGCTCGCCGCGCTGGTCGCCGGGGACTCCGGTCGACTGCGCGGTGAACCGCTGCGCCTGGCCTGCTATATCAGCGTGCTGGACGTCATCAGCAACGCGGCGCTGCTGTACGCGTTCCACGGATCGCTGCTGTCGCTGGTGAGCGTGATCGGCTCGCTGTATCCGGCCGTGACCGTGCTGCTGGCGATGGTGCTGCTCGGTGAGCGGGTCCACCGGCAGCAGCAGGTCGGCTTGGTCCTCGCGCTGGCCGCGGTCGTGCTCATCGCCGCGGCCTGACTGCGCCCGGCACGGTCGTCGGCCGGTCGCGAATCACCTCGTGCAGGGCTCCCGCATCGCTATCCGCTTCAGCGTGGGGCTGCGGTAATCGGCGACCACCGTGCGCGAACCCAATGACGTGGACGGGTCGGGCTCGTTGACCACCGCGCGCTGCGCTGCGACGTCGGGTTCCTCCCGGCCGTAGACCTGCGGCGCCGCCATGCCTTCGGAATCCACGGTGAGCCCGGCCAGGGCCTTGCGCAAGGTCGGCCGGTCCAGACCGCCGGTCTCGGCTGCCTTGGTGAGCAGGGCCTTCATCGGATATGAGATTGCCCAACCCAGGTTGTAGCCGAAGTTGGTCGGTTCGCTGGTCGCGGCGTTCCTGGCGCGCTGGGCTCCGGTGCTGGTGCCGTCCCAGCCGTCGAACGGCGAGGTGTAGTTGTACAGCGCCGTGAGCGCGGGCGCGGCCGGCGACTTGAGCAGCGCGCTGTTCCAGGTCGGGGTGGAGCCCAGGAATCGGCCCTGGTAGCCGAATCTCGCCAGTTTGCCGACAATCTCGGCTGCTTCGCCCGGCCCGGTGGCCAGCAGGACCACGTCGGGTGGATCGGCCATGAGCGCGGTGACCGGGTAGTCCTGGTTGCCGACCTCGGTGTTGGGGCCGGTGTCGATGCGCGAGGTGATCGTCGCGCCGTTGTCCAGCGCCCACTTGAGCGCTCCGCTGGCGTAGTCGCCGCCGTAGTTGCCGCGGTAGGCGACCACGCCGACCGTGCGGGGCTGATAGTGGTTCTGCGCGAACCAGTCCAGGCCGAGCACGGCCTCGGTGCAGTACGAGAATCCGTCGTCGAGCACCAGATCGCGGTCGGTGGAGCGATACTGCCAGCCCGACCAGAGCGTGCCGGCCCCGGTCACCAGGTCCGCCTCGTCCATCTCCTGCAGGACGGCCAGCGTCTGGGCGGTTCCGAAACTCATCGCCAGCGCCAGCACGTGCGGCGCCACGTTCTCGAATTCGGTGACGTGCCTGCGCGGATCGTAGGCGGTGTCGCGGGTGTAGGCGGTGATGTCGATCTCGTAGCCGCCGATGCCGCCCTGCTTGTTCACCTCGTTCCAGAACGCGAGTTGCCCCTCCTGCAAGGACTTTCCGAGCGGGGCGAAGGGACCGTTGTTCAAGTCCGACAGGACACCCAGATAGATACAGCCCTTGTCGCGGTTGATCGCGTGTGGACATGGTTCGCGGGTGACGCCCGGCGCGGCGGCGGGCGCTGAAGTCGAACACCCGGCGGCCAGGACGAGCCCGAGGGCGAGCGGAGCGGCCACCAGTCGAAGTAGCCGACGAGAAAAACTAGGGAAAGGCATATCTGGCTCGCTTACGGCTGCACGCAGGGCTCGGTGAGGGTGATGCGGTCCTGAGTCGGGCCGTGATACGCGACCGCCAGGGTCTTCGCGCCCAGCGGCGCGGTCTGTTCCGGCGCTTCGATGACGGCACGCTGGCGGGTCAGGTCGGGCGTGGCCGCGCCGTACACGTATTCGGGAATCGCGCCCTCGTAGTCGACGCGCAGGCCGTGCACCGCCTCCCGGACGCCCTTGCGGGTGAGCTTGCCTTCGTTCACCGCGCGGGTGAGCAACGCCTTCATCGGATAGGAGAACATCCAGCCGGCGCTGTAGCCCCAGGTCGAGGGCTCCCTGGTCGCCGAGGCCCGCGCCTTCTTGGCGCCCGCGCTGGTACCGTCCCAGCCGTCCAGCGGCGAGGTCATGTTGTAGCGCGCGGTGATCGCTGACGCCGCGGGGCTTTTCAGCAGGCCGCCGTTCCAGGTCGGGCCCGAGCCGAGGAATCGGCCAGGGAAACCGGCCAGCGCCGCCTTGCCCATGATCTCGCCCGCCTCCGCGGGCCCGGTGGCCAGCAGTACGAGATCCGCTCCGGCGTTGAGGATCTTGGCGACCGCCGCGTCCTGATTGCCGATCTGGGTGTTCGGCTCGGTGTCGATGTGCGCCACCATGTCCACGCGATTGGCGGAGGCCCATTTCTTCGCGCCGGTGGAGTAGTCGCCGCCGTAGTCGCCCTGGTAGCTCACCGTGGCGATCGAGCTCGGCTTCGCCAGGTGTTCGGCGATCCAGTCCAGGGCGATGATCGCCTCCGAACAGTAGGAGTAGCCGGACTCCAGCAGCAGACCCTTGTCGCTGTTCTCGAATTGCCAACCTGACCAGAGCGTTCCGGCGATGGCGACCACGTTCGCCGCGTCCATCTCGGGAAGTACCTTCTGCGTCTGCACGGTGCCGAAACTCATCGACAGCGCCAGGACGTGCGGCTCGATCCGCCGGTAGGCCTCGGCGTGCTTCTGCAGGTCGTAGTTCGTGTCCTCGGTGTGGGTGGCGATGTCCACCTCGTACTTGCCACCGATCCCGCCCGCCTCGTTCACCGCTTTCCAGAACGCCAGCTGGCCGTTGTGAATGTCCTTGCCCAGCGCGGCGAAAGGCCCGCTCGTCAGATCCGACAGCACGCCGAGGTAGATACACCCCTTGCGGTTGTCGACGGCGTTCGGACACGGGTCCTTGGTGACACCCCGCTCGATCGCTTCGGCCGACTTGTCGCGCAGGGCGGAGCAACCCGTCAGGACCAGCCCGGCGATGACGGTGAGGGCGGACAGGCGCAGCAACCTGTCCCGAATGATACGAACTGCCAAAGTGTTTCCTTAGTCTGAAATCGAGATCCGCTGCTCAGAGCCGATCGTACGGCTCGTGCAGTGTAAGTCGGGTTGGTCGTCGAGCCGGGAGAATCGGCTACCAGCATCCGGGAAGGCTCGAGTAGTGGAACGCGCGGTGTTCGCAAACGGGTAGAGGGTGGCGGGATTCGGTCTCGATCGTGACGGCGGATGTGCTCGCGGAGCGCCGGTCGATCGGCACCCGCTCTGACGGGCAGGGCCGCGTCCTCAGCGGTCGTCCCGACCACCGCTGGTTCCCGCGCCACGGGCATTGCTGCTCTGGCGCGCGCCTCGCCGCGTCCACTGAGGGTGTCCGCTGTCGACGCCGTGGGGCACCGGCTCGGGGGATGGCCCGGCGCGGACCCAGTGCCGACCGCAGGGTCCTCGACAGCATGTGCGCCGGGTGGGGGAGCGCAGCACGCCCGGGCTCCAACCAGACATCGAGGGGCTGACCTGCGCCGATGACCTTCGGCATGGCAGCCGCCGACCCTGTGGGGTGTGGTGGCCGCCACCGACGGATAATGGGATGATCCCGGTCCTGACCGGTGTTAACATGGACAGCCCGGCAAGGTGCCGGGGCGTACGGGGCTGAACGGTTTCGACTGCGTACGTAGATTCAGGGGAAGCGTGTCGGTGCAGGCAAGAGACCACCGTAAGCGTCGTTGCAACCAATTAAGCGCCGATTCCAATCAGCGCGAGTACGCTCTCGCTGCCTAACCAGCAGAGCGTCTCTGTCGGCCCGGGGCATGCCCTCGGTCCCGGTGCCGGCATCAGCTAGAGGGCTAACCGTCCTACTCGGTCGCGGAGTAGGACGGGACATCGAACAGCGACTGGGATCGTCATCCGGGCTTGTTCGCGGGACCCGGAGATCCGAGTAGAGGCACAGCGGACTGCACACGGAGAAGCCCTGAAGACGCGGCGGAGGACCCGGGTTCGATTCCCGGCAGCTCCACCACAGCGGCCTTACTCGAACCGGGGTCCGTAAGGACCTGGGTGAGGGTAAGGCCGCTTTTTGGTTCCTGACCTGCAGGGGTTTGTGGTCTAACAGCAGGCTGTACGCAGGCGGGGCGGGTTCCGGCGGCTTGATGCAGGTCAGCGAATGGTTGGTGGAGCTGGTCGCTTGTGACGCCGCCAACATCGAGGTAGAACCGCTGGAAAAACGCCTGGTTAAGGTGGCGGCGGACGGTGTCAGTTCTGGTTCGGTAGAGCTGGGCCGGGTCGATCAGCAGGTCGAGGCCACGTTTGAGGACGTCAACACCGACGGCCAGCTCAGCACTAGTGGCGGTGAGGCTGGCTTGGACCTTGGTGCGGTCGGTATGGATGGTGCGCAGTCTGGCCTTGATCTTGGCCTGGGGGAGGGTGCCGTCAGCGGCGAGGTCGAGCAGCCGTTCCTCTTTGGCGTCGAGTTCTTTGAGGCGGGTGGTGAGGTTGGCGTGCATCGCGCGGACGCTGGTTTGTTCGTCAGCCAATGCTTCGTCCAGGAGTTCCCGGAGGGTGCTGTGGAAACTGGTTGGTAGCCGCAGAGTGGCGTAGTGGTCAGCGACGGCTTGTTCGACCTGCTCGGCTGGCAAGTGAGGTAGATCACAGACACGCTCTTGGCGTCCTCGGCACATGAAGTAGCCGTAGTAGTGGCCGTTGCGTCCTCGGGCTTCGGTGTAGATGAGCCTGAAGGTGCGGTTGTGGCGGCGGCAGCGGTCGCAGAACAGGTCACCTTTGAGGTAGTGCTGGAGCACGCGGTCTCGCTGCCCGCGACGGCTGCGCATGTCCATGACGTCCTGAACGCGATCGAACAGTTCCTGGCTGACGATCGGCTCGTGCCTGCCGGGTCGGAGTTGGTCGTCGACCAAGACCCAGCCTGCGTAGTAGGGGTCTTGCAGCATGCGGTGCAGCAGTTTGAACGAAAGGGGGCGCTGGGGGATGGTACCGCGTGTGCGGGCGGTCAGGCCCAGATCGGCCATTGTGGCTTCGAGGTGTTCGAGGCCGTAGTCGCCGGTGGCATACAGCTCGAACGCCCGGCGTACCAGAGGTGCGCGTTCGGGGTCGAGGGTGATGGTGTTGATCTGTTTGCCCTCGTACTCGACGCGGGTATTGAGGTAGCCGACCTTGGCAAATCCGACCGTGCCGCCGTTGAGGGCCTTCGTGCGCATCTTCTCCTGGATGTCCAAGCCTTGCAGCGTGTTCATCAGGTGGTTCATCACGTCGAGCATGCCTTCCATGGCCACGGCGTGAGGTCCTTCGCCGAAGTCTTCTTTGGCGCTGATGAGGCGGACGCCCATCTTGTTGAGCTGGGTTTCGATGATGGCGGCATCGAACCGGTTGCGGAAGGCGCGGGAGCGCATGTAGACGATGACGTAGCGGACCTCGGGATGCTCGGCGAGGTACTTGAGCAGATCTCGGAAGACCGGCCGCTTATCGATACTCTTGGCCGAATAGCCGGGCTCGATGAACTCCGTGGCAACTTCGACGCCCATCGCGTTGGCCTTAGCGTTCCCGTGGTCGCGTTGGGTGGCGATGGACAGGCCATCGGGGTCAATGTCGATGGCGGTGTCGAGCTGCTTCTTGGTCGAGACCCGTAGCAGGAGAACGGCTTTCTCATCGGTGTTGGCTCGGTTCGGCAGGGTTCGTCGGGCCATCGGATACCTCCTGGTCGAAATCGGTGTGGGTCGGTGGGTTGGTGAACGGAGTCACGATGGGGGTGAGTGCGTCGCGGAGCGGAAACCATTCGCACAGCACGAGCGTCTCGGCGTTGTAGGTTTGATCATCTTGACGGCAGCTTTTGACGGCTACGCAGCCGAGAATGTGCGTGTTCGCCCGTGTGCGCAGGCGTGTGATAACAGTGGTCAGAGCGGGGTCTCTACCGAGTCGGGTAATGCTTTTAAGCAGGGTGTCGTGGGTTCGAAACCCACTGGTCCCTCCAGAGATAATTGATGTAGATTCGTCTACAAAATACTCGTTTGACGGCAGAGTTTGACGGCTACTATCGCTGTTAACAACTGCCGCCGACGGCTGCATCAGCGCTCGACCAATACGGTCGAGCGCTGATTGTTGTGTGTCCAGATCGCCGTGTTGGTAGATCTGCAGAGTTGTAGAGATGTGGGCATGGCCGAGGATGAGCTGTACGTCGCGGGCCGGAACACCCGTGTTTTTGAGGAATGTTGCGGCACCGTGGCGCAAGTGATGGAGTTTGATGCGGCGAACACCCGCTTGTTTGCATAGGCGATGGAAGGCGCGGACGAAATTGCGTGGCCACAAAGGTGTTCCATTTTCACTGAGCAGAATTAGGTCGCCAAACTCATTGTGATCCTGTGGATCGCCGCTCGTGGCGGGATGAACCATGGATGCGTCACTGTCATGGTGGGTCGTGGCGCCGATCAGTACGCCCTCGTCGACTCCGCTGTCGATGGAGAGCAAGTTTTGCAGCTGGTGTGCCCGGTGCTGGCTCAGCGCCTCGCGCACGACGGCGAGCAGAGGCAGATCACGTTGACCTGCGTTCGTCTTGACCGGCCCAACTTCGAGGTGGTTGCCGATCTGCTGAAGCTGCTGACGTATACGGATTACGCCGCGGTCCCAGTCGATATCGGTCCACCGCAGTCCAAGGACCTCCCCACGGCGCATTCCGTATAGCCCTAGCATCAGGAACGCTGCGAACAGGGGGTGGGACTGCGCGTGCTTCAGGAAGCGACTGCCTTCTTCAACTGTCCAGAGAATGATCTCCTTGCGGTGTGACTGCTCCAACTCGACCAGCCGGGCGACGTTGCGGGTCACCAACTCCTCGCGCATCGCGCGGGTCAGGGCGGCGCTGAGAATCGTGCGGATCAGCCGGACAGTGCGTACCGACTTGCCGCTAGCCAGTTCCTGATTCAGGAGCTGCTGAAGCATGGGGACAGTTAGGCCCTCTAGCGAATATGAACCCGCCATTGGCTTGAGATGGAGGCGAATTGCCGTCTCGTACAGTTCCCGTGTGGATGGACGGAGTTTGGTGGTAGTGCCCATCCAGTAGTCGAGGTAGTCACCGATCTTCCACGACCGGTCGGGGATCGGGATTCCCCGCTCTGAGTCGGCTATACGCGCGGTCAGCTTGCCGCGCGCCTCGGCGCGGGTGTGGCCGTACACCCGCAGGCGGCGGACCTTTCCGTTGACCGTGCCCAGGTAGGCGGCTCCTTCCCAGCGGCCGTCCTTGCGCTGGTACACGGAGCCCTCGCCGTTGTTGCGTCGGCGGTTCATGGCCGAGCTCCCATGCCGATGAGTTGGCTCAGGAATCTGTCCGCCTCGGCAGCGGGGACGAATCGGCGGCGTCCGATCTTGATAGACGCAAGTTCGCGTCGGTGTATCAGCTGGTAGACGCTCCACCGGCTCAGCCGGAGCCGGGAGCAGACTTCGGGGATGGTCAGCAGATCCGACGAGCGGCTGACGCCAGGAGCGGGATCGCTCGGCAGGCCACCGATTTGGTGGCGAAGCCAGTCGGCATCGGCGGTGCCGTCGTCAGCGAGTTTGATCGCCACGGAGCCGAGAGTGCGCAGCAGTGCGCGGGTTTCGAGCGGCAGGCTCACACGCGGGGTGATGCTCGTGTTCTTGGTGGTGGTCGATGATGGTGTCTGGTGCATGTGTGCGCCTCCTTTCTCGTCCCGTGGGGTCAGGTACGTTGGGTTGCTTTCTTTTTCGTCACACTGCGGTGTGGGGCGGATATGACTGGTGGTGGCTGAACCACCGTGGCGATTTTGAGTCGTTCGAGTTGCTGCTGGACGCGCTTGATACCGGCCATGTCATGCGGCAGGGCACCCGGAACGATCGCCCACCGTACTTCCGGGTGTCGTTCCAGGTAGGCCAGCATGCGGCGCAGCACCGGCCGACCGCGCAGGCTAGTGGTAGCGGCGCCGAGTTCGACGAATTCCTTGACCACTCCGAGTCCGCGCTGGATCGCCAGTCGGTGCCCGGCTTCGCGTTGCACGTGGATCTTGATCGGCTCGCCACCGATCGTGGCAGTTGTATCGGGTGCGGCGTCGGTCGACAGGAACAGCACCGCCGGTGTAAAGGCCATCTCGCTGTCGAGCATGACCGTGGCCGCCCTCTCAGGGTTAGTTGCGGCTGGCCTCATCGCGCCGTGTTTCTCTGCCTGCTGGGGCTGGATTTCGAGTGGCGATGGGCGATGGTGTCGAGATGTGCGGAGTGGTCGTACCCGATGTCGCGCAGCCGTTCTTGGATGACGTCGTCGGCGACGGTGAAGTGGTCGGCCAGCTCGCTGATCGTGGTCAGTCCGGTGCGCCACGCCCGTTGGAGCGCGCGATCCGGCACCAACAGGTAGCGGGCGAAGTAGTCGGCGACGCGTTCGGCGTCGCACGCCCCGCAACTGACCGCGCTGCTGGGGTAGAGCGTCAGCTCGTGGCCGTGGTCCAGGATGTGTTTGAACTCGTGAGCGATGTGGAATCGCTGGTGCTTCCAGCCGTCGGCCAAGCGCAGCTGGATGACCCACTGACGGGAGGTCATGTCCCAGAAGCTGGCGCGGGGCATTTGTTGGTCTAGTGCGTATTCGACCCGGATTCGAGGTGACTCGGTGATGAGGTCGATGGGCACCGGATCAGTGCCGCTGTGCGTGTGCAGGAGGCTATCAGCCTGTTGTCGTGCCAGACGCAGGCTGCGGGTGACGCTGATGGGTTGGTCGGGGACCAGTTCCCGTAGCTGAGCCAGGATGCGTCGACCGCCCGGTGGTGCTGCTCGCGATGCGCGCGAGGTGCTGACGATCGCGTGCGGTGATGTGGTGGCTATTGACATAGTTGGAATCTCCTTCCGAATGGTTTGTGCTGTGCTGCTCTGATGTCCTTTCGTATGGGTGTCGATGTCTGTAGTGCGGCTATTTGGTCATGGTCGTGGGTGCTCTCATTGCTGTGCTTGTTCGTCCTTTCCTTTGGTTGTTCTCTCGGAGGTCGGATGGATAATTTCAGGAAGCGATGTCGTCTTCTCGCGTGACGGAATGATGGTACGTATCGAAGGTGGCGGCGCGTCGTTTAACAATCCGGTCGATTGCTTTTTGAATATCGCGGGTGACTTCGGCTGGAATGCAGTAATACGTAATACTGAGGTGGGGGCGGAGTGTGGGGCGCGCCGCCTTCGGCATCCAACCTGCCTCGGCGAGCAGCGTATCGACCGGCAGTTCGAGGCCCTCGGCTATCGCCTGCAAGGAACGTGGGCTGGGATGGGCGAAGATCCCATCTTCGAGCCGCTGGATCGTTGACGGTGTCAGGCCGGTGCGGCGCGCGAGGTCGCTGCGCGTCAGTTTCAATTGACCGCGACGTTTTTTGATGATGCTGCCAATCTTCTTGGCTTCGCGGGTGCGAGATGCTCCCATTTGCGTTTTCTCCATTTATATTCTTCAATTACTATAATAACTCCCTTTTTGCGCGTACGCAAATGGTTGGCAACTTTTACAACAATTAGCGAAAGGCGAATGGGGAATATTTAGGATCGTTCGTCAAATACCCACACCCCACCACCCTCGGCTGGAATCGCGGCAATGTCGCCTTCGCGCTGCATCTCCTCCCCGATGGCTGCGTAGTCGACAGAGACGAACTCCCCCAGCGTCGCGGGCAGCGCCTGGTTGACCCTGTCTTCGATGCGCAGCGGCTCGAACAGTTGGCGCACGTAGGCAGCCATGCTCTCGTGGTGGCCCTTGTAGGCGGTGGCGAAGTGATCGAATAAGCGTGGATCGTCTTCGTGCGCTTCTGCCCAGGCGGCGTAGGCCGGACCGTGGTCCTTGATACCTCGTGCCACTTGGGTGAGCAGTTCGATGCTGTCGACTCCTTCGAGCCCGATCGCACCGGTGGTCACCGTGAAGCTGCCGAAATCCTGGTAGTCCCAGATGTACAGGCCCTCTTGTTCGTAGACCTCTTCGGCAAAAATGCTGTACAACTCGGCGTGGACGGCTTGGGTGTCGCGGGCCATATCCAGCCACGCCCCGTGGGTGAGTTCAGTTCGTAATGGCAGCCCTCGGGTGACGTAGATGCGTGGGTTGAGCCGTGACTGCTGTTCGCGGTTTGGTTCGCTGTCGGAGGGCGCCGGTTCGCCGCCATGTTGATAGTCCTTGTGCTCGTTCGTGTTTGGGAATCGCTCATTCATGACCACCCCCTTCGATCCGCTCCGTTCCGTCGACGGGCAGCATGTTGCGCACCAGCATGAACGCCACCGCTCCGACGCCACCTTGGAGGTCACCGGTGGTCAGTTCGTCGTAGGCGTCAACCAGTTCGATCAGCCGGTCGGCGACGTAATCAGCCTGCGTGGCCAGGCTGTGCTGGTCGGCTTCATCGGCCAGATTGAATGTGCGCGTGGCTTGGACCACTTTAAGCGCGACGGTCGCGGCGGCGGAACGGACATCCGCGCCGGGATGCTCGACCACCTCGTAGACGGTGCGGAGCAGTGCTTCGCTGACTGCCCACCGGAGTTGCCACTCGGCGTTGCTATCCGGTTCGACAGCCGGGCTCGGCCTCAGCTCGTGCGCTGGGGCAGGTTGGTTGTCTCCGTATTCGTTATGTGCGTTGGTATTTGGAAGTCTCTCGTTCATCGGTACCTCCTTCGAGTTATGTTTGAGTGTTGGCCGGTCGGATAGCGGCGAGGTTGTGCATTCCTCGATCTGCTATCCGCCGGCCTCTTCACCGGGGTGCTGAGAATCGCTCAGCTGTCCGTTGGTTCGCCGTCGACGTGCTGTCCACCGCGGCGGCCCCGAGCGCGCCGATTACCCTGCGTGGGTTCACTTTCTGGCGCCTCGGCCTCGCCAACCGTGACCTCCTCCGCCGTGACGGTAGGACGTTCGGTGTCGGCTTGGTCGTCGGGCGGTGGCGGTGGCGTCTCGGTGAACAGGTTCTCGATGGCTGCCTGCCGGGCGCGTGCCTCTTCTTCGATGGCGGCGCGAGCGGCGTTGGCCCTGGCCATCAGATCAGGATCGTTCTTGGCAGCTTCGATGTGAGCGTCGACAGCCCGGAAGCATTCAGCCTTGAGGCTGCTACCCCGGAGCTCGGCAATCCAGCTGAGCTGGGTATGCCTTGCGGTGTCGATCCGGATCGCCAGGGTGACTTCCCGGTTCGATGGTTCGGACATGATGGTCCTCCTCGGTGCGAGCGGCCGGTAAACGCTGATTGCGCTTACGAGTACGGCCGCATGGCACCGACGAGGGCATCCCGCTATGCGGCAGTCTTGCTCGGACGGCCGCGTGGTCGCTGGGCGTGCTTCTCATCGGCCCGGCACCGGGTAGCCGGGAATCACGATGTCCCCGTCGATCTCGTTGCCCCACGCGTCCCAGCCGGGCTGCCGCCGCCGCGCGAACAGCTCCAAATTCGGTCCTGGACTGACCCTCTCGATGATGGCGAACTGCTCCTCGGGCTTGTGGCTGTGGTCCTGCACGGGGGCGATGAACCACGTCGGCTGCGCGCGGAAGTTGACTGGTGCCTTGCCGCGCGTGCCGAAGAGGACGTGTTCGGTCATGTTGCGGAGGTACTGGCCGAGCTGCAATCGCGGCTTTACCCAGGTCAGCGGGGAGCGGTAGGTGAAGCCCCAGGCGGTCATGACGTCGTACCCTGCCCGCCAGGACCCGTTGGTAACCCACAGCCACAGGTGGGCATCGTCCTCGGCGAGATCACCCACGGGCATGTTCTTGATCTGCTCGACGGTCATGAGCGGGTAGTGCTGGATTGCCCCGCGTCCACCGGCCTGGGAAATGTCCCACGGTGGGTCGGCCAGGATGGTGCGGTAGCGCTTGCCTGGAGCGGGCACTTTCTGAATAGCGTTGGTTTTCTTCATGGTTCACCTCCCTTCATGATGTGAATGAGTTCGTTGGGCGCGATGATGCGGAACAGATCGCTGGGAAGTGTCCGGTCTTTGTCGATCGCGTCGCGCAGCGCGATCCGTCGCCGTTCGGCCTTGGCCTCGGTGTCGGCGCTCATGCTCCAGACCACGAACGGGAACGCCCCGTCACTGCGGTCCTGCTCGGTGCCGCTTCGGCGATACGCCTCGTACTCGCGGCACTTCTTGAGAAGCGTCGGGATGCTCTCGGTGCCCTTGTCGACCTCGATGAACGCCGCGTCGACGTACTCGTTGCCGGGTGGCGAGGCGGTTTCGGCGTACAAGTCGGGCTTGAGGGTCAGCCGCGTTCCACCAATGCCGACGTAATCTCGCCAGGCAGCAGGCTCGATCTCGCATTTCAGCAGTTCCAGCCGACCGTGCCGGTTCGCCTCCACCAGGGCAACATGCGCGTCGCCAATGCCGAGCTGATGGTCCAGGAACCGCTGGGTCGGCTGTTCGAAGCGTCGCCGGGGTCCCCGGCCCGCTTCCAGCCGCAGGAGGCGGTCGCCCACGACGTCCATGTAGTGGACCAGGCCGTTGCTGCCTGCCTGGATACCGCCGATCCGTTGCGTCAAGCTCGCCAGTATCCGGTAGCGCCGCAACCGGGCGAGTACCCGCTGCGTCGTCCGCAGGCCGCTGGCTGGTGGAAGGTCGCCGAAGTGGAGCAGTTGAATCTGTGGCACGGTCAGATAGCGGTGTTCGGCCACGGAACGCAGGATCGACCAGTCCCGGTCACTAAGTTGGGCCGCCAGCGACGTGATGTCGCGGACGGGACCGGTGGCGCGTGAGCGGCGGCGGGGTGTGGTGCCCGACAGCGCACCATCATTCGGCTCCCGCAAGGAGCCATTGACCGACGTAGCTGGGGACGGTGTGGTCGATGCGGCACGAATACCGGGACGAATACCGTCAACAGATGTGACTTCTACGTCGCTTCCGCTATCTCCGAGGCTAGGTCCGCGCGATCTTTCGGTCATGCCTGCCTCCTTCGGCGACGAGGTGTAGCGTCCGCGTCGCCGTTCACCTGCTCCAGCAGCTCGGCGAACCCGGCCTCGATCTCATCGAGGGGTTGGCCGTAGCGCTCACGGGACAAGCGCCGGATCTCTGCCGGATCGCTGGTTTCCGGGGGCGGCGGCAGCGTGACGCCCGACGCCCACGGCTGGACAGTGTTGTCGCGCATCAGGTTCACGTAAACGTGGTGGGCAGGCAGGGCGCCGAAGTCTTCGGGCGCGAGCACGGACTGTCCGGTGGACATGTCCTTGGCGTCGCCCGCCTGAAGCTGGAAGGTGATCCGGCTCCGTGCGTTGTTCCGGAAAGCGTCAAGCATCGCGGGCGGAAGCTGCTTCTGGTACTGATGTGCCAAGTGGAACCCAGCGCGGAGGGAGCGCGCCGTTGCCAGCGCGTCACCAAGATCAGTTGGCAGCCGCAGGTAGTCCTGCACCTCGTCGATGTAGACCATGACCGGCGTGCGGGTGTCCTCCGGCGTCCCGGCCCGTTCCCGAATCGCCTGCCACAGCTCGGCCAGAATGATCGCGCCGAGCAGCTGCGCCGCTTCGGGCCCGATGACGCCTTTTTGAAGTGGCACCAGCAGCACCAAGTTCTCATTGAGAACTTGGCGGATATTGAACTTCGGGTGGCGCTGGGCCAGAACGGCACGCAGCTGCTTGGTCAGCAAGGGGCGCAGCTTGTTGCTCAGCGGCGCGATTTTCGTATCCACCGCCTCCGGTGACAGGGAGTCGAACCACGCCCAGAACGGTCCGGCCGCGAACGGGTCCTCCCGGATCACCCGCTGCGTCAGTGAGCGGCGAAAGCCCGGATTGGTCAGCAGTAGCGGCAGCATGGTCAGGCTGGCGCCGTCGCGCTTGGCTAACACCTCCAAGGAGTTTCGGAGAATGTCGGCCGATCGCGGACCGAGGTCGCCGTGGATGGCGTGGATGGTGCCAAACAGCGAATCGGCGATTACTTCCGGCGTGCGGCCGTCGCTGTGCGCCAGCGGGTTGATGCCGACGGGGGCTTCATCGAGCGGGTCGAGCAGGACGATGTCCTGTTTCCGATGTTCGGGAATCCGGGCCAGGATGTCCGCCACCAGATCCTTCGGCTCAATCACCACCGCCGGACGCCCGGCTTGAAGGTCCTGAACGATCAGGTTGAGTAGCAGCGTCGACTTGCCGGTGCCGTTCGGACCGATGACCCAGGTGTGCCGCATGCTGTCGAGCACGTCGTAACCGATGGTGCCGGAGACGCCGGGTGCGTTGGCCTCGGCGATCACCCGCTGACCGGACAGCAGCGGCGGGGTCGGCCGTACCGGCTTCGGATGGAGCGGCGGCTGCCCCGGAAAGCGTTCGTCGCGGTCGCTGACCGGCCACGCCAGCAGATGACTCAGTTCCGGCACGCTCAGCGGCTGGGCCGGGGTGAGAATCGACCAGGTGGTCTTCGGATCATTGATCTTCGCGGCCTTCTCCTCCGCCAGCTTGAAGTGCACCCCGGCCGTTTCGACCGTCCCGATGGCCGCCGCCAGCCCCAGCAGCAAGGATTTGCGTCGTTCCGCGGTGCCGGCCTCGACGCCGATCCGGATAACCGCGCTGAAGCCGTGCTGGCCGAGCTTGCGGGCGATGGCCTGGCGGGCGTGCGGCCGCTTGTCCGGCAGCAGCCCGTTCCAGACCTTCGACGCCACCGACTGATGTGTTCCAGGCGCCTGCTCGACCGGAGGCAACATCGGCTGACGGCGTGGCCCCAGTACCACCTGAATCACCAGGCGCTCAGTGCCTTTCACGGCGGTCAAAGCCGAGAGGATGGAGCGGCTCGATGCCACCCGATCGACGGGTTCGAGTGGCCAGTCCGTTGCGGTCAGCTTCAACCGGCGAGCCGTGACGATGTCGCCGCGCTCTTCGGTATCGAACGGCGTCACCACCGCGCCGGACACCAACTGCTCGACCGATCGCCGGACACCGTGAGCGTGCCGAAGTTGGCTGCCGACGAGGTATTCCACGCCATCACTAGTCGAGCGGGCTTCGAGGATGAGCTGGGGCGCGTGCTTCTGGGCGGCCCAGTGGCGGAGCAGCGACGTGGCTGCTCCTTCACGGAATGGACTGGGCCAGAACAGGAGCTGCCAGACGAGAGAGTCGGCGGTGAGCTCGGGTCCCTGATTATTTGCGGTCATGGTCGGCCTCCTCGTCGCTTTCGACGGATTTGGTCACCGGGATCGGCTGTTCGGTGACCGCCTTATCCGCTTCGGCCTCAGCGAGGGCCATCGCGATGACGGCCCGGCTTATTTTGCGCAGATCCGGCGGCGTGCGCAGCTCGCTGCGCACGGTGATCCGATGCTGCGAGCAGTTCGGCTGATTGCGGCCCTTCGCGGCCCGTCTGGGGTTATAGCGTCCGGTTTTAGACATAGCTCTCCTCCTCGATGAATTACTTTGATGAGCGATTACGCGTTTAGCGTTCTGGTTCCGACTGTTTGCTTGTGCGCAAAAGTACTGTCCCCAATATGTTTTGCGCATGCGCAAAACTCAACGATCGTTGCAAATACCACTACACCGATATGAACGCCCCTGTTAGAGGTGAACATTTGCGATAGAAGCATGGGATTTCGATTACCATCCGGCACGGATTTTTCGGTAAATCACGATGCCGCCGATGACGAGCGCGATCAGGCCGACCACCCCCAGGATCACCACCAACGTCGGCCACATCGACTCGATCAACGCGACCGCGAAGTAGATGGCGACGACGCCGAGCAGGATGGCCACACAGGCCCGCTTGAACGACTCGGCCAAGTCAGTAGGGGAGTCACCGCTCATCGAGGCCACCGCCGCACCCTGTCGATCGCCTCGCTCGCCACGATGGCGCTGAACTCCACAGCCAGCAGGCTACTGGCCGGTGCCGCATCGTCGCGTTGTCCGGCCAAGCGCTGGATGTCGCGGGTCAGGCGCAGACTACGCCTGACCACAAAATTGACCAGCTCACTGCATGCTTCGATGTCGTCACCTTGGGGCACCCTGGGCTGAAGCTCGTTCAGCACAACGCGGTGGTTTCGCGTATTCATGTTCACCACTCCCCGCCGAGATCGTCGTCGTCCGCCTCGGTGGGCGCGATCGGTACCACGGCCATGCTCTTTGGCGCAGTCGCGCCCGTGGTGGCCTTGCCGTCCTCGGCCACCAGTTCGTCCAGCCGCTCCATCAGCTCGACGAGGACGGAGCGGTCGACGCCGACGTTGGGCCGGAGCAGATTGCCGTTCGGGCTGCTGTCTTGCGACGCGAACTCCGCCTCCGGTCCGGACCCCTGGTGGTACGACCGAGCCAGCAGCCGGAGCTGGTCCGCGCCCTTGATCGGCGCACCCAGCTTGGCCAGCGTGGCGGCGAAGACTCGCTCGGCCTTCAGCTTCAGCGGCGGCAACTGCGCGGCGAGACCATCGCACTGGCGATGCAGCGCCACCCGCTGCTGCTCGATCGGCTCCAGCCGCGCCGCCAGATACCCGACCTCGTCGGTCTGGAGCGAGCCGTCCCGGAACCGGGTCGCGAACACCACCACGTTGACCACGAACACGATGAGCGCGAAGAACACGCCCAGGATCGCCGCGCCGGTGGTGCTGCCGCCAGCAGCCACGCTGTCGCTGATGATCCGGTAGGCCATGACGATCCCCGCCCCGATGGCGAGCGTCGTCGCCAGGATGACGAACGCCAGCGGCACGATGCGCGCCGGGCCCGCAGGCAACGCGACGCCTCCGTCAGTGTCCTTGTAGCCCTTGAGTTCTCGGCCGAAGAACTTCAAACCCACGGCCACGGCCGCGGTGCCAAGCAGCGCGAAGACGACTGCCGTGACGAGCGGCACCACGCTCCCGCTCCAGGCCGCGCCGTCCCCGCTGGCGATGCCGGTCAGGTCGACGTTGAACACTTGGCTCAAGAAGTACAGCAGCACGGGGAAGTCCAGCAGCGCCGCCCAAGTGGCGAAGCGGTGCAGCCAGACCGGCACTCGCCGGTGCTTCAGACTGCCCGCGTCGTGCTCCTCGGTGATCGTGGCGCTGACCTTCGCCATCCGGTCGCGGGCGTCGCGGGCCGTGATGACGTCGCCGTTCATACCGGTCACCGGCTGCTCGTCCAGGCGATTGAGTTCCGCTCGCACCGTCGCCATCTCGCCCTTGATCGCGGCGGCCTGGTCCACCAGCTGGCCGAGCTGATCGGCACCGCGCTCGCGGGCTTCCTCGGCAGCCAACATGCCCTTGCTCATCACCAGGGCTTCCATCTGGCTGAAGGTGTCGGGCTCGCGCTGCTCGCCGATGCGCTGCTGTTCATCGACCAGCGCAAGCACCTGCGGCAGCCAGTTGCGCGGGATCGGCTTGCCGAAGACCCACGACATGGCGATGTCGCGTTTGGGTATGGACGGCGGTGATGTTGCACCGGCGCCGGTCGCCGGCGGCGTCGGGATCACCGAGGGCAACGCCTTGCCGTGATCGACGTGCCCGCTATTTCCGTTCGTGGGCGTGGTGGGCTGGATGGTCATGATGCTGGCTCCAATCTGGTGAGGGGATACGGATTCCGGGGAGATACACGGCGTTGGGACATCAGCGGCTGCCGTGGTGGAAGGTCAGCTCGACACGGCGGTTCTGCTGCGCCTTGGCCTCGTCGAAGTGGTTGTCAGTGAAGTTCGGGATGATCGGCTCGCGGGCGTCGCGGCCGGAGACGATGCCTAGCAGCTCGGTCGGCAGCCCCAGTGCCACAAGGCGATCCGCCACGGCACGGGCCCGCCGCTCGGACAGGTTGTTCCGGGTGTCCCCGGTTCCGGTGTCCGCGATATGCCCAGTGATATCGATGCCTTGGATGTCGCAGCGAGACATAGCGTCCACGATCGGTCGTAGTTGATCGTCGGCCTCGGCCGGCAAGACCGCGCTCTCCGGCGCGAAGTGGAGTGTGCCGTCGTTCAGGCTGGCCCAGACTGGGCAGCTGCCCTCGGTGATCGCGTCCGGCACCGGCATCACGGGTACGGGCATGGTGGCTACCGGCGCCGCCGCGGATGGGGTGTCATGCGAGACGACGCAACTGGCTGCCCCGGCGCGCTGGCAGATGCTCACCCACAGCTGCTCGACCAGCGTGCGAGCGAAAGGTGGCAAGCCCTGCTGCGATCCGGCGGCGATACCGAGACCGTGGAACGTCACGTGACGGCCGGACAGGCTAGGCAAGCGGCCCTGGCGGGCGATGCTGTCGATGACACTGTCGGTTTTCGCGTTCCAGCCGACGACGCGCAGATCGACCGGCGCGACCGTCGTGATGCCGGAGGACACGACATGCAGCTCGCCGGGCAGCTGGCTGGCACGGTCGAGCAGCCCGAGGAGATCGAGGCCGGGCCGGTCGGCGCGGGCGTCCGCGACCGCATTGGCTAGTTCGCGCACGGAGGCGGTGATCTGGCGATCGGCGTCGGCCGCGGCGTGCTGCACCTGGCCGTTCGGTCGGCGCGGTGTCAGGTCCTTCGTGGTGATTTCGCCGGTCGCCGAGGACACCACACGCACGGTGGCGTCGCCGGTGCGCTTGGACTGCTTGGCCATGTCGGTCAGCTTGGTGACAAGCGAATCCGGCAGGGCGGCTCGGGGTTCGGCGCTGGTAGCGGTGGCGGCGACGGTGATCGTGGAGGGCACCTCGTCCGCCGAGACCGCGGTGCAGCCGATCAGGCTGAGGAACGCGGGCAAGCTCACGAATAGGGTCAGCAGCGAAAGAACTGCGTGTATCGCTAACGAATAGGCAGTCGGACGCGAAACAAGCTGGCAAACAGCAGTGTCCGGTGATGACTTCAAATAGGTGTGATGAGACATGCGGCATTCCGCCTTCCGGGGTGTGCTGATGGGATGCGAGCCGTCCACGTCACTGGCAGATGACGTTGTAGCCCCGGAAGAAACGTTAGAAATTCGCAGGTCAGAAAGCAGGCGTGCAAGGTGGCGCTGAAGTTGGTGGGAAAGTTGGCGGGTAGCTGCCGCACTCATGGCGCACTTCCCCAGGTGGGAACATGATGGCGACATGACCCGCAGCAATCCTCGCTCGCAACTCCATGAAGCACTGGAGCAGTACGGCCGACGAGGACGACGTCTATCGGAAGGCCGGATGCTGAGTGTTGACGTGGTGCTGCGCCAGCTCGGCGATGACACTCGGCTTTCCGACCCGCGGTACCGCGAGCAACTCGCGCGGAGGGTCGTCACTGTGTTGCGCTCGCTCATCACGGCAATTGCCGATCCGGTGGACCGGCGCATCGCCGAGGCGGTGTTGGCCGCGACACCCGAGTTCTACGACAAGACGGTTGAACAACGGCGCGCGTATGTCCGTGAGCACGACCTTGGCTTCACCGATGAGCAGTTCAAGACTCGGCGAGCACGGGTGATTGGCGACCTTGCAGCCGAGCTTGCCGAGGCATTTCGTACGCAGCCCGCGACCCAGCGGATCTTCATCGGAGGCAACTACACCGACCCGATCTGGGACCGCGATGCCGCCGAACTCGGTGTCGCGCTTGCCGAGCTGCCAGTCACGATCGTGTCCGGTTCCGCGCTGCCCGGCCGTAGGATCGCATACGCGATGGCGGATGCGTTGGCCGCCAAAGGTATCTACGCACCCACACGCGTCATGCTCTTTGCCCAAGCCAACGCCGGCAAACCTACTCAGGCCGACCGCCCGATCGGTACCCTGACGTACTTCGGCATCAATGCCTTTGAGAAGCGGCGGGAGATGCTGCGCATTTCGCGTTTGGCCATTCTGTTCGGTGGCTCCAAAGGAACAGCGGAGGAGGCGAAACTTGCGGATAAGTATGGAATCCCAGTAATTCCGCTGGCGTTTACCGGAGGAACGGCCAAGGAGTATTGGTTTACTCATCGGGCCGAAAACGACGCCGTCGTACTCGGTGGCAAGCCAGCAGATGCCCGCGCGTATGCCATGCTCGACCATGAAGTCCACAGCTTGGCGTTGCAGGCTGCAGTGCAACTGATTCGGCAGGCTCTTGGTCTCCCGATTATCTGATCGGGGACCACGACCATGTCTCCTACGCTACCTGGCATTACAACAGGTACTAACCGCAGAAGGGTACGCGAACTCAGCATCCTGTCGGGCGACATGATACAGCATTGGGGATAAATGCGGGAGGGCTAGATTTCGGCGAGTAGCTCCAGGACTGCGACCACGCCGCCGAGCGTGGCGATGCCCAGGTGCGCGAGGACCCACAGGTGCTCGAGCCGAATCCACGAGAGCACCTTGTATTTGCTTTCATGCTGGCGCCGGTTTGCCGCCCAGTCATCTTCGAGGTACAGGCGAGGATAGAGGTCGTTCAGGCGGCGTCGGAGAAGCTGCGCGGCGTCCATGTGCATCTTGAAGCGTTCGAAGTATTTGGCCGAGATCAGGGCGCCGAACAACCCGAGTAGGCAGACGGCGAGCGATACGGCCGCACTGATCATGTGGCTGTCATGTTGCAGCGCAATGTACGTCATGCCGCCAATCGCGCCTATGACCACGAGCATGGTCATGATCGCCCGGTGGTTCTCGGACTGACGTCCTTGCATTCGCTGCTCCTGCCACATAGGAAGTAGCACTTCGGCCTGGCTGGCAGGTGACTCCGACGTGAGTTCTCCGGTCGTTCGATCATGGGGTTCCTCGGCTCGGTCTGTCTCGCCCTCGGGGTCCGGGGGGCTTATCGCTGGAGGGAGCTCAGGGGTGATTTCCGGCTCGACCGCATCGCGAACGCGTTCCCACTTGATCCGCCAGGCTGTCGTGTCCCCACCGCATACCCTGACGAAAGCCTCGATCGTCTCCCATGTCGGCAAATGATCGCCGCCAGCGGCTTCCGACAAGGCCGTCCGTGATCGTCCCGACATACGTTGCATCTGAAGGTACTTCGGATTGCCTGCTTGAGCTCTGAGTTCGCGCAGTTCGGCAGCAAATGCTTGAATCGGGCCAGCGGACGGGTCAAGAGGGCGTTGCGGGCGTGGCATCAATCCGTCTCCGGTCAGCAGGATCGAACAGAGCGATGATATCCCGGGCGGAAAGGGCCGGGTCGGCGAATGAGCTCTGATCAGCGTCTATCCATCGAAATGGGCGGGCATCCAGATAATTTCACCGAAGGGCTTTGATCCGAACTGGCGGGCCTGTGCCTGCATGTGCTTCCGGAGGTGGCGTGCGGTCCGGTCCGGTAGTGGACCACGCAGCAGTGCATCGAAGTCCGCAGCGAACTGCAAGTAGTCCTGGCGAAGGATCGTGGTGATCACCAGTTGCCCTAAGGTCGACGGGAAGTCAGGGATCCTCGCGATCAACCGGCGGACCTGGTTCGGGTAGCTCACCTCCACGACCTTGTCGATCGCGCGGATCCATCTGTTTCCCGCGTTCGTCTGCTGCTTGGGCCGGTACGGGCCGCTACCGAGGGCGACAATCGCGTCGATCAGGGTCTCGATGCCCTCATCGACGTACCCGCTAACGACTAGGTTTGTTATGTACTGGGAGACGTTGGCGATCCCGGCGATGTTGTCCTTATCTTCGTCGCGGGCGACGAAGGCCGGGCGGAAAACTAATGCACGGACGACCGCCCAGCTCGTCGGATCTGCTTGCGGCTGTGCTGCAAGCGCGTCGAGCCATGCCCGGCGTGCTGCTTCCAACACCTGGGGCTGCTCCTGCTGGCCCGCAGAAGTCGGGACGATCTCTGGTGGCTCGTTCCTGTCGAGTTGCAGCACTGTCCCGAACAACGCGACCGCGACATCGCCTTGGGCCGGATCCTCGCGGACGGCTGTCGCGGCCAGTGACAACAGGGCAGCTTTCACTTCGGGGAAGGTTGTCGACTTGTACGAATCAACGATGCGCTGGATATCGGGTCGCAGCGCGCCGGTACGAACGAGCGCTTGCCACAAACGGACTGCGCCTGCTTGGTCCTGGGCTGTTCCGGACATGACTTGGTCGATGAGCAGATTGAGCGCTACACGGTGGGCGCGAAGGTGTGCTGCTGCGTCAGGCCGATTCGCGAGTTGCTCCAAGTGTGCCGTGCGCCGTTTCGCCAGTGCCAGTCCCACCACGACAGGTGTCAGTGAGGGGTCACCGAGAGCGACCTTGCCACAGGTGTCGAGCAGCAGTCCTTGGGAATTCAGCGACAGTTGCTGGGGATCATCCGCAATTTCGGACAGAAAAGTGATGGCCTCGGGCACACCGGCGGTCGCGGCCTTCGGTGTGAGCTTGAGAAGCCTCTCCTCGTCGAACCACATGCTGCGACGTCTGGCTACGGTACTGGCGTTGAGTATCAGTTCGGTCACGTCGGCGGGGACGTCGTCGCGCATGAGGCAGTCTCTGATAACCGCTGGCCAGGTGCTGGCTGACGAGAATTTGTCGAGCTCGGATGAAAACCGTTCTACAAGTAGTGTTCTAGCGATCGAGGGTGTCGCCAGCAGCAACGGGAACAGACCTTTGCCGATTTCGCGTTGTGCGTTCTGGCTTTCGATTGCGAACAGTCGCTGAAGACTGTCACCGACCAGGGTGGGGACCGTCTGTTCTCTCAGGATCAGCGCCAGGCCGATTGTTTTCGCCCCGGTGAGCACGTCCTGACCGTCCTCCTCCAGCGCCGTGCAGGCAGCTGTGACCAGTTCGGTCCACTGATGGGCAGTTCCACCGGGCTCGGATCCGTCGAGTAGTTGCCGCCAGCTCTGGGCGTACACGGCGCCCAGACTGTTTCGCATTGCGCGGTTACCCCTGCGTGCGCGGCGTGCTGCACGTTGCTGGGCTGGGGTCTGTTCCTTGGGCGACTCGGATCCTGGGGGGTCGAACCAAGTTTCGAGCGAGCCAAGGAACTCCTCGGTGCCGACATGTTGCCATACCTCTGGGCGTGCGATGACGCCGAGCAGCCGGTTCAGCGCATCCCAGCCGACGCCGTTGCGCCGGAACTCGGTCGCTATGAGGTTGATTGCTTGTCGCGCGAATGGTGGGTCGGCGCTGGCGAGGTGACCGACCAAGTCGGCGACTGTTGGTTGCGCTCGTACACCTCCGAGATGCTCGTGAACGAGGTACTCCACGCAGTTGAGACGTTGCACCACTGGGGTCACGTCGGCCGGCGCACGTCGTGCAAGACGCTCCAGGATCTCGGCGACCAAGATTCTCGAGCCGCGGTCCCCCGCCAGCCAAAAGCTCTCCAGCACCGACAACAGCGGACGGTTGTTCGGGTGGGCCACCGTCGGTGCGATTTCTGTAAACCGGCGTAGTTCCTCGGCCGGAAGCGACTGGCACAGCTCGGCGTGATCGGCAATGAGATGCGGATGGTGCGCCCATACAGCTAAACCGATCCCGCGCAGTGTGGCATGCTCGCTGTGCAGTAACGCTCGGGTTGCGGCCGATACCGAGGTGCTGGCACTTTTCCTACGGCCCAGCAAGATCAGGAACTGCTCGTAGACCGCGCCGACGAATAGATCAGTGGGATCGTTTTGAAGTCGTCTGGCAATCACAGGGATCTCATCTTCAGCGCCTCGCGCGATGAGCCCCTGAGCGGCGGCGAACTCGAACAACGTCTGGTGCAGGAATCCGAGATCGCCGTGATGGTACACCAACACCCCCCGCCGGATAAGTACCTCCGCCCCGTCACCGACGCCGATTGCGTCTGCCTTCCGCCAATGTGTCGCGATGTCTTCCGCGACACCCACCATCACGTCACGTGACACCTCGGGCTTGCCCTCTGCGAGGAGCGCCAGCCCGAACCCGCCAGCCCGGTACGAGAGATCAAGCTGCGCTTCCTTGCCCGCTGGCCGAGCGACTCCAGCACGTAGGTCTGCTTCGACCCGGCGTATCCAGTACTTCAGAAAGAGCCCGGTGACATCCAACTCCTGGAAGGTGGGGAATTCTGGAGCCGCCAGCTCGAACAGAAGGCGAAGCAGCAGTGGGCTCGTACAGATTGGCGCGACCGGAAGATCCCGTGCAACAGCGTCCCGGATTTCACCAACGCTGCCGGGATGAAGGGACTGCGGGCAATACTGTGTGATCAGACGACTCACAGCTTCACGCAACTCCCGATCGACCCCATAGGCCCCGAGAAGCACGTCCCTGCCGACCTTCCGGGGTAGTAATGCGGCTTCCTCGAGTCGGCTGGTGAGCACCCAGGGAACACGCTCATCGGTGAGCAATGTCAGCATGTCGAGCAGCGCAAATCTGGTGTCGTCGGCGTGAAGGAGCAGATCAGCGGTGTCCAACAGCAGTACGGCATTCTCGACGGCGCGAAGAGCTGTCACCAGCTCCGACATCGCGAGGGCGCCTGCGCCTGCCAGCCAGTTAGCCGAGATCAATAAAGGTGTTTTGCCATATTGTGAAAGCTGGTTGCTGATCGACCACAATAACGTGGATTTTCCATGCCCGGGAGCACCTTTTACGATAAGCGCAGCGGGTTGTTCGACAGCGAGAAGCCTTTCGATGAGCCCATCTTCGATGTCGCGTCGCACATGTAGCGACGACCCGTCATCCGCCCGTAGAAGCTGACCGAGGTCATCGGAAAACTGTCGTGACCGACGAAGGACTGAACTTGCGAGCGACAGGGAATTGGGCTCGTTGGACGTTGTAACTTCTGCCCGCGAGCTGTCGCTATCCAACGCCTCCTCTGGCCTCACCGGGCTTTCCTCATCGCCGATGTCAGATTTCCCCGGGCGCTCGGGGTGTTCGAGTCTGATATGCAAATCTTGAATCGGAGCGTCTTGGTCGGATAACACACGATCCACGGTGCCCAGGAATTGTCGAACGAAGTCAGCTCCCGGATTTTCCGGGTGTTCCTTCAAGCTTTCCTTCAAGGCTCTGTAGCGCTTGATATCTTTCCAGGCACGGCTGTCGTCGACAGCGCAACGGGCAGCTTCGAGGCGTTCCCGGTAAGAGCGTGGTACTGGCGAGAACGGGTCGATCAGCGCACCGATAACGAGCGGCGCATCCCATTCACATGGTGTGACGCGATCGGTCTCGATGGGCTCGCGGGCTCGGACCTGTTCGACCACCCAAGCCAAGATCACCCGGGCCGCTTCACCGTCGACCCCCTTTTCCGGGATGCCGACCATGCGAGCCAAGTGCTCCCGTAGCGACTGACAACTGGACAACGCACCTGCCGAAGCCCCCACGTCGTTGGTTGCGAGAAGGCGAAGCTCGTCGAGCGCATCCCCTCGCGCGGTGTCGATGTCCACGTACACGATCGACACGATAGCTCGTGTCCGGCCAGGAGTGGGCAGTTTGAAATATGCCCATCAAACTGCTATCGCTTGCAAATTCTCGAATTTGCTTTATAAATTACAAAGGCGCAACTTACACGAAACGAGGTAAGTGCGAATGGTAAATTTGAGAGACTGCGGAGTCATGGTTTCAGACGGAACTGACCTCGCACGCGAAGTGATAGAATTTCGGGATGAATTCCTCGTGTGGGTCCGGGGTTTCGATCGGGACATCTACGGACCGTCGAGCCACAGAGATACCGGCGGGCTTCAATATCTGTTCGATCAGTGGGTCAACGATCATGTCGATCCGCTCGACTCGGAGGAAGCCAAGGTATTGTTCTCTGAGCTGCGGCCGTACATTCTGCTCGCCATCATCGACAGTGCGCTGAGGGATTCGTCCGAACTCGACTTCATAGGCCCGGGTCACGACGGCAAGGTACGTACTGTGCCACGGCCACTGCGCCGCATCACGATATCGGGTTACCAGCCATACAGTCACGTATCCGACCTCGAGCAAATCGGTCGGCTGCTCGCCAGCATGCCGATCAGCGCCGAGTGACGACAGCATAAATCCATTACCCTGTTGCGCCACCATGCCCACTCCAACAAGGAGTGGGCATTACCATTTATCCGTACCTACGCAGGCAGAACGGATCTGTCCACGATCTGTCCACCACCTGTCCATGGTGGACGAATTCGGGATGGATAAATTCCCATCCTGAGTTAATGGATAAATTGCATCATGCCAACTCCCTCCCGATCTCCGCCCACCTGGTGAACACCGTTTTGGAGGCCGTCAACGAAACCGTTGCCGAGTTGCTGGAAACAGCAGAGCACCACATGGCGGTCGCCCCGGAGCTCTGCCGACAAATGGTGATGCTGGCCATCAACCTGATGGAGGCCACCAAGATGTGGCTGCAGCAGGTCGTCCAAGCGTGACCCAGCCCAACCAGAACGCTCCGCAGTGCCCGGCCTGCGGGGCGTTCCTTTTGAACGGCGCCGGGCATACTGATCAGGTCAACTGGTGGCTCGATCCTGCGAGCATCCTGCCTGCAGACGTCACCCCGATGTGCCTCGGCTTGGAACCGCCTGCCGTTGAGGGTTTCCTCCGTGCCTTCCACATCGACAGCACGGAGAAGGTGCGCGTCCTCAGCCGAACCTACGGCCTCGCCCGCCATCACCTGGCGCCGTTCATCCTCAAGGTCGTCGTCGACATGGTCGAAGATCTGATCGACGCGGTCGCCGAGAATCCGAACGTCAAGATCGTCTTTGCAGGCAGGGACGGGTTCGTGCTGGGTTTCGTTCTCGGTGCGCTCCTGCCGGACTTCTACGCGCGCCACTGTGTCGCCATGTACTTGCCGCGCCCCTTGGTCGACGCTGCGCTACGTGAACTCGAGGATCGCGAGGGCAAGACCTTTCCGGCTGCTGAACCGTTCCGCAAGCGGTCGGCGGTGCCGACCGATCCAGGACTCGCGTTGCGAGACCTCACGATGTACTTCCGCCTCTGCGGCATCGAGATCACCGCGGAAGGAACAGAGGTGCGTCTGGTGGACAGCGGCCTCAAGGGCAGCATCCAGGAGATGCTGGCGGCGGCCTACCCGCTGACAACCTTCTCCGGGCATCTGATGTTCTTTGCCGCGTCGCCGAAGGATCCTCACCCTGGCTCAAAGCGAGGATATGCGCTTCACCTCGATCCCTCTCACAGCAACAACGGATCGGCCCTCCGTGGGGTGCTGCCCGGAGATCCTGATCGAACATTCCTCCATCACGAGGCCATCATCGCTTTCGAAAGCATGATCTCCGGAAGCAAGAGCAGCCCTACCACTTTCGGCCGGAGCGCTCGTCCCCATGCCCGACGACACCGCCACGGCGAAAGACCCATTCGTGGTGTCGACCCTGCACTGGTGGCACCCGAATACGCCGATCCCCTGGTGCGGGAGGCGATCTTGGCGCTAAACATCATGGCCATCATCCACTACGCACGTGATCTCGCCCCGACGATCATCGCGGCGGGGCCCGCATGGTACGAGTCGGCCGAGAACACCCGCTGGTACGCCGAACTCACAGCGCGAAGCAACGAATTGCGAGACCAGATCCGAGCATGGGTAGGCCAATCGAGCAGCGCTGATCCCGAACTCGCGCGGTTGCTCGATTCGTTCGTACCACGCACCAGAGACCACCGCTCCGGCTCGGCTTTCGGTCGCCAGCCTGACGCCATCCGGGAGTCGACGAAACTATCCGCGAGAACATGCCCTTGACCAGCGAGAACGGTCTATGGACGCCCTCTGGGCAAGGTGACCTCCATGAATCAGGACACCTCGTTCAGTTAACCGTCGCCACGGGCTCATAGACCGCCGTTGCGTCCCGCACAAGAGCTCGGCGGCTATCAAGAGATCGACGTGTTTTTCGTCGAGCCAGGGAGGTGCAGGGCGGCAGAAACTTTCATATCAATACAAAACATGGTACAATAATGCCAATCGCCCCATGCCCGGCTCGAGATTACTCGCCGCATGTGCGACCTAAATCCAAGGAGAAATACACGTGACTTACATTCGCCAGCAGGCGGTCGTGACTGTCGACGCCGCCATCGAAGCAGTAACTACAGCACTCGCCAAAGGTGCCGAACAGGGAGTTCCGGTGTCGGTAGCGGTAGTCGACCCGGGGATGAACCTCATCGCCTTCGTCAAGGCGGACGGTGCAACCGCGCACAGCGCCGAAACGAGCCGTCGCAAGGCGAACACTGCTGCGTCGACCCGGAAGGCAACGGGATGGATGCCGCAGGAGCTGGCGCTCACCCTGCCGCTGGCCGCCGGGAATCTGCTGACCAATGTTCCGGGCGGATTCCCGCTGAAGTTTGACGGTGCGGTATGTGGAGCCATCGGGATCGCCGGCGGAACCGTCGATCAAGATGCCGCAATCGGACGCGCAGTTCTCGACAAGCTGGGCTGCGACACCGACGTATAGCCGCATCGCGGTCGGAGGCGCACCCAGTGGTGCGCCTCCCAGGCCACACGGTCTCGCAAAATCTTCCAAGCCCTCACCGCGCGGCAGCGCGTAGATATGCGGTCGTGAACCGCCGATAACCGAGTCGGAGTTCGGGTTGAAATCAGCTGGACCGGTTGGCACCAGTGAATCCGTGGTATGGAGAGGTTCACTCTCGTCATTTAAGATATTCGGATCACTTGCGCCTGCGGCATTCGATGACAAAAGACAACACTTTCCACACTTCGACGCATCGGCCACCTCAGGTGTAATCGTCGACGTACTCCGCGCAACCACGAGCCTCGTCGCGATCACCGGCGCGGGATGCCGTGGTGTATACGTTGATGTCAAGCCTAAGACAGGAGACTACCCCTTCATACCCCCCAATCCCCTGCCCATACAGCCCGGCGAGTGGATTTATGGGGGGGAATTGAACGGCCGTCCGATCCGCGGTGTAGACGCAGACGGAAACCCTATCGACGGCGTCATCGGAAATTCGCCCAGAGAGGTTCGACCAGCAGCTTTCGAGGGCAAGCTCCTTCGCTTCTTTTCCTCGAACGGTTCGAAGGCAATACAGTCGATGATGCACGCTGGCCTCAAGTCGGCTCACGTGATGTGCCTGGCAAACATCGAAAGCACCGTCGAGGCAGTCCTTTCTTATCACCCCGACCGCATATGGCTGTCCTGTGGAGGGTTCTACGGCAGCGGCTCCATGGAGGACAGCATCGCGTGCGGAATAGCTATTTCTGACCTTATCAAGCGGGGCTTCGCTACGGAGCATGAAATTGATGACGACGCCCAGCACATGCTGATGGCGGCCCGCTGGTACCTGCGCGAAGGCTGCCTCGCCACAGAAGAACTGATCGCCAAGCTCCGCAACCAGCAAGTCGGGCGACTACTGACAGACATTGGACACGGCGGCGACATCGAAGCGGCCGTCGCCGGGATCGGCATGCAGGGACGTCTCTGGGACGACATGGCGGCGGTCAAATTGAAGCTCGCCACGAATGACCACCCCTTCTTGGTTCCTGACAATAGCCGTACGGGAGCGAAGAACAATGACTAACCTGTCGTCACGACTGAAACACCTCTCCTCAAACGGACATCCCTTCTCGATCGAAGATGTCATGCGGTTCCCGCACCACGAGCTCACGAACGCCGACCTCCCCGGAGCGCGAAAACGCATCGCAATAGTCGGTGGCGGAATATCAGGTCTGGTCGCCGCCTATGAGCTGGGCCAGCGGGGGCATGCGGTCTCCCTCTACGAGGCCGATACCCGTCTGGGGGGTCGCCTTAAGACGCACAAATTCTACGACGGTACGATCGGCGAACTCGGCGCTATGCGCATACCTTCACACCACGACTGTGCACTACATTACATCCGCCAATTCGGCTTGAACTGCCGACCATTCGTGAACACGAATCCTATGGCATACTACCTGATCCGCAACCAGAAGTTACGGATCAAAGACTGGCAACTCCTGACGAAACATTTCCGACTGGCTCCGCGCGAAATACGGGATCCGATCAGGCTGTTCGACGATGCCATGTTCGTGGCGATGGCGAACCTGTCAACTCCTGAAAAGTGGCAGATGTTCGGCCCGACCCTGACCGGACACAGTCGCGACTTCGGCGCGATGTCGCTACGCCAATACCTCGAGACGACGCACCTGTCCAAAGAAGCAATCGAGTACATTGGACACACGACCGGCATGATCCAGTACGAACGTGCATCATTTCTCGAAACGCTGATCGACTATTTCGGCCTCCTTCGCGTTGAGCAGATCGAGCTAGAAGGCGGTATGTCCGAGCTAGTTTCAGCACTGGCCACGTCGGTCGATGGAGCCATCAACCTGAACAGTAGGGTTGACGCGATCCGAACAGACGCAGGTTCCACGACATTGACGATCAATGGCTGCCGTCAGCACGAGTTCGACTACGTCATCTGCGCAGTGCCGGCGCCTCAACTTGCCCGTATCGCCTTTGATCCACCACTACCCATCGACCACTCCAGGGCACTGAACGGTCTCTACTACGCAAGTGCCTCGAAGGTACTGATACATGTGAAAAGGCGGCTTTGGGAATCCGCCGATCAAATATTCGGGGGAGGGAGCTTTTCGGATCGAACATTCCAGCAGTGTTGGTACCCCTCGGATAATGCGATGCCTCTGGGCGATGATCTCCTCGCGGGACCGACAGGATCTGAGGCACGCGGCGAAGAGTACGCCCATGCCCCGCGGATATGGGGTCCGAGATCATCGGAAATGTCCAGATCACCAGGAGTGCTCACAGCCTCATACACCTGGGAAGCGAACTCGCGCCGGATGGCAGCTCTTTCGAATGAGGAGCGTGCCCAGGAGGTGTTGGGCGCGATGGATATCCTCCATCCAGGGCTTCGAGACCAAGTAGACGACGTCGTACATGTCTCGTGGGACACCGAGCGTAACCCCGGCGGCGGAGCCTTCGCCTACTTTGCACCGGGCGAACACGACCGTTACCAAGCGAGCCTGGTCGCGCCTCATCCGGCGGATTCGCCACGAATATTCTTCGCTGGCGAGCACACATCGGTCATCCACGCCTGGATTCAAGGCGCAGTGCAAGCAGCTCTCGATGCGGTAATAGAAGTTCTCGCTGCTCCTCCCCGCACATTGGAAGGGTGATACAAGTGACATGGTTCACCGCACACTTCAAGTTCGGCGTAAACACGGCGGAAGTTCAGGATGCTCAGCATACAATCCGAAGACTCCTGCAAGCCGGCGTAATCAAAGGAAACGAGACCGTCGATCCCGGTGAATTGTCATCTCGACTCGGAATACCGCGGCGGCATATCGCTTCAGCTCTTTCAAATCTTGAGGCCGAAGGGATTCTGGAGCGCCGCGGAGGCCGCACCATTGTAGTCAGAGTGATCACGGAGGATGAAATCTCCGAGATCCTTGCCATCAGACACGACGTGGAAAGTCGCGTTGCAGAACAATTAGCGAGAATTGCAACGGACGAGGATATCGATGCCCTCCGACAAGAGATCGACGCACAACGACGAGCAGCCGTAGCCGACGAGCGGATACTATTTATGGACCACGCGGCAGAATTCCATTGCCTTCTCGCGGAACGTGCTCGTTTCATCCATGCTGCCCGGATAATGCGAACATGGCAGGATCTCCAACGAGTGATCGGCGTCGGAGCCCTACACAGTAGGCATGTCATGCTACTGGTCGCGCATGAGCACGCTGACCTCGTTGACTTCATCGAAGCTGGTGACGAGCAACGTGCGCGCGAGCTGGCTACACAGCACCTGCTGGCAACCGCCGGGCGGCTCAATATTTCGGCGGTGACCGAATGACCGATCGGCGCCCCAGCTCCCGAGTAGCGGAAGTCATGATGGACTTGGGGTATCCGATACCCACGAACGTCACGCCTGCCAACAATTTCTCTCCAGCTAAACGAATTGGCAGCCTCATCTACGTATCGTCCGTCACTCCCAAAATGGCCAGTGGTGTCGAATACGTCGGGAGGATCGGACGCAACGTAAGCCTCGAACAGGCCAAGGACGCGGCGAAATGGTGCGTCGCGAACTCACTCGGCTGCCTTCGAACTGTGATAAACCTGGATGAGGTCACAGATGTCGTGGACGTAATGGTCTTCTGCAATGCACAGTCAGGCTTTGGTTTTCAAAGCGAAATTGCTGACGCAGCATCGGATCTTTTCGAGCGTGTATTCGGGGAATGCGGGGTGCACACAAGGGCGGCCATCGGTGCGTCGTCATTGGTGCGCAACGTACCGGTCGTCCTGAAGGCAGTCTATTCGGCCTAATATCACTTGACAAGGAAGGCCATGACCGACGTCGCAGACTACTTGAAATATATTCGCAGTGTCACCGGAGTTGCAGCGTACGACCTCGCCTCCTCTGGACTGCCGCAGAACTCTCAGCTCATCGACTCAATTCTGCGTAACGTTCCGGCAGGAGTCAGTGACCAGGAGATAGGTAGGGTTGCAGTAGCCGATCGGTACGGAACCTCGCCCGAACACGTGTGGCTGAGCCGCGGAGCGAGTGCTGGCGTGTCCCTTGGACTCGCTGCGCTGTCCCGACAGTTCGAGCACCCTTGCGTCGCGATCGAAACTCCTTCATATAAGAATTTTGCCAGCGTCGCCGCCGCACTCCGAATCCAGGCAGTCCCGATCGACCGGACGGTTTCGGGTGACTGGTCCTTTCGAGATGAAGTTATCAGGAGAACATTATCCGAAGGTGTGCAGATGGTTTGCATAACAAATCCTCATAACCCTTCCGGCCGATATCTGACGGACCTCGAGCTGGACAGTCTGAGTACGACATGCGCAGAGTACGGGGCAGTTCTACTCGTCGACGAGGTATTCCGCGACTTCGCCGACCCTGACGCCGGAACAGCTTTCGATCCAACGAGCAAGACAGTGATCACTTGCGGATCACTATCGAAATGCTATGGGCTGGGTGCGCTTCGGGTAGGTTGGTTACTGGCCAATCGGGATTTCATTTTGGATGTCGCCACCTCGGATGAAACAATGCATGGCCAACCCGGCCATCTTCATAGTGCACTGACATTCTCAGCACTATCCGAGACGAAAGATGTGATATCGAACTCCCGACATCTCGTGGATATGAACAGGGAGATTATCGTACGCTGGGCGAATGCGACGCCCGGGTTTGAGCCAATTGACTTCAGTCGATCAGGGTACGTTCTAATAAGAGTGGTGAATGCTATCGACGTATCTGAGTTCTGCAAGATGGTACTTGTGAACACATCGATCGCTGTCGTACCGGGTTCGCTTTTCGACTCACCCGGTACGATTCGGATATCGGCTACCGCGTCTACTAGCGCTCTTGAGATATCTCTGAAGTTGCTGGCTAGCCAAGCGGACGAACTACTTATGTGATCGGCGCCTAACGTCACACGTTCCTATTCTGAAAAACCGAAGACGCGAGTGGCTCGCACGTCCCCAAGTATAAGTCGCCTAACGCGTGCATGGTCGCACAGATCAGGCAATAAGTCGTCGGCACCAGCATATCTTAGTTCATCAAGCGTGCTTGCACCCGTCGCCACTCCAATCGCCCGCACCTGTGCCTTTCGTGCTGCGCGGATATCTTCGACAGAGTCTCCGATTATCACCGTTGTCTCCCCGCAAAAGGTGACACCAGTTCGAAGTCCTGCCCTATGTTGAGCAACCGATACCAGAGCTGCTCTGTCATAGCCGTCGTCGCCGAAGGCGGCAGATTCCAGGTCGACAAACCTGTCGAGATCGAAGGCCTCCAACTTTACTTGTGCAACCGCCCGGACATTACCCGTAAGAACAGTTTGATGGATAGCGGGCTCGGCGGACAGGCACTTCAGGATCTCGCTCGCTCCGGGTAGTTCACGCCCAATAGTCGCCAGCTCGACCCGTGCCCGTCGAAACTCTTCCACCAGCCGCCCGATCAAAGCTGAGATGGTCTGATCGGAAACTTCAAGTCCGTTCGTTCGCAACGTCTCTGCCGTAATTGCGAGTTCGGTCCATCCCGGTACGATAACCAGATCTTGCAGGTTCCTGCCAGTCGCTGCTCTGAAAGCACGTCGATAAACGGCCGGACCGACACCTCGCGATTCGATCAATGTGTGGTCAATATCCCACAGCACTAAGGTATGTGGCTGCTGGTCCGCCAGCGGCGCTGAGATGTTCACAAAAATGACTCCATCCGAAAATCAGGACCTATCGCACGCGTGTCATACACAAGATCTTTCCCTCTGAAGGATAAAGCAAGTATGCATCCCGGACAGATGGTGACAACAGGGATTCCACAACGCCTGAACAACGGAAAGGCCAGTGGCATTCAGCTGGATCGCCTCGTCACACTGCGTCTGTGACCCGAACCTCACCGATGGCACGATCAGGCTATGTCCCATTGCCGTGGCTGATGCCGAGCACATCTGGCCGGCGAGGACGACCAACTCATGCGCTGGTACACCGGCGGTCCCAGCACCCTCGCCGCGGTGACGAGCTACCTTGAACGCTGCGAATTGCAGTGGCAGACCGATGCTGCCATAAGACTTTCGCCATCGACGACGACGTCGCCGCCGCGCTCATCGGCAATCGGCACCATCGACATCCGGCTCGACCAGCTCTTTCTGACCGATGGGCAGGCCAATCTTGCCTATGGCATCTACCGGGCCAGCGCGGCAGAGGAGTCGCCGCTAGCGCCGTCACGCCGGCGTCCGGGTATCTCAGCGAGCGCCAGGCTGCCGATCAGGCCGTGATCCGTGTCCGCCTGGACAACCGCGCTTCTGCGGTTGTCGCGTCACGGTGCGGAGTCCGCTTCAGCCACAGCGCTATCGACGAGTGCAGTCCACTTGACTGGGTATGTCAAGAAGGTTTCATGCACGGTCTACCCGTCAATCGAATTGGAGAAGCGGAACGTCGAAGAGATCCGGGCGTGGGAGGCGTCTCAGGTCGGGAGAGGTTACTTCGATGAGCATCATCTCGGTCAGGAACTGAACTGAGGCGTCGAGGAGATGGCTGGTATGGCCGGTGGCGCTGTGCTCCTTGAGACCGACTGCGACGTGGATGTGCGGTCGGATTGTGTCGTGGTCCGGGTCGTAGGCGAGGGTGCCGCCGCCGTACGCTTCGACGTTGGTGAGCTGGACTTTGGACCAGACTGGGGCCGCGGGGTTTTCGAGTTTCTCGCAAGTGCCTACGATGGAGACCTCGGAGAATCCGGCGATGAAGGACGGGATGAATCCCTGCTTGACGCTGTTGGAGCGGCAGAAGTCCTGCAGCGCGAGAAAAAAATCGTCGCCATGGTCGAACACCACCAAAAACGTTCTGCCGATGTTGACTTCGGTGCTACGCATTGTCTGCACCTGCCGTTAGCGTGGCCCAGGGCCATGAAGTCGGATCGGCGTAGCCGCCGGATGCAGCGAAGGCTGACGCGATGGTGTCGCGGTCGGCTTGGTTGCAGATCAGGGTGTGCAGCAGCAGTCGGGCCTTGACTGGCTCGAGGAACCCGGCGGAGATGAGGCCGCGAGCGAGCAGGTCGCGTTCGGAACCTGGGAATCCGTAGGTCTCGGCCAACACGGTGCCTCCGCCTGTGCGGGACGCCAGGATTACCGGTTTAGTTTTGGCGATCGCCCCGAGGCGGGGAGCCAGGGGGGCTGGTACGTGTCCGGCTCCGACGGCGGCCACGACGATCCCGTCGACATGGTCGGCGACAGCGTCCAGGACCGTACCGTCGTCGCCGAGCGAGATGGGCAGCAGGGCCACACGAACATTGTCGGTCGGCGGTGCGGGCAGCCAGGTTCGGAAGGATAAGCGATTAGCCAAGTGCACGTGGCCCTCTGAGATCCAGCCGAGTGGGCCGCCGTTCGGTGATTCGAACGCGGCGCAGCGGGTGGTGTGGGCCTTACGGACGCGGCGGGCGGCGTGGATTTCGTCGGCGAATACGACCACACAACCCTGCTCCCGCGCCTGTGGGGACGCGGCTACCTGGACTGCGGCGAGGAGGTTGGCCGGGCCGTCGGCTCCGGCCATGCTCGGGTTGCGCATCGCGCCAGTTACAACCACGGGTTCGGGCCGATCGTGCAGGAGGTCGAGCAAGTAGCTGGTCTCCTCGATGGTGTCGGTCCCCTGCGTCACGACGACGCCCGCGGCGTGTGGCAGTTCCGTGGAGATGGCCTTCTGGAGCGCGGCGACGTCGGCGAAACTTAGCGAGGCCCCGGGGATCTGCCGGAACTGCACCACGTCCAGTTTCACTCCAGTGCCGTCCAACCCTGGCACGGCGGCGACGAGCTGTTCGGCTGTGAGATTGGGAGCGACCCCACCCGAGTCGGTTGGCGTCATGGCAATCGTTCCACCGAGCCCGAACACGACGACCCGGCCGAATCTATTAGGGTTCGACACGCCAGCCAGACTATCGGCCCGCAGTCGCCGCCATGCCGAGGAAGGCACAGGCCCGTTCGAGTCCCGCCAGGGACAATAGGCGGCTCCTCGGCCGGACCAGTCCAGCTATGCCTGTACTGGCCAGCCCACGGCATCTGCGGGTGACCCAGTTCCAGTCGATATCGAGGTACTGGGCAAGGCGGTGCAGGCGCTGGAGAGGTTCTGGCGCGTCGATCGCCGAGTGAGCCGTGGCGTGCCCAACTACGTCGGCGAATTGACGGACGGTGGTTCGTTTGTCGGTGACATCCACCAACCAGACGTCGTCGCTTCGCACCCAGTTGGCGAGTATGGCTCTCGCGCCAGGGTCCAAGACGAATCCGGGCGTGTCATCGAACAGCGGGTCCGGGCAGACTACGACTCGAATGCGGAACGATTCCATCAACGCTGCGGCAAGGAGCAGCAGAATCCGTTCCGGCAGCATTGATCCGGATGGCTCGGGTGGGACGTGGAAGGCCCGGGTCGATGGCGCGCCGGCCGCATGGCGCGCGGCCGTCTCTTGTAGGTATTCGAGTTTGTGTGCAAACAGTAGCCAGGCACTCGCCTCTTCGCCGGTTCGCTCCGCCGTCCAGTAAAACGGTGTCTGGCCGAGCCGATCAGCGTGCCGGAGAATGTGGCGGGCGCAGAAGTCGGAACCAAGCCACATTTGGGCAACCGGGGACAACGCGTCGTCTCGGCTGACCGCCGAAGCCGTCGTGCTGTCATAGACATGACGTACAGCGATCGCTGCGTCGAGTTCGGTGTCGCTATCGAGCAGGCCCTCATCGAGGTTGCTGACGGCCCATAGCATCCCCATCGTTATCTCGTCGAGTTCATATGCCTGCGGCAGCAGCAGTTCCTGCTGTCGACCGCTCCTGGCTGCGAGCCCGAAGTACCGCGAAGACCCGTTGTTTTCGACGGCAGCGACCAGAAGTCCGTTCCGGATGCGGGTGTGATCGCGAACCCGCTGCGATCCGCCGTCAAGAAGAATGCGCTCGCCCTTGCTGTCGGCAGGCAGAACGAGGGCCGGGATGGTCGTGCCAGCAAAACGTTCCCCAGCCGGGGTCTCGATGGCGATCTGCCCCAACGGACGGCGCGGCTTTCGCGCCCATACAATAGCGGCGGCAGCGTGTTTGGTGGTGAGCACGACGCCCTCTGCCCGAGGTTGCGGGTGCACTGACTCAACCAGAGCCCCCGCTGCGACGAGGATGTCATCCAGTCGCCGGATCAGGTCAGGGCTCGCCGTCCGCTGCCCCTTCTCGATCTTACCGATCAGGTCGCCGCTGACGTGCACGAGTCGGCCCAGGTTGGCGAGCGAATAGCCGTCGGCTTCCCGCCGTCGTCGCAGCTCGACTCCGAACCTGTTGCTCACGGATGGTCCGTGCAGATGATCCGGCGCCCGCCCCACGATGTCGATTGTCGCAATCGCGACGGCGTGTCCGCTACTCGTTTGCCTCGTTCAGCGGCCTCCGGGGTGTCTACCGAGATCGGAGCCCGGGGCCGGTGTCGTGCGGACAAGCATGTTTGTCCGGGCTGACAGCCCTGATTCGGTCAGCGCCGGACAGGGGAAGTGGTGATCCTGGAAGTCGTTGTGGCGAGCGGTCACAACGAGTTGAACAGCGGGGAAGGAGGATCTCCATGGCCAAGGTCAAGCGACCCTGGCGTCGTCCGCAGTGGCGCGCCCGCAACGTCCGGACTCATTGCTGATCCGGTCGGACTGTCGGTGCCCGCCCGAGTCGTCGAAGGCGGGCACCGACTCAGAAAAGACAAGCCGTTCCTGCTCGAAGGCGAGGCCGCCATGTCCGCAAAACTCGAAAGCACCAAGATCTCTCTTCACACCCACGCCGTGGCGCGAAAGACAAGCGCTGGCTTGACAATGCTGTTCGACAGAGCCAAGGGCGTGATGTACGAACTGAACGAATCCGCGTCGGCCGTCGTCGGTCTGCTGGCGGACGGCCCCCTCGGATTCAGCGAAATCGTCGAAGCGCTAACCCTCGAATTCGACGCGGCGCCAAAAGAGATCGCCGCCGATGTCACCGCTTTCATCGACGATTTCACCACTGCGGGGCTGCTCAAGCGGGGCGACGATGCAGCATGAGGCCGTTCTCGTCAGGCCTGACGACTTCCAGCTTCCCGAGCATCCGCTGCCGATCCTGGTCCAGCTGGGTCTGACCTATCGATGCAACCTGAAATGCAGCCACTGCTACGCCCTGTACCGGCGCAACCGAGACGAGTTCACCCTCGACGAGATCGACCGGTTAGCACAACAACTGCACAGCGAGGGCGCGGCAAGCCTGGTGTACTCGCACGGCGAGAACATGATCCGTCGGGATTTCCACGAGGCGGCAGCGGTCTTCCGAGACCTGGATTTCTACCAGACCTTGATGCTCAACGGCTTCTACGTCCGCCAGCCCGAGGACGCGCAGAAGCTCATCGGAGCAGGGATCAGCCGCGCGATGGTGTCGATCGACAGCACGGAGCCCGCCGTGCACGATGGGGTCCGCGGTAAGGCCGGGGCGTTCGACGTCGCCGTCCGGGCTCTGCGGATGCTCAAGCAGGAAGGCATGGCGACGGTCGGGTTTTCGACCACCATCGACTCTCACAACTACGAGCAAGTCGACCGTATCGTCAACTTCGCCCTGGACATCGGAGTCGACGCAATCAGTTTCATGCAGAACCGATACAACCTGCACAACATCTTCGACCGTGCCCTATGGCCCCACTATCAGGATGTGTGCAAGCGGTTGTATCAGCTGATCCTGGATCACCAAGGCGTGCTGGACATCTACACCCACGACCCGTTCATGTTGACGCTGATCGACGACCGGCTGATCGACCAGGCTGCCCGCGAGTTGTTCATCGGATCGAATCTGTGCAATGTAGGGACCAGCATGGTGTCGATCGACCCGGTGGGCAACGTGTCCGGCTGCAACTTCATCGAAGAAGCCGTCGGCAACGTTCGCGACGAGCCGTTCGCCGACATCTGGCGAAGGCTGGTCGACCGTTACTCCGATCGTCGGGAACCGCCGGCCGGACCGTGCGGCTCCTGCTCGGCGCTCGGGCCATGCATGGGCGGCTGCAAGGCGTTCCATTACAACGGCAAGTACGACGAGCGTTGCGGCGCACAACGATTCGTCGATCTCGGCCCTCACGGACTTGACACCGCGCAGCAGACCATCCCTGCGACTGCCCCGCAAAGGGCGCCGGGGGTTTTCGTGGGTCTGCCTCGGCTACGCGTAGGAGCCGAATGATGAAGATTCTGTTCGTCAATCCGCACTACACACACGACCCGCATACGTTGCTGCTGCATCCGCCTCTCGGCTACGCCTACATGGCGCGCTCACTGCGCCGTGCTGGACACGAAGTGGTGCACGTGGACCTGCCGTTCGAGGGCAACAACGTCGATGCGCTGATTGCAAGGCTCGACGACATCTGCCCGGACCTGGTCGGCGTCACCTCCGTCGCCCAGAGTTACTACCACGCGCTCGAGATCGCGCGAACCGTCCGCAGCTGGCGGCCGACAACCCCGATTGTGTTCGGTGGCCCGCATGTCTCGTTCATCGGCACCGAATGCCTCACCCGCCACGACTGCGTCGACTTCGTGCTGCTGTTCGACGCCGAGGACAGCATCGTCGACCTCGCCGACGCTCTTGGTTCCGGCGGCGGCACCTCGGCGCTGGCGAAGGTGCCGGGCCTGGTCTTCCGAGACGGACCCGGCCTCCAGACGACGGCGCCCGCGCCTCCAGAGATGGATCTCGACCGATACGGACGACCCGACCGCAGCATCTTCGACATGCGCAACTACCTCGACTACGACTACGAGACCGTCGTCATGACCGCACGAGGATGCCCAAGTCGCTGCACCTTCTGCTCGACGACGATCGCTGGCCGCGCGGCCCGGTGGAACAGCCCGACGCACGTCGCAGACGAGATGGAAACCGTCGCCGATATGGGGTTCTCCTCGATCTTCTTCGGTGACGACACCTTCTCCGGCGACCCACGCCGAGCAGTTGCGATCTGCGAGGAGATCACGCGGCGTGGCCTGACGATCCCGTGGACCAGCAACATGCGGGCACAGGATGCGCGCCCGCAAGTGCTCGACGCGATGATCGAGGCGGGCGCATATCGGGTGTTCGTCGGATTCGAGTCCGTTCAGGAACAGACGCTGCGACTGGTGAAAAAGGGAACCTCGCCCGCGCGGCTGTACAAGACGGCTGGGCGGATCATGGCGGCGGGGCTGGAGTTGCACGCGTCATTCATTGTCGGCGCGCCAGGGGACAGCCCCGAAACTCTGGCGGCCACTATGGATTTCATCCGGCTCGTGAACCCCACGGTCGCCACGTTCAACGTCATGGAGCCCCGCCCCGGCACGGACGTGTACGCCAATCCCGAACGGTACGGCATCACGATTCCCGACAAGTACTGGTACGAAACAACCAGTTGGCTCGACATGCCCGTCTGCCACAACGACGCCATGTCCGCCACGGACATTCGCGACTGGGTCAGCCGCTGCTACGACGAGTTCTGCTCCCCGGACTTTCGCGATATCGCCAATCTCAAACGCCTGGAACCGATCCGCAGCCAATGGGACCACGCGGCTGAGCAGGTGCAGAAACACCTTCCGCTCGTCAGGAGACCGGCATGAGCCTCAAAATCGGACTCATCGGTGCCGGACTCGCAGCGCGTTCCCATGCCCTCGACATCGTGACCGACTCAGCCATGGACCTCGCTGGCGTAGCCGCCGCTCGCCACAGTTCGGCGACCGCATTAGCCGAGGACTTCGGCAGCACCGCATTTCCCGATGTCGATTCGATGGTGCGCGCTGGCGTGCTCGATGCCGCCGTGGTGGCGGTGCCGCCGCGAGCGGTGTTCGATGTACTCGAGGGGCTTCCCGCCACACTGCCATGCCTGGTCGAGAAGCCTGTCGCCGCAACCGCCGGCGAACTCTCCCGGCTGCGGCGTCTATCCAGCGCACGCCCGTGCTCGGTCGCCCCGTTCAACCGACGCTATCAGCCGCACATCCGCGAGAGCGCCGAGCTGGTCGCACAGGGAGCTATCGGGCCACTGCGCCGAATTGAGGCACGCTGGACAGGCCCGTACGCAACGAGATTCGCCCACACAGCACCCACCCACAGGGCAGCCGCCGGCCCCCGGCACGGCGTACTGATCGACAACGGCAGCCATGCACTGGATGCCATTGCCATGTTCCTACCCGCCAACGTTCCAGCCAAGACGCCCGACACAATCACGGCAGTCTTCGGCCGCAATGAACGTGGCGCAGATATCGAGGCCGACCTCTGTTTTCGTGCCGGGGCCGTCGAGGTGCGCCTGGTGCTCGCCGACGCGGAGGAGGGAGCTGCCTGCGGAGACTGGCAGATCGCCCTCGAAGCGGAACAAGGAGTCGCCCTCCTGAACGAGAACGGCTGTACTTTCGATGCGCCAACACCCACCGTCATCGCGCCCCAACCCATGCTGCGGCCGGTCACTGACCTGCACCGCATCGCTGTAGGCCAACCGCCGATGGGCTCCCGGCTGAGTCACGTCGAGCAGATCAGCGTGCTCGTTAACGCCGCCTATGACCACGCGGAGCGAACTACCTCGCATTGGATCCGGCCGCGGGGAAAGGCCCTCGGTCGGCTCAACGGCGCCTGCTGAACGGAGGAGAAAAGACAATGCGAATTCCGCAATTCGAACTGGAGACGCGTCCGGTCGCTGCAGGCCGCTGCCTCATCGAGGACACGGTGGTCATCGCCGACGAACTTGTCGCCATCCGTGTGGATGACGTGCTCGACCCCGACTACGCCAGCTCCCTTGCCGACCATCTGGCGCATGGAATCCACTACGAGCGCGACGAAATCGGCGACACGAAACGTGTAAGCCGCGCAAAACGTCTGGGCGACATGCCAGACAGTCCCATTGCACTGACCGCCGCGCCCGACATGAATGCTCTCGACGCCCTCGAAATGTTCGTCAGCCCGTGGTGGCTGGACCAGCTGAGCCGATGGCTCGGACAACCTCTTGAGGCGCTGCGGCCCACGACGCCTTACCGTATGGACGTTGGCGATTACGTCGACCCGCACGATGATTGTCCGGCACCCGAGTATCGGCTCTCGGTCGTGTGCAATTTCACGGCGGACTGGAATTCGGGTGACGGCGGGGAAACCGTCGTCGGTCTCGTCGAAGACGTCGTCGAATACGACGATCCGGACTGGTTCTTTCCCCTGAAGAAATGGACCCTGCGACCCGAAACACGGCAGCTGGCCCCGCGCTTCAACTCCGCGTTGCTGCTCCCGCTAGCACCCACACGAGCGCATGCCGTCCGTCCCGTCCAACGCGGATCCCGGTTCTCGATCACCACGCTGTACGGAGGCATCGAGCGATGACACAACAGCTGATGACCGACGACGAACGCAGGCAATGGGCCGAACAGGGCTATCTGCACATCCGCGGCGCGCTAGCTCCTGCCGAAGTACAAACGCTTCATGCTGCGCTGCTCGAACTGCACTGCCGCGACGCTGCCGTCGATTTTGCCGATGTCTTCGACGCCGGCAACAATCGAGACCTGAGCATCGCAAACGCGCTGCGCTGGTGCCCAGAACTGGATCTGCTGCTCGATCACCCTGGGGTGTTCGGCCGGATTCTCGGGCTCATCGGCCCGTACTTGCAGGTGCTCGGCTCGGAGATCTTCTTCCGATACCCCGCGCCCGAGCCCCTCGTGGCCTTCCACACCGACCAGGGCCCGTCGCTCATCCACGCCGCACCGAGCGTCAAGGAAGTACAGATCAAAGCCCAGTTCTTCCTTACCGACCTCACCAGGCCCAACGCTGGGAACTTCACTGTCGCTCCTGGCTCCCATCGCACGAACTTTCCAGGCAAGATCGCGTTCGAACAGGTTGCCGCGCCCAGACAAATCCTTGCGCATGCCGGTGACGTGGTGCTGTTCCCGCTCTCACTCGGTCATGGCGTCGCAGCCAACACCAGCGACACCACCCGCATCAGCGTGGTCCTGCGCTACGGCCAACTATTCTGCCGACCCGTCGACTACTGGATCACGCCTGACGTCGCTATCCTCGATCGCCAAACGCCGCGCCGCCGTCGGCTACTTGGCGACTTCGGGGCGCGCAGCCGCCCCGGCGACGTCTACGGCGCGATCCCCGATCAACTGGAGCTGATCTACGGCGACGACTGGTCCGATACCGACCAAGCCCGCGCTGAATTCGCTCAGGCACAACGAAGCCTCCATGCCTACGAGACCCTCTAGTTGCGGCTGGCGGACCGTTCCACCCGTGATTCTCCACGCCAACCTCGCAGTCACAGGCTGAGGGGCGTGCCTGGGCACGATGCCGCCGCCGAACACGTCGCGGACCGGACATGATCCGAGCCTGACTAACATGTCCATGTACCTGCCACCGGCCCCACTCTGGTGAGCCGGGCTACTCCCACCGACGCAGCGAAGGATCCCTGTGAAAGTCGACAACAGCCCTGCCCGCGGAATGCGCGATCTGCTCCCCGCAGAGGTCGCCACGCGGGACCATGTGCTGTCGACTATCACAGAGGTTTACCGCAGCTACGGCTATCAGCGCATCGAAACTCCCGCCCTGGAGGACATCACCCGCTTGCAGGGTGGCCAGGGTGGCGAGAACGAGAAGCTGATCTACCAGGTCCTGCGTCGCGGCCTGCCGCCCGAAGTCGAACCTCGCAGCATCCTCGCCGATCTGGTCGACCTCGGGCTGCGGTTCGATCTCACCGTGCCGCTGACCCGGTTCTACGGCAACAATCACGCTCAGCTGCCCACCCCGTTCCGCGCCCTGCAGGTCGGCCCCGTCTGGCGCGCCGAACGGCCCCAGAAGGGCCGCTACCGCCAGTTCTACCAATGCGACATCGACATGATCGGCGAACCCGGGGTGCTGGCCGAAGCCGAGTTGATCGAAGCCACCACCAGCGCCCTGGCCGCCGTTGGCCTCGACAACGTGACCGTGCGGCTGTCCGACCGCCGGTTCCTCACCGCTGTCGCCACAGACTCCGGCCTGCCCGAAGCCTGCTGGGACAAGTTCTTCATCGCCTTGGACAAGCTCGACAAGATCAGCTGGGACGGCGTCCGCGCCGAACTCGCCAAGACAGAGATGCCCGCAGAGGCCGTGGCCGCAGCACTGGACAAGATCGCCGCGCTCCAGGACACCCCGACAGGCAAACTCCTTGACGTGTTGGCCGACGCGCTGCCAAGCGTGCCCCAACAGTCCCTCGACGACTTCGCTGCCACCACCGCCAGCCTGGACCTCCTCGCGGAAGAACGTTCGCTCGCTTGGCAATTCGACCCCACCCTGGTGCGTGGCATGGGCTACTACACTGGCCAGATCTACGAGATAGCCCACCCCGAGTCGTCCAGCTCGGTCGCTGGTGGCGGACGCTACGACCAGCTGATCGGCCGATCCCTCGGCAAAGACGTACCCGCCTGCGGCTTCTCCATCGGATTCGAACGCATTGTGAACCTACTCGGCCAGCAGGCTCGCCACGACGCCCTCGCGATCCTCGTCGAACCCGACGTCCCCGTCGCCGCGGCACTCTCGGCAGCGCGCGAGCTGCGGCACGATAGCCGCACGGTTGAAGTTGTCCGGCGTAGCGGCAAGCTCGGCGCTCAATTGAAGCGACTGGAAGCGGCCTCCTTTGGATCGTTTGTGATCCTTCAACTCGCGGACGGCGTGGTCGTTCGTAGCGACGAGCGTGAACTGGAGACATCGACCCGCACCTCAAACGATCACCCCCGGTAATCGGCCGGGTTCGCTGAAGAAGGCAGACTTTCACACCAAGGTCGTCCGGAGAGAGGAATACCAGAGTTCTGGCTCCGCAGCGCTGCCGCTATTCGTCATTGTTCGGGCTCTGACGTCTCGTTGTTCTTCGACTTTGCGGAGCCAGTCCTCTCGATCGGCTTCGGCGATCGGAACATAGGGATACGCCGTACGACGGTGAGTTGAAGCAGCTGTCAAAACTCTTCGTCGTTCCCGTCGTCCAGCTCGGTCTGCGGCAACTTCTCAGTATCGTCCTCGTCGCTCCACCACCGCACCGGTCTTGCCGGCGGTCGTGCACTCGGTGATGTCTGATCCCAATCCGGCTCGCCGAGCGTCTCCTCATCGGCCCAGGGATCATCCGCCACCGCTACATTTCCCGCCGCATGCCGCCCCTGCAGCTCCGTTGACTTCCACCAGTAGCCCAGTCGGAAGCAGAGCGCTCCGGCGAAGACGACGGATCCCGTCCACGGGATGGCGACGAGGAGAGGCGTCATCGCTCAGTAGCCATCCTCGATCAGCAGCAGAAGCGCCGCCTCCAGGTGCACGATGCACTCGTCCGGATGGTGGAATCGGTGGACATACCGCAGTTCGCGGGCACGTTCAGGCGTCAGTTCCATCAGGTGTACCTGGCACATGAACTCGGCCAGTTTGCCGTCCGCCTGCACGAACGTTCGCTCCGGCATCGGTTCCGGCCTGCTCATACCGAACCCCCATCGTCCGGCCATACCCGCCGTGGCGGAAACTCCGCCCCGTCCCCATCCACCTGCTCCTTGGGCAACCGCAACCGCCCGTCCCGTACCGCAGCCACCAGCTCATCGAACGACTCAATGCACCAGGAGAGTTCAGCGGCGTCACGCTCATCGTGCTGCGGGTCGTTCTGCCGCAGCGCGTAGAGCAGGTACTTCCAGACAAGCCAGGCAACCCACTGCCCGTAGGTCGATGGGCTGAGCGGCGCATCCGTCTGGGGCGCAATATCTTTGAGATACCCACCCGCTTCACGGTCGATGAACCAGATGAAGAGGTTCAGCTGTTCGTTGACCTTGGCCGTGTCTTTGGGCCGGTCATCATGGACATGCCGCCAAGCGCCGACCAGTTCTCGCGCTACGCGCAGCATGACCGTGCTTGGTTCTTCGACCCCGGCGCACACGCGCAGGAACGGCCCGGCATCCGGTAACGGTTGACCCGGTGTGGCTTCTACGGGTGGCACGGTGAAGGCGAGCGGCTTGTCCGGGTTGGAGCCATGGAAGATGGTGTGCTCCGGGGCTGTTTCGGGCATAGTTGTGTGCCTTTCGGGTCTGGGTACATGGCGAGACTCAGTCCCACAGGTCGGCGCAGGGCAGCGGCGGCAGATCAGCCCGGACGTCGTCATCAACCGTGACGACCAGCTCCGGGAACCCCTGGGCCAGTTGGTCGGCGACGTTCTGCGCTTGTTCGGCGCTAGCTTGGTAGTCCAGGATCAGTGCGCCAGATTCGATGTGGATGTGCCGGATGCGCCGGGGCGGGTGTAGAGGCCGCATGGCGGATCACACTCCGGGCGGCAGGCGCCGGCCGGTTTCGATCTCAGCGGCCAGATAGTCGTAGCCTTCACACAGTTCCATCAGCCGGTCGGCTTCTGGCAGGTCATCGAGGTCCCCGGCGTTGGCGCTCACTACTTCCCAGAGCGCAGCCATGCGGGACGCAATGTCCCCGAGTGACTCCGTATGTACTGGCACCGGGCGGGCACTCGCATCCGGGCCCGCGCGGTGCGTCCCATCCCGGCGGCGGCACAGCAGCCGCTTGCCCACCGCGTCGTCGATGATCGTGACCAGCAGCTCGATTTCCTCCCGTGCAGAAACCAGCGCTGCCGCAACGGACTGCAGCCGTTCGCTGGCCACGGCACCACTCGCCAACACGTCGAACGCCAGCCGGTAGCGCTCCTGGCAGATCACCAGATCGCTCGCGGGATCCAAGATGTCCGTGGCCGTGATCGGGGTCAGCCCGGCAAACGCCGCCAGCAGCATCTCGCTGGACGGCAGTGGCTCGACCGGCGCCCATTCCGGTGTCGTCTCGGACACATCGTTGTCGCTGGTGTCGGGTGGGTGATCCTCTGGCGTGCCGCTGCTGGGCAGTGTGGTCATGACGGATCACCGCGGCTTCGTCTGCGATGGCACCACCCGGCCGGCTTCGACCAGAGTCTGGAGCGCGGCGGCCTTGCGCGGGCAGCGCTTCGCCCGGCAGGCAACGTGATAGCGCATCACCGTGTGCGCTTGCTCGATGGTGAATGGTGCGAGAGGCGCCCGGTGGGCGGCTTCATCGCACATAGCGACGAGCTGATAGATGGCCAGAGAGTGCATCGATTGGAACCTCGGATCGTGATCGGAGCATCGGGGATGCACCCGGCACCGAGGGCTTTCGCCACCGGCCTGCCACTCCTGGCGGCCGGTGCGCCGCGCAAGAGGGTACGGCGTCGTCCCGGTACCGGGTGCAGGTCAAGCGTTGATCGGGGGAGGTGACGGGCCAAGGCCCGGCAGGGGTAGCCCCAATGGGGCTTGACAGGCCCGTATTTGGTGGGTTTACCTGGCAAAATGCGGTACGGCACTTTGCCGCCGGAGGGGCCGAAAATACCGGCCATTCAGGGGTATTCCGGGGGCGTACCGACGACGGCAGGCTGTTACCAATCGACGAATCGAGAGCGGCCATGAACAGGCGGATACCGGCGTGGTGCATATGCGATGCCGGAGAGGCGAATCCGATCGGCGACTGCTCGTCGTGCGCGTCCATCGCCGAGGTGGTGGGGCGCCTGCCCGAGGATTTCTACGAATCGCCCACGCTGCGCTCCGCCCTCGGCAGCTACGACTTCGGCGCGATCTTCCTCGCCGTTCGCCAGCAGGCCGGGCTCAGCCAAACGGAGCTGGGTGAACTACTCGATATGAGCCAATCGCGGGTCTCCGCAGTGGAGCGTGGCGAGCGCGGCATTGGCCATGTGAAGGTGGTGGCACGCATTGCCACCAGGCTGGGGATCCCAGCTGAACTACTCGGCTTCGCCGCCGGAATCACCGGTAGCCTGGCCACCAAGGAGGTGAGTTGGGTGGACCGACGCGATTTCCTAGTACTCCTGACAGCAGCCACACTCGGCTCCAATCTGCATCCCGAACTCGCCCGGCTGGGCAACCAACTGCCAGGGCAAGCCGTGCCGTCATCGCGCACGCACATCGGGGCGGCCGATATCGACGCTATCGAGGCCATCACCGACGGGTTCCGGCGGTGGGATCTGGCCCACGGTGGCGGTTTGTGCCGCAGCGCGGCGCTTACCCAACTCCAGCAAGTCCGGGCACTCCGAAGTGCAACCTGCCCCGACGATCTTCGCCCCCGCTTGCTCATTGCGACTGCCGAACTGGCCAGCATGGCGGGTTGGCTCGCCTACGACGTCGAGGATCACGACGCGGCCCGCAAGCTGTGGACCTACGCCCTCGATGCCGCCCATCAGGGCGAGGACCATCCACGCAGTACCGATCTCACCGTCAGCGTCCTCTTGGACATGGCGCACCAGTCGCTACATCTCGGTCGGCCGGACGAAGCACTCAAGGTGGCGCAGCTCGCCCAGGCCACCGCGGGCAACCGCAAGCATCCGGCCGCCATCACCACTGAGGCGTATGTCTTCGCCGTACTCGGGTGGTCCCGCGCCACCCGTGGTGAAATCGAACCGATGCGCCGGGCGCTCGGTCAGTCCGAAGAGCGCTACGACGACGCCAATTCCGCACCGGTGCCGTCCTGGGCCCGGTGCTGGCGGGGTGTCGTGTCCGAGGCCGAGATCACGGCGCAGCAGGGCTATGCCATGCACCTGCTGTCGCAATCACAGCCGGAGTACGCACCGCAGGCCGTCACCATGCTGGGCCAGGCCGTCGGCAGCTACGAGAACGCCCATGCCCGCAGCCGGGCGGTCAACCTGCCGCCGCTGGCTGCTGCCCAGTTCCGCGCTGGTGATACCGAAAGCGCTATCAAGACTGGCTACCAGGCCATTTCGGCGATCGGCAACGTGTCATCGACCCGGTGCTACGCGCGGCTCAAGGATCTTTCCAAAGCCGCGGCCCCATTTGCTGCACAGACCGAGGTTGCCGACCTGCGTGCCGACATCCGGGCAGCAATTCCCGTGGTGGCGTAGTAGTGCGCGCAGTCCCGGGCCGCTCAGACAGCGAGCTGCCCGGCCGCAACGCGCTGGCGACGGTGTGCCGGATTTTCGGCATGAACAGCCGGGGCGCTCGGCAGCTCCACCACCGGTCGAATGCCGTCTACCTGCTGCGAGGGGAGGGCGAGCGCGGCGTCATCGTGCGGTTGGCGCCGGACACCGATCTGCGCAGGCAGCGGGCCGCCACTGCGGTCGCGGTTACGAGTTGGCTGAGCCAGCAGTCGACGGAACCGATCGGCCTGCAGCCACTTCCTGGTGACCAGCCAGTGGTCGCTGCCGGTGCCGTCGCCACGTTCTGGCCGTACTGCCCCCCGAGCGCCCCGGCGACGTTGACCGATGTCGCGACCTTGCTACGTCGTCTCCATAACCAGCCGATGGCACCGTTTGCCGTACCGGAATACCGACCGTTGCATCGGTTAGGAGAAGCCCTCGACCTGGACGACACCCGGCAGAAGCCTGCGTTGTCAGCTGATGATCGCCAATGGATACGGAACCAGGCGGAGGAACTGGTTAGGGCGTACCGCGCGACCGGCTTTCCACTCGGCACCGGCGTCGTCCATGCCGATGCCCACACCGAGAACGTCGTTTGGAACGGACATGCCTACGTGCTGATCGACTGGGACCAATGCTGCACCGGCCCAAGGGAACTGGATCTCATCGGGGGATTGCCAGACCACTTCCAGCGGCCCGAGGCCGAGCGGCGGGAATTCCTCGGCGCCTACGGCTACGACATCCTCAGTTGGTCAGGATGGCGACTGCTTCGGGACATTGCCGAGCTGCATTCGATTGCGTCGTACATCCGTCTGGCACCGCATAAGCCGGCCGCCAGCGAGCAGCTGGAGATACGAGTGCGGTCGCTGCGTAGCGGCGACAGGGGTGTGCTGTGGCGGGCGGTGTCGTAACGACGTCGCCCTCGGATCGGCCTGCCTCATCGCTCAGTATTCCGAGTGGCTTGAACCATACCGAGGCCGAAATCCTTCCTGTTTGTACAGCGTAGCCTGGCGCGTCGGCAGGAAAATCACGCAAAAAACGCCCGGCTAGCAAGACTTTCAGCTATTTCGTAACGAACAGTCGAACGAAGAGGATGATAATCCATGGTCGGGGCGGCAATCGGATGGCAAGACTGAAGTTGCGGACTGCAACTCAGGCATGCGCTCGTCTAGATGCCGATACCTTTGATGAGGGATTCAGGAGGACTATCCTTGATTACCGGTGTAATAAGAAAGGCGATGACGATTGTCGCCGGATTCGCCACGATCGGGGCATTAGGTGTGGCTGCAGCCCAGGTAGCCGCTGCTGATCAGGTGTACCCGTACTCAACGTCGCCATACTTCGGCGGACAGGTGCACGTCTCTACCGGTCCGGGGAATATCACGATCCGAGCGATTCAAACAACCGTAGGCGCCTTCCCGTACGGCTGCTGGGCCAACGCACGCAACATGGAGGGCAACTGGAGCACTGGGAGTCGACCGCTCGTCCAGCTGGTTCCGCGCATCTGGCAGGTCAGCTTCGACGGGCTGCCGAGTGGCCGTTACGAGGTTATGCAGCGCTGCGGTGATGGCACGAGTCTCATCCGGGAGCGCGCTGTGATCGTCGAACTCGGTGGCGGGCCAGCGGTCACGCCGGAAGAGGCCAAGCCGTTCGATCCTGGCACGGTGCCGGGTGGGACGTGCAGCGAACGGATTAGCCGGACTTTCCAGGACGGTGGCGTCCCGATTCAGATGGTCGACGTTGCGCTTGACTTCTTGAGAAGGCCGGGGCTGGAGCAAATTGCCCAGACGCTCTGCCTGATCACCGTGACGGATCCGCAGGAAGGGTTTAGCAACGTGTGCCGGGTCGGCAAGTCATTGATTCCGGCCGACCTGGTCTACAGCGCTATCGCTGAACTGGGGCGCAGCATTGGCTCCGAGGAGCTGTACCGTTTCGGTGACAGCGCTCGTCAGTCGTGGTCTCACCAGTGCGAGTGACAGAATTGTAGCTCTAACAGCCGTCGGGCCAGCTCCTTAACGGAAATGGCCGGACGGCTGCCAGCTGTTGCGCATCAGAAACATAATTGCGAAGCCAGTGGTATTATAGATACCAGTAATGATGGATCCGCTCGAACTCACCAATAAAGCTCGAATGTACCGCTGGGAAGACAACGCCGCGGTTGATGTCGAGTGGTCGGAAACCGATCGACACTTGACCGCTATCGTTGTCGACAGTGGAAAAATTATCTTCCGGGAGCCTGTGGCAGCTGTAGGGGAGCTTCGTCTCTTCCAGACTGTACTCGGTGAAATCGGAGCCCGTATCACTATCAAAGAGAAGACGCAGCATCGCTTTATCGTGGCGAAGGTGGGAAATCCAGTGTGGAGCTGGTACACCATCGCTTTGCTGATGTTCAGCTTCGCCCGTTTGGAGAAGCAACCGGAGCTTGCGCCGCTTGCCTCGTTTCTACGAAAGAACGGCGTACGGGTGACGCGTTCTCACGTCCCCGAGATCGTTCTATTGGCCGTGTTATGCCTGATTGTTCTGACGGCAACACTTGCGAGGTAGCTCCACTTCCCGCGTAAAGCCCTTTCGGCACGCCAACCGTCCCTACCCCGTGACGACCAGGATCGGCCACCTGCGGCGGATGAGCTCTGGAAACTGCGAACTCCGTACTGGGCGTGTCTCGAATCGATTTGGCCCAGTCGACCACCAGCGCATCAGCTATGAGGGTGCTTGAACCTCGACCTGAAGATTGAATAGGTAGCCGACAAGGTCTTCCTTCACCCCATTCAAGACGTCGACACTCGTATCGCCCTGTGCAATCGAGCGGTCGAGCAACGCCAGCAATACTTGGCGTTCGAGGTTGCGCATGCTGCCTGCGCCAGCCAGACTGTCGATCTCAGATTCCCGCCGGTTGTACGCGTCGTGGACGTCATCGAGAAGGGCCTCCAGCAGTTCTTCACGGCTGACATCCGCGCCACCGCTGGTGAGGTCCTGGTGCCGTGCCCTTGCCGGGTAAAGAACGGTCAGCCGGGCCCACAGGGCGTCCAAGTCCCAGTCCTCCACGTAGCCCACGGCAGTTGCCATGTCGACCTTCATTGCTACCACGTCGGTGATGACCGTCTGTATCTGCTCCCGTGTCACCCCATCGCGGAGCACTCGGTCGCGTTCCTGGTGAAGCTGCTGTAGGACGTCCATCGTCGGCTGACCTCCAAAACCGGGAATCAGCTTGCGCCACCATGCCACTGGTTCTGGTCCACCAAGGATTTCTACCGCCTGCGACAATGCAGGGTTGGAGTCGGTGGTTGGCGTTGCATTGCCCGGCACATCTGCCCACCGAGGCGGGGCTGGAGCTGCAGGCGAATCGGGCATCCGCAGCCACCCGACTGGCGCATTGGACAACGGCACTTGGGCTTCGTCCTGATGCGGGGCGGTGGACAATCGATTGGTGGGGGTATTGAACACTCGTCTGCGTGCTAGGGCCAACCTTCCGACGGTATGGGTGTTGCGCTGTTCGGGTCGCGGAAAGCCTCTCGACGGCAACACCTTCGACAGATGCTCGTGGATCGCGGTGAGTGTCAGCAGTTCGGCGTCGCCGCGGGGGCCACGGCGGAGTAGCTCTAGCAGTTCGCCGGTGTAGGCGGTATGGCGAGCCGAAGAAGGGGCTATGGATGGACGATGGGCGGGCGAGGAAGCGAGGGTGCAGGTCCCCGCAATGGTGAGTTGTCCGGAGACCGCAGAGGTGACATCAGTCATGAGGTCGATCGCCAGCCCGGAAAAACAGCAGTCCAGGATCACTACCCGGTTGTCCGCCCGAGCGTTGGCGAGTCGACTGCGCAGCAACTGGTAAGGCAGCGCTGTCCACGACACCATTTCGGGGTCGCTACAGGTTTGGGGCAGTGACAGATACAGGCTGCCATCCTCGCCGATCAGGCCGTGGCCAGCGTAGTAGATCAACAGCATGTCTTCTGCTTGCGCGGCTGCGGTTCTCAGCGCCCCGCCGATTACCGCGGTGTCGAATTCATCTGGCAGCACCACACAATTGGCCCGAGAGATCCCAGTTGCCCACTCGCTGGTCAGAACCTCGGCTAGGTCGGCGAGGTTGTTGCGGACTGCAGGAAGGTCTGGCAGAGCGGTGTCTGTGAAGGTGCTTGTCCCCAACAGCACCGCCCGCGACCGAGCTGGATCCGGCAGTCGCACGCTAGCCCTCTAACGCTTTAAGCAACACCCTTGCCAGCTCATCCTCGGACAGGTCGCGTAGCGCAATCTTCACCGAAGGTCCCTTGCTGCGGGTGATCTCGATGTCGGCTTTGGGTTTGCGGTGTTTGATCCACAACGCCAATGAGGTGGCCAGCGCGGTGCTGAGGCCCCCGGAGCCGACTGCGACGACGAGTACGTCCGATAGGGCGCCCATGCTGCCGGGCTTCACCGGCTGCTGTTCGACCGCGACCCGGCCGCGGAATTCGTCCTCCCGCCCCAGCCAGGACGCCAGATCGCGCAGCTCCGGCGCAACGTTCTGCCCGACCAATCGAAGTTGAGCTGTCATTCCCCGTCCTTGCTCATCGGCCGACGCACCCCCCGAATGCAAACGTTGGCATCTATGCTCGCACACAGCATCTGTTGGCGCTCCGAGAGGCTGTATGGCTCCATGACACCACCGCCGGCGAAGAGCTTCTTGGGCTCCTGATGGAGCAACTGACGGCGCCATCGCATGGTTTGAGGCGGACGACCTCGTGCGCCTGTCTTCTGGCGGCGGGCATCTTCGCCTGGCCTACGCAGCCACCTGATCGTCTCCTGCGCATGCTTGGCGAACCTCGTCATGCTTGACCCAGACGAACGCCACGCCGCTTTTAGGCATGACCCACCCGTCGAACTGGAGGCCAATCGTTCTGCCCGGCACCGTAACCGGACTCTTGGTTGCGACGGTTCTCTGGCTGCTCGCGATGAAGTCGATCATGTTGACATAGGCGATATCGGTATCGCTGTAGTCGAGTTCGATGTCGATCCCGCGGCTGGGCTGATCCACGGTGAACTGCAACCATCGGCTCTGCGGCGAGGGCTGTAGGCGGTAGGTGAAGGCGATGGTCCGCGATCGGGTCCGGTCATCATCTGGCAGGTCGAGATCGACAGTATAGGTCTGGGCGCCTTTTCGAGCGCTGCGCCGGATGGGGCGCTTCTCGCCATCCACGGTGAGCTGGACGAGTTCGAAGGCTTCCTTGGCGCCAGCGTCGATGCCACTGGTGGGGTTGTAATACCAGGCGAAGGTCGACGCGGGATCGTGTGTCAAGGCGCGGTATTCGTCGGCGTCGGACACCGAGACGAAGCGGCGCACCGAACCGGACGGCACGGTGGTGTACTCCTGCCGGATGGTAACGATCAGCTGGGACGCATCCGTGGACTTGGCCATGGTGGTAGCCGGTACCGAGTTCATCCGGACCGCCAGCTTGACGTCATGCCACCGCTCGACGGACTGCACGGCTTGGTCGCGAATGTCGGCGTAGAGTTCGCGGGCAAACTCCTTGTCCTTCAAGCGCATGGCCAGGCTGTTGCCGATGATCTCGTCCAGGAGCTTGGGGGTGGCAACCCGCTGGAGATCATCGTCAGCGAAGGCGAAGCCCTTAATGACCGCTTCCTTCATCGTTGGTGCGTGCTCGATGAGCAGCCGCCGGAGCCGTGCCTCGTCGGCTTCCTGTTTCTCGCGCTCGAAGTAGGCATCGAGCCAGATGCCGAGTAGGCCGGCGCCAACCAAGAGTGCGCCCAGTTCGCTCCACGGCACCCAGGACAGCCATCCCAGCTCTCGCATTGCCGGGAGGGATCTGCCGAATGCCATCAGCCCGACGCCCGTCACGAACAAGACCACTACGGCGAGGATCTTCTTGGTTCGGAGGAGTCGGTTCAGCGCATCATTCATACAGTTTGATGCAACTATTGTATCAAGTTGCACCTAAATGGCCTAGACCAAAGCGGGGTGAGGCACTCCTCGATGAACGCCTCACCCCGCAAAATTGCGGTGCCAGGCTACTAGCCGTTGCCGCCACCAAAGGAGCCGTCTCCGCCGCCCATGGTGTCACCTCCCCTCTTTTTGAAACCCGACATGGCAGGTACTTCACCCGCGAAGCGGGTGAATTTGAACCCAGTGCCGATCGCACGGGCGCGTCGATTCTAGAACTCATAGTATTGAGATACAAGGTCATGGGATACGAAGTCTCTGGATTTCAAGTCATGGGACGTATGGGCTTGGATCACCATGCCACCTGCCGCCAAGTCGCCTCTGTCCGCCGCCGCCCAGATCTTCGGCGAGCGAGTACTCGCGCGTCGGGGCGAGCTTGGCCTCAGTCAGGAGAGAGCGGCCGAAGCGTGCGGCTTGCACTGGACGTACCTCGGCCAGGTAGAGCGTGGACAGCGGAACCTCACGCTGCACAACATCTTGAAGATCGCCGCGGGGCTAGAGATCGACGCCGGGGAGTTGGTGAGTGGGTTGCCGGTTCCGGAGGCCGTGGCCGACTGAATCGCTGCATCCGCCCCTGGCTGGCCAGATGACCTGCTCCGCCACCCGGACGGGGCGGCGGGGGTGGAAGTGCGCGGTCCTACGCGGCGGGCACCGAGACGGTGATGTCCCCGCCCGACCTACCGACGATCTTTGCTCCACCAACCTTGGCGAGGAAGTCTCGGAAGTTCGAATACCCGTAGCGGTTTTCATCGAACGCCGGGTCGAGCGCCAGCATCTTGCTCTTGATCGCGCTGGCCGTCGGGGTATCGGTCGTGATCTGCGATATTGCCTCGGCGAGAAGCTGCCTGGCCTTATCCACGTTGTTGGGCGTGCTTTGCGAGTTCGCACCGCCGACCGTGGGCGCGCTCGGCTCAGCCTGACGCAGTACCGTCTCCCAAAACTTGTACTCGCTGCACACCGACACCAGTCGCGCGCTGGTCGTGGCTTCGTTGGTGCCGATGCCGATGACATGCTTGCCAAACTCCCGGAGCTTCTGCACCAGCGGCGTGAAGTCGCTATCCCCCGTCACCAGGACGAAGACGCCGATGTCGGCGTGGGCGATCAGGGTCTCCATGGCATCGACCGCCAGCCGGATGTCGGCCGCGTTCTTGTGTGTGCCCGGTGCGAAACGACCGAGCTGCACAAGGTCAATGCCATTCTCGGCCAGTGCCCGCTCGTACTGGCCGAACCGCTCATCACGCCAATCCGCATACGCCCGGCGCACCGAAGCATTGCCGAATCCACGGCAGAGCCAGCGCAGCGCCGACGACGGGATTGCTTTGCCACCTTGCGCGTTCCCACCTGCGCCGAGCACCAGGTTCTCGAAGTCGAGGAAGACAGCTACGGCCTCGTTGGCCAGTTCCGACGACCGAGCATCGCGTCGCATGACTTACCCCCAACACTCACTACAACCGGTCCCGAGCGTAGCCGTATTCCACGCGCAACGAGGTAGTTCGAATGCGCCTTCATAGTCCTACCAGCTCAGTATCCGGGGCGCTTGCGTTCGAGAGTGTGGTGCTTCGATCCTGCCTGTGTCACCTATCCGCGGTGTCGCCGCTCGCGGCTATCGTAGTTGCATCCATCGCCAGCCTCGCTGATCGCGAAGTTGGCCCCAGTCGATCAGTATGAAGGATGGGCAGCGCAGTATGGGCACACCACACATAGCCGCAGGCTCGCGGCTTGGCTCAGCTTTCGAGCGGGGCAAGGAGGTGGTGTGGTAATGGCCCTGAAGAAGTCGGACCTGTACAGCTCGTTGTGGAAGAGCTGTGATGAACTGCGCGGCGGCATGGACGCCGGGCAGTACAAGGACTACATCCTGACGCTGCTGTTCGTGAAGTACGTGACAGACAAGGCCAAGACCGACCGGTCCTCCCTGATCGACGTTCCTGTCGGCGGCTCCTTCGATGACATGGTCGCGCTCAAAGGCGACAAGGAGATCGGCGACAAGATCAACAAGATCATCAGCAAGCTTGCTGAGGCCAACGAGTTGGAGAAGGTCATCGACCTGGCCGACTTCAACGACGAGGAGAAGCTCGGCAAGGGCAAAGAGATGCAGGACCGCCTCTCGAAGCTCGTGACGATCTTCGCCGGCTTGGACTTCCGGGGTAGCCGCGCCGAAGGCGACGACTTGCTCGGCGACGCGTATGAATATCTGATGCGGCACTTCGCAACGGAGTCGGGCAAGTCGAAGGGGCAGTTCTACACCCCAGCCGAGGTCTCTCGCGTTATTGCCAAGATTATTGGCATCGGACCGGATACTCGACAGGACCATACGGTTTATGACCCGACATGCGGATCGGGATCATTGCTCCTGAAAGTTGCCGACGAAGCCCCTCGGGGTATCACGATCTACGGTCAGGAGAAGGACAACGCCACCTGGGCGCTGGCCCAGATGAACATGATCCTTCACGGTAATGAGGACGCGGACATCCGCAAGGGCGATACGATCACCAGTCCACAGTTCATCTCGGGGATGCAGCTGCAAACCTTCGACTTCGCGGTTGCGAATCCGCCATTCTCGATCAAGTCCTGGAGCAACGGCCTCGAAAACGAATATGGTCGATTTAAGTTCGGCCGCCCACCGGCGAAGAACGGTGACTACGCTTTCCTGTTGCACATTCTTTCGTCCCTGAAAAGTAATGGCAAGGCCGCAGTCATATTGCCCCATGGCGTCCTGTTCCGTGGCAATGCTGAAGCGACGATACGCAAAGAATTGTTGCGTCGGGGCTACGTCAAAGGCATCATCGGCCTACCTCCGAACCTCTTCTATGGCACGGGCATCCCGGCTTGCATCATCGTCCTCGATAGAGAGAATGCCCAGGCGCGGACCGGCGTATTCATGGTCGACGCTTCCAAGGGCTTTATGAAAGACGGAAATAAGAACCGGCTCCGCAGCCAGGATATCCACAAGATCGTCGATGTCTTCAACCGGCAGGTTTCACTTGAGAGATATTCGCGCATGGTGCCTCTGCATGAAATATCCGACCCGAAGAATGACTATAATCTGAATATTCCGCGCTACATCGATTCCTCAGAGACCGAGGATATCCAGGACCTGGCAGCCCATTTGCGTGGCGGAATCCCGGACCGCGACTTAGACGCCCTTAATGGGTACTGGGAGGCATTCCCCAATCTGCGCTCCAATCTGTTTGAAACAAACCGCCCCAATTACAGCGATCTTGCGGTTGCCGTACCCAAGGTTCAGCAGGTGATCTTGGACTCTGAGGAGTTCCAGAAGTTCACTAACGATATACGCAGCCAGGTGGATACCTGGTTCGCCAGGCATCGCCCTTCCTTACAGTCGTTGAACGAAGACACTGTACCCAAAGATCTGATCACCCACATCAGTGATGACCTGCTCGCCCGGTTCAAAGACATACCACTACTTGACGAGTATGACGTCTATGAACAGCTCATGGTGTACTGGAACAGTGTCATGCACGACGACGTCCTTCTCATCATGCACGACGGATGGTCTAAAGCAGCGAATCCTCGAAAGGCCATCGAGGATAAAGAGCGTAAACTCTCGGAGTCACCAGACCTTGTTATTAAGTCGGGGCCTATCGCTGGCAAGTACAAGATGGATCTCATCCCGCCGGCGCTCGTCGTCGCACGTTACTTCGCGGACGAGCAGGCCGAGGTCGATAAGCTGAACGTAATAGCAGAAGAAGCTGCCCGAACTGTTGCGGAGTATGTAGAAGAGCACGCCGTTGAAGATGGCCTGCTCGTCGAGGCGATGGAGGACGGCAAGATCTCCAAGACTCTAGCCTCGGCGCGACTTAAAGTGGCCCGGTACGAAGGTGCCGACCCGGATGAGATTCAGGCTCTCCAACAATTGATCAAGCTTTACAACGATGACGCTATCGCGAAAAAGGCCGCCAGGGAAGCTCAGGCGGCCCTCGATCTCGCGGTCCTCCGGAAGTACGGTGATCTCCCCTTGCACGAGATCCAGGCTCTTGTGCTCAACGATAAGTGGTATGTGACAATCGCGAATGCTGTATCGGGCGTGCTTAATGCGCTGACGCTCGCTTTGGTCGATCGAATACAGCAGCTTGGCGAGCGCTATGCCGACACTGTCGCGGATCTCGCTGCCGAACTCGAAAGCCTTGAGGCCAACCTGACCAACCATCTTGCCTCGATGGGAGTTCAGTGACTATGACCGATGGCACGCAGGCATGGGGTGAGTCCTCCGTAGCAGATGAGTTTCACGTCCAGCTGGGAAAGCGCCTTGATGCTGCCGTCAATAGCGGAGAGCTAAAGCAATGTATCAATAACAGGGGTGTGCGATGGGGTCATGTTCTGGCCTCTGAATCTGTACTGGCGCCATTAACTCCCCGAGACATTCGAGATTTGCGCCTTATCTCAGGTGATATCCTCGTGTGCGAGGGTGGCGAAATTGGTCGGGCTAGTGTATGGAATGACGAGATTCCCGAGGCGTACTTCTTGAACACTCTCCACCGCCTTCGGTCGAAGGGGAAATACGAACCGAGGTTGCTTGTCGCACTTCTGGAGCGCTGGTCGAAGACCGGAGAGCTTTCAGCGTTGGTGGGAAAATCAAGCCTCGCTCACCTTACCAAGGAGAACTTGCTCCGCGTCCGTGTTCCCGTCCCACCCCTAGCGGAGCAAAAGAGGATAGTAGAGTCTCTACTCGTAGCTGACCAATTAATTACCACGCTAGAACGGTTGATTGCAAAGAAACAGGCAATCAGACATGGCATGATGCAGCAACTGTTGACCGGTCGGATCCGGCTCCCAGGGTATAGTACCCCTTGGAGACATTTAGGGATTTTGGATATCGTCTCAATAAGATCTGGCCAAGTCGATCCAAAGTGCTCTGAATATCGGGATCTACCGTTGATTGCTCCAGATCACGTGGAGTCTGCGACCGGTCGAATTTTAAGAACGGAAACCGCTAGAGCTCAAGGAGCGATTAGTGGAAAGTACCTCGTAGCTCCTGGCGACGTAATATATAGCAAGATTCGACCCAGCCTCCAGAAAGTTGTCCAAGTGGACTTCCCGGCATTGTGCAGCGCCGATATGTACCCGTTGACAACGAAACCTGGCACTGACGGGGCGTTCGTACTATATACGCTTTTGAGCGAACGCTTTACGCGTTTTGCTACCAGCGTATCCGCGAGAAGTGGAATTCCGAAGATCAATAGGACTGAGCTGGCGGGATTCACGTTGCAGGTGCCCGAATTTTCAGAACAGCGAGCGATTGCCTCGGCCTTGAATGCAATCGATAGCCCGATTTTTGCTCTGGAGAAGAGGCTAAATAAGCAAAAGAGCATCAAACGCGGAATGCTCCAGCACTTGCTAAGTAACCGCGCTTCTCTATCAATTGCGGGGGAAACGGCATGAATAATGTAGGACAGCCCGAGCGCGAAACTCAAAATCGGGTCATAAAACTGCTTCGCGGGTCATTGGGCTACGATTACCTCGGCAATTGGGAGTATCGCGAGGGGAATGCCAATGTCGAGGTCGACCTACTCACAAAGAATCTCCGCGAGCGCGGCTACAGAGACCTCCTGATCAACAAGGCCATCGACAAGCTGAGGAGCGATGCGTCGCTCGGTGGCGGCCGGGATCTGTACGAGGCGAACCGTGACGTCTACAACCTCCTACGGTACGGAGTGAAGGTCAAACCCGGTGCGGGTGAGCAGACGGAAACGGTGAAGCTCATCGACTGGGAACACCTGGACGACAACGACTTCGCGGTGGCGGAAGAAGTGACCGTGCTTGGCCAGCACGCCAAGCGGCCTGATGTCGTGCTGTACGTGAACGGCATCGCCCTCGCAACGATCGAGCTCAAGCGCTCGAAGGTCGATGTCGCCGAGGGTGTTCGGCAGAGCATCGGAAACCAGCGGCCGGACTTCATTCGCCCGTTCTTTACCACAGTGCAACTGGTGATGGCGGGCAACGACGTGCAGGGTCTGCGTTACAGCGCGATTGATACCCCGGCCAAGTACTGGCTCACATGGAAAGAGCCGTCGGACATCGCCAACCCGCTCGACCGCGCGTTGACCCAGCTGTGCTCGAAGAAGCGCCTGCTTGAGTTGGTTCATGACTTCGTGGTCTTCGACTCCGGCAGGAAGAAGACGTGCCGGCATAACCAGTACTTCGGCGTCAAGGCAGCACAGGAACGGATTGCCAAGCGCGAGGGCGGCATCATCTGGCACACGCAGGGGTCCGGTAAGTCGCTGACCATGGTCTGGCTGGCCAAGTGGATCCGGGAGCGTCCAGGCGATACCCGTGTGCTGCTCATCACCGACCGGACCGAGCTGGACGATCAGGTCGAGAAGGTCTTCCGCGGCGTCAATGAGCAGGTTTACCGGACCAAGAGCGGTGCCGACATGATCGCCACTCTCAACACCAACGACGAGTGGTTGGTCTGCTCGCTTGTGCACAAATTCCGCAAATCCGGCAGCAAAAACAGCGCTGACGACGAGAGCGAGTTCATTCGTGAGCTGAAAGCGGCGGTCCCCAAGGATTTTCGTGCGAAGGGCGACATTTTCGTCTTCGTAGATGAAGCCCACCGCACTCAGTCAGGCGTCATGCATGACGCGATGAAGGAACTCATGCCAGGTGCCATGTTCATCGGCTTCACCGGCACGCCGTTGCTCAAGGCGGATAAGAAGACAACCATTGAGCGGTTCGGCAACTTCATCCACACCTACAAATATGACGAGGCTGTCGCAGACGGCGTCGTGCTCGACCTGCGCTACGAGGCGCGCAATATCGATCAGGACCTGACGTCGCCAGAGAAGGTCGACAGGTGGTTTGCGGCGAAGACGAAAGGCATGACCGATCTGTCGCGTGCCGAGCTCAAGAAACGTTGGGGCACTGTACAGAAGGTCGTTAGCTCGGAGCCACGCGCGAGGCAGATCGTCACCGACATTCTCTACGACATGGACACCCGGCCCCGGTTGGCAGACGGCCGCGGCAACGCGATTCTCGTCAGTTCGGGCATCTACCAGGCGTGCAAGTTCTACGAGCTGTTCACGCAGGCCGGTTTCAAGGGTAAGTGCGCCATCGTCACCTCTTACGTGCCGAAGGCTGGCGGCATCTCCAAGGAAGACTCCGGCGAAGGTGCCACCGAGAAGCTTCGCCAGTACGAGATCTACCGGCAGATGCTGGCGGACCACTTTAACGAGCCCGCAGACAAGGCGATCACCAAGGTCGAGCGGTTCGAGAAGGACGTCAAAGACAGATTCGTCAATGACCCGGCCCAGATGCGCTTGCTCATCGTCGTGGACAAGCTCCTGACCGGCTTCGATGCCCCGAGCGCGACGTACCTGTATATCGATAAGACGATGCGGGACCATGGGCTGTTTCAGGCGATCTGTCGCGTGAACCGCCTCGATGGTGACGACAAGGATTACGGGTATATCGTCGACTACCGCGATCTATTCAATTCGCTCAAGACTGCGGTTAAGGACTACACCGGCGGAGCTCTTGACGGTTACGACAAGGAAGACGTCGAAGGTCTCCTGCCCGACAGGTTCGACAAGGCCCATCAGGACCTGGACGAAGCTCTGGAGAGAATCCGGGCACTCTGCGAGCCCGTCGAACCGCCCAAGAGCACCCCGGAGTATCAGCAGTATTTTTGCGCACGCGACCAAGGCGACGCTGCGCAGCTGAAGGCCAACGAACCGAAGCGTGTCGAACTCTACAAGGCTGTCACGGCGGTGGTTCGTGCATACGGCAACATCGCAAACGAGATGGATCGAGCTGGCTACAGCGATGCCGAAGCCGCAGCGATCAAGAAGGAGATTGAGGACTACGTCAACGTTCGACTGGAGGTCAAGATCGGTGCTGGCGAGAATATCGACTTCAAGCAATACGAAGTCGGTATGCGTCATCTACTCGACACATATATCAGCGCAACGCCATCCGAAGTTGTTTCCGACTTTCAGGATTCCGGACTTGTTCAGCTGATCGTCAATTTGGGCTCCGGCGCCCTCGACAAGCTACCAGGGGACATTAGGAGAAATCCTGACGCAGTTTCGGCTACGATCACGAACAATGTACGCAAGGTGATCATCGACGAGCACGCCCTCAACCCCAAATACTACGACAAAATGTCCGAATTGCTTGACGCGATCCTTGAGGAACGGCGCCAGGGAGCCTTGGAATATAAGGACTTCCTGAAGAAGATGCTGGATCTCGCCACCAAGCTTGGCACCTCCGAGTTCGACGGCAAGTATCCGGCGTGGGCCGACACGCGCGGTCGCCGTGCCTTGATTGACTACTTCAAAGAATCACCGGAACTGGCAGCTTTGGTCGATACCGTAATACTCCACACCAAACCGGACTCATGGGTCGGGAATAGGATGAAGGAGAAAAAGGTGAAGCGCGCGCTTGAAAAAGTCCTCCCTGACGACTTCGACCGGCTCGATGAACTGATCAAGCGGATACAGGCGCATAGTGAATACAACTAGCGCCCACCTGATCGTTCGCGGAATCGGCGTTGATGTTACCTACAAGAACATCAAGCATCTGCACATCGGCGTCTACCCACCGTTGGGCCGCGTACGGGTCGCTGCCCCCACACGGCTGGACGACGACCAGGTTCGCCTGGCCGTCGTCCAGCAGCTCGCGTGGATAAAACGCCAGCGAGACCAGCTCCGGACCGCTGAACGACAGTCGGTTCGCGAGATGGTCACGGGCGAGTCGCACTATCTCTGGGGTGTCAGGCACCGCCTTAAGGTGGTCGTGCGCCCCGGCCGCGCGCACTTCGAAGTAGAAGGGCGCAATCTTCTGCTTTACACGCCTGCGGACGTAACGCCTGAACGCCGCCGCGAACTTCTCGACCGCTGGTACCGCGAACAGCTTCGGCGTTGTCTTTCCACGCTGATCCCCTCATGGGAGAAACAGCTTAACCTTTCAGTGCCTAAATGGAGCATTCGGAGGATGAAAACCAAGTGGGGATCATGTAACCGCGAAACTCGCCACATTTGGTTCAACATAGAACTCGCCAAGAAGCATCCCGACTGTCTTGAATGCATCGTAGTCCACGAAATGCTTCATTATCTTGAACGCGGCCATGGTCGACGGTTCACCCAGTTAATGGATCATCATCTCCCTGACTGGCGGGCCCGACAAGATCAACTGAACAGCGCGCCGCTGGCGGAAGAATCGTGGAACTAATGCCCCGTGCAGCGGGTCAGCGCCAGAATCGGGTACCCCTACTCGACGCGCAGGCCACACGACTGTGAGAAGAACGCCAATGCCGGGTGTCTGTAGATTCCGTACCCGACAGCAGGGATCGATCAGCTAGATATTCCTACGCCGTGACGTCTTGCCCTTCCTATACCGTCAAGCCTCTCCTGTACTGCGGAGTGGTACGCCCGCACGGGCAAGGCCCCTAATGGCAGTTATTGACTGTCACGTCGAACTTCTTGGCAATTTCTATTGTCGACCAGCCATCGATATAGAGCCTTGCCACCTCATCAACTAATTCGGGAGATAGCTGGAATACCCTCCGCTTCCGCACACCCTGCCGCTTCAGGTGAGAGTCGATCGTCTGAGTGTGCATGCCGTACTTACGGGCGATGTCAGCTATAGAGACACCGGCTTCGTACTGCGCGACCAACCTCTGCACTTCCTCCGGCAACAGCCTCCGGTTCGGCTTGTACGACCGTCGCTCCGACTTGGCCGATGTAACCTTGTGGACAATCTTCTTGCGTGGCGCGCTGGCAGGGTGTTCGCCAAGCTTGGCAATCAGCCGCTCTAGGGGGCGCGGCAGGTTTGAAAGCGTTCTCGTTAGGCGTTGTCGGTGATCACACATCGCATGGTACGGCGAGCTGCAGCAGGGCGCCGTCGGGCGCAGCGGTGACCGCCAGTCGTACCGTGCTGGGGAGATCTGGAGAATCAGGAGACGGGGTACGCATCGGAGCTTAACCGCCGTCGGCCTGCTCTGTGATGCTGCTTACCGAGTGACTCGCTGCAAGCGAGTCCCGGCTGATCTCGGGCAGGCGAAGCCGTAGGCTCCGGTCGATTGGATCGCGGACGTGACAATCCACGACGCCAATGCACCAGGACATCGTAACCGTCGCCATCGGCAAAGCCTTTGTGCGGCGTTTTCAGTCAAGCTGTCGGAGCATGGAATACTGGTGCGGCGGAAGCTCCCGCGTTCGTCCGGTGCTGGTATTCGAAGGGTCAACGCGGCCAAGCAGCAGTGGCCGCGCGAACGACTACATGCTCGCCTTCTTGTACGCCTCGATGATGTCCGCCTGAATCCTTCCGCGGCTGGAAACCTCGTAGCCATTCCGGCGGGCCCACTCGCGAATAGCCGGAATCTGCTCGCGGCTTGTAGCCGACCGAGCCATGCTCTTGCCCTTGGGGATTCGCCCCGCCTTGCGGGCATGCGGCGTCCACTGCTCGAACAACCCGCGGAGCGTACTGGCGTTCAGAACGGACAGGTCGATCTCATAGGTCGTGCCGTCGAGTCCGAAAACGACGGTCTCCTCGGCCTTGGACTTGCCGTCGTAGTCGTCGACCAGCTCGACGGTGACCTTCCTTGCCACGTACTTTGCCCCTTCACGTTCGTCAGACTGCCGGAACAGCAAGCGTAAACGGTGATCGACAGGGCTCCTTCACGCGACATGCAGTACCACCGCCACGACTCCTAGACGGTGACGCCCGCGGGCAACCGCACCAGCGACCGGACCGCGATCAGTTCAGCGTGCCGGTAGCTTTCCACCTTGGTCACGTACCCACTCACCGGATCACGGGTGACAACAGTGCGATTGGCTCGCGAGACCCGCCAGGCGTGCGGGATGCGCTGCTCGGTCAACCGGCCCGACGTCTCGTGAGTCAAGCTGTCGCCGTCGAACAACACGGTCGGCACGGCGACCATTGGAATGATCCCGAACCGGTCGCCGGACACATGCTCGAAATCGTGGACCTCGTCGGAGGCGTTAAACGGCAGCGAGTAGCTGATGACGTCGTTGTGCACACCGCCTTTTGCAGCGATGTCGATCATGCCGCAGGTGCCGTCGACTTGGACCGTGCCCGCATGGAGCATCCGCGTGTTGCCGGCCAGGTTCCGAACCGAGATCATGAACGTGTAGGTGTCGTCCACGTGATCGGCGAACAAGTCAGAGTGCGTGTAGCCGTTGGCGTCCAACGTGGCATCCCCCAATGCTGTTGCAGCTGTGCCGGTTCCACACTTACACGCGATGTGGGCCAGGGCAACCCATCAGTCTATCCGCGCTCGGTCAGCTGGCACCGCCAGTGCCAGCCGGTGGTGCTGGTGTGACCCGTCTGCCCGCTTTCTACAAGTCTTTAACAGGTGAGCAGTAGGGGCAGAACGCGACCGATGAGCAAAACCGCTCATGAAGGGCGGTTTTCAGAGTACAGGCGGACCGTAAACGCTACCGCTCGCCAGCCTCTTCGGCCTCATAGTGCATGGTGGCCCGATCGAGGATGCCCTGAAAATCCGCGCCGAACGCTGTCGTAAGGTGCTGTAGATCGGTGAGTAGGTCAACCAGCGCGCTGTCGATCTCCTGGTCATCGCCGACACGCTCGGCATAGCGCAAGAGTGTATCTGCTGCCCAGATTGCTCGGGTGTCGATATCTGCCGCCAAGTCCTCGTTGGTGATATGGCGCTGATCCAGATCCGCCCCGTTGAGATACTGCTTCAATTCCGGGATACTTTTAGCCCCGATTGGTGTTGCTTGATAGTTTGGCGCCGCTGATGTCATGCAATTAGTCCTCGTTTACTGTCTTAAGTATATAATCACCTCCGCAAGGCATCAATAGAGAAGGCAATCTCCACTTGAAGGCCGAGTGTCGACCATCGCGCCCGATTCGCCGAGGCCACACCAAAATGCTGAATCGTTGGTGCACGCCGCATCGACCGATGGCCTACCAGCTGATACGCCCGCCCCGCTGCTGGACGCGCTCGCGAGGGGAATGGGCCAGGTCCATCCAATTGACGAAATGACCGTTTTCGTTCAAAATAATTGGTGAATGGACGACGAATACCCCGAATATGAACTCCTCGCTAAACACCTCGCCCCCAAGTTCGGCAACATCTACGAGTACAACCTTCGTGATCCTGATGGCATTGCGAGCTACGACGGCCAGGATTGGACGCCAGCACTCCGCGAGGCAATCAAGGACTACTTGATGCGGCACTGTCCGCCCGGGGTCTTCGCCCGGATCTACGATGTCGACGGTAACCATCTGGGCGACGCCAGAGACAAAGCCGCCGCAGTCGACCGGCTACTCGAAAACTCACAGCCCTGGGAGATCGCCCTCGATGTGTACAACAGCGCGGTATCCGTCGTGTCGACGCTGCATGAGCTGATTGGACACCTTAAAGCCTGGCCCAGCGAAATGGAACGCACCGACGCCGAAACTTGGCTCGAAGCTCACGAAGGCGGTGTCGCATGGGAGGCGCTGGCCAAGGCGGCCGAACACCACGAGCTGCTTCCGATCGCTGCGCCACCAGCCACGGCCCGCCCGCTGCTCGCGCAGGATCTCGTTCGCGCGCTAACGCCGATCGAGCTTGTCCTCGCCTGGGAGCACGTTGTCGGGCCAGCACATACCGACTTCACCGATGATGAATGGCAGCTGCTTGCACCCCATTTCCCACAGCGGCGTGTCGCTGGTCGGTATCACGGAGGTCACCGGCCGCTGAGCGAGTGGGAGCTGGCTAAGAAGCGCCGAACCCTCAACGGGCTACGGTTTAAGAGGACGTCTTACGTGGTGAGTTTCTTGTAGCAGGTCAGCGCTGCGGCGAGTTGTAGAAATGCTGCGAAGAGGCGGCCGTGTCGTTCGTAGCGGATCGTCAAGCGCCGGTATCCGGTCAACCATGC
>NZ_JABLTE010000037.1 GCF_013315795.1 Nocardia barduliensis
CCACCGGCCCCACCGCCACGACCACCCCGTCCGGGCCGCCGACGCCCGACCGAATCGCCTCGTTCATCCAGGGCTACTACGGCATGCTGCCCACCAACGTGTCCGGCGCTTGGTCCCAGCTGGCCCCTGGATACCAGGCGAAGACCGGTTACGACTCCTACGTCAACTTCTGGGGCACGATTCGCTCGGTGAGCGTGGGCTCGGTCACGCAGAACGGTGCGAACCGGGCAATTGTCGCGCTGACCTATAACCTGAAGAACGGCACCACGACCTCCGAGAACCGATGGGTCGAGGTCGTCGGCGACAATGCCAAGCTGCAGATCGCCGCATCGGGCACCTAGGGGGGCCGGCCTCAGCGCGGCTCGGTGGTGACCGCGGGTACCACTTTGGTGTGACCGCGCCGAAGTGTGGTGACTCGGCCTTGCTCCGTCCGGCGTGGAGCGGCGCGGGCTGGGTCCACTCATCCGGCCGCGCGGGCTGTGCGAGCTTCGACCGGCGGTACGGTTCTGCCGGGCGGGGTGGCGGATGACCCCATGACAGAGACGAGATCGAGGAGACGTACCGAACGTGACAGCACGACTGGCCGGAGTGCTCTGGGACATGGACGGCACGCTGCTGGACTCGGAGAAGCTCTGGGACGTCGCGGTGCGCGAACTGGCACGCGGGCACGGACACGAGATGACCGACGAGATCCGGCACGCGCTGATCGGGGCGTCGGGTCCGAACGCCCTGCGGATCATGTTCACCGGCTTGGGCATCGAGCCTGCCCCGGATTCGCTGCGGGCGGCGGGGGAGTTCCTGGAACGCAGGGTGACCGAGCTGATGACGGGCCCGATCCCGTGGCGGCCGGGTGCCAAGGACGCGCTGGCCATGGTCCGCGCCGCCGGTCTGTCCAGCGCGCTCGTCACCAATACCAAGCGGTCGCTCACGGAGTTCGGGCTCGACACCCTTGGTCGTGACTTGTTCGATGTCTCGGTCTGCGGTGACGAGGTGGCGCAGGGCAAGCCGGAGCCGGACGTCTACCTACGGGCCGCAGAGCTGCTCGGGCTCGATCCGGAACACTGTGTGGCCGTGGAGGACTCGCCCACCGGCGCGCGTGCGGCGCAGGCCGCGGGCTGCGCGCTGGTGGTGGTCCCGTGTGAGATCCCGGTTCCGCCCGCGCCGGGCCGGGTGTTCCGGGACTCGCTGATCGGGCTCACCGTCGCGGACCTCGAACACGCTGTGCGCGTGCGTGGTTGAGCCGTTCGGGCGGGCGCGGTACGCGACACTCCCGACTCCCGTACACCGAGAGTTACTGTGCCGCAACGGGAGTGCGCGCAGATAGTAGGTGTGACCGTGATCACCGGCAATCTCGCCGAATCCCGGGCGTGTCGGCGAGTGCTCCACCAAAATGACGCCATGGCAGCGTTGGGCGTACTCGACGAGATCGTAGATTCCGCACGGTATCCCTTGACGGATCCGGAAGGGCCGGCGCTGCGGGAGGCGGTTCGGCGCGCCCGTGCGGACCTGGCCGACACCGGTTGCACCGTGCTGCGCGGGTTCATCCGCCCGGAGCTGACCGAGACCCTGCGGGCGCAGGGGGAGCTGATGGCCCCGCACGCGCACTACGAGGTCGAGCGGGTCAACGCCTACAACATTCCGCTGGACGCCGAACTGCCGGAGGACCATCCGGGCCGGATCGTGCTGGAGCGGGGCAACGCGTTCGTGCCCCGCGACCGCATCCCCGCCGACGCGCTGATCCACCGCATCTACACCGACGAACTGTTCCAGCGGTTCGTCGCGGACTGCTTCGGCCTGTCCGAACTGCACGAGTTCGCCGATCCCCTCGCCGGACTCTGCCTCAACGTCGTCGCGCCGGGTATGTCGCATCCCTGGCATTTCGACACCAACGAATTCACCGTCTCCATGCTGACCCAGCCCGCCGAGGACGGTGGCGTCTTCGAGTACTGCCCCAACATCCGCACACCCCAGGCGGAACACCTCGAGGACGTCCGCTCCGTGCTGACCGGCACCGGCGAGCGTTTCGTCCAGCGGCTCGAATTGCGTCCGGGCGACCTGCAGTTGTTCCAGGGTCGCTTCTCGCTGCATCGCGTCTCACCCGTCGCCGGTGCACGCCAGCGCCATTCGGCCATCTTCGCCTATACCGATCGACCCGGGATGGTCGGCACGGTGGAACGTACCCGGCAGTTGTTCGGCCGCGTGCTCCCCGATCATCTAGCCGCCGCGGCCGACGCTGTCCGGGGCGATCGACTGCTCGACTGAGCCGAACGGCTCGACTGACCGCGCTCGACCCGAGAGGACCGACAGTGCCAGTGCCGTTACACACGACCGGGAAAGCGTCTTTCGACGATATCTACGACCGCCCCGATCCGCGCGCCTACTACGCGCGCATGTCCGATCTGGACTACCGCATTCCGGAACTGGCCAAACCGTTCTTCCAACAGCAGATCCGGGAGTTCCGCGCCTCCGCCCGGGTGGCCGTGCCGACCGTGCTCGACATCGGCTGCTCCTATGGCGTGAACGCCGCGCTGCTGCGTTTCGACACCACGATCGGCGAACTGTCCGAGCACTACGCCGTCGCCGACCTCGATCGAGCCGGTCTGATCCGGCGCGACCGGGCCCGCGTCGCGGCGCGGACCGCGGCCGAGGACGTCCGCTTCCTCGGTATGGACGCCGCCCGCCCCGCCCTCGACTACGCGCACGAGGCCGGACTGCTGCACGACGTGGTGCACGCCGACCTGGAGTCCGGCGAACCGAACGACGCGCAGCGCGCCCTGCTGGCGACCGCCGATCTGGTCGTCTCGACCGGCTGTATCGGCTACGTCACCGAGAAGACCTTGACTCGCGTGGCCACCGCGCACCCGCGCAGGCGGCCGTGGATGGCACACTTCGTATTGCGCATGTTCGACTTCGCACCGATCGAGGCGGAACTCGCCGCGCTCGGCTACCGGACCGAGCAGGCGCCGGGGTTGTACGAGCAGCGCAGGTTCGCCTCAGCGGCCGAGCAGGCGCAGGTGCTGAACGCCCTGTCCGCCAACGGGATCGACACCACCGGCCGGGAAGACCAGGGGTGGCTGTATGCCAACCTGTACGTATCCAGGCCGCTGCCGAAACATCACGCCGACACCGAGGATTCGCATTGACCGAACGCACCTTCGCCGCCGACGACCACCTACCCCGGGTGCCCCTGCCGACGCTGGAGGACAGCTGTGGCCGATTCCTGCAGTGGTGCCAGCCGCTGCTGACCGCCGACGAACTCGCCGCCACCCGGGCGGCGGTCGAGGACCTGCTGCGACCGGACGGACCGGGCCGAACGCTGCACGCGGCTCTCGCGGAGTATGACGCGACGCCCGGTGTGGGCAGCTGGCTGGACCTGTTCTGGCCGTCGCGGTACCTGGGCAGGCGTGACCGCATCGCCCTGAACGCGAATTTCTTCTTCCTGTTCCGGGACGACACGGTCCTGGCGGCCTCCACCGCCGCCACTCAGGTGGACCGCGCGGCGGGCATCATCTCCGCCGCCGTGGACTACAAGCTGGCCCTCGACCAGGAGGCCGTCCCCGCGGTGACCCAGCGCGGGCAGAAGCTGTCGATGTGGCAGAACAAGTACCTGTTCTCCGAGACCAGGATCCCCGGCGTCGAGCAGGACACCGTGCGGGTGCCCTACAGCGCGGAATGGCCGGGCCCCTCGCAGGCCCGGCACATCGTGGTGTTCTTCCGGGGCAGCCCGTTCCGGATGGACGTGATCGGTGCGGACGGGGCGCCGCACTCGCCGGAGGATCTCGCCGACGGGCTGCGCGCCGTGCTGAAGGCGGGCGCCCGCGCCACCCCCACCGACTCCGCCGTCGGGCATCTCACCACCAAGGCCCGCGCGGAGTGGGCGGACAGCAGGCAGCGGCTGCTGGCCGAGCCCGCGAACGCCGCGGCGCTGGACGCGATCGAGACCGCGCTGTTCGCCGTCTGTCTCGAGGACTTCGCTCCGCGCGACGAACTGCACGCCTGCGATCAGCTGCTGCACGGCGACAGCGCCAACCGGTGGTTCGACAAGTCGGTGTCGTTCATCGTCTTCGCCGACGGGCAGGCGGGCATCAACGTGGAGCACTGCGGGCTCGACGGCACCACCATCCTGTCGTTCGTGGACACCCTGCTGGAGACTTCGGTGCCCGAACACGCCACGCGCTCCGGCGCGCAGGCACAGGGGCTGCCCGCGGTCGAGCCGATCGAGTTCGTGCTGGACGCGGCCCAGCGCGGCGATATCGCCGCCGCGGGCGCCGACTTCGCCCGGTACGCCGCGGAGAACGCCACCCAGACGGTGTCGTTCCCGGACTTCGGCACCACCAAGGCCAAGCAGCTGGGCATCTCGCCGGACGCGTTCGCGCAGCTGAGCTACCAGCTGGCCCACCGGCGCAGCAAGGGGCTCACCGGCGCCACCTACGAGTCCATCGCGACCAGGCAGTACCGCAACGGCCGCACCGAGGCCATGCGGGTGATCACCCCGGAGATGGTCGCCTTCGTGGACACGATGCAGGACCCGGCCGCGGGCGCCGAGGCGAAGCTCGCCGCGGCCCGGACGGCGGCGGCCGCACACGTGGAACGGGCCAAGCAGTGCCAGGCCGGGGACGCACCCGAGCAGCACCTGTGGGAGCTGCAGTGGATCCAGCGCCGTCGCGGTGCGGAACTCGGCGTCACCGAGCCGATCCCGCTCTACGACAGCCCCGGCTGGACGATCATGCGCGACGACTACCTGAGCACCAGCTCGGCGCCGTCGGTGAACATCCGCTACTTCGGTTTCGGTTCCACCAGCTCCCGGTGCATCGGTATCGCCTATGTCCTGCTGCCGGACCGCTGGAACCTCTACCTCGCCACGCCGAAGCCGGTGGCCGACCAGATGCACGCCTTCGCCGACCACCTCCGCACGGCGGTCGCCGACCTGCAGGCGTTGCTCGCCGGGAACTAGGCCCTTACCGCCCGGTTCTTCCGCCCCTGGCCGGGCGGGGGAGCCGGGCGGCCGGCGTTCCCGGCCATCGTGGGCCGGAGCAACGGACCCGCATCGGGGTCTGAAACAATGGCTCATCGTGAAGAACTTCGAAACCCTGTTCGCCGAGCTGCAGGATCGTGCGGTCAACCGCCCCGAGGGGTCCGGAACCGTTGCCGCGCTGGACGCGGGCGTGCACACCCAGGGTAAGAAGGTGCTCGAGGAGGCGGGCGAGGTGTGGCTGGCCGCCGAACACGAGAGCGACGAGTCGCTCGCCGAGGAGATCTCCCAGCTGCTGTATTGGGTGCAGGTGCTGATGGTGGGGCGCGGGTTGAAGCTCGAAGACGTGTACCGACATCTGTGACGGCCGTCCGACACCCCGTCTCTCCTCCCGAAAGGACTCCCTCCCATGCTGCGCGTCGCAGTCCCCAACAAAGGCGCTCTGTCCGAATCCGCGGTCTCGATCCTCTCCGAAGCCGGTTACCGCAAGCGCACCGATTCGCGTGACCTGACCGTTCTGGACCCGGCCAACCAGGTGGAATTCTTCTTTCTGCGGCCCAAGGACATCGCGATCTACGTCGGTTCCGGCGAGCTCGACCTGGGCATCACCGGGCGTGACCTCGCGCTGGATTCCGGCGCGCCGGTCCAGGAACGCCTCGCTCTCGGGTTCGGCCGCTCCACCTTCCGCTATGCCGCGCCGGCCGGGCGGGAGTGGAAGGTCGAGGACCTCCACGACAAGCGCATCGCCACCTCCTACCCGAACCTGGTGCTGAACGATCTGCGCCGCCGCGGCATCGAGGCCGAGGTGATCCGGCTGGACGGCGCGGTGGAAATTTCCATCCAGCTCGGCGTCGCCGACGCCATCGCCGACGTCGTCGGCTCGGGGCGCACGCTGCGTCAGCACAATCTGGTGGCGTTCGGTGAATCGCTGTGCGACTCCGAGGGCGTGCTCGTCGAACGCACGGACGCCGACCGGGGCGATCGGGCGCGCAACCAGCTCGTCGCCCGGGTCCAGGGCGTTGTCTTCGCCCAGCAGTACGTCATGCTGGACTACGACTGCCCGAAGGACCTGCTCGACGCGGCGTTCGTCATCACCCCGGGTCTGGAGTCGCCCACCGTGGCGCCGCTGGCCGACACCGGCTGGGTGGCCGTGCGTGCGCTGGTTCCACGCAAGCAGAGCAACGAGCTGATGGACCAGCTGGCCGATCTGGGCGCGAAAGCGATCCTGGCCACCGACATTCGCTCCTGCCGCGCATTCTGAACGCGAGATTCGTCCGATTCGCCTGATCCGCTCAGGCTGAGCGCAATCGGTGTGCGCTGTGACCGTGTGTTGCTACCGTGCGGCCTCTCGATGAGGAAACGCAAGGAGCCCCCCGTGTCACAGTCACCACCCGAGGAGCAGTCGGGCAGCACATTCACCTGGAACGAGGACTGGCTGGCGGCGATCGCCGGGCTGATCCTGATCGCGCTGGTCCTGCTCGGCGTGATTCCCGACTGGCTGGTGCCGTGATGGCCGAGACCGGCGCCGAAGCGGCGAAGGAAGCGAAGGCTCCGGCGGACCACGAAGCTGGTGCGCGGTCGGTGCCCGGTGCGGTTCGGTCGTCGGAAACCGCAGCGGTGCAGGCGGTGTCACGGCCGACCGCGGGGACCATCGCGGCCGGTATCGCGGTCGTGATCGTGCTCGGCGCCCTGACGCGCTACTTCGAGACGCACGTACCCCGGTGGGCAGTCGATACTCCCTTCCAGCGGGTGGCCAAGTCGATCGAATACCCGGTGTACGCCATCGCGCTGGGCTTGATCGGCAATTTCGTGCTCACCCGGCTCGCCCTGCGCGACCGGCTTTCGGCGGGTTTCCGTACCGAGTTCTTCATCAAGACCGGCGTGGTGCTGCTCGGCGCGTCGATCAATCTGAAGATCCTGGTCACCGCGGCGGGGCCATCGATCCTGCAAGCGCTCCTGCTGATCACGGCCGTGTTCGGCTTCACCTGGTGGCTGGGCGGACAGCTCGGCCTGGACGACAAGCTGCGCGCGCTGCTGTCCTCCGCGGTATCGATTTGCGGCGTCAGCGCGGCCATCGCCGCGGCGGGCGCGGTTCAGGCGCGGCGCGAGCAGATCGCCTACGCGGCCTCGCTGGTGATCGTCTTCGCGCTGCCCTCGATCTTCCTGCTGCCCTGGCTGGCGGAGGTGTTCGGGTTGCCCGACGCGGTCGCTGGCGCCTGGATCGGCGGCAATATCGACACCACGGCGGCGGTAGCTGCCTCGGGCGCCATCGCGGGGGAGCAGGCGCTGCAAATCGCCACCATCGTAAAGACCACGCAGAATGCCCTGATCGGTGTCGTCGCGATCGCGCTGACCGCGTACTTCACCCTGCGCGTCGAGCGGACGCCGGGGGCGGTGCGGCCGTCGGCGCGCCAGTTCTGGGAGCGGTTCCCGAAGTTCGTGCTCGGCTTCGTCGCCGCGTCGGTCATCGGGACGCTGTACCTGCAGGCGGTGAACAAGAAGTCGGGCGCGGCGCACATCGCGATCGTCAACGATCTGCGCACCTGGTTCCTGATCTTCGCCTTCGTCTCCATCGGGTTGGAGTTCTCGCTGCGCGGACTGCGCGAAGCGGGGTGGCGACCGGTCGTGGTGTTCGGGTCCGCGGCGGTGGTGAATCTCGCTGTGGGTCTGGGGCTTTCGGTGTTGCTGTTCCGCGATTTCACCGTCTGAGGCATGACCAGCGCACCGTCGCGAGGAAGGACGTCATCGACGGCACGGCCGGACTTCAGCTCCGCGTGGCCGGGGACAAGGAACTGCTGATCGTCCCGCTCGATCGTCCTCCGAAGGGGACGCGGTGACGAATGCCGGGCGTTCGGTCAGTCGGACACCGCTTCGGCCAGGATCTCGTCCGGGGACTCGGTCACGCCGCCGGTCGGCCAGCCGGGGTAGGGCGGCGGCGTGCCGCCGAAGGCCGGGCACAGCGGCTTGTAGTCGCAGTACGAGCACAGCCAGCCGGGGTTCGGCTGGAACTCGCCGGTGCGGCCGGCCTCGAGGATGGCCGCCCACAGCGCCGAGAGGGTGCGTTCGAAGCGCAGCAGTTCCTGCTCGTCGGGGGCGTAGGTGAGGATCTGCTCCTCGGCCAGGTAGAGCAGCCGTAGCTGGGCAGGTACGAGGCCGCGGGTGCGCAGTACCACGAGCGCGTAGAACTTCAGCTGGAACAGCGCCTTGGTCTCTTGCGTCGGCCCCGGGGCCCGGCCCGTCTTGTAGTCCACGACGCGCAGGGCGCCCGAGGGCGCGACATCGATGCGGTCGACGAAGCCGCGCAGCAGTGCGCCGTCGGCGAGTTCGACCTCCACCCGGGCCTCGCGCGACTCCGGCTCGAACCGGGTGGGATCCTCCAGCTTGTAGTAGCGGCGCACCAGTGCGCGCACCTCGCCGAGGAACGCGTCGACCCGCTCGTCGGTGATCAGTTCCGCGACCTCCGGCCGCTCGGCGCGCACCCGCGCCAACGCCGACGGCGCCAGGGCCTCGGCGCGCTCGGGCACCCGCTCGGCCGCGGGCAGGCCGTAGAGGTCCTCCAGCACCGCGTGCACCACCGTGCCGCGCACGGCGTGCACCGAGGGCTGCTCGGGTATCCGATCGATCGCCCGGAAACGGTATTTCAGCGGACACTGCTTGAAATCCATTGCCCGGGAAGGTGACAGCGCGGGCCGGGCGCGGCTCGGCGTCGCGTCGGGCTCGGACGTCCGCGCGTCGTCGGCAGGGGGCGTGGACACGGGCGAGCACATACCTGGCAGGCTATCCCGCGGCACCGACACGCCGGTGCTCGACAGCACGGATTCCAACCAGCGAAACGGAGATTCATGACGGCCAGACGGACCGGGCCATTCACCGTCGGTGACCGGGTGCAGCTGACCGATGCCAAAGGGCGCCTGTACACGGTGGTCTTGGAGCCGGGGAAGGAGTTCCACACGCATCGCGGCGGGATCAAGCACGACAGCCTGATCGGCGCGGACGAGGGCAGCGTGGTGCACTCCACCAACGGCACGCCGTACCTCGCGCTGCGTCCGCTGCTGATCGACTACGTGCTGTCCATGCCGCGCGGCGCCGCGGTGATCTACCCGAAGGACGCCGCCCAGATCGTGCACGAGGGTGACATGTTCCCCGGCGCGCGCGTGCTCGAAGCGGGGGCGGGGTCCGGTGCGCTCACCTGCTCGCTGCTGCGCGCGGTGGGGCCGCAGGGGCAGGTGGTGTCCTATGAGATCCGTGCCGATCACGCCGAGCACGCGGTACGCAACGTGGAGACGTTCTTCGGCGAGCGACCGGCCAACTGGTCGCTGACCGTCGGCGATGTGGCCGACTACGCCGGAGAGCCGGTCGACCGCGCGGTGCTGGACATGCTCGCGCCGTGGGACGCGCTACCCGCGGTGTCCAAGGCGCTCGTGCCTGGCGGCGTGCTGATCGTCTATGTGGCCACCGTCACCCAGCTGTCCAAGGTGGTCGAAGCGCTGCGCGAGCAGGAGTGCTGGACCGAGCCGCGCTCCTGGGAGTCGCTGGTGCGGCCGTGGCATGTGGTCGGCCTGGCCGTGCGCCCGGAACACCGTATGCAGGGCCACACCGCCTTCCTGGTCAGCGCCCGCAGGCTCGCCGAGGGCACCGTCACGCCCAAACCGCAGCGCAGGCCATCGAAGGGCTGAGTGCGGCCGGGGCGGGCGACGGCGCGGGAACTCCCGGCGAGCCGTGCGCCGGGCTCAGGCGGGGACGCAGGGCGCCTGGGCGAGACCGAACAGCAGGCAGCCGCTGGCGTCCGACAGCTTCCAGGTGCCGTCGACCTTCTCCCAGGTCAGCGGCATGGCGGGCGCCGCGCCGTGCGGGGAGGTGATGGCCACCTGGGCGTTCGCGGTGTCGCCCTGCGTGGTGACGTCGGTGACGGTGAAGGTGAGCGTGTAGCCCTGCAGGCCCGCGTTCATCTGGTCGATGTTCGCGGTGCGCTTGTCACCGTTGACGACCAGCTTGGACTTCTCCGGGGTGGGTACCTTGGGATCGGCGAGCTTGACCAGCACCGACTGCAAGGTCTCGGCGGTCGGCGCGCCGGTCGCATGGTCGCCGTGACTGTGGGTATCCGAGGCGGCGGCGCTGGTGGTGGCCGAGGCTGCCGCGCTGGTGGAGTCGTCGTCGGAGCCGCACGCCGCCAATGCGCCGGACAAGGCCAGCGCCGCCGCGGCGGTGGCAAGGGAAATGCGCAGGGTTCTGGCGGGAAGGAGCATGGTCGGCAACCTTTCGGCTCGGTCGGCGAGCGGGCTCGCCAGGGTCGGGTTAGGGCAGGCTAACATGGATACCCGGCCGCCGATCGCGGCCCAGATGTGATCACGAAGAAACCATGTCGGAAAGCGAGAACGGGTCGCGCCCGGTAGCGTTGATAGACCGGGACTGGGAGGAGCAGCACATGAGCCCCATCGAGAATTCGGATTCGGCGGCCTGGAGAGAGCTCGAGGCGGTACGCGCCGAGGCGGCTGCACTCCGAAGGCAACTCGCCGACTCGCCAGATCGCACACGGGAATTGGAAGCCCGCATCGATTCGCTGACCATTCGCAACACGAAGCTGATGGACACCCTCAAGGAGGCGCGCCAGCAGCTGGTCGCGCTGCGCGAGGAGGTCGATCGGCTGGGTCAGCCGCCGAGCGGATACGGCATCCTGATCGGTGTGTACGACGATCAGACGGTCGACGTGTTCACTTCGGGTCGCAAGATGCGGTTGACGTGTTCGCCGAACATCGAGACCTCGACGCTCGAGTACGGTCAGACCGTCCGCCTCAACGAGGCGCTCACGGTCGTCGAGGCCGGGCACTACGACGCGGTCGGCGAGATCGGCACCCTCCGGGAGATCCTCGACGACGGGCGTCGCGCCCTGGTCGTCGGCCATGCCGACGAGGAGCGCGTGGTGTGGCTGGCCGGTCCGCTGGCCAAGGTCGCCGAGATGGACGACCTGGACGATCCCGATTCCCCCATCCGCAAGCTGCGGCCGGGCGACTCGCTCCTGGTGGACACCAAGGCCGGTTTCGCCTTCGAGCGCATCCCCAAGGCCGAGGTCGAGGACCTCGTGCTGGAAGAGGTGCCCGACGTCGACTACAGCGACATCGGCGGTCTCGGCAGGCAGATCGAGCAGATCCGCGACGCCGTGGAGCTGCCGTTCCTGCACAAGGATCTCTTCCGCGAGTACGCGCTGCGTCCGCCGAAGGGTGTGCTGCTCTACGGTCCGCCCGGCTGCGGTAAGACGCTCATCGCCAAGGCGGTGGCCAACTCGCTGGCCAAGAAGATCGCCGAGGCGCGCGGTGAGGATGCCAAGGAAGCCAAGTCGTACTTCCTGAACATCAAGGGTCCCGAACTGCTGAACAAGTTCGTCGGCGAGACCGAGCGCCACATCCGGATCATCTTCCAGCGCGCCCGCGAGAAGGCGTCCGAGGGCACGCCGGTGATCGTGTTCTTCGACGAGATGGACTCGATCTTCCGTACCCGCGGTTCGGGCGTCTCCTCGGACGTGGAGACCACGGTGGTGCCGCAGTTGCTGTCGGAGATCGATGGTGTCGAGGGCTTGGAGAACGTCATCGTGATCGGCGCCTCCAACCGTGAGGACATGATCGACCCGGCGATCCTGCGGCCGGGCCGCCTGGACGTGAAGATCAAGATCGAGCGTCCGGACGCGGAGTCGGCACAGGACATCTTCTCGAAGTACCTCACCGAGCACCTGCCGCTGCACGACGACGATCTGGCGGAGTTCGGCGGCGACAAGAACCTGTGCATCAACGCCATGATCGAGCGGGTCGTCGACCGGATGTACGCCGAGAGCGAGGACAACCGCTTCCTGGAGGTCACCTACGCCAACGGTGACAAAGAGGTCCTGTACTTCAAGGACTTCAACTCCGGCGCCATGATCCAGAACATCGTGGACCGGTCCAAGAAGTACGCCATCAAGGCGGTGCTCGACACCGGCAGCCCCGGCCTGCGCATCCAGCATCTCTACGATTCGATCGTGGACGAGTTCTCCGAGAACGAGGACTTGCCCAACACCACGAATCCGGACGACTGGGCCCGCATCTCGGGTAAGAAGGGCGAGCGGATCGTCTACATCCGCACGCTGGTCACCGGCAAGAACGCCAGCGCCAGCCGCGCCATCGACACCGAGTCGAACACCGGTCAGTACCTGTAGGGTTCCCCCGGAACACGAGGGCCGCGTCTCCCCGGAGACGCGGCCTTTTCGTCGTTCGGGGAGCGGGGCGGTGCCGGGACGTCATCGACGGCGCGGCCGGACGTGCCCGTACTGGAGCCGGTTTCGCGATGAACGCTTACGCGGCGCGTTTGTAGATTGTTCGACACGGCGACGCGGAAGGTGGGCGGGGATGACCGAAGTAGGGGATGAGCCCCTGGGGCGAGCGAGTTCGGGTGAACCGCTGCCGCCGTTCGCCCTCGGCGGTGTGGGCGCGGTGGCGGCGCTGGGCGCGCTGGCGCTGCTGGTCTCGATCGGACGTTACGGATTTTTCGGCGACGAGCTGTATTTCGTCGCCGCCGGACGCAGGCTCGCGGTCAGCTACGCCGACCAGGGGCCGCTGCTGCCGGTGCTCGCGCGGACGATGGATCTGCTCGCCCCGGATTCGCTGGTGGCGCTGCGTCTTCCGGCCGTGCTGGTCACCGTGGCGGCCGTGGTGGTGGCGGCGCAGATCGCCAGGGAGTTCGGCGGCGGCCGCGTGCCCCAGGTGTTGACCGCGGCCGCCTACGCCACCTCGCCGTTCCTGTTGGTGCAGGGCACCATACTGGCCACCAACACGATCGACACGGCGCTGTGGGTGGTGGTGAGCTGGCTGGTGGTGCGCTGGGTCCGCACCCGCCGCGACGGCCTGCTGCTGGCCGCTGGGCTGGTCACCGCGCTGGATATGCAGGTCAAGTGGTTGATCCCGTTCTTCTGGATCGCGCTCGCGATCGGGGTGGCGATCTACGGGCCGCGTGAGCTGCTGCGCCGCCCGGCCCTGTGGTGGGGCGCCGCGATCGTCGCGCTGACCGCCGCGCCCAGCCTGGTGTGGCAGGCGGCGCGCGGCTGGCCACAGCTGCGTCTGGGTGGTGTGGTCGCCGCGGAGCAGGCCATCATCGGCGGTCGCTATACCTGGCTGCCGCTGGCTCTCGCCAGCGCCGGTCTGCTCGGCGGCATGTTGCTGGTCTACGGGGTGTGGACGCTGCTGCGGGCGGAGCACTGGCGGCCCTACCGGTTTCTCGGACTGCTGCCGCTGGTGCTCGTCGTCGTCTTCATCGCGACCAACGGACGTCCGTACTACGCGGCGGGCTGCTATGCGGTGCTGATCGCGGCTGGGGCGGTGCGCTGGGCGGAGCAGCCGCGGCGCTCGCGCGTGCTCGTCACCGTCCCGGCCCTGGCGCTGTCCGCGGCACTGCTGGTGTTCTCGCTGCCGCTACGTCCGGAGGCGGACATCGAACCGGTCGACACCCAGGCCGAGGCGGGCCTGGCGATCGCGGTATACGGGCAATTCGGTTGGCCGGAGCTCGCGGCCGCCACGACGGCCGCCTATCGCGCGCTGCCGCAGCCACAGCAGGCGTCGGCCGTGGTGATCGCCGATTCCTACTGGCAGGCGAGCGCGCTGGATCTCGATCGCGATGCGTACGGCTTGCCCGCCGTGTACAGCCCGAATCGCGGTTTCGGTTACTTCGAGACCCCGCCGGCCACGGCCACCACGGTGCTGTGGGTGGGCGGTAGCGAAGCCGACGTGCGCGCACACTGCGCCGAAGTGGCCGCGATCGGGCGCGTCGACGCCCGGCTCGGATACCCGGGAATCACCCGCGGCGTCACCATCTGGCGCTGCGCGCAACCGCGTGCGCCCTGGTCGCAGGCCTGGCCGGGCATGCTGCGGCTGAACTGATCCGCCTCACCACCAGCCGAGGATCGGCGACAGGCGCCTGCCGAGCTCCGGTGCCAGCGACCGCGAATAGCTGGCGGTGAGGTGGTGCTCGTCGTGGTAGATCAGGATGTTGCCCTCGGCGACCGCGCACACCTCGGGTCCGCACAGCGCGTCCGACAGGTCCACCGGGAACACGTTGGGGAACGAGGCGGCGAATTCCAGCGCCGGATTGACCACGTCCAGCGCGGCCGCGCGCGGCATACCGCAGCTGATCCGGTCGCCCTGCTGGGCGAGGCAATCGATCGCGCGATACCGCACGCCGTCGCGGCGCAGCCAGGGGGTGTCGCGGATGGCGAGTACGTTGAGTCCACGGTCGGCCAGTTGGGTCCAGACGTCGAGATAATCGGGCGGGGTCTCGTCACCGGCGCCGTCACGCGGACGGGTCGCCGTGGTGAAGACCCACTCCGGGCGTGCCACGCCGAGGCGGTCGATCACCTCCACCGACCAGTCCCGGCAATCCGGGATCGCCTCTCCCTTGTACATCGGCTCGGCCGCCACGGTCAGCGGGCAACCCATCTTCAGGTAGACCTGCACTCGGAAGGCGTGCTCGCGGCCGAGCAGGTCGAGAGCGGGCACCCAGTGTTCGGCGTGCGAGCTGCCGGCCACGGCGACGGTGCGCTCCGCATCGGGATCCCCATAAGTGCAGGTGATGACGTCGCGGGTGTCCCAGTCGGCGATGCAGCCGTCGCGCGAGGGGTAAGCGGCGTCGGCGGGTGCTTCGTACACGGAGGGACGCATCGGTGCCTCGGGCGTGCTCGCACCGTTGGCCAGCGCCTCCGCCCCCGGATAGGGGTCCGGGTCGAGGAAGGCGACCGCCCGCGGCGGATTCACTCTGGTCGCGACCTGCTCACCGACCGAGACCGCGAGCACCGTGAGGCCGAGGGCCGCGATGAACCGGCCGGTGTGGACGCTGCGGACGAGGGTCTGCTGCGCCGATCGGTCGGACCGCATTCGCAGCGGCTGCTCCACGAATCGGTTGGTCAGGGCGGCGAGCGCCAGCGAAACGCCGACGACCGCGAGACCACCGACGAACCCCGCGGTCGCGGCTCCGGTGCGGGCCAGAACGAAGATCAAGATCGGCCAGTGCCACAGGTACAACCCGTAGGACAGTTCGCCGAGACGCACCGCGGCCGCCGCGCCCAGCAGCCGGTTGGGCAGCGGTTGCTCGGCGGCGGTCAGGTTGCTGCCCGCGACGATCAACGCCAGCGCCGCGCCTACCGGCACCAGCGCCGCCGGGCCAGGGAACCGGTCGGCGCCGTCGACCAGCCAACCGCAGGTGAGCACGGCGGCCGCACCGAGGACGGCCGCCACGACCCGCGCTGGGCGGGGCGGCGACACCCAAGGCGCGAGGGTCGCCAGCAGTGCCCCGGCCAGGAGTTCCCAGGCGCGGGCGAAACTGTCGTAGTAGTTCCAGCCTTGGTGCACCGTGGTGCCGTGCGCGGCATAGACGAACGAGGCCACCGCGCCCGCGGCGAGGACGATCGCCAGGACGGGTCGCAGCGCTCCCGGACCCGCGAAACGTCGGCACAGGCGCGCCGTCGCGGCCACACCGAGCAAAGCGAGCAGGTAGAACTGCGTCTGCACCGCCATGGACCACAGGTGCTGCAGCGGGCTCACCGACGGATCGGCGGCGAGGTAGTCCGACCAGGACAGTGCCAGATACCAGTTCTGGTAGTACAGCAGCGACGCCAGCGTCTGCGCGGCCATCTCGCCCCACTGGGTGAACGGGCGCAGCAGCACGGTGGCCGTGACCACTGCCGCCAGCACCGTCACGAGGGCGGGCAGCAGCCGACGGGCGAGCCTGCGAGCGGTGTGCGCGAGGCGGACCGCACCGGTGGACTCCACGCCGCGCAGCAGCGAGCCGGTGAAGAAGAACCCGGACAGCACCAGGAACACGTCCACGCCCCCGGAGACTCGGCCGAACCAGATATGGAACGCCACGACCAGCGCTATCGCCACGCCGCGCAGGCCATCCAGATCGTGCCGGTACCCGCCCGCCGGCATCTGCGGCGCAGCCGCCGCGGTGGCGACCACACCTGGCCGGAGCAACCGGTTCACCGCTCGGGCGACCGTCACCGGACTCGCACTGCGCGGTGGTCGCCGCACCGGAAGGCGACGGCTCGGCCACGAGGCGATGTACAGGACACGTCATTTCTCTTACCACGGGGTGTGAAGCGCGGTCCAACTCGCCTGGTCGGAGCGGGATCGGCAACCGAGAGATCCGGACAATTCGGTCACCTGTCCACCGGGCGTCGTGCCGAGGTCGATAGGGTGGAGTCGTGAACGTTGAGGTGACACCCCTGCCGGGTATCGGTGTGCGCAAAGATTTTCCGCTGACCAATACACGACGCCGGATCGGAGTGATCGATCACCGCGACGGCACGATGGACCTCATCGTGAGCAAAGCCGATGACCCCGACGAGACCGAACAGGTTCCGCTGTCAGGGAAGGAAGCCGCTGTGCTTGCCAGCCTGCTCGGCGCGCCTCAGCTGGTGGAACAGCTACGTGAGGAACATCGCCAGTTCACCGGCCTGACCACCCGGCAGATGTCCATCTCCGACCGCTCACGCTTCGACGGACGCAGGCTGGGTGAGACCCAGATGCGCACCAGGACGAAGGCGTCCATCGTCGCCGTGGTGCGCAGCGGGCAGCCCATTCCCTCACCGGGACCGGATTTCGCCTTCATCGCCGGTGACGTGCTGGTCGTCGTCGGCACCGTAGCGGGCCTCGAAGCCGCCGCCAAGATCCTGTCCGACGGCTGAGCGGCATGGTGGCACACGAGACCGCGCTCGCGCTGATCCAGCTGGGCGCGGTATTTTTCGGCCTGGGGCTGCTCGGGCGCATCGCCGCGCGCATCGGCATGTCGCCCATCCCGCTCTACCTGATCGGCGGCCTGGTTTTCGGCACCGGTGGCCTGGTCGAATTGCGGCAGGTCGACGACTTCATCCACCTCGCCAGCGAGATCGGCGTCGTCCTGCTGCTGTTGCTGCTCGGCCTGGAATACAGCGCCCCGGAGCTGGTCACCGGGATGCGCCGGTCGTGGGCGGCGGGTGTGCTGGACCTCGTGCTCAACGCGACTCCGGGCGTGCTGGTCGCGTTCGCGCTCGGTTGGGGTTTCACCGGCGCCATCGCGATGGCCGGGGTGACCTACATCTCATCCTCCGGCATCGTCGCGAAGGTGCTCAACGATCTGGGCAGGCTCGGTAACCGCGAGACGCCGGTGGTGCTGTCCATCCTGGTGTTCGAAGATCTCGTGATGGCCGGATACCTGCCGGTGCTGACGGCGGTGCTGGCCGGGATGGGCTTGCTCGCCGGCCTGAAGACCCTGGCGATCGCGTTGGCCGCGGTGACCGTCGTGCTCGTCGTCGCGCTGCGCTACGGCCGCTACGTCTCCGCGATCGTCGACAGCGAGGACCGGGAGATCTTCCTGCTGAAACTGCTCGGCTCCGCGCTGCTGGTGGCAGGCGTGGCCTCCGCGGTGCAGGTGTCCGCGGCGGTCGGCGCGTTCCTGCTCGGCATCGCGATCTCGGACTCGACCGCGCACAACGCCACCAAGATCCTGGAGCCGCTGCGCGATCTTTTCGCCGCGCTGTTCTTCGTGCTGTTCGGCCTGAGCACCGACCCGGCGAGCATCCCGCCGGTGCTGGGCTGGGCGTGCCTGCTGGCGCTGGTCACCACGGTCACCAAGATCGCCACCGGATGGTGGGCGGCCAAGCGGGCCGGCGCGGGCCGACTCGGCCGGGCGCGGGCGGGCACCGCGCTGGTCGCGCACGGCGAGTTCTCGATCGTCATCGCCGGCCTGGCCGTCGCCGCGGGCGCGGTACCCGCCGAATTCGCCGCGCTGGCCACCACCTACGTGCTGCTGATGGCGGTCCTCGGGCCGATCGCGAGCCGGTTCGTCGAGCCGGTCATGGCGCTGATCCTGCGACGGCGTGCCGGGGCGACCTGACCGCACCGGCTGACGACGCACGGTGGCGGCGATCGATCGTTGCCGCCACCGTGGCCGGTCGGATCAGTTGCGCACGGTGGCGACGGAATCGAGGACGACGTCGACGGTGGGCGCTCCGTCACCCGAGCCGTCCTTCACGCCCGCGGCGGCGATGGACGAGAGAACCTCCATGCCCGCGGTGACCCGCCCGAACGGGGTGTAGCTCGGCGGCAGCGGCGCGTCGCGGTAGACCAGGAAGAACTGGCTGCCGTTGGTGCCGGGTCCGGCGTTCGCCATGGCGACCGTGCCGGCCGGGTAGGTGGCACCCGCCAGGTTCTCGTCCGGGAAGAAATAGCCGGGGCCGCCCATACCGGTCGCGGTCGGGTCGCCGCACTGCAGGACGAAGATGCCCTCGGTGGTCATCCGGTGGCACTTCGTGTGGTCGAAGAACCGCTCACCGGCCAGGAACACGAACGAGTTGACCGTGCGCGGCGCGCGGGCCGCGTCCAAGGCGATGGTCACGGTGCCGCACGTGGTGGCCAGCGTCGCCGTGTACGCGGCGTTGGTGTCGATGGTCATGCCGGGTTCGGCGGGCCATTGCTTGCCGTTCGGCTGTCCCGCGGCCGGTGCGCCGCAGCCGGTCGGCCCCTGCTCCCGAGCCGGTGCCGGGGTCGCCGAGACGACTCCCGCCGTGGACGCCACCAGCGCCACGCCGACGGCCAGGACCCCGAGGATCCGCAGCGATCGCCACGGTAGGCCCCGGCGCCCCGCGCGCCGACCGTTGACGAGTTCTCGCGCTTGCACTTCGCTGCTCACCGCTGAAAATCTCCTTCGCTGGGATCGTGCACCGGACGATGCAGCGCGAATCATTCCATCTCCCCTCGCGTGGTGGGGTGGTACGGCTCGATTGCCGGGTGCGTGCGGACCGCGTTGGCCGCAGATCGGCCACAAAATGTTTCCGGCAACTTGTCGGACAACAGAATTTGTTCCCGCTGACGTATAACGAAGCATGGGAATCGTTCGAGCGGCGCTGGTCCAAACGAACTGGACCGGTGACAAAGAGTCGATGATCGAGGCGCACGAGGGCTACGCGCGCCGGGCCGCCGCGCAGGGGGCGTCGGTGATCTGCTTCCAGGAGTTGTTCTACGGGCCGTATTTCTGTCAGCAGCAGGACGCGCGGTTCTACGATTACGCCGAATCCGTCCCGGGTCCGACGACCGAGCGGTTCGCCGAGTTGGCGCGGGAATTGGGCGTGGTGCTGATCCTGCCCATCTACGAGCAGGAACAGCCGGGCCTGCGGTACAACACGGCGGCGGTGCTCGACGCCGACGGCGGTTATCTCGGCAAATACCGCAAGCATCACCTCCCGCACGTCCACGGATTCTGGGAGAAGTTCTACTTCCGGCCGGGCAACCTCGGCTGGCCGGTATTCGATACCGCGGTCGGCAAGGTGGGCGTCTACATCTGCTACGACCGCCACTTCCCGGAAGGGTGGCGCGCGCTCGGCCTCGCGGGCGCCGAGATCGTGTTCAACCCGTCCGCCACCTCCCGTGGGTTGTCCGGCTACCTCTGGAAACTGGAACAACCGGCAGCCGCGGTGGCCAACGAATTCTTCATCGGCGCCATCAACCGGGTCGGCGTCGAAGAGTACGGCGACGACGATTTCTACGGCACCAGTTATTTCGTCGATCCGGAAGGCAAGTTCGTGGGCGATGTCGCCTCCGACCTCGACCCCGAGCTGATCGTCCGCGATCTGGACATGGACTTGATCAAAGTGGTGCGCGACCGCTGGGCCTTCTACCGCGATCGCCGCCCCGACGCCTACGGGCCGCTGACGGCCCCCTGAGACCGGGGAGAACGAGATGGCGCGCACTTTCATCCACGGCGGCACGGTGGTCTGCGCCACCGGCTCGCAACCGCTCGATGTGCTCGTCGACGGCGAGACCGTCGCCGCCGTCCTGCGGCCCGGCTGCACCGCACTGGGCGCGGACCTCGCCGCCTCGGCCGATCGGGTGCTCGACGCGACCGGCCGATACGTGATCCCCGGCGGCGTGGACGGCCACACCCACATGCAGATGCCCTTCGGCGGGACGGAAGCCTCCGACACCTTCGAGACCGGTACCCGCGCCGCCGCGTGGGGCGGCACCACCACGATCATCGACTTCGCGGTCCAGAAGCCGGGCGAGCGGGTCCAGGACACCCTCGCCGCCTGGCACCGGAAGGCAGCCGGACAGTGCGCGATCGACTACGGCTTCCATCAGATCATCGGCGAGGTGAACGACGAATCGTTGAAGGCGATGAGCGAATTGGTGGCCGAGGGCGTCACCAGCTTCAAGCTCTTCATGGCCTACCCGGGTGTCTTCTACTCCGACGACGGCCGGATCCTGCGCGCCATGCAGTCCGCCGCGGAGCTGGGCGCGCTGATGATGATGCACGCGGAGAACGGGATCGCCATCGACGTGCTGGTCGAGCAGGCACTCGCGCGCGGGGACACCGCGCCGTACTTCCACGGCACGACCAGGCCGTGGCAGCTGGAGGCGGAGGCCACCCACCGCGCGATCATGCTGGCCGAGCTGACCGGCGTGCCGCTGTACGTGGTGCACGTCTCGGCCGAGCAGGCGCTGGCGCAGATCGCGGCGGCCCGTGGCGCCGGACGGAACGTCTTCGGCGAGACCTGCCCGCAGTACCTGTACCTCTCGCTCGAAGACCAGCTCGGCGCACCGGGTTTCGAGGGCGCCAAATGGGTCTGCTCCACACCGCTGCGCTCGAAGGCCGAAGGGCATCAGGAGCAGCTGTGGCGTTACCTGCGCACCGGTGATGTCACGACCGTCAGCACCGACCACTGCCCGTTCTGCATGAAAGACCAGAAGGACAGGGGGCTGGGCGACTTCAGCAAGATTCCCAACGGTATCGGCGGCGTCGAGCACCGGATGGACCTGATGTTCCAGGGCGTGCGGTCCGGCCGGATCTCGCTGGAACGCTGGGTCGAGGTCTGCTGCACCATGCCCGCCCGGATGTTCGGGATGTATCCGCGCAAGGGCGTGATCAGCCCGGGCGCGGACGCCGACATCGTGATCTACGACCCGCGGGGCCACACCAGCATCGGTCTCGGCAAGACCCACCACATGAACATGGACTATTCGGCCTATGAGGGATTCGAGATCGACGGACACGTGGACACGGTGCTGTCCCGCGGCCGGGTGATCGTCGACGGCGGCGCCTATCTCGGTGCCGCCGGGCACGGCCGATTCGTCGCCCGCGAACTGTCGCAGAACCTGATCTGACGCCCCATCCCGACCCTCGAACGGAGAGCGCCGCATGGACATCGGTCTGGTGCTGCAATGCACGCCCCCGGCCTCGCGGGTGATCGAGCTCGCCAGGCTGGCGGAGACATACGGGTTCTCCCACGTCTGGACCTTCGACTCGCATCTGCTCTGGCAGGAGCCCTACGTCATCTACAGCCAGATCCTGGCCGCCACCCGCAAGGTCATGGTCGGTCCGATGGTGACCAATCCGGCCACCCGGGACTGGACGGTGACCGCGTCGAGCTTCGCCACGCTGAACGAGATGTTCGGCAACCGCACGGTGTGCGGCATCGGCCGCGGCGATTCGGCCGTGCGCACGCAGGGCCGGAAACCGGCCACCCTGGCCACGCTGCGGCAATCGGTGGAGGTGATCCGCGAACTGGGCAACGGGCGCAGCGCACAGGTGGGCGATACCGTCGTGCGATTGCCGTGGGCAGCCGACTCGCGGCTGGAGGTATGGGTGGCGGGCTACGGGCCGCGCGCTCTGGAGCTGACCGGTGCGGTCGCGGACGGATTCATCCTGCAACTGGCCGACCCGGACATCACGGCCTGGACCATCGCGCGGGTGCGCGCGGCGGCCGAACGCGCGGGCCGGGATCCGGCAGCGGTCCGTATATGCGTCGCCGCGCCGGCCTACGTCACCGACGGGACGGCCGAGGCGCTGGCGCACGCGCGGCAACAGTGCCGATGGTTCGGCGGGATGGTCGGCAATCACGTGGCGGAGATCGTGGCGAGATACGGTACCGAAGGCGATATCCCGGCCGCGCTCACCGACTACGTCGATGGCAGGCGGGGCTACGACTACAACCAGCACGGACGCGCGGGAAACGTGCACGCCGAATTCGTGCCCGACGCCATCGTGGACCGCTTCTGCCTGCTGGGCACCGCCGACGAACAACTGTTCCGGTTGCGCGAGCTGGCCGAGCTCGGCGTGGACCAATTCGCCGTCTACCTCCAGCACGACGCGAAAACCGCGACCTTGCAGGCGTACGGTGAATCGGTGCTGCCTCGTCTCGACCCTCTCGTGACCGCCACCCAGTCCGCCGAAGGGGGTGCCTGACGTGGCCGACCACGTCTTCTACCCCTGGAGCGCCCAGGCCGAATTACATCCCGCGCCGATCACCGGGGCGTTCGGCTCGTACTTCTGGGACGACACCGGCAAGCGCTACCTCGACTTCTCCTCTCAGCTGGTCAACGTGAACATCGGTCACCAGCATCCGGACATCGTGGCCGCGATCGTCGCCCAGGCGCAGCGGCTGGCGACCATCTCGCCGACGGTGGCCAACGACGTGCGCAGTGAGCTGGCGCGGCTGATCGTCGAGCGGGCTCCCGGCGAACTGAACCGGATCCTGTTCACCACGGGCGGTGCGGAAGCCGTCGAGCACGCGGTGCGCCTGGCGCGCAGCTACACCGGGCGAACGAAGATGCTCGCGGCCTACCGCTCCTATCACGGCGGCACGGGCGTCGCGATCGGCTTGACGGGCGAACCGCGCCGCTGGGGTGCGGAGCCGACCAACGTCGACGTCGTCCGATTCTTCGGGCCCTACCCGTATCGATCCCCCTGGGGCACGGGCGATCCGGAGGAAGAGACGGCCGCCGCGCTGGCGCACCTGCGGCAGGTCATCGAACTGGAAGGGCCGCAGCACATCGCGGGGCTGATCCTGGAGACCGTGGTCGGCACCAACGGCGTGCTCGTCCCGCCGCCCGGCTACCTCGCAGGCGTGCGCGCGCTGTGCGACGAGTTCGGCATCGTCTACATCGCCGACGAGGTGATGGTCGGGTTCGGCCGGGTGGGCGAATGGTTCGCGGTGCAGGCGTTCGGCGTGGAGCCGGACATCATCACCTTCGCCAAGGGGGTGAACTCCGGCTACGTCCCGCTCGGCGGCGTCCTCATGGCGGAGCGGATCGCGCAGCGCTACGACCACGTGGTGTATCCCGGCGGGCTCACCTACGCGGGCCACCCCCTGGCGTGCGCGGCGGGCGTCGCCTCGATCGCGGTGTTCGAGCGCGAGGGAATCCTGGACCACGTGCGCTCGGTGGGCGCCGATGTGCTCGGAAAAGGATTGCGGGAGCTGGCCGATCGGCATCCGAGCGTCGGCGAGGTCCGCGGACTCGGCTTCTTCTGGGCGCTGGAGCTGGTTCGCGACCGGCGCAGCAGACAACCGCTGATCCCGTTCGCGGCGGCGGGCCCGGACGCCGAGCCGATGGCCGCGGTCACCGCGGCGGCCAAGGCGCGCGGGTTGTGGCCGTTCAACGCGGGCAACCGCTTCCAGATCGCGCCGCCGCTGACCACGACGGCCGACGAACTGCGAATCGGCCTGGAGATCGTCGACGAAGTGCTCGAGGTAGCGGACGGCTACGTCCGGGCGAGCTGACCCGGCCGGTCAGTGCGGCGTCAGTTCCACCACGACGCCGCCCTGCTGCCAGGTCTGGTAGATGTCGGCCTTCGAGGGCGAACCGTCCGCGGTGAAGCCGATGCCGTTGAACTTGGCGTTCTGCTTGTTGTCCCGCGCGATGATCTCGTAGAGCCGCAGCACGTCGGCCTCGGCGGTGTGCACGACCGGATCGAAGGTGCGCGCCGCGCCGCCGAACGAGGCCCGCACGGGATCGCCCGCTCGCAGGTTCTTCACCCACGGCCGCAGCGCGGTGCCGATCAGCAGGGCGTCGCCGTGCCGGGTGTAGGCCAGCGGCACGTCGTACACCGCGCCGGATTTGCGCCCGACTACGTGCAGGATCATCAGCCGCTTGCCGACGACGCCGGAGAGGCCGGGGACGCGCAACAGCGTCCGCACGAGCCTGTTCATCAGGGCCTGATACGACGGTATGGGTACGGGACCGGAGGTGGTCGGTGTGCCGTAAGGGTTTTCGGACGACGCTTGCTCACTCATCCACCCAGTATCGGAGCACGCGCCGCGCGGTGCGGTGCGACGTCCGAGATCCGCCAGCCGCCGCGGTGAGCGCTCTCGGTACCCTGCGAGCATGACTTCCGGGCAAGCAGAGATCTGGCACAACCCGCGGTGCTCCAAGAGCCGCAACGCCACGGCCTTCCTGGACGAGGCGGGTGTCGACTACACCGTGCGGAAGTACCTGGACCAGCCGCCCACCGCCGCCGAACTGCGCGAGGTGCTGCGGCGGCTGGGCGCCGAACCGTGGGACATCACCCGCACCGGCGAGCAGATCGCCGCGGACCTCGGGATGGCGAGCTGGGGGCGGACCGCCGCCGACCGGGACCGCTGGATCGAAGCGCTGGCCGAACACCCGAGGCTGATCCAGCGACCGATCGTGCTGACCGCCGACGGCGCGGCGGTGGTGGCCCGCGACGACGCCACGCTGCGCGACCTGCTCTGACGGCGCCGCCCCGCGCGCCAGGAGGGCGGTTGACCGGCGGCCGATGACCCGGTGCGCGACCACGGCCGTACCGGGGTGGTGTTTCCTACCCGCTCCGCGATGCGGAACGCGGCGGTAGGGTCGGCGAACATGAAGGTACAACTGCGCCACAATCCCGCCTCCACCATCGCGCGGTGCTTTCTCGCAGGCGGCGAGCCGATGCGGGTCGAGAGCGGCGCGATGGTGGCGCATTCGGCGGGAGTCACGTTGCAGGCCAGAGCCGAAGGCGGCATTCTGGCCGGGTTGAAGCGGTCGATGCTGGCCGGGGAATCGTTCTTCGTCTCGACTTTCACCGCGCCGCCGCAGGGCGGGTGGGTCGACGTGGCCCCCGCACTGCCCGGCGACATGCTCAACTTGCAGATCACCCCCGACCGGCCGTTCTTCATCAGCCGCGGGGGTTGGATCGCGAATTCGCACGGCGTGCAGGTGGAGAGCAAGTGGGGCGGTTTCGCCAATCTGTTCGGCGGTGAAGGCGGTTTCGGTCTGCGCGCGCACGGTGAGGGCGAGATCGTGGTGGGCGTGTTCGGGGCCATCGATGTGATCGACCTGCAGCCGGACGAACCGATCACGATCGATACCGGCCACGTGGTGGCCTACGACCTCGCGATGAACTTCACCATCCGCCGGGCGGTTTCGGGCCGGTCCATCCAGTCGCTGAAGTCCGGTGAGGGCTTCGTCTTCGACTTCACCGGCCCCGGCCGGGTGCTCTTGCAGACCCGCAATCCCGGCGCGTTCGCCGCCTGGGCCGGATCGTCCGTTTCGTCCGGCTGATCACGGCCTGCCGTATTCCGGAGGATGGGCGCCGGCCAGCAGGTCGTTGATCAGCAGTCGCGTGTCGGGGACGAAGGGCCAATCCGGATCGGCCAGATGCGCGCGCAACTGGGCGTCGGTCCACCACCATCCCGCGGCGATCTCGGCGGGTTGGTGGCGGACCGGCCCGTCGTAGCGCAGTTCGTACGCGAACAGGTGGCAGCGCATCGGCCGACCGTCCCAATCACCGTCCCAGGAGACCGCGGCCAGCGGTTCGGGGGACAGTTCGGCGGGGTCCGGCGTGACGCCCAATTCCTCGGCCAATTCGCGCAGGGCGGTCTCGCGCGGCGCTTCACCGGGCGCCACCACACCACCGGCCAGGCAGTCGTGCATCCCCGCGAAAACGAGCTTGGTGTCGGTACGGCGGTGCACGTATACACGCTCGCCGTCACCGGATCGTAGGAGCACCCCGGCGCTGGCATGCCACAATCCCTCGCGGTAGACCATGGCCCGCTCGGCGGCGCCGACCGGGTTGCCCGCCCGGTCGTAGACCGCGATCGGTTCGGAACTCGGTTCCCCGGCGTGCGGCTCGGGCTGCGGCGGAGCGGACATCGGTCGAGAGTAACGTGAACACCGCACGCCACAGGGAGAGAGGATCGCCGCCCATGGTGCTTCCGCACGCACTGGCGAATTTCAACCGGCATGTCACCAACCCGACCGCGGGGCTGGTCGCGGGCCGCGCGCCCGGCTTCGGCATCGTGCTGCACAAGGGCCGGAAGTCGGGGCGGTCCTACCGCACCCCGGTCATGGTCTTCGAGCAGAACGGCGCCTACCGGATCGCGCTGACGTACGGCCGCGACGTCGACTGGGTCAAGAACATCCGCGCGGCAGAGGGTTTCGCGCTGGAAACCCGCGGACGCGTCATCGAGCTGACCGATCCGGTCGTGCGGCACGACCCGTCGGTGGCATGGGCGCCGGTGGGTGTCCGGCGAGTATTGAAGACGATCTCGGCGGAGTATTACGTCGAGTCCCGTCCGGCGGACTGAATTCGCCGTCGACCTGCGCGCACCTCGCCGAGTCGCTCGGTGGCCTGATCGTAGTGATGCTGACTTCCGCAATGCGCGCGCACACTTTCTTCGCGTCGCCCTACTGAGGTCGCCCGGGTGCTCTCCCGGTCGACGCCACGTAGTACCGAGACGCCACCACTCGATCTGCTACGGGGTGAGATGTGCGGGCCCGGGGGATCGGTTGGCTCGCTGACGCCATGCGCTGGGTTCGTGGTGCGGGGTCGGCTCCCCGAGCTGCCGCGGAATCCAATCTGGGCCAACGCAATGCGACACTCGATGCGATGCTGCGCGCTGGCACCGCACCCGCCGCGAACTCCGCGGACGAACTCGGCAACCGGCGCCTGACCGCGCTGCTGAAACAGGATCGTCTGCGCGCTCCGCTGTGCCACGAACTGCACGCGTACCGGCTGGAGCAACAGCGTTTCCGGTCGTTTTTCGACCGCCACGAGGTACCGGACGCGCCGAGAACCTGCCACTGCTGCGCCGCCACAGTGCGGGCAAACTGCTCGATTTCATCGCCGACACCGGTCCGCGCTGGATCCGCGACAGCGGCTGGGGACGGTTGGTGGACACCCTGAACCGCTACTTCAAGTAGGAGCCGGGTTCCCAAGTACTGGAGTTGTCGGTGTTCGTTCGATCGATTGATCGGACCAAAGAACTCTCATCCTGCAATGTCTCGGATGGCCGCCAGCGCGTCGTTGATCTCCTCTTCGTAAAAGCCCGTGCGGTAGCGCGCTTCCTGACTGCCCAGAAACTGAAAGGTGAGATCCAATAGACGTGGCCACACGTCGGCGATGGACGTCGGCAGGTGCCGCACGAACTCACCGGTCGAGTCGGCCACCGCCTCGTTGCCGGGAAACCGGCCCGTCGAAGCCGGATCGTCCCCCTCGCCTTCGGCGGCGACCACTCTCACTCGCGCATCCGGGTCCAGTTGGCGGGGCACGGAGCGGACGAGTCGCTGCAGGCAGTCCTGGACTTCGGCGTTCCAGCCCAAGGGAATCAGGAGATCTTCCCGGACATTCACTATCTGAAGAGTGAGTTGTCGGACCGCTTTGAACTGTTCGACAGTGAGAAAAACCTCTCGTCCAGGCCGAACCGAAATCATCCCCGGCTCCGCTCTGCGTCACTCCAGATCGTCAAAGTATTCCTTTCCTTCCTTCGGAGTATGGACCGTTCCGCCCTCACCGTCCTCGATCACGACAGCTCCTGTGCTCGGATCCCAGTATGCGACGCGGCCACCTCGGAGGTCGTACCGGACCTGCACTCCTGGCCGCGTGCCGCTGATGACGCTTTCGACGTAATCGGCGAGTTTCTCGGGTGGGACTCCGGATACGTAGTGACTGCCGTCGCCCTGCTCCGCTCGGCCGTTGGCGTGGTCGGCGATTGCTTTAGCAATCCGCTTCTCCACCGCGTCGTCGTCCGTCTCCGACGGTGCCGAGGGCGAATCATCGTCGATGACGGCTTTCATGGCGATGATGCCGGCGAGAGCGGTGATGGTCGCGCTGAGGTCGGGCACCTGGTCGAAGGCGTCGATGACGCCGACGGTTACGCTGGCGGCCAAGGTGACCTTGAGTATTTGGAAGAGCCGCCTGCTCGTGTAGAGGCCCCGGATAGCGCTGATGGTCTCGGCGGCGGCGACGGTGACGCCGCCGCCGGCGACGGCGATACTGCCGCCAAAACTGAAGATCGCTCCGACGATCGCGCCGGTGACCAGGAGTCCGACGGCCCACGCGAAGCTGTTCATCGCCGACTTTATGCCTTCGCCGACCTCGACTGTCGAGGTGTGGTACTCGGCGACCGGTGCTGCGACGTTCCGCGACGCGGAGGCGAGCAGGTTGGCGCCGGACTCGAGCGTCTGAAGTCTCTCTTGAATCAACGCACGGTTCTCGGCAGCGTCCATACCGTCGAACAGGTCCGATATCGCACTGATCCTGGCGGGGGCCTCCTGGAGGGTCCGATTCTCAGCGAAGGTCTTCCATGTCTGGGCGGCCTTGGCGAGCTTGTCCACGTCACCGTTGGGCAGCTTCTCGAAGGTGCTGACAATCTTCGACGTCAGTTCGCTGAAGAACTCCTCCACACCACCGTTGTGTTTGACGCCGTCACCGTTGTCGTGGACAGAGGTCGGGATGGAGACCCTGTATTCGGGGACCTGGTTGACGGTCGGCCGTGGCGGGTGGCCGTGGTCCGATTTCCCGTACCTGTATCCATTTGCGTAGAGAACATTGCCGAAGTTGGTGAGAGCGTCGGCCAGATGCGTGCACGTCTGCATGGTGTCGCGCGCGTAACGGTCGTACGTCTCACCCCACTGTTTACAGCCAGGAGCATCACCGGCCATACCCGCGCATTCGCCTTTGACTGCATCATGTACGGGCTTGTCGGCGCGACGCAGTTCGGTGGCGAGGTCGTGGCATTGCTTGGCGGCGTCGTAGTATGTCTGCCAATTGACGCGCACCGCTCATCCCCCTCGGAGCATCTTAAGGTTTTCCTCGACCGCTGTGCTGTAGCCGGTGTGAGCCTTGCGCGCCGCATCGCTCATTTCTCGGACACCGTCGGTGAATTCCCTTGCCCCGAGCATCCATTCACGGTGGGCATCGTGGTAGGCCGTCGCGGCGACACTTTCCCAGCCGGTCCCGGAGAGGGTGGCGACCTTGTTGTCTATCTCATCGAGGTTGTCGGCGACGAACCCGGCCAGCGCCGCCAGCCGGGACACGATCTCATCGAGATGGTCGAGGTCGACCGTGAATTCCGTGGTCACGGCAGATCCAGACTGAAGGAGTTGTTCAGGACGGAAGCGTTGCTGCTGTCGCGGGATTCGTAGGTCTGCGCGCTGACTCCGAGCTTCTCTGCCAGTTCGGTGAGGGCGGTGATTATCCGACCGCCGCCATCGCGGACGTCGGTCCAGCCGTCGGCGAACTCCGAGGCCAGGATTCCGGTCCAGGAACCATTGACTACACCGTCGACATCTGTCGCGGCGGAATCCAAAGCGGTCCGCAACGACTCGGCCAACTCGTAGACATACGTTCCGACATCGCGAACCTGTTCTGGCACGACCGAGAGTTGCTGCCCCGGCGTCGGATTCCCCCCGTCGCTCATGCTCAGGCATGGTACCGATCTCGGGTTGGAGTGTCGAACTAAGGCCGCTGACTGATGCCGAATAGAGGAGGATTCGTCTGCGCGGAGAGGTCGCCGCGTTCCTCTCGGATCACGGCGACCGGGGTCCTCGCAGCCGCGTCACTCCGGAGGGTTCGCGCTCCGCCGGTTCATCAGGCGAGTGCCACCGCGTCAGCTCCCGGCAGCACACCGTGAACTCATCGGCATCGCGCAGCGCCCGACCGGCGGCGAGGTCGAGTTCGAACGAGTGGGCGCTGTGTCCGGTGGTCGCCTCGATCATCCGGCGGGCGATGGACCGGATCGCCGACTTGTCGCCGGTCACCGTCCAGCGGTCCACCTCCGGCACGTGAATGAGCCAGCGCGGGCCGCAGCAGTGCACGGTGACACGGTAATGGCGCACGGTCACAGCCTCCGCGCTCGGACGGCCCTGCATCGGATCACTCGGTCCACGACAGGGCTTCGGTGGGGGTCACCGGAGGCGGGGGAGGGGTCGACACCCCGCCTCCGGGACGTTCGGGAGCGTCGGCCCACTGCCGCAGCGCGACGGCGTAGCGTTCGAGCACGGGCAGCGGCACAGCCTTGTAGGGAGCACGGGCTCGTGGGAACGGAACGCGCTGCGGCAGTCCCTTGGTCATGTGTCCTCCGCTGGTCGAGTGGCGGCGAAAAGCACTTACGCCGCGCCGATCACGCGGCCAGTGGAGCACCGGATCCGGGCTGCGTGGACATTTCCAAGCGGATTCGAGACACAAAGTGGCAAATGCCCTGGACACCTTCCAGCGACCCTGCACAATGTCTTTCAGAAGGTCGAATTATGGTCTTCCAGAATTACTTTCAGAAATATTCCAGGCAGCGGGTTCGAATATTCCACAGAAGGGAGAAAACAGTATGGGGGAGAGGGATGCGGACCCCGATGATCGGCAGCTCAGGGCCGACATTCGCGGGACCGGGGGCGTTCCACACCGCAGCCTCGGCCGCTGCCTGCGCGGGATGAGACAGGAGGCCGGACTGTCCATCGAGGTGGCGTCGCGGGCGATCGGGCGCGGGGCGGGGACGCTGCACCGGTTGGAGACCGGTGCGCCGAACGTGGTCGTCAGGGAGGAAGACTTGCGGCGGTTGTGCAAGTTGTATCAGCGGGTGGAAATGCTCCCGGTGCTGAAATCGCTGGCGGCGCAAGGGAGGACGCCGTCGTGGTTGGACGAGTTTCCCGATCAGGTGAATCCGACTTTCAACGCTTACGTGCAGATGGAGGCGTCGGCCTCTCATATCACTGTCTATCGCCCCGATATGGTGCCTGGACTGTTTCAGGTCCCCGACTACGCGCGGGCGTTGGATCGTGTCTACTTTCCGATGGACACCGCAGAGGAGATCGAGCGTCGCGTCCGGGTGCGGCGTAACAGGCAAGCGTTGATCACTCGTGACTTCTCGCCACTGACAGCTGTACTCGTCGTGGATGAGGCTGTCACCAGGCGAGTCGTCGGAGGTCCCCGCGTGATGTCGACACAGCTGCGTCACCTGGCTGATCTGCCACCGAACGTGCGGGTGCAAGTGTTGCCCTTCGGGGTTGGCTTCCCGCTGGGAGTCTCGACCGGTCCTTTCACGATCCTGGATTTCGCCGGTGACGGAGAGGGGCGACCTTTGGAGCCGCCAGTGGTCTACGTCGAGAGCTACACAGGCAACATCTACCTGGAGCGCACCAGCACCGTGCGGCGGTACAGAGCTGGATTCGAGGTGATCCAGCGAGTAGCTTTGGACGTGCCGAATAGCAAACGCCTACTGCGGCAGGTAGCGAAGGAGTTCGACCGTGTCCGTTGACCTATCCGGAGCGCGCTGGTTCAGAAGCACTCGTAGTGCCGCCGGGAACGACTGCGTCGAGATAGCGCATCTGGATGCCGGGCATGTGGGGGTTCGTGACTCGAAGAACATCGGCGGTGGAGTACTGGTGTTCACGCCCTCGGAGTGGGATGTGTTCCTGGCGGGCGCACGGAGTGGAGGCTTCGACCGACTTTGAGCTGAGCGCCAGTCTCGCCTGTGGTACCGATCTGGTCGCAAGGTCGGTAGGCGTGATTGCGCCTACCGACATCGATTACGGTGGAGATTCGTGGCGCGTGTTCTGCAGCCGGGACGACGATCTTGCCAACCTCTCGGGCTGAGGTCTCGCCGAGAAATCGACGGTGCTTTCAGGATCGGCACCGCACCATTTCAGAGGGAGCGCGAGAACCGGAAAACACGATGAGTAGTACACCGGTTCAGCCGCGGATGCTGACCGATCTCGAAACCAGCGTCGTCACCAAGCTGCTGTCTTCGGGGGTGCCCGGCGCCTCCGAGTACCTGGCGCAGGTGCCGTATTCGCAGGTAGTCGCAACCTGGGGTATGGGTTCACCCAGTGTCGATCTCGCGGTGCGGCCCGGCGCGGTACAAGTTTCCGGTTCGCCGGACGGAATCCTCGCCAGCGGAGCGGTCAACGACTACAACGGATCACCGATCGGCGAGGTCATTCTATGGGTGGAGAACGGCTGGCTCAGCGGGATCGAGTACGCCTGGTATACGGACAAACGCCCACACGCACTGCCCGAACATGATCAGATCGAGCTTCTGTAGGGCCTTAGCTGAACTGCATTGACCTACCACTAGATTTTCCCGCAACTATCTGGTCGGCGATTGGGAATCATCGCTGAGGCAGCCGGGACGCGGTTACCGTGTTTCCGGCCAACTCCATGGCGCTGACCTGCTTGTCTCGCCCCGGATGGATTGGGTCGACATCGAGTTGCCACGACTCGTGGTGCAGTGTTTTCCACGGGTCGGCGAAGGGCTGACCAAGCAATGGAGACGCAGGGTTCTGAGGATCAGATGGTTCTCGAGTACATGGTCGGTCGGGCACGGAAGCTGAAGCCGAGTCGAAGCCTTGATATGCCCACTGCCGATTACCTTGATCATGAAATCGGCTATAAGGGAGTGGTTCACGCCGGCGATCACGGCCAGTCTCTGGTTGTCGCCAGCGAGAGTGAGGCTGTTTACTGCGTTAACGTGGGTCGGGCCAGGTGGTAGTAACCGTCTGAGCTGCGCCCCGCTACCACGGCGGCTGCTGCTGAGGGCGACGCGAAGGCGGTCTAAGCGTCCGATACCGATTCCCTGGTAAGGCTCAGTACCGAAGGAGGCAGCCCGAACGTCCGGCGGCAAGTGCGGACGAGATCAGCGCCGTCGGAGAATCCCGCCGCGTGCGCCGCGGCCGCGAGATCGTCCCCGGCGAGCGCGCGGGTCCGCGCGATGTGCAGCCGCAGCCAGAGGATGTAACGGCGCAACGGAATTCCCATCTGTTCGGAGAACAGGTGGGACAGCCGGGGCGCCGGGATACCCAGTTGCCGCGCGACATCCGAGCCGCGCACCGATCCTTTGCGCACCAGAGTGGGCAGCAAGTGCAGGGCCGCGGTGACCACCGCGTGCCGATCGCCCGCGCCGGACGCGCCGTCCTGCGGTAGCAGATCGTCGACGACCGCCGTGACCTGCGCGGTCAGATCGCCACCACTGGCGGTGAGGCCGAACGTGTCGGCGCCGTCGGCCCAGCCGTTGAGATGGGCCCTGCGATCGGCCGCCGCACCGGCGGCGGTCTCGGGATCGAGGTAGACCGCCGTGCCGTGCGCGGAACCCACGTCGATCCGGTGCGGCGCGTCGGTCGGCACGATGACGTGGGTGCCCTGTCTGCGGACGCCGCTGCCGTCCACCACCACGATCGGGGTGCTCGCGGCGACGATCTGCACCGCGTGGTGCGCGTGCAACTCGGTGGGCCCGATCGATCCGGCGAAGGCCAGCACGCCGGGGCGCAGCAGCGTGACGCCCGCGGGCGGCGATTCGTCCGCTGCGCCGGTGGGCGACATCGAGAAGCCGTTGGTGACCAGAGCCTTCATCATGGGATGCTCCCGGCTGAGACACGCGCGCTGAATCCTGGGATGAGCGTATCGGGTTCGCGCACACGGTATTCGGAAATCCTCGATTACCGCCCGCCGCCGGAATCGCGTCCACTGTGTAGCCGACCGGTTGCCGGACCCGGAGCGGTCGCCGCACAGCCGTGCCTCCGACCGGATTCCGGGATCGATCAGGAGTGCCGCGCTCGATTCCCGGGTACGGAACGATGCCCGGTCAGCTGTCGGTCACGTCGACACCGCGCCAGAACGCGACATAGTCCTTGATCTGCGCCGCCTTGGTCTTCGGCTCGGGGTAGTACCACGCAGCGTCGGCATTGGTGTCGCCGTCGACCACCACGGTGTAGTAGCTGGCGGTGCCCTTCCAGGGGCAGTAGGTGTGCGTGTCGGAGGGTTGGAAGAACTCCGCCCGGATCGAGTCCGGCGGGAAGTAGTGGTTGCCCTCGACGATGATGGTGTCGTCGCTGGTCGCGAGGACACGGCCGTGCCAGGTTGCCGTTGCCATCCTTCGATTCTGCCCCAGTTCCCGGTGTTGGCGGCGGACGAGCGGGCCGGGCCGCCGTCACGCGGTCACCCCAGACGGTCGGGCTGGGCCGCGGCCCGGTGTAGCTCGACGGCCAGGGCCACGAGTTCGCTCAGGTGCTCGCCGTCGGACCCGGCGCGCCGCATCGCCTCGGCCACGGGGAAGGTGCGCACTTCGAGTATCTGCTCGCCGTCGTCGGGATTGGTCGGCGCGGAGTCGAGCACCACGTCGGCGGTGCACCAGAGCCACGCCTTGTGCGGATGGGGCTGCCACTCGCGATGCGGCGCGGGACGGTTGCTCGTCGCGTGGTGCGCGCCGAACCACCGAATCGGTCCGATCGGGCGTGCTCCCGCTTCCTCGAGCAGTTCCCGGCGCACGCACGCGTCGATGGACTCGCCGCGTTCCCTGGTGCCGCCGGGCAGCAGCCAGATGTCGCGATCGTCGCGGCAGAGCACGATCTCGTCGCCGACGAAGCACACGACATGGATGTTGGTGACCAGTTCGTCGGACGGGAGCGTGGTGGAGAAACGCACATCCATATCACCCCACTCCCAGTGCGCCGGGGTGTGCAGCAAGGGGTAGCGGTCGGCGAGCGTCACAGCTCGACGCTAGCGCTCGCCGCCCGCTGTATGCGCCGGATTCAGCGTTCCCGGGCCAGCGCCCGATAGCTCACGTTCCAGAACCACTCCACCGGACCCCGCTCGAAGCGGCGTAACCACAGGTGTGCTCCGCCGGCGATGATCAGCGAAACCAGCAGGTAGACGCCGATGGTGAAGGGAACCCGATCGTCCGGTGCGACGCGGGCGGCGAGCCCGAAACCCCAGCCGTAGCACAGCATCGACGCCACCAAGTTCTGCAGGATGTAGCAGCTGAGTGCGGTGCGGCCGATCTCGGCGAGACGGCGACCGGCGAACCCGGCCACTGGACGCCGCAGGTACCACTCGGCGACCGCGGCGAGAATGCCGAGCCCGACGAACGGGGCGCTGCCGTAACGAGTGAACAGGACGAGGTCGCCGCCGCCCGCGATGCCGACGGCCAGATCGATCGGCGCGGCGACGCCGAAGCCGATGATCATGAGCCGCTTGCGGATTCGCGCGCCTTCCGGGCCGAATACCCCCGCCCGCAACAGCCGGGAACCGGCCAGGAACAGCGCGACCGACATCGCGAAGACGAAGATCGCCTCCACCCGGAACAGTCCGGCGTTGCTCAACCGGAACATGGCGAGCTCCCAGAACGAGCCATCGGCATACGGATTCGGGTCCAGCGCACGACGCGCCACCGAGTCCTGTCGCGGCGCGAACGCCATGGCGAGGGCGATCAGCGTCAACAGGCTCACGTGCACGGCCGCGGCGCCGAGCAGCCAGCGTCGCTGCGCCCGCTCGCCGGTGGCCAGGACGAACGCGACGACGAGCCCGGTCACCGCGTAACCCATCAGGACGTCGAACTCGGCGACGAATACGAAATTGAGCAGACCGTCGAAGAACAGCAATCCCGCGCGCCACGGGTACTTGCCGGGCCAGCGCCGCCCGGCCTTGGCGGCCGAGCGTTGCTGTATGGCCAGGCCGATGCCGAACATGACGGTGAGCAGACCGAGGAACTTGCCCTGCGCCAGCTGTTGCAGCACTCGCTCGGCCCACGCCCATCCGTCTGCTCGCCCGCCCAGGTCGGACAGGTAGCCGACCAGCCCCTCCGGGTTGGTCATGATCCAGACGTTGGTGCCGAGGGTGCCCAGGATCGCGATGCCACGCAGCACGTCCAACGCGACCAGACGGGTGGGCGCGGACGCTGCGGGGCGGTGTCCGGCGGTGTCGGCGCGGGGTCCGGCGAGCGAATCGGTCATGTCCCGACTATCGCGCCGACCTGCGCCGGAACGGGTCCTCCGGAAGTACCACCTGCGGTATGACATTGGACTCCGCCGGTCGCGACCGGTGCGGGCGGGTGCGTCGCATAGGCTCGACAGCATGCAGCGCATCATCGGAATAGAGGTCGAATACGGCATCTCGACCCCGACCGAGCCGTCGGCCAACCCGATCCTCACCTCGACCCAGGCGGTTCTGGCCTACGCCGCGGCCGAGGGCGTGCCGCGCGCGAAGCGCACCCGCTGGGACTACGAGGTGGAGTCGCCGCTGCGTGACGCGCGCGGATTCGACCTGAGCCGGATGAACGGGCCCGCGCCCGTGATCGACGCCGACGAGGTCGGCGCGGCCAACATGATCCTCACCAACGGCGCCCGGCTCTACGTCGACCACGCTCATCCCGAATACTCCGCGCCGGAGGTCACCGACCCGCTGGACGCGGTGATCTGGGACAAGGCGGGCGAGCGGGTGATGGAGGCCGCCGCGCGGCACGCCTCGAGCGTGCCGGGGGCTCCGCGGCTGCAGCTGTACAAGAACAACGTCGACGGCAAGGGCGCCTCGTACGGCACCCACGAGAACTACCTGATGAGCCGGGACACCCCGTTCAACCAGATCATCGTGGGGCTCACGCCGTTCTTCGTGTCCCGCCAGGTGGTGTGCGGCTCCGGCCGGGTCGGCATCGGCCAGTCCGGTGACCACGCGGGCTTCCAGCTGTCCCAGCGCTCGGACTACATCGAGGTCGAGGTCGGTCTGGAGACCACGCTCAAGCGGGGCATCATCAACACCCGCGACGAGCCGCACGCCGACGCCGACAAGTACCGCAGGCTGCACGTCATCATCGGTGACGCCAACCTGGCCGAGATGTCGACCTACCTCAAGGTCGGCACCACGGCGCTGGTCCTGGACCTGATCGAAGCGGGCGAGGACCTGTCGGACCTGCAGCTGGCCCGCCCGGTCACCGCGGTGCACACGATCAGCCACGACCCCACCTTGCGGGCGACCGTCGCGCTCGCCGACGGCCGCGAACTCACCGGCCTGGCGCTGCAGCGCGTCTACCTGGACCGCGTGATCAAGTTCGTCGACCGCACCGGCAACGACGACAAGCGCGTCCAGGACATCATCGAGAACTGGGCCATGGTGCTCGACCTGCTCGAACGCGATCCGATGGAGTGCGCGAACCTGCTCGACTGGCCCGCCAAGCTGCGCCTGCTCGAGGGCATGCGCAGCAGGGAGGGGCTCGGCTGGGCCGCCCCCAAACTGCACCTGATGGACCTGCAGTACTCCGACGTGCGCCTGGACAAGGGCCTCTACAACCGCCTGGTCGCCCGCGGCTCGATGAAGCGGCTGATCAACGAGCAACAGGTGCTCGACGCGATGACCAACCCGCCCACCGACACCCGCGCCTACTTCCGCGGCGAATGCCTGCGCCGCTTCGGCGCCGACATCGCCGCGGCGAGCTGGGACTCGGTGATCTTCGACCTGGGCGGCGACTCCCTGGTCCGCATCCCCACCCTGGAACCCCGCCGCGGCACCAAGGCCCACGTCGGCAAGCTCCTCGACGGCGTGAGCACCGCCGCCGACCTGGTGGAGCAGCTGACGACGTAACCTCCGGCACCACCTGCCCATGACCAGGGCCGAGCGCCGCCGCATGCGAGTTCCCCGCGAACGGGTGACGGCGCAGTCATGACCCCGGCCGAGCCGTGACGCTCGACGTCGTCCAGCAGGTCGCCGCCCCGGCCCACCAGGCTAGGTGACTTCGCGAATGTCCATGACCGGGCCGGTCCGCTGAACCTCGACTTCGCCAAGTCGACGCAGCTCAGGCGTCCATTGCCGCTCTTGCGAGCACGTGTGTTCTTCCAGAGCAGCCAGGCCGAACCAGCGAAGGTAAACCGCTGATCCGACGCCCAATCGCCTGACGCAACCACACCGGCCCCACCACCGGTTTCGAGCGAAGCGAGACCGAGCATTGCCCGTTCGCGGCCCGGCTCGCGTCCGAGCGGCCGCCGCGTCCGCGACGAAGGAGCAAGCGGCGGCCGCTCGGACGCGAGCCACAAAGGGGCCGCGAACCCGCCGCGCCCGCGCGGCCAAGGACACAGCAAAATAGGCGGCACACCCTCGGTGCTGGTAGGTAGTGTTGAGGGACGAGCACGGACAATGCTCATGATCGGGATCGTGCTCACGATGGGTCCCGGTCATGGTGAGGACAGAGGAGGTCGGCTGCCATGGCACAAGAGCAGACCAAGCGCGCCGGGGGTGGCGACGAGGACGAGGGCCCGGACGGTGTGGATGCCGCCGGTCAGGAGCGCCGCGAGAAGCTGGCGGAGGAAACCGACGACCTGCTCGACGAGATCGATGACGTGCTCGAGGAGAACGCCGAGGACTTCGTCCGCGCGTACGTGCAGAAAGGTGGCCAGTGACAGTCGGTGACCCCTCGCGTCTCCACCTGGGGTACGCCCTCTCTTCTTTCTCCGACTACCTTCGTATGCATGCTCCGGACCTGTTGCCCGCCACCAGGTTCGAGCAGGGTGCCGCCGGATTCTCCGGCGGCACTTCCGCGAAGGAGATCGCTCCGCACGGCACCACCATCGTCGCGGTGAGTTACCGCGGCGGTGTGCTGATCGCCGGTGACCGGCGCGCCACGCAGGGCAACCTGCTGGCCAGCCGGGACATCGAAAAGGTCTACATCACCGACAGCTATTCCGCGGCGGGCATCGCGGGTACCGCGGGCATGGCGGTGGAGATGGTGCGGATCTTCGCGGTGGAGCTGGAGCACTACGAGAAGCTCGAGGGCGTGCCGCTGACTTTCGACGGCAAGGCCAACAAACTGTCGAAGATGGTGCGCGAGAATCTGCCCGCGGCCATGCAGGGTCTGGCGGTGGTGCCGATGCTGGTCGGCTACGACCTGGACGCCACCGATCCGGACAAGGCGGGTCGCATCGTGTCGTTCGATGTGGTGGGTGGACGCAGCGAGGAGCGTTTCGGGTACGCCGCGGTCGGTTCCGGCTCGGTGTTCGCGAAGTCCGCGCTGAAGAAGTTGTACGCCAAGGGGATCGATCAGGAGCGCGCGCTGCGTATCGCCGTCGAGTCGCTGTTCGACGCGGCCGACGACGACACCGCGACGGGCGGCCCTGATCTGGTGCGCGGCATCTACCCGACGGCGATCGTGGTGGACGAGGAGGGTGCGGTCGAGGTGGCCGAGGCACAGCTGGCGGAGATCGCCCGCGGGATCGTCGCCGACCGTGAGGCCGCCGAAGAAGGGAGCGCTTGATCATGACGTTGCCGTACTACGCGTCGGCCGAGCAGATCATGCGCGACAAGACCGAGCTGGCGCGCAAGGGCATCGCTCGGGGGCGCAGCGTGGTGGTGCTGACGTACGACAAGGGTGTGCTGTTCGTCGCGGAGAACCCGTCCACGACGCTGCACAAGGTGAGTGAGCTCTACGACCGGGTCGGGTTCGCCGCGGTCGGCAAGTACAACGAGTTCGAGAATCTGCGCAGGGGCGGCATCCTGCAGGCCGACATTCGCGGGTATCAGTACGATCGCCGCGATGTCACCGGCCGTGCGCTGGCCAACGCCTACGCGCAGGCTCTGGGCACGATCTTCACCGATCAGCTCAAGCCCTACGAGGTGGAGATCTGTGTGGCGGAGGTGGGCTATCCGGAGCAGGCGTCGCAGTCGGTGCTGTACCGGATCACCTTCGACGGGTCGATCGTGGACGAGCGGGAGTTCGTGGTGATGGGCGGCACGACCGAGCCGATCGTCACCGCGTTGAAGTCGTCCTATCAGCAGGGGCTCGACCTGGCCTCCGCGGTCGGCGTCGCGGTGCGCGCGCTGCAGGCTGGCCTGCCGGAGGGCGCCGAGAAGGAGAAGCGGGCGCTCGGTGTGAGCTCGCTGGAGGTCGCGACCTTGGAGCAGGCGCGTCCGCGCCGGGCGTTCCGGCGGGTGACCAGTGCCGCGCTGGAGCGTTTGCTGAATCCGGCGCAGGACGGCGCCTCCGCGTCGGAGGACAGCGCGTCCGGGGCGACGGACGAGGAGCCCGCGGCGAAGGAGGCTCCGCCGGCGGAGTGATCCGCCGGGGGCCGACGAGCTCGGCGGCCCGCGAACGGCGCTTCGTTCGCGGGCCGCTTCGGCATGTCCCCAGGTGTGCATCCTCCGGTGGAAGTGGGGTTTCACCCGGGCAAATTCCGACAAAGCGGGCCAAATCGTTGTGAAGACGTATGCATGCGGGTTGTTCGGTGCACCACGCAAGTCCCTGACATGGCTGTAATGTCGATGGTGTGCAGCGACGAATTATGGGGATCGAGACCGAGTTCGGTGTGACATGCACCTTTCACGGTCACCGTCGACTGTCCCCCGACGAGGTGGCCCGGTATCTGTTCCGCCGGGTGGTGTCCTGGGGCCGTAGCTCGAACGTGTTCCTCCGCAACGGTGCTCGGCTCTACCTCGATGTCGGGTCCCATCCGGAGTACGCGACCGCGGAGTGCGACAACCTGGCGCAACTGGTGACCCACGACCGTGCGGGCGAGCGGGTCCTCGAAGAGTTGCTGATCGACGCCGAGCAGCGTCTGGCCGAAGAAGGCATCGGCGGCGACATCTACCTGTTCAAGAACAACACCGACTCCGCGGGCAACTCCTACGGCTGCCACGAGAACTTCCTCGTGGTCCGCGCGGGGGAGTTCTCCCGGATCTCCGACGTGCTGCTGCCGTTCCTGGTCACCCGCCAGCTGATCTGCGGTGCTGGCAAGGTGCTGCAGACGCCGAAGGCGGCCACGTTCTGCCTGTCGCAGCGCGCGGAGCACATCTGGGAGGGCGTCTCCTCGGCGACCACCCGCTCGCGGCCGATCATCAACACCCGCGACGAGCCGCACGCCGACGCGGAGAAGTACCGCCGCCTGCACGTGATCGTTGGCGACTCCAATATGTCGGAGACCACGACCATGCTCAAGGTCGGCACGGCCGCCTTGGTGCTGGAGATGATCGAGGCAGGCGTCTCCTTCCGCGACTTCGCCCTGGACAACCCGATCCGCGCGATCCGCGAGGTCTCGCACGACCTGACCGGTCGCCGTCCGGTGCGCCTGGCCGGAGGACGGCAGGCGAGCGCCTTGGACATCCAGCGCGAGTACTACGCCCGTGCGGTGGAGCATCTGCGCAACCGGGACCGCGATCCCCAGATCGACCAGGTGGTCGACCTGTGGGGCCGCACCCTGGACGCGGTGGAGGCGCAGGACTTCGCGAAGGTCGACACCGAGATCGACTGGGTGATCAAGCGCAAGCTGTTCCAGCGCTACCAGGACCGCTACGGCATGGAGCTGTCCGATCCCAAGATCGCCCAGCTGGATCTGGCCTACCACGACATCAAACGCGGCCGCGGCGTCTTCGACCTGCTGCAGCGCAAGGGTCTGGCCAAGCGTGTCACCGAGGACGAGGCCGTGGACGCCGCGGTGGACACCCCGCCGCAGACCACCAGGGCCAAGCTGCGCGGTGACTTCATCACCGCCGCGCAGGAGGCGGGCCGGGACTTCACCGTCGACTGGGTGCACTTGAAGCTGAACGACCAGGCGCAGCGCACCGTGCTGTGCAAGGACCCGTTCCGTTCGGTCGACGAGCGCGTCGATCGCCTGATCGCGTCCATGTGAGTGGGGCGGCTCTGATCGAAGCATGATCATCGCCTTTTCCGTCACACCGCTGGGCACCGGCGTCGATGTCGGGCGCGCCGTCGCCGAGGCGGTGCGCGTGGTGCGTGCCAGCGGGCTGCCCAACCACACCGATGCCATGTTCACCACCGTCGAGGGCGAGTGGGACGAGGTGATGGCCGTGGTGAAGCGGGCGACCGATGCCATCCTCGCCGTAGCGCCGCGGTGCAGCCTGGTGCTGAAGGCCGACATCCGGCCCGGCGTGAGCGACGCGATCACCGCCAAGGTGGAGAAAGTCGAGCGCTACCTGGCCGAGGGGTGACAACCACCGTCTGCCGAGGTGTAGCGAGACCGAGCACGGGCCGCGACCATGCCGCGGCGAAGTCGCGGCCGAACAATACGCCGCGCCGCCGCGCGGTGGTGGGGGCGCGCAGATTACCCTCTATCGGGTGGCGATAACCAAGGTCGAGCGGCTGATGAATCTGGTCATCGCGCTGCTGTCGACCCGGCAGTTCCTGACCGCGGAGCGGATCCGGGAGAGCGTCGCCGGATACGAGGACTCCGCCAGCGACGAAGCGTTCAGCCGGATGTTCGAGCGGGACAAGAACGAGCTGCGCGATCTGGGCATCCCCCTGGAGGTCGGTCCGGTGAGCCGGTACTCGACGATCGAGGGCTACCGGATCAACCGCGACGCCTACGAGCTACCCGACATCGACCTGACCGATCAGGAGGCGGCCGCCGTCGCCGTGGCCGTGCAGATGTGGGAATCGCCGGAGCTGGCCGCCGCCGCGGAGGGCGCGCTGCTCAAACTGCGTGCGGCGGGCATCCATGTGGAGACCGACGCCGCCGTGGCGTCGGTGCCGGCCGTCCCGGCCCGCACCCGTGGTTCGGAACCGGTGCTCGGCAAACTCCTCGCCGCGATCGACGCGGGCCAGGCGGTGCGGTTCGAGCACCGCTCGGCGATCAACGCGCCCTATCTCATGCGCGACGTGGAGCCCTGGGGCGTCGTCACCCACCACGGCCGCTGGTACCTGGTCGGGCACGACCGGGACCGGGACGCGGTGCGCAGCTTCCGGTTGTCCCGGATCGGCGACGACGTGACCGCCTACGGCCCGCGCAACGCCGTGCGCAAGCCGGATGACATCGATCTGCGCACCATCGTCGACCAGGTCACCAGCACCGGGCCGGTCAGCGGATCGGCGACGGTGTGGGTGGCCGAGGGGCGGGGACGGGAGATCCGCAGGCTCGGGCAGGTGACCGGCACGCGCACGATCGGCGGCCGCGCGGGCGCCGTGGTCGAGTTGCCGGTGCGATCTCGGGACTGGCTGGCCCGGCTCATCACCGGGCTGGGGCCGGACGCCGTGGTGCTGGCGCCCGAGGCACTGCGCGCCGATGTCATCGCGCGACTGCGCTCGGTGTTCGACCACACGGAGGTGCGGGCATGAGCTCGCGGCTGTCGGTACGTCTTTCCCGGCTGCTGAACATGATCCCGTACTTCATCGCGCATCCCGGCATCAGCGCCGCCGAGGCCGCCGCCGACCTGGGTGTCACGACCAAGCAGCTGATGAGCGACCTCAATCAGCTGTGGATGTGCGGACTGCCCGGATACGGCCCCGGCGATCTGATCGACCTGTCGTTCTCCGAGGAGAGCATCGAGGTCACCTTCTCCGCGGGCATCGACCGGCCGCTGCGGCTGACCTCCACGGAAGCGACCGCGTTGCTGGTCGCACTGCGCTCGATCGTGGAGATGCCCGGCATGGTCGACCCGACCGCGGCCCACGCGGCCATCGCGAAGATCGAATCGGCGATCGCGGGCGGCGCGGCTCCGGTCGAGGACGGGCGCTCGCGAACGCCGCCGCAGGAGGCGCCCGCGGTGGCCGCCGTGCGCTCGGCGCTGGCGCTGGGCCGGACCCTGCGGCTGGTGTACTACTCGGCCAGCCGCGACGTGGTGTCCGAACGTGTCGTCGACCCGATCCGCATCGTCCTGGTGGACGACAACAGCTATCTGCAAGCCTGGTGCAGGCAGGCCGAGGGCGTGCGCCTGTTCCGCTTCGACCGGATCGAGGCCGCGACCGAGCTGGACGAGCCCGCCCGGCCGCCCGAGCATGCCACGCAGGCGACGGCGGGGCTGGACCTGTTCCAGGACGACCCCGCGGTCCCTTTGGCGCGCTTGCGGATCCACGCCGATTACGCTTGGGTTCTCGATCAGTACCCGATGCACCGGCTCGCGGTGCATCCCGACGGCAGCCTGGAGGCGAGCATGCGGTTCGCCACGCTGGACTGGATGGCGCGCCTGCTGCTGGGTTTCGGGTCGGGCGTCACCGTTCTGGGGCCGCCGGAACTGGTCGCGGCGGTGCGCGAGCGGTCCAACGCCGCGCTTGCCGCCTACGAGGAAGCCGGATACCTGGAGGCCCGATGAGGCACGAAGAGGCCCTACCGGCATGAACAGTCGCGTGCTGGTGGTCGGTGCGGGCAGCATCGGCAATTTCGTCGGCGGCAAGCTCGCGGTGGCGGGCGCGGATGTCACCCTGGTCGGCCGCAGGCGGGTGCTCGACGACCTCAGCGCGGCCGGGCTGCGGCTCACCGACCTCGACGGCGGGGACGAGACGCTGCCCCCGGAGCGATTCCACGTCGCGACCGAACCCGACGACGTAGGATCGGCCGATCTGGTGCTGATCACGGTGAAATCGGCGGCGACCGCGGAGGCGGTGCGCGAACTGAGCGGCAAGATCCGTCCGGGCACCGTGGTGCTGAGCCTGCAGAACGGCGTCGGCAACGACTCGGTGATCCGGGAGATCCTGCCGCACTGCGTGGTCTTGGCGGGCATGGTGATGTTCAACGTCGTGCACCATCCCGGCGGACATTTTCATCGCGCCACCGAGGGCGGTCTCGCGGTGCAGGACGATCCGGCGCTGGCGCCGTTCCTGGACGTGTTCGAGCGGACCGGACTCGGCGTGCGCCGGTATCCCGACCTGCGGCCGGTGCAGTGGGCGAAGCTGCTGCTCAACCTCAACAACCCGATCAACGCGCTGTCCGGGCGCCCGCTGCGGGAGGAACTCGCCGACCGGGACTACCGCCGCTGCCTGGCCCTGACCCAGCGCGAAGCGCTCGCGGTGATGACCAAGGCGCGAATTCGCCCGGCGCGGCTGACGCCGCTGCCGCCCCGGGTGATGGCCACGCTGCTGACCGTGCCCGACCGCCTTTTCCAGCGGGTGGCCGGGCAAGTGCTGGCCATCGATCCGATGGCGCGTTCGTCCATGGCCGACGACCTTGCACTGGGCCGCACGACCGAAATCTCCTGGCTGTGCGGGGAAATCGTCGGGCTGGGCGCGATGGTCGGGATGCCGACGCCGGTCAACCAGCGGCTGATCGAGTTGATCGTCGCCGCCGAGCAGGGCGACCGGCGCGCGTGGACCGGCCGCGACCTGCTCGGCCAGTTGCGGGCCGCCGGGGCGGGCAGCACGCCCCAACACCGGGCGAACGAGCGGTGACGGCGGCGTTCGCGCACGTCACGGTCCGGTAGCATCGGGATATCACAGTCTTGGGAGGTAGATCATGGGCAGTCTGAGCATCTGGCACTGGCTGATCATTGCGGTGGTTTTCGTGATGTTCTTCGGCGCGAAGCGGATGCCCGACGCGGCCCGCAGCCTGGGCCGATCGTTGCGCATCTTCAAGAGCGAGGTGAGCCAGATGCACAACGAGAGCAACGCGTCCAATTCCGGCGCGTCCGCTCAGCAGCCCGCGCCGCAGTTGCCCGCCGCGCAGCAGCCGACGCAGTCGGCCACCGAGCCCCGCACCGAGCCGAAGTCGATCTGAGCGGATCCGCTCGCGCCGGAGTGAGGAAGAACTCACTCCGGACCTAGTGCTGTTGCCGCGCTGAGCGAGGCACTCAACCCAGGGGCGATCACCAACCATGCGAATCCCGTTCGATCCGCGGCGTAGCAAGCGCAGGACCAACCCCGACGGCACGATGTCGTTGGTCGAGCATCTGCAGGAGTTGCGGTACCGGTTGCTGGTGTCGATCGCGGCGGTGATCGCGACGACGGTGCTGGGTTTCCTGTGGTACGCGCACGGGTTCCTCGGGGTCGACAGCCTCGGTGAGATCCTGCGCGGGCCGTATTGCTCGCTGCCCGCTTCGGCGCGCGCGACGTTGAGCACGGACGGCGCGTGCCGTCTGCTGGCGACCGCGCCGTTCGAGCAGTTCACGTTGCGGTTGAAGGTCGGCATGACCGCGGGCGTGGTGCTGGCTGCGCCGATCTGGCTGTATCAGTTGTGGGCGTTCATCACCCCGGGGCTGTACACCAAGGAACGCAAGTACGCGATCTGGTTCGTGTCCTCGGGCACGGTGTTGTTCGCCGCGGGGGCGGTGCTGGCGTACGTGGTGATCGCGCACGCGTTGAGCTTCTTGCTGACCATCGGCGACAACGTGCAGATCACGGCGCTGAGCGGGTCGCAGTACTTCAGCTTCATCATCCAGTTGCTGATCATCTTCGGCGTCAGTTTCGAGACGCCGTTGCTGATCATCGGGCTGAACCTGGTCGGCGTGCTGACCTATGTGCGGCTGAAGGCGTGGCGGCGGGGGATCACGTTCGGTCTGTTCGTGTTCGCGGCGATCGTGACGCCGCAGGATCCGTTCTCCATGTTGGCGCTGGCGCTGGCGCTGACGGTGTTGTTCGAGGTGGCGATCCAGTTCTCCCGGATCAACGACCGGCGCCGGGCGCGTAAGGAGCGCGCGGGCTTGGGCGCGTTGTCCGACGAAGAAGCCTCCGAGCTGGACGGGCCGGACCCGATCGATCCGGCCGAATCGGTCTCCACGCCCGCGGAGAAATCCGCACGACCGGTGTCGGACTACTCCGATACGCTCTGACGAGTGACAGATGACCGGTCGCAGACGGGCGAATTGGCCGTATTTTCCGCCGAACTGAAGTTCCGGCTGGATCCGTTTCAGCACGACGCCTGCGCGGCGCTCGAAGAAGGCCACAGTGTCCTGGTCTGTGCCCCGACCGGCGCGGGAAAGACGGTCGTGGGCGAATTCGCCGTCCACTTGGCGCTGGCCGCGGGCGGGAAGTGTTTCTACACCACACCGATCAAGGCGCTGTCGAACCAGAAGTTCGCCGATCTGACCGAGCGGCACGGCCGCGCGAGCGTCGGGCTGCTGACCGGCGACCAGTCGATCAACCCGGACGCGCCGGTGGTCGTGATGACCACCGAGGTGCTGCGCAACATGCTCTACGCCTCCTCGGACGCGCTGCGCGGATTGTCCTACGTGGTGATGGACGAAGTGCACTACCTGGCCGACCGCTTCCGTGGCGCGGTGTGGGAGGAGGTCATCCTGCACCTGCCGCCGGACGTGCGGTTGGTCAGCCTCTCGGCCACGGTCAGCAACGCCGAGGAGTTCGGGGCCTGGATGGAGACCGTGCGCGGCGACACCGCGGTGGTGGTCGACGAGACCAGGCCGGTGCCGCTGTGGCAGCACGTCATGGTGGGGCGGCGGATGTTCGACCTGTTCGACACCAAGTCCACCGACCAGAAGGTGCTCGTCGACGAAGACCTGGTGCGGTTCATCCGCCACCGCGAGGCCGCCGACCGGATGAACAGCTGGGGTCCCCCGCGCAACGGCCGCGGCGGACCGCGCCGGGACTTCCGTCCGCTGCCGCGGCCGGAGGTGCTCGCGAAACTGGACGACGAGGGCCTGCTGCCCGCCATCACGTTCATCTTCAGCCGGGCGGGCTGCGACGGCGCGCTCGCGCAGTGCCTGCGGTCGCGGTTGGACCTGAGCCGTCCGGAGGAGCGCGACCAGGTCGACGCGATCATCGACAAGCACACCGGCGATCTGCCGAAGGCCGATCTGGAGGTGCTCGGCTACTGGGAGTGGCGCGAGGCGCTGCACCGCGGTCTGGCCGCGCATCACGCCGGAATGCTCCCCGCGTTCCGGCACACCGTCGAGGAACTGTTCGTCAACGGGTTGGTGCGCGCCGTCTTCGCCACGGAGACGCTGGCGCTCGGCATCAATATGCCCGCGCGCACCGTTGTGCTGGAACGGCTGGTCAAGTTCAACGGCGAGTCGCACGCCGAACTCACCCCGGGGGAGTACACCCAGCTGACCGGGCGCGCCGGGCGGCGCGGCATCGACGTCGAAGGTCACGCGGTGGTGCTGTGGCAGCCGGAGGTGGACACCAGCGCGGTCGCCGGTCTGGCCTCGACCCGCACCTATCCACTGCGCAGCTCGTTCCGGCCGGGCTACAACATGTCGATCAACCTCATCGACCGGATGGGCGCCGACGAATCGCGCGCCCTGCTGGAGCGCTCGTTCGCCCAGTTCCAGGCGGACCGGTCGGTGGTCGGGTTGGTGCGCGGCATCGAACGCAACGAGGCCGCGCTGCGCAAGCTGCGCGATCAGCTCGGCGGTGCGGAAGGCGGATTCCTGGACTACCTGTCGCTGCGGGAGCGGATCAAGCAGCGGGAGCGCCAGCTGGCTCAGCAGAGCCGTGCCGACCGCAGGGGCGCCGCGGTGGACGCGCTCGGTGCGCTGCGGCGCGGTGACGTGGTGGCGATCCCCTCCGGCCGCCGCGCCGGGCTCGCGGTGATCCTGGAGCCGGACGCGACGCCGGGCGATCCGCGGCCACTGGTGCTCACCGAGGACAAGTGGGCGGGGCGGGTGTCGGTCGCCGACTTCCCGGTGCCCGCCGAGGCGCTCGGGCACATGCGGCTGCCGCGCCGAGTGGACCATCGGACCGCGCGCACCCGCCGCGATCTGGCCTCCGCGCTGCGCAGCACCGGCATCTCGGTGCCCGGCCGGCCCCGCCGCGGCAGGCAGTCGGCCGCGGCCGACGACCGGGAACTGGCCACGCTGCGCCGCACCCTGCGCGCGCATCCTGCGCATTCCCGGCCCGATCGTGAGCAGCTTGCCCGGGTGGGCGAGCGCTACAACCGGTTGCAGCGCGAGACGGACGCGATGCGCCAAAAGGTTGCCGCGACCACCAACTCGCTGGCGCGCACGTTCGATCGAATCCTCGGCCTGCTGGAGGAACGCGGTTTCGTGCACGAGAGCGAGGTGACCTCGGACGGCCGCAGGCTGGCCCGCATCTACGCCGAAAGCGACCTGCTGGTCGCCGAATGCCTCCGGCAGGGGCTGTGGCGCGGCCTCGGCGCGGCCGAACTGGCCGGCGTGGTGTCGATCCTGGTCTACGAATCCCGCCAGGAGGGCGGATATCTCGGCGCGAGCGGACCCACGGCGCCGATCCGGCGGGCCATCGGCGCGACCATCGGGATCTGGTCCGAGCTGCGGTCCGACGAAGCGCGGCACAAGCTGCCGCCGACCAGGGAGCCCGATCTGGGATTCGTCGACGGTGTCTACAAATGGGCGCGCGGTGACGGGTTGGCCGAGTCGTTGCTCGCCAGCGGCGACCAGGGCGCGCCGCTGTCGGCCGGTGACTTCGTGCGCTGGTGCCGACAGGTGATCGATCTGCTCGACCAGATCCACGGCACCGCTGACGATCCCGAGGTCGCCGCCACCGCGGCCAAGGCGGTGCGGGCGATCCGGCGCGGTGTCGTCGCGGTGGACGCCGCCTGACCGCTGCGTGCGACGAGCCCGGCGGCGGCAATAGCAACGCGGCGGATTCGATTGTGATTTGATTTCTTTCGCGTACCGACCGTGGCGGAGTAGTCGTGTCATGCGACGAGGCCCACGCGGGGGGCTACCGTGTGTACAACGATGCGAGTGGAGGCAAGCAGATGAGCGGCCCGTACGGACCGAACGACCCCGGGGAGGGACGCAACGATCCCACCCAGCAGTGGGGTGGACAGCAGGCGCCGGGCGGGGCCGGTCCCACGCAGCAGTGGGGCGGTCAGCCGCAGACCCCGGCCTCGGCACAGCCGACCCAGCACTGGGGTGAGCAGCAACCGCAGCAGCAGTGGGGCCAGCAGCCGCCGCAGCAGCAGTGGGGACAGCAACCGCAGCAACCCCAGTGGGGCCAGCAACCGCAGCAGCCCCAGCCGCAGTGGGGTCAGCAACCGCAGCAGGACTGGGGCCAGCAGGGCCAGCAGCCGCAGTGGGGTCAGCAGCCGCAGCAGCAGTGGGGCGCTCCCGGCCAGCAGCCGCCGCAGCAGGGCGGCAAGGGCAAGGGCCTGATCATCGGCCTGTCCGTGCTCGGCGTCGCGGTGGTCGGCGCGATCGTCGCGCTCGTGCTCGTGCTGACCGCCACGGACCAACTGGACCAGGCCGCGGTGCAGGACGGCGTGAAGAAGGTGCTGTCGGACTCCTACGGCATCCAGGACATCAGCGACGTCTCCTGCCCGTCCGGCCAGGAAGTCAAGGTCGACGCCACCTTCGAATGCAACGTGAAGGTCAGCGGCGAGGCCAAGAAGGTGACCATCAAGATCACCAAGGACGACGGCACCTACGAGGTCGGTCGCCCGAGCTGAATCGTTTTTCCAGCGCCTGCTGTGTTGGTTTTGCCAGCGCCTGCGGCGCTGGGTGTTCGCGGCCCCCTGGTGGCTCGCGTCCGAGCGGCCGCCGCTTGCTCCTTCGTCGCGGACGCGGCGGCCGCTCGGACGCGAGCCGGGCCGCGAACGGGCAATGCTCGGTCTCGCTTCGCTCGAAAGTCGTGGTTGCGGTGCGCTGGGCGCGTTTGGAATGCGAGTTGGGCACAGGGTGCACGTGACTCGCTGGGGCCAGGCCCTCGGGGTGGCTCAGGGCTTGTGGGGCGGCTGTGTTGGTTTTGCCAGCGCCTGCGGCGCTGGGTGTTCGCGGCCCCTTTGTGGCTCGCGTCCGAGCGGGGCCGCGAACGGCGGATGCTCGGTCTCGCTTCGCTCGAAACCGGGAGCTGAGCCGGTCTGGTTGCGTGCGTGGGCGGATAGGTGCGCTGCCAGGGGTTTCGCTGTAGAGACGGGAGGGGCGACGCTGATGAGCGGCGCGTAGGTCTCGCTTCGCCGCTGAGTCGGCGTCTGGTTGCGCGGGCGGTGAGCCTGGGTGTTCTCGCGTCAGGCGGTGCGTGCGGCTAGTGCCGTGATCAAGCGTGTGACGGGGCTCTCGGCGTTGTAGGCGGTGGCGAGGGCGCGGAGTCGGTCCGTGTCGGCCGGTTCGGTGGGGAGGACGTCGCTGCGGGACAGGGCTACCTCGGCGTCGCGGACCACCCGGACCACCGGGGCGGCGGCTTTCAGGTAGTCCTCGGCGGCGCGCAGCCGGGCGCGCACGCTTTGCGACAGGTCGGCGTCGGGATCCTCGACGGCCGCGACCAGGGCGTCCAGCGAGCCGAAACGGGAGATCAGCGTGGAGGCGGATTTCTCGCCGATGCCCGCCACACCGGGCAGGCCGTCGGAGGCGTCACCACGCAGAGTGGCCATGTCGGCGTAGGCGGGGCCGGCGTTGCGCAGCGGCACGCCGTACTTCGCGGCGACCTCGGCCGGACCGAACAGTTCTGCCTTGGCCAGACCCCGTCCGGCGTAGAGCACCCGCACCGGGGGCGCGGGCTCGTCCCGGACCAGCTGCAGCAGGTCACGGTCACCGCTGACCACGACGACGTCGTCGGTGCGCTCGCGGGTCGCCAGGGTGCCCAGCACGTCGTCGGCCTCCAAGCCGTCCGCGCCGCCGGTCGCGATGCCCGCCGCCGCCAGCACCTCCAAGATCATCTCGACCTGGGGGGTGAGCGTGTCGGGCACACTCTCGGCGCCGGGAGCGGCCTGCGCCGACGTATCGAGCCGGTGTGCCTTGTAGGACGGCACCAGATCGACCCGATAGGCCGGGCGCCAGTCCAGGTCCAGGCACACCACCAGCCTGCTCGGTGCGAACTTGGTGATCAGCGACGCGACCATGTCGGTGAAACCACGCAGCGCGTTCACCGATCGGCCGTCGGGCGCGGTGATCTTGTCGGGGATGGCGTGGAAGGCGCGGAACCACAGACTGGCACCGTCCAACAGCAACAGGGGCCCACCGGAAGCAGAGGTCACGGGCTGAGGCTACTCGCCCGCACCGACACCGCCCCGGCGAAGTTCGGCGTTCCTCCGGCGCGCGTGACGGGTAACGTCGGGCAAATGAGCTCGCATACGGATTCGAGGTTCGCGGCGGACGTCTACGGCGCACGACTAGAGCGTGCGGTGGAGCTGATGCGGGCCGCCCACCTCGACGCGTTGCTGATCACTCCGGGGCCGGACCTGCGCTACCTGATCGGCTCGGCGGCCGAATCGTTCGAGCGGCTGACCTGCCTGGTGATCCCGGCGGACGGCGCGACGCCGTCGGTGGTGATCCCGAAACTGGAGCTGGCATCGCTGGAGGCTTCGGCGGCGGGTGAATTGGGTCTGCAAGTGCTGGACTGGGTCGACGGCGCCAACCCGTACACCCTGGTGAAGTCCGCGCTGCACGTCGGCTCGCGGGTGGCCGTGGCCGATGTCATGCCCGCGCTGCATCTGCTGCCGCTGGCCGAGTCGTTCACCGGCCTTCCGGTATCGGCCACTCCCGTCCTGCGCGAGCTGCGCATGATCAAGGACGCCGCCGAGGTGGACGCGCTGCGCCGGGCAGGCGCCGCGATCGACCGGGTGCACGCCCGGATGGGGGAGTTTCTGCTGGAGGGCCGCACCGAGGCGGAGGTCGGGCGCGCCATCGCGGACGCGATCGTGGCGGAGGGGCATACCGAGGCGGCGTTCGTCATCGTCGGCAGCGGTCCGCATGGCGCGGACCCGCATCACGACGTGTCCGAGCGCCGGATCGAGGCCGGGGACGTGGTGGTCGTCGACATCGGCGGCCCTGTCGAACCTGGCTATTACTCCGACTCCACCCGCACCTACGTCATGGGCGAGCCCGCCCCGGAGGTCGCGGCCCGTTACGCCGAACTGGAGCGCGCCCAGGCGGCGGCGGTCGCGGCCGTCCGCCCGGGAGTCACCGCGGCCGCGGTGGACGCCGCTGCGCGAAATCCGTTGACCGAAGCCGGCTTCGGACCTGCCTTCGTGCACCGCACGGGCCACGGAATCGGCCTGTCGGTGCACGAGGAGCCCTACATCGTCGCGGGCAACGACCTCGTCCTGCAGCCCGGCATGGCCTTCAGTGTGGAGCCCGGCATCTACTTCCGCGGCGAGTGGGGCGCGCGGATCGAGGACATCGTTGTCGTGACCGAGGACGGCGGCGAATCCTTGAACAAGCGACCGCACGGTCTCGCGGTCCTGTGATCGACGGCTGACCGCGGAGCGCTTCGCGGCAGCTGCGGAGGCGTGCGGCGGGGACCCTACGCGTGGGCGCCGTTCCCGCCGGGTTTCCCGTCCGCGGCAGGCGCCACGAGCGTGCTGCTGGACAGGACGCGCCGGACTCGGATGGCGATCACCACGCGCGTCGGGTTCTCCCGCGGCACGCGGTAGCGACCGGCGTACCGCTCGACGGCCTCGGCGACCTCAGCGGGGGCGTCGAGGACGGTCGCCGGGCCCTCCAAGGTAATCCACCGGATCCCGTCGACCTGACTGACCGCCGCGTAGCCGTTGCGGCGCACATTGCGGACCTTCACCGACCCGTCGTTGGTGATCACGCGCGCGATCCCGGCGTCCCGGTCCCAGGTGAACCCCACGGCCACCACGTGCGGCGTCCCGTCCGCGCGCAACGTCGTCAGCGTGGCGAGGTGCCGTTCGGCGACGAACTCGAGGGCGGCGGGCGACAACTCAGCAGTACTCGTCGGCATCTTCCGACCGTAGCCTCCGGCGCCCCGTGGTGTCCCAGCAGCCCGGCCGGCGACGCTCACCGGGTGGGTGAGCGATGACGGGCAACGCCCATGGTAATGACAGACTGGGGCGCATGGGAACGCGTGGATTGGCCGACGGGACCGTACTGCTGCTCGGCGGTCGCAGCGAGATCGGGCTCGAAGTGGCGCGGCGGCTCGCCCCCGGTCGCGCGGTGGTGCTCGCGGCCCGGCGCAGCGACGAGTTGGCCGCGCAGCGCGCGCAGATCGAGGCCGCGGGCGCGAGCGACGTGCACACCGTCGAATTCGACGCCGACGACACCGCGAGTCATCCGGCGCTGCTGGAGAAGATCGACGCGGAGCACGGGCCGATCGGCATCGCGGTGCTGGCGTTCGGCGTGCTCGGCGATCAGCAGCGCGCCGAGCGGGATCCCGCCCACGCGGCGGCGATCCTGCACACCGACTTCGTCGCCCAGGCCAGTGTGCTCACCACCCTGGCGAACCTGCTGCGCACGCGCGGCGCAGGACAGATCGTGGTGTTCGGCTCGGTCGCCGGCGTGCGGGTCCGCCGCGCCAACTACGTCTACGGATCGGCCAAAGCGGGGCTCGACGGATTCGCCTCGGGTCTGGCGGACGCGCTGCACGGCAGCGGGGTTCGGTTGCTGCTGGTGCGTCCCGGGTTCGTCATCGGGCGGATGACCGAGGGAATGTCGCCCGCTCCCTTCTCCAGCACCCCGGACCAGGTAGCCGCTGCCGTGGTCGACGGTCTGCGCCGCGGCGCGAGCCGGGTCTGGGTGCCGTGGATCCTGCGCCCGGTGTTCTTCGGGATGCGCCTGCTGCCGCAAGCGATCTGGCGTCGGATGCCGCGGTGAGCGCCGCACCCGTGCGCTGGGCAGGCCCGCCGATCGCGGTCGTCGGCATCGGCGCCGACGGCTGGGACGGTCTCGGTCGCGCCGCGCGGGAGGCCATCGGCGACGCCGAGATCCTGTTCGGTTCCGCGCGCCAGCTCGCTCTCGTGCCGCCCGATGTGGCGGCGAGACGGGTGAGGTGGCCGTCGCCCTTGTCGTCCGCCCTGCCCGGGCTGCTGGAACAGCACGCCGGCGCGCGGTTGTGCGTGCTGGCCAGCGGTGATCCGATGTTCTACGGGATCGGCGTCACCTTGGCCCGGCTGCTCGGCGCACCCGCGCTGCGCGTGCTGCCGCAGCCGTCGTCGGCTGCGCTGGCCTGCGCCCGACTGGGGTGGCCGCTGGCCGAGACCCCGGTGGTCAGTGTGGTGGGGCGTCCGCTGGCGACGGTGCTGCCGGAGCTGGCCGACCGCAGGCGGCTGCTGGTGCTCAGCGTCGACGAGCACACCCCCCGGGAGCTGGCGGACTTGCTCGGGCGGCACGGTTTCGGCGGGTCGGAACTGGCGGTGTTCGAGCAACTCGGCGGCCGCGCCGAACGTCGACGCGCCGGAATCGCGAAGCAGTGGGATCACCCGCCGGGCGATCCGCTGAACATCGTGGCCGTCACCTGCGCGGCCGACCCGGGTCTGCCGCGTGCCACGCGCCTGCCCGGCCTGCCCGACGAACTGTTCGGTGGAGACGGTCAACTCACCAAGCACGAGATCCGCGCCCTGACGCTGGCGGCGCTGGCGCCGGCTCCCGGCGAGCTGCTGTGGGATGTCGGCGGCGGGTCGGGCAGTATCGCCATCGAGTGGTGCCGAGCGCATCCGGGCAACCGGGCTGTCGCGTTCGAGCGGCTCGAGCGCAGGCGGCGGCAGATCGCCGACAACGCCACCGCGCTGGGCGTGCCGCACATCCTGGTGCGTGGCGAGGTGCGCGCCGAACTCGCCGACGACACCGAAAGCGCCGCGCCCGACGCGATTTTCGTCGGTGGGGGCCTGACCCAGGATGGCGTGCTCGAGACATGCTGGGCGCAGCTGCGTCAGGGCGGCAGGCTCGTCGCGAACGCGGTGACCGCGGAATCGGAATCCCTGCTGCTCAGCTGGTCGAGCGCCCAGGGCGGCGTGTTGCGGAAGTTCCAGATCTACCGCGGGGAGCCCTTGGGCTCCTTCACCACGTGGCGCCCCCACCTCCCGGTCGCGCAGTGGTCTGTGGTGAAATCCGCGTCCGGGTTCCCCGCAGAGGGGTGAACACGTTACCGGTCACGCGGTAGGGTCGGGGCCGAGTTCCGATCATGATCGGGAAATTCGATTCCTGTTGGGGAGATAGATGAGATACAAGAAGTTCGCCGCTACCGCATTGCTGGCTGTCGCCGCCACCGGGGTCACGGCCGGTACCTCCTACGCCGATCCCACGCCGCCCGCGGCGCAGGACCAGGCCGCGGCCGCGCCCGCGGTCACGGGCACCGATCAGGGCGTCGGCTACGCGCTGCGGCTCGCCGACGCGGGCAAGTCGGTCGTCACCAGCGTGACCGGCGGCGCGTTCAGCGTCGACACCGCCAACCAGGCGGTCACCCTGAAGAATTCGGCGGGTGAGACCGTCACCAGCATTCCGCTCACCGCTACCGCCAAGGGCCAGGAGGTCCGGATCGCCGCGGCCGTCGCCGACGAGGGCAGGCAGCTGACGCTGACGCCGCAGGTCGAGCCGACCGCCAACGCGCCGGTCGCCGCCGAGTTCATCGGCGCGCAGGAGTGGTTCTTCGCCGAGTTGCAGCGCGCCTCGCTGGGCGCGCTGGTCGGCGGTCTGATCGGCGCCGCCATCGGCATCGTCTTCTTCGGTGTCGGCATCCTGCCGGGCGCGGTGCTCGGCGCGCTGATCGGTCTGGCCGTCGCGGGCGGGCCGTCGCTGCTGAACGCGGGTATCGCCTACTTCAGCGGTCAGCCCTGAGAGTTCTGATCCTGGGCGGCACCCGCGACGCGCGGGAGCTGGCCCACATCGCTTCCGGCGAGCGAGGATTCGAGATCGTGTCCTCGCTCGCCGGTCGTGTGCGTGCGCCCCTGCTGCCCGAGGGCACGGTCCGGGTCGGCGGCTTCGGCGGCGCCGAGGGACTGCGGGCCTGGCTCGCGGCCAACGACGTGGCCGCGATGGTGGACGCCACCCACCCGTTTGCGGCGGGTATCAGCGCCAACGCCGCGGCGGCCGCGCGCGCTGCGGGTGTGCCTCTGGTGCACCTGCGCAGGTCCAGGTGGGTGCAGCAGGCGGGGGACCGGTGGATCCGCGTACCCGATCTCGCCGCCGCCGCGAAGGAAACGGCCGCCCATGGCGCGCGAGTCTTCCTCACCATCGGCAGGCAAGGCGTCGACGCGTTCGCCGGACTCGACGAGCAGTGGTTCCTGATCCGCGCCATCGATCCGCCGGAGGGCGCGCTGCCGCCCCGGCACGAAGTGCTCCTCGCCCGTGGGCCGTTCGCGCTCGAGGAAGAAGCGCGGTTGCTCGCCGAGCATCGGATCGACGTACTCGTCACCAAAGACAGTGGCGGCGATCAGACAGAAGCCAAACTCGCCGCCGCCCGAGCGGCGGGAATCCCGGTCGTCGTCGTGGACCGCCCGCCGTTGCCCGAAGGCGCGCGGATCGTGGAAACCGCTGCGCAGGCGCTGGATTGGCTGCACGAGACGCGCGCCCGGCATGGGGGATCGGCCGGGGCCCGATAGCGGTGAGCCGCGGCGCGGTCGGTGCGATCAGCGGTCGAGCAGTTCCGGGAGATGGTCGAACCACTCCAGCACCGCCCGCTCGTAGCGGATCCCGAAATCCAGTGTGGCGCGGGCGAATGCCGGCATCCCGGACGGGTCTTCGGCCAGATATCGCGTGAGCCGCGCCTGATGGATCTCCCGGTTGGCCGCGACGATGCCGTCGAGCCGGTCGCGATCGAGATGCTCACCGAAGGAGAGCGTGAGCAGCAACGGCACCCGGATGGTCTCCCCGCCGGGATCGCGGGCGATCCATTCCAGGAACGCTTCCCGGCCCGCGTCGGTGAGGTGGTAGGGCGTCCGTTCTCTCGCTCCGGTCTCGCCCTTCTCGACCAGTCCCGCCGCGTCCATCGTGGCGAGTTCCCGGTACACCTGGCTCTGCGTGATCGTCCAGAAGTCGCCGATGCGCTCCTGGGCCTCGGTGACCAGATCCCACCCCGACATGGGGCCTTCGTGCAGAAATCCGAGCAACGACGCCGCCGTCGAGTTCAGCGGCTTGCGTCTGGTCGCGGTGTCGGTCAAACGACTGCTCCCTTCGCTCTCAACATTCCATAGTGGAATGTTACCTGAACGGTGCGGGTCAGGCGTCGCCGACCAGTTTGTCGAGCCGGGCGAGCACCTGCGCCATGCCTTGCTCCAGCCGTGCCTGGCCCTGTTCGAGCTGCGCCTGGCCGCGCGTCAACGCCGCCTGGCCCTGTTCGAGCTGCGCCTGGCCGCGCGCCAACGCCGCCTGGCCCTGTTCCAAACGGACCTGTCCCTGTTCGAGCACCGTGACCCTGCGGTTGAGCTCGCCCACGTTCTCGCGCAGAATTCCGACGTCCCGGTGCAATTCGCCGACGGTTTCGCCGATGGTCTCCGCGCGTCGATCGATGCGGCCGATGCTGTCCAGCGTTCGCCTGGTCAGCGCCGCTAGTTCATTGAGGACCTCGCCCTGCTCGTCGAGTGCCTGTTCGCTCGCGGTGGCCCTGGCTTCCAGGGCTCGGGCGCGCAGCGTCAGCTCCGACAGTGTCGCGGCCAAGGTCCCTCCGATCTTCGGTGCGTCAGGCGATACTACGCGCCGTCGGTCGCGGCGTCGCGCGCGCGACCGTAGCGCCGGGAGGTGTAGACCCGGGTGCCGGCGTCGGTCTCGACCGCCGCCGTGGTCGACGCGCCGATGATCAGCAGCGTACGCATGTCCACCTGCTCGGGGTCGAGGTCGCCGAGCGGTACCACCCGCACCGATTCGGCCGGGCCCCCGACGTCACGCCCCACGACGACGGGCGTGTCGGGCTTGCGGTGCTCCAGCAGCAGATCGCGCATCGCGCCCACCTGCCAGGTGCGTTGCGAGGAGGCCGGGTTGTAGATCGCGATCGCCATGTCGGCGGCCGCCACGGCGGAAAGGCGTTGCGCCACCACCTCCCACGGCTTGAGCCGATCGGAGAGCGAGATCATCGCGTAGTCGTGGCCCAGTGGTGCGCCCACCCGGCTGGCCACGGCGTTGGCCGCGGTGAGACCGGGTAGCACCCGCACGGGCACCGCACGCCACTGCGGGTCGGCGGCTTCCTCCAGCACCGCCGCCGCCATCGCGAAGACGCCGGGATCGCCCGAGGAGACGACGGCGACCCGTCCGCCGCGCTTGGCCAGATCCAAGGCCATGGCCGCGCGCTCGGATTCGACCCGGTTGTCGCTGGCATGCCGACGCTGCCCTGGACGTTCGGGCACCCGGTTCAAGTAGGTGGTGTAGCCCACCAGGTCGGTGGCGTCCGCCAGAGCCGCGCGCACCTCGTCGGTGGTCCACTCCGGCGCGCCGGGGCCGAGGCCGACCACGACGACCGCACCGACGCGGGCGGTCTCGTGCGTGCCGGTTTGCCGCGCCGCCACCGGTCTCGCCGCCGGGGGCAGCGGCGTGGTCGGTTCGGGACCCGGCACCAGGGTGATGGCGAAGTAGGGCACTTCCGCGTCGTCCACCGCGGTGGCGTGCAGCACGCGCTGGTCGGTGGTGCTCGCGCGCTCCACGTAGTACGCCCCGGCGAGTCGACCGGAATCCGAAAGCGCCTGCCGCACCCCGGGATAGGTGCGCCCCAGCTTCATGATCGCGGCCGCGTCGGTGGTGCGCAGCCGCTCGGTGAGCTCCTCGACCGGCATGGTGCCCGGCAGGACGGTGAGCACCTGCTCGCCCTCGACCAGCGGCGTGCCCAGCGCCGCCGACGCCGCGCTCACGGAGGTGATGCCGGGGATGATCTCGGCTTCGAACCGGTCGGCCAGCCGCCGGTGCATGTGCATATAGGAGCTGTAGAACAGCGGGTCGCCCGCGGCGAGCAGCGCGACCGAACGCCCCGCGGCGAGGTGCCCGGCCAGCCGTTCGGCGGCCTGCTCGTAGAATTCGTCGATCGCGCCCTGGTAACCGCCCGGATGCTCGGTCGTCTCGGTGGTCACGGGATAGACGAGATGCTCCTCCAGTTGGCCAGGGCGCATGTACGGCGCCGCGATGCGACGGGAGATACTGCGACCGTGGCGTGCGCTGTGGAACGCGATGACGTCTGCCGCGCCGATCACGTTGGCCGCCTTGACCGTTACCAGTTCGGGATCGCCGGGACCGAGTCCCACGCCCCAGAGCTTGCCAGGAGCGCTCATTCCTGCTCACTCGCGATCGCGTTCAGCGCGGACGCGGTGATGGCGCTGCCGCCCCGCCTGCCGCGCACCGTGAGGTATTCGACGCCGCCGAAATCGATCAGCGCGTCCTTCGATTCGGCCGCCCCCACGAACCCGACCGGAATGCCGAGCACGGCGGCGGGCCGGGGCGCGCCCGCGTCCAGCAGATCGAGCAGATGGAACAGCGCCGTCGGCGCGTTGCCGATCGCGACGACGGCGCCGTCGAGCCGGTCGAGCCACAGTTCGAGCGCGGCGGCGGAGCGGGTCGTGCCCTTGGCCGCGGCCAACTCCGGCACGCGCGGATCGGCGAGGGTGCACAGCACCTCGTTGCCCGCGGGCAGTCGCTTCCTGGTGACGCCCGACGCGACCATGGTGGCGTCACAGAGAATCGGGGCGCCCGCGCGCAACGCCGCCCGAGCCGAGGCGACCACACCGGGGGAGAAGGCGATGTCCGCGGCGAGATCCACTTGCCCGCAGCCGTGGATCATTCGCACCGCGACCTGCGCCACGTCCGGCGGGAATCCGCTCAGATCGGCCTCGGCGCGGATCGTCGCGAACGAGCGACGGTAGATCTCGGCCCCGTCGGTCAGGTAGCTGGCACGTACGTCGGACATGCGGTCCACCCTATGGGTGCGGGTCCCGACAGGTCGGTCCGGGTCGGGCGCCGCGCATCCCGGGCCGAAGCCGCCGGAATGCCGGGCGCGGGACGCCACGGGATCAGGTTCGCGGACGCTCGAGAATCCGCGACATGACGATGGCGCTGCGGGTGCGGCCGACCCGGGCGTTCTCCCGGATCCGCTCCACCGTCACCTCGATCTCGGCCATGTCGGTGGCCATCACGTGCACCAGCGCGTCGGCCTCGCCCGCGATCGTCCACACGCCCACCACCTGCGGGATCGGATCGAGGCTGCGTTTGAGTTCGGCGGGGGAGATGTTGTCGCGGTAGTACACCTCGACGTACGCCTCCGTCTTCCAGCCCAGCGCCGCGGGATTGACCAGCGCGGTGAACCCGGTGATCTGTTTGCCCGCCACCAGCCGGTCGACCCGGCGTTTCACCGCGGGCGCGGACAGGCCGACCACGCCGCCGATCTCCTGGAACGAGGCTCTGGCGTTCCTCAGTAGTTGCTCGAGGATTCGGCGGTCGAGGTCGTCCACGTCACACCTTCTCTCGGCACACGCAATAATTCGCACATTTCTGGGGTATCTGCGCAACGAATCGTTGTTTCAGGCGCAATGCTAGTCGACTTACCTTCGTATCAGCTGATAGTCCATGCTGACCTCAGGGAGTTCCGTTGACGTCTGTAGCCACCCTCCCCGTCGAGTTCGCCGCACGCCGTTCGTCGCCGCGCCGGTTCGTGATGTGCCGTCCCGATCACTTCGACGTCACCTACTCCATCAATCCCTGGATGAATCCCGCAGAGCCCGTCGACCGCGCACTTGCCGTGCGGCAGTGGGAGGCGTTGCGCGCCGCCTACACCGAGCACGGGCACACCGTGGACGTGGTGCCCGGTGTGGCGGGCCTGCCCGACATGGTGTTCGCCGCCAACGGCGGGCTGATCATCGGTGACCGCGCGATGTCGGCCCGCTTCACCCATGCCGAGCGCGCCGCGGAAGGCCCCGCCTACCACGCCTGGTTCACCCGATGCGGCGTGCCGAACCTGGTGGCCGCCACGGAATGCAACGAAGGCGAAGGCGATTTCCTCCTGGTCGGTGACCGGCTCCTGGCCGGGATGGGATTCCGCAGCTCGCCGGCCGCGCACGAGGAGGTGGCGCGGTACTTCGGTCTGCCCGTGGTGTCGCTGGAACTCGTCGACCCGCGCTTCTACCACCTGGACACGGTGCTGCTTCCCTTGGACGGCGACACCATCGCTTACTACCCGCCCGCTTTCAGCCCGGCGGCCCGCGCGGTGCTGGCCGACCTCTACCCGGACGCGATCGTGGCCACCGACGCGGACGCGGCCGTGCTCGGATTGAACGGAGTCTGCGACGGTTTCCACGTCTTCCTCAGCAGTGCGGCCACCGATCTGAGCGAAGCCCTGCGCGCACGTGGCTACCACCCGGTGGGCATCGAGATGTCCGAACTGCTCAAGGCCGGTGGCGCGGTCAAATGCTGCACCCTGGAGGTCCACGGCAGGTGACCTGCGCGGCGCGGTGGGACGGTCAGTCGACGCGATAACCGTCGTCGGTCGCTACGACATCGGTGACTTCGCCCTGGGGGCGGCCGCAGCGGCGATCGCACCCGGACCAATGCTGACGTCCGGCAACCGCCACGTCCGGCGCGGGCATCGTCCGCGCACGGTCGGCCGGATCGGCAACGCGGGGCAGGACCCGGCCCGTGCCGACCGCGTCGGCGGCGTCGGCCCGGACGTCGGTGCGCGACTTCGCGCACCCCGGTTGTCCGGCGCAGGCGCTGACCAGCAGCCACGGCGAGTCGGCGTCGAAGATCAAGCCCATCGGGGCCAGCACGCGCACCACCTGTTCGGCGGTCCACTCCGCGAGGTCGGTGACCACCAGGCTGCGCCACGGCGTGACGAGGACCGGCCGCTCGACCGCGGCGAGGAATTCGGCGGTCCGGGCGGGCAGGGAGCCGAGGCGCACACCGGCGCCGAGGGCGACCGATCCGTCGTCCTGCTCGAGCCAGCCGATCGGGATGCCCGGCGCCGCGGGGAATTCGAGCCGCTCGGCGACAGGGGACCGGCCCAGGCCGTCGGCGACGCGTTCGGCGCCGTGTTCGATGTCGCGCAATCGCCAGCGGCCCGCGTCGTCGCCGCGCAGTTCCAGGAACGCGTGTGCGGCGGCGAGCATGACGTCGACCGCGTCGGCGGCGGGCAGCCGCAGGCCACTGTCGCCGCCCGCCAGCAGCAGCGCGAACTCGTCCGGTCCGACGGCGTGCACACCGATGTCGCCGCCGAGTCCGCTGACGTCGCCGCGTCCGTCGTCGAGGGTGAACAGCACCCGGCCGGGCAGGTCGGCCAGTCGCGGCGCCGCGAGCAGGCCCGCGTCCAGCGCGGAGACCAGCGGGTGCACGTCGGCCAGGCCGCCGATCCGGCCGGACAGCGGCGAGGCGACGATATTGCGCACCCGATCGTGCGTGGCGCTCGGGAGGAGGCCCGCGGCCGTGAGCCGGTCGGTCAGTGCCCCCGCGTCGCGCACCTGGCGCAATTGGACGTTGCCGCGTGAGGTGAGTTCGATGTTGCCGTCCGCCAAGTCGTGCGCCGCTTCTGCCAGCGCCTGCACCTGGGCGGGCGCCAGGAGCCCGCCGGGCACCCGGATCCGCGCCAGCGGCCCGTCCGCCGCCTCGTGCAGCCGCAGCACGCCCGGGCAGGAATCAGCAGCAGATCGTGTCATACGACCCCAGCCTACGGACCCGCCGCGGTGAACCGGCCGCGCACCCGAGTTCGGTCGGGTGCCGGTCGCGGCATCGGAAACGGTGCTTTCGGTGTATTGCCCACGAGCGTTGTTGACAGTGGCGCATGTCAACCGGACGAGCGCAGTTGCGCCGGGCAGGGGGCGTGATGCGGGCCGCGGACAGTTGGCGTTGCCTTCGGGGAAGGTGTCATGCGGGCAAATCGCCTGTGGCGCAGGGCTGTGGTGTCCCCGCCCAATGGGGCCATCAGTCGGTGCGGCGGGCGGCCCACACGATGCGTTCGGTGCGTACGGCGAGGTCCTCGCGGTGCAGGATGCTGTGCGGGCTGCTGGTGTCGAGTAGCCGGTCCAGGGCGGCGCAGTCCTCGGGGTGAGGATGTCGGCGATGCCGTGGCGGATGCGGTGCAAGATGCTGTGCGGGCTGCTGGTGTCGAGTAGCCGGTCCAGGGCGGCGCGGTCCTCGGGGGCGAGGATGTCGGCGATGCCGTGGCGGATGCGCTGCAGGGTGCTGAGCGCGTAGGTGCTGACGGCTCTGTTGCGGGAGCTTTCGATGTTGACGGTGGTGGTGCGTTCGCGTTCGACCATGCGCATGGCGCACCCTTTCTTGCCTAAACCGCGAGAAGGGGTTGGGGGAGGTGCCGACGGCGCAAGGGAGCTCTTTGAGCGGCGGTCATTCGCACGGGCCGTCCGTGTCACAGTCGCCGGCGGCGGACTGGCCGGCGTTGTCGCGCTGGTGGCCGCGGCGGGCGTCGCGATCGAAGATGCCGAGGATCTCGCAGGGGCCGCCTTCGGCGCCGAGGGCGTGCGGGAGCATGGTGGGGAATTCGGCGGCCTGGTTGGTCTCGACGCGAAAGCGGCGGTGGCCCAGCATGAGGATCGCGGTGCCGGACAGGACGACGATCCATTCCCGTCCCGGATGCGCCCGCATCCGCGCGGGGTCGTCCGGCGGTGGTTGGGTCATCCGCTGACGCATGACCGTCATGCCGGGGTCGCCCTTGATGGGCCAGCGCATCACACCGTGCGCACTGTCGATCATCGGGCTGGTGACGACGTCGTCGGACGCCGTCTCCACGAGCTGGTCCAGCGAGGTGTCCAGGGCGCGGGCCAGGGTGACGAGCTGGTCGAGGGCGAGGCGGCGCTGACCGTTTTCGATGCGGGACAGTGTGGACTGGCTGAGGTTGGCGCGACCCGCCAGTTCCTCCAAGGACCACCCCTGCGCCACCCGCAGCGCGCGGATGCGCTTGCGTACGAGGCCGTCCAGATCGCCATTATTTTGCGTCATAGGCAACACTGTATGCCTTAGGTGCAAAACGGGCTTAGCCTGCTGAGAGGCCCCAGAACGGGACCACGCATGACGGAAGGTGGAAGCCATGACAGCCCCGGACGCGAGTGATGCCCTGCCCATCGGCACGGTGGACGCCGTGGTGATCGGCGGCGGTGCCGCAGGTCTGAACGGCGCACTGATACTCGCCCGCTCGCGCCGCTCGGTCGTGGTGATCGACAGCGGTACTCCGCGCAACGCGCCTGCCGAGGCCTTGCACGGCTTCATCGTCCTCGACGGCACCCCGCCCGCCGAGATTCTGCGGCGGGGCCGGGAGCAGGTGCGCCGGTACGGCGGCCACGTGGTAGACGGTGAGGTGGCCTCGGCGGCACCGGCCGCCCCGTCGGCGGACGGGGACCTGCGTTTCACCATCACCCTGGCCGACGGCCGCAGTGTGACAGCGCGCCGGGTGCTGGTTGCCACCGGTCTGCGGGATGTGCTGCCCGAGATTCCAGGGCTCGCCGAGCACTGGGGACACGCAGTGGTGCATTGCCCGTATTGCCACGGCTGGGAGGTGCGCGACGAGCCCATCGGGGTTCTCGCCACCGGCGCCATGTCCGTCCACCACGCGCTGCTGTTCCGGCAGTTGACCGAGGACCTGATCTACTTCACCAACGGCACCCACCTGGACGGGGCCAGCCGTGCGCGCTTCGCCGCCAGGGATATCCGTGTCGTCGATACCCCGGTGCAGGCCGTTGCCGACGACAACGACGGCACTCTCGCGGGAGTTCGCCTGGCCGACGGCACCGTCGTGGCCCGCCGCGTGCTCGCCGTCGCCACGCGGATGCTGGCCCGCGCCGATGGGCTGGATGGCCTGAACCTGCCGATGGAGGACCTACCGGACGACATGGGCCGCCGCTTCGCCTCCGGTATGGCGGGTGCCACGGAGGTGCCCGGTGTGTGGGTGGCAGGCAATGCCACCGACCTCGCCGCCCAAGTGGGTGCCTCCGGTGCGGCCGGTGCCCTGGCCGGATCCCACATCAACGCCATGCTGGCCACCGCGGACACCGACGCAGCCCTTGCCGCGGCCCAGGCCCCCGCTTCCTGATCCCACCACGGCCCCGGAACCCGCACGACCGCAGGCAATCCGCTCGGCCCCCATCACCCCACTACGCGACCGGACCCTGATCCGGCGCTGATTCAGCATGCCTTGGAGATCACCCGATGAGTACGAACAAAACTTCACCCCCTGCGGACGCCAACGGCGCCGTACCTGACGCACGCCGGCTGCGCACCATCCTGATCACCGTCTCCATCGCGCTGATGGCTGTGATCGCGTCGGTGTCCGGGCTCGGCGTCGCGCAAACCCACATGGCGGTCGACTTCGGCGCTTCGCAGAGCACGATCCTGTGGATCATCAATATCTACACGCTCGCCCTGGCCGCGCTCCTGCTGCCGCTCGGGGCGATCGGTGACCGCCTGGGACGCAAGCCGATGCTGATCGCCGGGTTGCTGGTGTTCGGCGTCTCGAACGTCCTGGCCGGCGTCGCCCCGAATGCGGAGGTCATGCTGGCCGTTCGCGTGGCAGGCGGGGTCGGCGCGGCGATGATCATGCCGATCACCCTGGCCGTCATCACCTCCACCTTTCCCGAGGAGCAGCGCGCCAAGGCGATCGGCGTGTGGACCGGTGTCGCGGGAGCCGGCGGCGTGCTCGGCATGTTCCTGTCCGCACTCCTGGTCGATGTCGGGGACTGGCGTCGGCTGTTCGTGCTGCCCGTCGTACTGAGCGTCGTCGCCCTCGGCATGACGGTGAAGTCGGTTCCCAACTCCCGCGAGACCTCGGCCCACCGCTTCGACACCGTCGGCGCGCTGGTCTCCATCGTCGCGGTGAGCGCCCTCATCTTCGTGCTGCAGGAAGGCCCCGAACGCGGTTGGACGGCCCCCGCGACCCTGATCAGCCTCGCCGTCGGCCTCACGGCCGCAACCGGTTTCGCGGCCTGGGAACTGCGCCGCCGCGACGCCGCGCTCCTGGACGTGCGGCTCTTCCGCGAGCGTGGCCTGGCGGGCGGGTCCCTCACGCTGCTGGCCGTCTTCGGTGTGCAGGCCGGCATCGCCGTGGTCCTCTTCCCGTTCTTCCAGGCCGTGTTCGGCTGGTCGGGCCTGCTGTCCACACTGGCCCTGATGCCCATGGCCATCACGATGATGATGGCCTCCGGCCTCGCCCCCAAAGTTGCCGCGCGCACCGGCTCCCGCGCGACCATGGCCGCGGGCATCGCGCTGGCCGGGATCGGGCTGGCCCTGATGGCGCTGTTCGTCTCCGCCGACGGCTACCTGAGCATCCTGCCCGGCATGCTCGTCATGGGCTTCGGCATGGGCCTGTCGATGACCCCCTCCACCGAGGCCATCACCGCGTCCCTGCCCCGTGCGAAGCAGGGCGTTGCCTCCGCCCTCAACGACGTCACCCGTGAGTTCGGCACGGCCCTCGGTGTTGCCATGCTCGGCGCGCTCCTGTCCGCCGGGTACCGCAACGCCATCGACAGCCGGCTGAGCGGCATCCCCCAGGACACCGCCGGCGCGGCCAGGGAGGGCATCGCCACCGCCGTCGAGGCAGCGGGCAGCGCGGGCGCGCACGCACAAGATCTGGTCCATGCCGCCCAGCAGTCCTTCGTCGACGGTTGGCAGCAGGCCATGTGGGCGGGCGTGGCCGTCATGGGAATCCTGTTCCTCTACATTCTGGCCCGCGGCCCCGAGAACACCAGCCCTTCACCGGATCACGCGGCGAAAGCCGACGAAGCCATCCCCGCGCCGTAACCCGGGCGACGGCTGCACGGACCATCCGTCCGGCGCCCTGCAACCCCCTGGCAACCGAAGGGCGTCGGACCTCGCCCTCATGGGTGGCATACCCGCCACCCGCAACGCAGGCGTCATCCACAAACGTATCCGCCCCTACCGTCCGCAGACGAACGGCAAGGTGGAGCGCCTGAACCCATACCGCACTCGACGGCAAGCCGCCCATCACACGCGTCAACAACCCTGCGGGTCGATACACCTAGGCGATCGAACGCACCCAGTCGATGACGGCGGCCCGGTACTCGGCGGTGTTGCGCGCCAGATTGACCGAATGCCCGCTGCCGGGCAACACGTAGGTGCGCAGCCGCGCGGCCGGGCTGAAGAACGGCGCCTCGGCGGCGTGGAGTGTCTCGGCCGTCGCGCAGACCGCGAATCCGGGGCCACAGGACAGCCGGTCCAGGCTGCCGTTGACGACCAGGACCGGGACATCGATGAAGTTCGTCATCGGCGGAAGGGTGGAAGTCAGGCCGTCGGGATATTCGGTCGGCGAGAAGACTTCCTTGGTCGCTTCGTCCACCGCGAGGACTTCGGGGTCGGCCGTCTCGGGGGCGAAGAAATCGGCGGCGCGGGTACCGGGTCGCGTCGTCAAATAGCCCGGATCGTATCCGCGCCCGGCGAATTGCGGATCCCCGGCGGCTTGGTGGTAGGTGGAGATGACGCCGAGGACTTCCGACACGTTGAGGGCGTGGGAGAAACCGGTGAGCAGGACACCGTCGACATCCCGGTAGGTGCTCGCCTCCAGGACATCGATACCCGAGCTGAGCGAATGCCCGCCGGTGACGACCTTGCCGAACGGGGGCGCACCCGCCAGCCCTCGGCGCAGGGCCTGGACGATGTCGTGCAGGGCGCGCGCCGAGACCGTCGCCGTGACCTGTGTGCTCGGAGGTCTGGTGCTCGCGCCGTTGCCGAGCCGATCGACCACCAGTGTGGCGATCCCCGCGGCGTTCATCGCGCGCCGGAAGTTGTAAGTCTCGGGGGCGTAGGGGAAGTCCCAGTACGTGTGGTTGTAGTTGGAACCCGCGATCAGCACCATGACGGTGTCGGTCGCCTGCGCCGTGGGCGTGCACAGATCACCGGCCATCACGCCCAGCGGGACCGGCAGGGAAACCGACGTGCAGCGACCCGGCGGAGTGTCCTCGGCATGGGCCACGCACGGAGTCAGGCAGAGCAGTGTCGCCGCGGCCGAGGCGACGAAGGACCGTAGCGAGGTTCGCACGCGACGCAGGCTATGCCCGAACCTCGCGCCACGCAATACCGGTCGTTCGTATAGTGCGGCTTGTCAAGCGCATTCGGGTTACGGAACGTCAATCATTCGATCCTGCAACGAAGGTGGCGAAGTCGTCCTCGGCGGCGCCGCCGTCGACGAAGGCCCGGGTGTCGAGGACGGTGCACCCGAGTCCGGCGACGCTGGCGAACCGGTAGTCGCTGCATAGCGTCATCGAGGTCCTCGCGCGTCGAAATGGTGATCGAGAAGACGCCGAGCGCCTCCTGAGACGGGGCCGGTCGTGCGTCCGGCTATCCGGAGGACGACGAGACGGCACATAATGTTCCGTGGCTATCGCATAGTTGATTCCGCACACGTGCATTCGGTCGTGCCCGACTTCGCGTCGGGAGCGCGGATCTTCGGGACGAGGCGGTGAACGAGGAGCGCGGGAACGTGGGTGCAACGAGACAGGAACGGGCAGTGCATTTCGTCGGCAGTTTCCCGGCGGAGAGCACGGACGTCGCGATGCGGGCCATGCTGGACAGCGCCGGTGCGCGGCTGCGTACCTTGCCGACGGGGGAGACCGGGCGCTACGAGTTCTACATCCAGCCGATCGTCGAAGATCTGGTGACCCAGGGCGTCCTGGCGGTGAAGAAGCCCGGGACGTGGCGCTCGAGCCGGAATCGGACGATCCACCGCGTCGCCCACGGCACCGAATTGCGAGGGGACGCCATGAATCTCGGCTATCGGCGGGAGGCCGAAGAGGCGCTGCCGATCTTCCGGGCGTTGCGCGGGGACCGAGATCTGCCCGGACTCGCGTTGCAGATCGGCATGCCGACCGACTTCACGTTGACGTTCATCGCCATGGGGGCGTCAGGGGTGCGGCGGCATCGCCGGGCGTTCATCGACGCCACCGTGCGGGACATCACGGCCATTCGCGAGCTGGCCGGCGACGATGTCGTCGTGCAACTCGAGGCCACGGCGGAGCTGGTGCTCATGTCGAAGACGCAACCGCTGCACCGAACGGTCGAACGGGCGCTGGGACTGGGCGAGGGGATCGCCGCGCTGGCCGCGGCCGCGCCCGAAGGGACCCGTTTCGGGGTGCACCTGTGCCTGGGCAGTTTGCGCAACAAAGCCCGTGGCAGGTTGCGCGATGCCCGGCCGCTGGTCGATCTGGCGAATTCCGTCGTCCGGCACTGGCCGCGGGGACGCGTCCTGGAATACGTGCACGGCCCCGTCGCGGCGGGCGATAGACCGCCGCCGGAGAAGGCCGAGTTCTATGCGCCACTGGCGGGGCTGACGCTGGGTGCGGGCACGGATTTCTATGCGGGGTTGGTGCATGACGTTCCGACCGAGGCGCAGCAGGTGGAGACGTTGCGGCTCATCGAGAGCGCGCTCGGCCGCCCGGTCGACGGAGTGGCCTGCGCGTGCGGTCTGGGCCGCCGTTCCCGTGCGGTGGCCGACGAGCTCATGGCGCGAGCCGGGGTGCTCGCGGCGGCGGGGCATCCGACGGGGGAGTCCGCCGGACCGCGTCCCCGGTGACATCGGAATCGTCTTTCACGCGAGATTGTCTATGTCTTCCCGCCAGAAGGAAATTCGGCAACGACAGTAACAATTCGTTCGGATCTTACTCAGCGGGATCAGGAAGGTACGGTGTCCGACATGGAGCGAGCACCGCGGGGCGTCGATCCGAACGTGCCGAATTCCGCCCGGGTATACGACTATCTGCTGGGCGGCAAAGACAACTACGAGGTGGACCGGGCGGTCGCGCATCGCATGCTGTCCATCGCGCCGGATACCCGGACGTTGGCGTGGTTCAGTCGCAAGTTCCTGGTCAACGCGGTCCAGCTCGCCGCACAGGCGGGGATCCGGCAGTTCGTCGATCTCGGTGCGGGCATCCCGACTTCGCCCAGCGTGCACGAGGTCGCCCGCGAGATCGATCCGTCGGCGCGGGTGGTGTACGTCGACTTCGACCCGGTCGTCTACGCGCACTGCAATGCCCTGCTGGCGCACGCGGAAGGCGTGACGGCGATGCAGGGCGACGTCCGCCGGCCGGACGACATCCTCGACCGGCTGAAGAGCGAGGGGTCGATCGACTTCGACGAGCCGGTCGCGATCACGCTCGTCGGCGTCCTGCATTTCGTGATGGACGACGAGCGCCCGGCCGAGATCGTCGCGCGATTGGGTGCGGCCATGGCGCCGGGGAGCTTTCTCGCGTTCACGCACGGCGCCGACAACAGCAACCCGGACTTCATCGCCCAATCCTCGTCGGACACCGCCAATTCCTCGGCGCAGGTGAGGTATCGGTCTTCGGCCGTGGTCGAGTCGTTCTTCGAGGGTTTCGACCTGATGGATCCCGGCGTGGTTCCCTTGCAGCGGTGGCTCGACGACGACCTCCCGGACACCGGGCTGGTGCTGCTGGGCGGGGTGGCTCGGAAACCCGCGGAGGTACCTGCCGACTAAGGTCGGCGTATGTCCGAAATCTCCACTCTCGCCGACCGGCTCGCCATCGTCGACGTGATCACCAAGATGTTCGTGTACACCGATCAGAAGCGCTGGGAAGGGCTGTCGTCGGAGGTCTTCACCCCGACCGTGGATTTCGACGGCGGGTTCGGCTGGCCGGTGGGGGAGCGGGCCGCCGCCGACATCATCGCGGACTGGCGCACCGGGCTCGCCGACCTCGACGGGGTGCACCACCAGTCCGGTAACCACCTCATCGATCTGGACGGCGACACCGCGCGCGTGCACGCGGACGCCATCGCGGTGCACGTCAAGAACGCCGCGGTCGAGGGCAAGACCCGCACGTTCGTCGGCAGCTACTCCCTCGGCGTGGTACGCACCGCCGACGGGTGGCGGGTCGACCGGTTCCAGTACCACCTGAAAGTGATCGAGGGCAACGCCGACCTGGTCTAGGTGTACGGCCCAGGGACGTTGGTTGAGGTTCTGTGACGACACGCGGTAAGTGATCGTTGAATGGTGAAGGTCTCCTGTCGTGGAGTGGGAGTTGCTGAGACAACCACTGCATCGAACAGGAGACCTTCGTGGTCCACGCTAACGCACCCTTGACCCCG
>NZ_JABLTE010000038.1 GCF_013315795.1 Nocardia barduliensis
CGCACAAGCGCGCCGGCGATATCGGCATCGTCTCCGTGCATTGGGGACCGAACTGGGGCTACGAAGTAGCGCGCACCGAAACGCAGTTCGCGCACCGATTGATCGAGGCCGGAATCGATCTGGTGCACGGGCACTCCGCGCACCATCCGCGGCCCATCGAGATCTATCGCGGCAAACCGATCCTGTACGGCTGCGGTGATGTCATCGACGACTACGAAGGCATCCGCGGCCACGAGCGATACCACGCCGATCTACATCCGCTGTATCTGGTGCGCGTCGATCCCGGCTCGGCGGAGGTCCGGCTGATCCCCCTGCGCGAGCGGCACATGCGCCTGGAGTGGGCGCCGCGCAGCGAATCCCGGTGGCTGTGCGAGAAGATCGAGGACATCAGCCGGGGCTTCGGCACCCGCGTCACCGTTCGACCCGACGACCTGCCGGTGGTGTTCAGTGCGGCACGGCGGTGAGATGGCGGGCGAACCACTGAGCGGCCAGGTCGGCGACTTGCTCGAGCGCGCCGGCCTCCTCGAACAGATGGGTCGCGCCGGGGACGATGTCGAGTTCGCTCGGACATGGCATCCGTAGCTGGGCGTCCCGGTTGACTTCCAGCACCCTCCGGTCGTTGCCGCCGACGATGAGCAGTGTGGGTGCGCGGACCGAACCCAACCGCGGACCGGCCAGATCCGGCCGACCGCCCCGCGAGACCACCGCCGCGATCTCGATACCCGGCTCGGTCGCCGCCCACAGTGCGGCGCCCGCGCCGGTGCTCGCCCCGAAGTATCCGGTGGGCAGGCCGCCGAGGTCCGGCCGCGTCCGCAGCCAGTGCGTCACATCGACCAGGCGTCGAGCGAGCAGCTCGATGTCGAAGACATGCGAACGGTCACCCTCCTCGTCGAGGGTGAGCAGATCGACCAGCATCGTCGCGAACCCCGCTCGCTGGAGAACCTCGGCGACGAACCGGTTTCTCGGACTGCGCCTGCCGCTGCCGCTGCCGTGCGCGAAGGCGATCAGGGCGGTGCGTTCCGGTGGCACAGCCAGTACCCCCGCCAGCCGGATGCTTTCCGACGGCACGATGACCTCTTCGGTCCGCGTCGGGGACCGGGGCGCGGATGGCATCGAACACCTCCTGATATCCGGCGTACCCGATGAGGTCCGTCGTCGCAAGAGGGACCACGAACGCGTAGGGCACGTCCGCGGGCACCGTCAGTTCCTTCCGGCCACCTCGACGCCGTTCACGCACACGATCTGAGTACCTCTGTACCGACCATGCGATACCGCCTCGAACCGCGTACTCACGTAGTGATCCGGGCGATCTACTCCGGCCCGCTCGGTGCGGTCAGCGGCCGACGGTCAGTCCTTGTCTTCCGGTTCGGCGGGTGGCCGCTTCGACGCGACGACCTGGACCTGCCACGGCAGGCGGAACAGACTGCCCGATCTGTTGCGGATCCACTGGGCGACGGCGGCGACGGCCGAGCCGAGCGACGACGCGCCGGCGAGCAGCGCCCACGGGGTGAGCCCCGCGGACGAGTACGCGACTTGCCCGACACCCGGCACCACGAGTCTGCCGTTGCCGAACGCCCAGTTGATGAACGACCCGACCTGGCCGCCCAGGTCCGTACGGCGTCCCACCATCGCTTTCAGCTCACCGCCCTTGCTGTTCACGTAGAGCACGGTGAACACCACCAACAGCGCCGCGAGCAAGGCGGATATCGTCGCCAATCGGTTGAGTGCCTCGATGCGGAGGCGCAGATTGATCACGATCGCCAAGATCGTGATGACGATGGCGGCACAGGCGAGCAGAGCCCAGAAGCCGGTGATATGCGCGGGGCGCGGACCCGATTTCGACCACACGTTGAGGAACTTGGTGGTGATCTGCATCCGGCCGAACGCGTTGGTGCTGACGCTGCCGTCCGCACCGCGCGCGGTCATCCACGGCTGGAACAGCAACACCAGCGTCACGAGGCTGCCGACCGCGGCCCACACGTAGCCCCAATACCCGCGCAGCGCGACCAGAATTGCTTTTGCCGGTACGGCACCCCGCTCCGCCCAGTTCTGTTGGGGAGGACGGCCGTCTCCAGTTTCTTTCGACTGCCAGGGCGTCGGCTGCACCATCGTTCCAGTTTAGGGGCGGCCGACCGCGCAATTCGGGTGTGGCTCACCGCCAGTGGGAAGTGCACACGGCAATAACGGCGGGCCGTACGAGCTGCCCTGTGACGTTCGGGCTTCGTCGGCGGATGTGGGTCGGCAGACGTTGCCCGTTCGGCTGGGAGCGGTACGACGGAATCCGCATCCGCTCCCCCGACGTAACGATCCCGTGGCCGACTGTTACCCCTTCGTCGCTCGGCCGGTTCGACCGCGCTCGGCCACGGTAGCGCCCGGTCGGAGGAGGTTGGCGCACCGTCCGAACCGCGCCACGCGGCAAAGAAGATCTCGAGCGCTGATCGAAGTACACAATCCGGGCATACCGTGGGGAATAAGGATTCTTTCGGTTTGTTTCCCGCCCTGGTTCGATGCCGCTACCCCGAAAAAGGCACAAGTGGTGATCTTCCTGTTACGCAACGCCGGGGAACTTGACATTACTTTGCCTGGTGCTGCCCGGCCTTAGGGTGAAGCATGAAATCCGTGAGTCATAGATAAGTTTCACTCGAGCCAAAGGATGTACAAATGTCCATGAGAATCACGAAAATCGTCGCCGCGACCGCAATGGCCTTGTCCGTGGGCGTCATCGCAGCTCCCGCCGTTTCCGCAGAAACACCGTCGGACGCAGCGACGCCGGTATGGGGCTCGGTCGTTCTGTGCGTTCCGCTCGGCAGCGTCGTTTGGTGCATCTGAGTCCCACGGTGCGGCCGCACCGGAGATAGAGCGGCCGCACGAATCCGTTTCTACATCTGCGCGAGTCCGGGCCAGCGATGTGCCGGGCATGTCGCCGACTCGCACTCGAAACCGACGTCTGGAGGCACAACCGAGCAGCTGCCGCCGCGCGTGGATCGACCGATGCGGCGCAGCTGTGATCGGAACCTGGTCATGTCACACCGGTCGAGGCCGCTTCGTCTACTCATCGGACCAACGAGTTGAGGGAAGGTTGCGATGCGAGTAGCAGTGATCGGGGCTAGCGGGCTGATCGGCCGGGAGGTGATCGGCATACTGCGGAACCAGGGCCACGATGTCGTCGGGATCGCCCGATCGACCGGGGTGGACGTCTATACCGGGGATGGCTTGGCGCCGGCACTGGCCGGCGCGGATGTCGTGGTGGACGCGGTCAACGCGACGACCACCGACACCGAAGCGGTGACCGATTTCTTCCGCACCATCGCGCGGAATGTGCAACGCGAGGCAGCCGCCGCCGGGGTGCGGCGGATCGCCCTGATCTCCATCATCGGCATCGACCGATTCACTTCGGGGCACTACGCCGGGAAACTCGCACAGGAGAACGCCTATCTGAAAGGCCCGGTGCCGGTACGCATCCTGCGCGCTGCCCAATTCCACGAATTCACCGAAATGATGCTCGACTGGACGACCCGCGGCGACACGGCTTATGTCCCGAAGTACCGGGCGCGGCTCGTCGACGCCCGAACGGTCGCCGAGCGATTGGCCGAATCTGCCGTGGCGCCGTCCGCGCCGGAATCGGCCGAGATCGCCGGGCCGGAAGAATTCGACCTCGCCGCGGCCGCGGCCGAAGTGGCGGCGCGACGGGGTGAACCGGCTCGAGTGGAAGAGATCGTCGACCCCGACGACCCGAATCACGAATTGCAGGCCACCGGCGCTCTCTTGCCCGGACCCGATGCGATCATCGCCGGGCCGACATTCGGGCAATGGCTCGACCGGAAGTATCCCGTCCAGCCGTGACCTCGGGCCGCTCGGGCTCCAACCGCCACGACCGGTGTGCCCTCGCCGGTCCTTCTCGATCGAGCCCGCGCGGCAGGCCCCGCCCTTTCGGCTTGACTTCAGGTCGACCTCAACTCGCAAGCTTAGCGCACCACGAGGAGAGGCAGCCATGACCACTTTCGGAGAAAAGCAGAGCCGGGGCTACGACCAGCGGGCGACTCGCCTGCTCGGCGGCCTGTACCGCCACATCGCCAACGACGTCGACGCGGCCGCGCGGCCGGGCGCATGGGTGCTCGACGTCGGGACGGGGCCGGGAAAGCTGCTGGAGCAGGTGGTTGCCCGGCGACCCGATCTGCGAGCGCATGGCGTCGACCTGTCACCGCACATGATCGCTCTCGCCGAGACGAGGCTGTCCGGTGCGGCCGAACTCTCGGTCGGTGACGTCGGCGCGCTTCCCTATCCCGACGACAGCTTCGACCTGGTCGTCTCCAGCCTGAGCATGCACGAATGGCCGCGGGTCGACCAGGCGATCGCGGAGCTGGCGCGCGTGCTGCGTCCCGGCGGGGCGGTGGCGATCTACGACTTCCGATTCGTGCGCTCGGGGGCCGCGCTCAGCGCCTTGCGCCGTCGCTTCGAGGCGGCGACGGTGCGGCGCGAGCCGGTGCGCCCCCGGCGCCATCCGATCGGGCTGTATTCGCGGCTCACCGCCCGCGCCGCTTAGAGTGCGGGTATGGCGGGCGGCGACATGTCGATCGGTGAGCTCGCGGCGCGGTTCGGGCTGGCCACTCATGTGCTGCGGCACTGGGAGGAGGTCGGATTGCTCGCGCCGCGGCGCGACGGCGCAGGGCGTCGCCGGTATCACCCCGACGACGCGGAGACCGTGGCGATGATCCTGCTCGGCAAGCAGGTCGGCTTGTCGCTGGACGAACTCGCCGCGCTGTTCGCCGAGGCCGCCGACCGCACCGCTCGCCGCGAACTGCTGCGCGCGCATCGCGACCAGCTCGCGCACCGGATCAGCCGGGACACCGCGGCGCTGGCGACCATTGCGCACGCACTCGACTGCGACGCCGCGGACTTCCGCGAGTGTCCACACTTCCGGGCCAAGGTCGCCGACGCGCTCGTCCTGGTCACGAACCGGTCGAGGCCGCGAGGGTAAATTGTTATAGCGCAGGAAAATACGTCGTGAGGGTGGGGTTTGCCACTGCACCGCCGCCGTGCGCGGTCTCGGCGGCACGCGGGGGGTTCTGCGCCTGTTTTCGCGGATTAGGATCGAGTTCCGCGAACAGTGACACAGCAGACCGTGACACTTCGACCCGATAGAGGTGCCCCATGGGCAGGACAATTCGAATCCCGGCTGCGGAACTCGGCGACCATGTCGGCGAATCCGTCGTCGGTTACGGCACCCTCACGCAAGCGGGAGTGGTCCAGCCGGGCGGCGATCTCGTCGTCGCGGTCTTCGGCGTGGAGACCGACCGGCGCGAGAAATCCTCAGCTCAATTGGTCGAACTGGAGGTCACCGACTAGCGGCGACGGCCGACCGGACGCATTCGACGGACGGCGCAGCCGCATCCGGCTGCACCGCGCCGTCGACCGGGTCAACCGATCAGCGCGTTCATGATCGTCCCCGCGCTGGTGGCGATCACGCCACCGAGCATGCCACCCGCGACCATCTTCGCCGACGCGAGTGGACCACCGTTCCACTTCTCCCAGGCGAACTTTCCTCCGGCGTAGGCGATGCCGGTGACACCGGAGAGAATCACGAACCAGGTGAAATACCGGAACAGCTGGAGGATTTTCTCCGAGTTCGGGGGAGCCTCGGGGACGGGGTCCTCCACCTGGGCCATGAGCAATGCTTCGACTGCCGTATGGATCATCATTGATCTGTCTCCGTCGCGTTTCCGCAGGGCAAGTTATACGCAATCGCTATGACGTTCGAAGTATCGCGATCTCGGCGGTTGTCGTCAAGCCTCCTATGAGGCAATAGGACATCCGCGGGATCGACTGCTACCCCTGCAATCGGTGTCGAATCGCCGAGGCCGGGTAGTGCGGAGGTGTGAGCTACCACGGCGACGGCGCAGCGACGGGCGACCTGGATCCGGTAGCCGCGCGGGCGGTGATCGAACAAGCCAAAGGCGCGGTCATGCTGGTCTACGGGGTCGACGCCGACGAAGCGTTCACGCTGCTGCGCGTTCGATCCCAGGAAACCAACACCAAGCTGCGGGTGCTCGCCGCCAACGTGGCCGCCGAACTGCCGTCGATCGGCGTGCGCGCGGTACCCGGCGAACTGCGCACCCGCGTCACCCGGCTGCTGTCGACCGCGCACGAGCAGACCGGTGACGATCCGCCGCCCGGCGAAGGGCACCTGCCGTTCCATCCGCCGACATCCGGGGCCGCAGCCCGGACTCGGGACAGCTGATTGTCCTGCGATTGTCCGTACCGCAGGGACGGGGTGCGCTACCGCTTCCGGGCGACGGCGAACACACGCCGGAACGGCAGCCAGGTGGTGCCGTCGGCACGCCGGGGATAGGCGCTGCGCAGCAGCGGGGCGAGCTGTGCGGTGAACTCCTGCCACCGCGCGTCGTCGAGAGCGCCGCGCACCGGTCGCAGCGCCGTGCCCGTGACCCATTCCAGCACCGGGTCCTCACCCGTCAAGCGCTGCAGGTAGGTCGTTTCCCAAGCATCGACCGCGGCGCCCGAGTCGGCGAGCAGGTCGGCATATCCCGCGGGATCGAGCACCGCACGCGGCTCGCGGATGCCCGCTCCGCCGAGCGCGTCGCGCCACTCGTCCCGCGCGGCCACTTGCCGGATCGCCCGGTGCGACGGAGCGTCGAAGTTGCCGGGTACCTGGATGGCCAGGAACGCGCCCGTGGGCAGGCGCCGCATCCACTCGGTCAGCAAACCGGGATGCCCGGGCACCCAGTGCAGGACGGCATTGCAGACGACGACGTCGGTCCGCGCGCCCGGTTGCCATTCCTGCACCGCACCGAGCGTCGCGTCGACGCCTCGATCACGCGCCGCCGCCACCATCTCTGGGGACGAGTCGAGCGCTCGCACGGTCGCACCGGGCCAACGCCGCGCCAGGATCTCGGTGAGGTGACCGGGTCCGCAACCCAGGTCGACCACCACCCGCGGCTCGGCCGCCGTCACCCGGCTCAGCAGATCGAGGAACGGCCGCGTTCGATGGTCGTCGAACGCGAGGTACTGCTGTGGATCCCACATCGGCCGCTCCGTGAACTCGCCAACAAACCGTACGTACGTACTGTACGCCGTGAGTGCGCTCAGAAGAAGGTGCGCGAGAAAGGCAACCCGTCGGTGGCGACCAGCCGCGGCCACGACCGCTCCCGGGCGCTGCTCGTCCCGCCCGCGAAAGCCGGTACTCGTCAGGTGGTTACGCAGAGATAGACCGATGCGAGGCCGCCCCCCAACTGTGACATCTGGGGTTTTCGCTCGATCCGGCCGACCGCTCTCGGCCCAGTGACCTGCGAACACGCCCGGGGCGGAAAACCGACTGTCTATCACGGTTTCGTAACGGGCGGCGCTGGGTATTACATAGCTATGACGGATCACCGACCAACCCGGATCGCCGGTGTGGAACCGGGAACCGGCGCGCTTGCTTTGGCCACGTGCCTTGCCTTTTCGATCGGCATCGCCACGATCACGCAGTCCGTGTTCTCGACTGTCGTGGCGTGTGTGAGCATCGTGGCGGGGCTCACACTGGTACTGAACATCCTGCCGCACCGGACCTAGCCCGCGCGGATCTTGCCTCGCACGCCGAATCCTGGTGGCATCTACCCGGAACGACGTCGATCGGAGGCGGGCATGCTGTCGTTGCAGGAGATTTCGGATCGACTCGAGATCGAAGACCTCATGGTGCGCTATTCGCACGCGGTCGACACCCGGCAATGGGACCTGCTCGACCAGGTGTTCACCCCGGACGCGCACATCGACTATTCGGCCATGGGCGGCTCGGTGGGCGATCTGGCGGCGACGAAGGATTTCCTCGCCTCCGTGCTACCGAACTTCCCGGCGTTTCAGCACCTGATCAGCAACTCGTCCATCGAAGTCCACGGCGACACGGCCACCGGCCGGACGATGTGCCACAACCCCATGATGGTGTCCGGCGGTGACGGACCGCCCACGATGATGTTCTGCGGATTTTGGTACCTGGACACGTTCGTCCGTGTCCACGGGAAGTGGCGTATCAAATCGCGCGTCGAGGAGAAGAGCTTTCTCTTCGTGGCGCCGTCCGCCCCCGGCACGGGCTGACGCGGCCGGAAATCGCCGCGGACGCCTCAGCGCGCGGACACCGCCGAGGGCTCGTCCGACCGGTGCGTCGGCTCGGCCTGCGCGGGCTCCGCGCTCTTGGCGACCGACCGCCCGCTGGTGAGCAGGAACAGCACGACCAGCACCACGCTGAACCACACGTAGGTGTTGCCGATGAAATGCTGCCAAGGCGTCCACGCGGACTCGCGATGCTCGCCGTCGGGCAGCCAGTTGTGCGGGCCGATGACGAACACCGCCGCGGTCGCCACGAACGTCGCCCACCAGCCGATCGCCCGCCTCGCGGGCAGCCGGGTCGCGTAGCCTGCGACGGCGAACAAGGCGGGCGCGATCCATACCCAGTGGTGCGACCAGGAGATCGGCGAGACCAGCAGCGTGAACACGGCGTTGATGGCCAGCGCGAGCGCGGGCAGGTCGGCGGCGCGGCGCATCGCGGTGACGACCAGCGCGAGCACCAACGCGCCGAGCACCACCCAGAGGGCGGTGAACGCGGGCTCGGGCACTTCGAATCGAGCGAACACCGCTTGGATCGACTGGTTGGTGTGGAATGCCGAGCCGCTCAGCCCGGACACGTTGCCGAGGCCGCCGAACCAGTACTTGACCGACTCTTTGGGCAGAATCGCGAAACCCAGCGCCGTCGCCGCCGCACCGGTGACCGCGGCGGTCGCGGCGGCGCGGTAGTCCCGGCGGACCAGGAAGTAGAGCACGAAGGCGGCGGGCGTCAGCTTGATCGCGGCCGCGACGCCGATCAGCATGCCCCGCGACCAGCGCGGCTTGTGGGTGAGGCAATCGGCGGCGACCAGCGCCATCAGCAGCAGGTTGACCTGACCGAAATCCAGCGTGGAATGGATCGGTTCCAGCAGCAGTCCCAGCGGGGCGGCACAGGCGGTGGCCCAGACCGCCAGCCGCCGCTGCGCCTCGTCGGGCCAGACGCGCCGCGCCACCAGATAGAGCGTCAGGGCGAGAGCGGCCACGGAGGAGACGAAGAAGCTCAGTGCGGCCACGTCCCACGGCAGCATCGCGAAGGGACCCAGCGCGAGCGCGGCGAACGGCGGGTAGATGAACGGCAGGCCCGCACCGATGGTGGTCTGCGGCAGTTGCCCGTACATGTCGGCGCCGTGGCGCATGGCGTCCACGCCCAGCCGATACACCTGCAGGTCGATGAACCCGCCGGTGATCTCGTGGAACGGCCAGACCGGTGTCAGCAGACAGTACGCCGATAACGCGACCGAGAGGACCGGTGCCAGCCGCATCACACGCCAGAGTCGACGGTTCCGGGACATCGGCGTTGCGGCGGCGGCGGTGACACTACTCATCCGCGGCGACTATACCGACCTGCCTCCGCTGCTTCACCACATGGGAGGCGGATCGGCGCCGGTGGCGTGAGGGCCGGGGAAACGGGTAAGCCGCCACCAGCACCAGCCGGTGCGGGAGGTCGGCGAACGCCGGTCGCTGCCCCGGTGAAGGCAGGAGGCGAGCAGCGATGAAGGCACCCGGCGCCGCGATGTACGTGCCCGAGGACGCGGATCTGGCGCGCCTGCGGCAAGCGGCCTGTGACTGCCACGGCTGCGATCTCTACCGCCACGCCACCCAGACCGTGTTCGGCGCCGGTCCCCCGGACGCGGACGTCGTGCTGATCGGCGAGCAGCCCGGCGATCAGGAGGACGTCCTGGGCCGGCCGTTCGTCGGTCCGGCGGGACGGCTGCTCGACCGGGCGCTGGCGGAGGTCGGCATCGACCGCGACGCGGTCTACGTGACCAACGCGGTCAAGCACTTCAAGTTCGTGGAGCGTGGCAAGCGGCGCATTCACAAGCAGCCGGGCCGCACCGAGGTGGTCGCGTGCTCGGCGTGGTTGGACGCCGAACTCGACCTGCTGCGACCGCGCTTGGTGGTGTGCCTCGGCGCGATCGGCGCGCAGGCGGTGCTCGGCCCGTCGTTCAAGGTCAGCGAGCGCCGCGGCGAGATCGTCGAGACGGCGGGCTTCCGCGTGATCGCCACGGTGCACCCGTCTTCGGTGTTGCGCGCTCCCGATCGGACGGCGGCCTACGAGGCATTCGTCGCCGATCTGCGCATCGTGCGGGAACAACTGGGAAAGCCCGCCGCGAAGCGCTGAGTTCGGGCGACCCCGCGCATCCATGATAGGAGTGAGCAGATGAGCGCTGACGAGTTCGATCCGGAACTACTCGAGCTGGCCACCAAGGTGTTCGACTTCGCGCGGCGCGGAGACGCCGCGAGCTTGGCCGCCTACGTGGACGCGGGCGTGCCGGTGGACCTCACCAACGAGTCGGGCGACACGCTGCTCATGCTCGCCGCCTACCACGGGCACGCCGATGCGGTGGCGACCCTGCTGAAGCGGTCGGCCGATCCGAACCGCGCCAACGACAAGGGCCAGACTCCACTGGCGGGAGCGGTGTTCAAGGGCGAGACCGAGATCGTGCGGCAGCTCGCGGCGGCGGGCGCCGACCCGGACGCGGGCACCCCGTCCGCCCGCGCCGCCGCCGTCATGTTCGGCAAGACCGACGTGCTCGAACTCTTCGACGCCTGAGCAGCTCGACGCCTGAGCGCGACTACCCGCGCTCGCGTACCGCGGTGACGGCCTTGCGCGCGGCCACCAGAACCGGGTCCCATACCGGCGAGAACGGCGGGGCATAGCCGAGATCGAGCATCGTCATCTGCTCGACGGTCATCCTGGCGGTCAGCGCGACCGCCGCGATGTCCACCCGTTTGCCCGCACCCTCGCGTCCCACGATCTGCGTCCCGAGCAAGCGGCCGGTGAAACGCTCGGCGAGCATCTTCACCGTCATCGGCGCCGCGTCGGGGTAATAGCCCGCTCGGTTGGTGGATTCGACGGTGACGGTCACGTATTGCAGGCCCGCCGCGCGAGCGTCCTTCTCGCGGAGACCGGTCCGGGCGACCTCCAGTTCGCAGACCTTGCTGACCGCGGTGCCCACCACGCCGGGGAAGACCGCGTATCCCCCGCCGATGTTCGCTCCGATGATCTGACCGTGCTTGTTGGCGTGCGTGCCCAGCGGAATGTGGCGTTCGCGGCCGGAGACCAGGTCCAGCACCTCCACGCAATCGCCGCCCGCCCAGATGTTCTCGTACCCGCGCACCCGCATGGCGAGATCGGTCCGCAGCCCGCCGTGCTGCCCGAGCGGCAGACCGGCGGCGCGGGACAGGTCGGTCTCCGGTCGCACGCCGATGCCGAGCACCACGACGTCCGCGGGATATTCCGCGGTGTCGGTGACCACCGCGGCGACTCGGCCGTCGGCACCGGTCCGGATCTCGGACACCTGCGCGTCGCCGACCACCTTGATGCCCATTCCGCACATGGCGTCACGGACCAAGGCGCCCATGTCCGGATCGAGCGTGGACATCGGTTCGGCACTGCGGTTGACCATCGTGACGTCGTAGCCGCGCCGGATCAGGGCCTCGGCCATCTCCACGCCGATGTAGCCTGCCCCGACGACCACGGCGCGGTTGCCGCGCGTCTGCTCCAGCGTCTCGAGCAACGCCTGCCCGTCGTCGAGGGTCTGCACGCCGTGCACACCGCGAGCGTCGATGCCGGGCAGGGCCGGGCGCAGCGGACGGGCGCCGGTGGCGATCACCAGGTGGTCGTAGGGCAGCCAGGCCGGTGCGCCGGATTCCCTGTCGCGGTAACGCACCCGGGCCGCGTCGGCGTCGATCTCGGTCACCTCGGTGTGCAGGCGCAGGTCGATGGCGCGGGAGCGGTGCTCCTCCGGTGTGCGCGCGATGAGGTCGTCCCGCTCGGCGACCTGCCCGCCGACCCAGTAGGGGATGCCGCAGGCCGAGTACGAGGTGAATCCGCCGCGTTCGAAGACGACGATCTCCAGCGCGTTCGCGTCCTTCATCCGGCGCGCCTGCGAGGCTGCCGACATCCCCGTCGCGTCACCGCCGATGACCACCAGTCGCTCGCTCATGGTCCTACGCTACGTTCGGCGCGCACCACCCGGGCGCCGGGGCGGTTGTTTCGCGGATTCGCTGGTTGCCGTGCGGTTGACCGATCGGTACTTCACACTGAACGTCTGGCAAACGCGGTATGAGGGCAGCGTTTTCACCCGGGAGCACGATATGACCGAGACTCGATCCCCTTCCGACGACGAACGTCGGCTGGCCGAACTGGGCTACAAACAAGAACTCGCCAGATCCTGGTCCGGCTTCTCGAATTTCGCCATCAGCTTCACCATCGTGTCCATCCTCACCGGTGGATTGGCCAGTTACGGCATCGGTTTGGCCAACGGCGGGCCGATCACGATGGCCTGGGGGTGGCCCCTGGTCTCGGTCATGGTGCTGTTGGTGGGCCTGGCCATGGCGGAACTGGCCTCCGCCTACCCGACCTCGGGCGGGCTGTACTGGTGGGCCGCCGAACTGGGCGGACCGGTGTGGGGCTGGTTCACCGGATGGTTCAACCTGATCGGGCAGATCGCCGTCACCGCGGCGATCGATTACGGCGCGGCGATCTTCACCACGGTCGTGCTGAACGTCGTCGGAATCGACATCGGCACCGACCGCACCGCGATCTTCCTGGTGTTCGCCGCGATCCTGGTGCTGCACGCCGTCTTGAACGTCCTCGGCCCGCATCTGTCGGCGGTGATCAACAACGTATCCGCGTGGTGGCACGTGGGCGGCGTGGCGATCTTCGTGGTGGTGCTCGGCTTCGGCGCGCGACAGCACCAGAGCGCCGAGTTCGTGTTCACCGAGACGGTCGACAACAGTGCGATCGGATTCGGCGGGGTCGCGTTCAGTTTCCTGCTCGGGCTGCTGCACGCGCAGTACACGTTCACCGGCTACGACGCGTCCGCCCATATGTCGGAGGAGACGCACGACGCGTCCCGCATGGCGGCCAAAGGCATCATCAACACGATCGTCGTCTCGGCGATCGCCGGATATCTGCTCATCATGGCGGTGACCTTCGCCATTCCGAATCTGGACGACGCGCTGGATCCAGAGAAGAACAGCGGATACCCCGTGATCTACATCCTGGAGAACTCGCTGAGCGGGTTCTGGTCGGGACTGCTGCTGATCATCGCGGCGGTAGCGCAACTGTTCTGCGGATACGCCTCGGTGACCTCGGCTTCCCGGATGCTGTTCGCCTTCGCCCGCGACGGCGCGGTGCCCGGTTCGAAGTTCTGGTCGCGGCTCTCCGCGCGGCGGGTGCCGGTGAACGCGGTGCTGTTCATCTCGTTCTTCGCCTTCGTGCTGCTGATCCCCTCGATGCTGGTGCCTGCGGCGAACGCGCCGACCGCCTACGCCGCGGCCACCTCGGTGGCGACGATCGGGCTCTACATCGCCTATGGCATTCCGATCCTGCTGCGCCAGCGCCACGGGGCTCGATTCCGCACCGGCCCATGGCAGCTGGGGGCCTGGTACCGCCCGATCGGTGTGGTCGCGCTGATCTGGATCGCGCTGATCAGCTTCCTGTTCATCCTGCCCACCGACGCCCGCGGCTACCCCTGGCACAGCGAGTTCACCTGGACCACCGTGAATTACGCGCCGATCACCTTGGTCGGCGTGGTGGGCGCGATCGGTATCTGGTGGCTGGTGTCGGCCCGCGATTGGTTCACCGGGCCGAAGCGGACCGTGGACGAGCCGCCCACCGACAGGCCGGAGGAGCAAGCGCAGGCCGGCGCCTGAGGCGCGGCGAGCCGGACGCGGCTTCCCGGATCTGGCATGTCGAGTTTGTCGGCCTCGGTCGCTAGGGTGTGTCGGCATGGAAAGGACCGACCTGGTGTGTTTTTCGCCGGCTGGGAGAATCGTTTTCCCGGGAAATCCGTGGCCGGAGGGGCACGCGATCGAAGAGTTCGCGTGGACCGGCCGCATGGACCAGGCCGGCGGCCTGTGGTTCGATCTGCATCTTCGGTCCGCCGCATACAACGCCGAACGCGATCCCGGTGACGACGAGGAGGATTGCGAAAGCTGGCTGTCGCCGATCGTCTGGCAGAACTATCACAGCTGCACGCTCTCGTCCACGTATTGGGGCGAGGACGACGCCACCGGGCTGCGGGCTGCCGCGCCGGGCCGCCCCTTTCTGCTGAGATCCGACCAGCCGCAACGCCTCACGGTCGATCCGCTGCCCTTGGCCCACGCCGACGACGTGGAATGCCTGGCGTTCAACATCTATCTGCTCGGGCACGATTCGGTCGCCGACCAGGAAGTGTTCTTCACCCGGCGCGCCGACGGCAGGCACGACATCGACTGGCAGGGACGCATCGCGCTGACCTACGCGGGCCAGGTGGAATTCCGGTACCGATTCCGGGCCCGGATATCCGGCGCCACTCTGGAATACATCCGCTTTCCCGCGGAGATCTCGGCGGATCAAGCGCTGCGTCAACTGGGCGCCGTGCTCGACGCTCCGGAGGAGTTCGAACTGGGCCTGGTCGATGGGCAGCCCGCGTGGGTGTCGCGAATTCCGGTGTGAACTCCTGGCGGCGTGCTACCGGCCGGTGGCATGACTCGGCAGCACGCAGACCGCGTCCAGGCCGAGGACGTGATTGAGCCGCCCGAAAGCGAGCCATGAGCCGATGCTCATGCTCAACTCGACCACTTCCGCTTGGCTGTAGCCGGCGAACATCCGGCTCCAGAATTCCGCATCCAGATTGTGGTGATCGATGGCGTAGCGTTCGGCGTATTCGGCGGCGAGCCGGGTGCGTTCGTCGAAGGCGTCGGTGGTGCGCCAATTGGCGACGGCGTCGGCGAATTCGGGTTCGACCTTCGCTCCGTCGCGCTCGGTGCGCCAGTCCATGCAGAACAGGCAGCCGTTGATCTGGGCGATGCGCAGCCTCGCGGCCTCGAATTCGCGCAGTCCCAGCGTGCTGTGCGAATACACCGACAGCGAGAAATTCGAGGCGGCCACACCGATTCCGGGAACCATCTCGCCCCAGACGTAGCCGATCGGATCCTTCCCCTCGGGAATGTCGATGATCATGTGTGTTTCCTTCCGAGTTTGCCGACCGCGGGACGCAAAGGAATGTCCAGTGCGTCGTAGAGTCCGGGCTTCGCGGCCACCAGCCAGTCGATGGCGCCGACCAGGCGGCCGACGGCCGTGGCGTTCCCGCCCGCGGACCGGTTGCCGTCTTCGTCGGTCGCCTCGACGGTCACTTCGATCCGCGGATGTCCTTCGATGATCACCCGGTGCGCGCCGGCGCCGCCGTCGGCCGGCGTCGGCCAGTCCGGCGCGCAGGACGGATGGATGCGGGTGACGTGCTCGACGACCAGACGCGGCTGCCCCTCGACGATGCCTTGGACCTCGAATCGCACAGCTCCCTGGGTGCCCGCCGCGAACTCGCCCATGGCGGCCGTGGCGACGGTGACGTCCAGGGCGCGCCGGTCCAGCGTCTCCCGGATCTCGTCGAGTGCGACACCGAGCGCCCGAGCCATGAGCCGAATCTGCCCGCCCCAGACCATGGTCGGCACCGACGGCGCGAGCATCGGCGGCTCGTAGTCCATCGGCTGACCCATGCCGACCAGATAGCGCACCGAGTCCGGCTGGTCATAGGTGGAGTAGTCGAAGATCTCCTGGCAGCGGATCGTCTCCACCGTGCTGCCGAGCCCGCTGATCAGCAGGGGCAGCACATCGTTGCCCCAGCCGGGGTCGATGCCGGAGACGAACAGCGATCCGCCGCCTTCGGCGATCGCGGCCAGCACCGGATCCCGTATCTCCGGCGGTGCGTTGCGGGGGTCGTAGAGGGCGTAGAGGGCCGGGGTGACGACCACCGCGCCCGCGCGGAGTGCGCGCACGATGTCGGTGAGCGCGTCGTCGGGGCGGATGTCGCCGGAGGCCGCGTAGACCACCGCGTCCGGGCGCGCACCGAGCACTTCGCCGATGTCGTCGGTGGCGGCGACGCCGAGTTCGCGCCCGAACCCGGCGAGTTCGCCCGCGTCGCGACCGACTTTCGCCGGAGCGTGCACGAGCACGCCGGTCAGGCGCAGCGCCGGATGGGCGTCGACGGCCCGGATAGCCGCCCGGCCGACGTTGCCGGTGCCCCAGACCACCGTGGAGATCATCGATCGAGCGTAGCAAGCGCTTGGTCAGCCGTTCGGCGTTCCGCGAAAGCCCGCTCGCGTCCGATACGATGCCCCCATGGCGCACCCCGCCCCGCCGGTTCGGGGGGCGACGGCCGAAGCGGGCCGATCGCCCGGGCAAGCGCGGGGCATCGGCGTCGCCGAGGTGGTCGAACGCTTCGCCGACGCGTGGCGCACGGCGGAGACTCCCCCGGAACTGGCCGCGTATCTGCCGGACTCGCCCGCGATCCGCCGGGTCTCGCTGATCGAACTGATCAAGGTCGACCTGGCCAACCGGTGGAGTCGTGGAACCGCGCCGAAACGGCTGGCCGACTATGTCGAGGAACTCCCGGAACTGCGCACCTGGCCGCTGCCGCCGGACCTGATCTACGAGGAGTTCCACGTCCGCAGGCGCGCGGGCGGCTCGGTCGACGTCACCGAATACACCGCCGCCTACCCCGACCAGGCCGACCAGCTCTCGGAACTGCTCGCCACCGACGACTACCACAGCACGCTGACGACGGCCGCCGAACCTGCCGATCTCGACGCCCTCGCCGCGGGACAGAAGATCGACGACTTCGACCTGATGACCGGGCTGGGCCGCGGCGCGTTCGCCCGGGTCTTCCTGGCCCGGCAGCGGTCGATGCAGCGACTGGTCGCGCTGAAGATCTCCCGCGACAAAGGCGCCGAGCCACAGACGCTCGCCCAGCTCGACCACGACTACATCGTGCGCGTCTTCGACCAGCGCGTGCTGGTGAGCCGGAAACTGCGCCTGCTGTACATGCAGTACGTGCCGGGCGGCACCCTGTTCACGGTGCTCGAACGTGTGCGCGCGACACCACAGGCACAGCGCGGCGGAGCGATGCTGCTGGAAGTCATCGACGGGGTGCTCGCCACGAAAGGCGAGATCCGGCCCAGTGAATCGCCGCTGCGCGCCGAACTGGCCGGACTGTCCTGGCCCGAGACCGTCGCCTGGCTCGGGCGGCGCTTGGCGGAGGCGCTCGACTACGCGGGCCGGGCCGGAGTACTGCACCGCGACGTCAAGCCGGCCAATGTCCTGCTCACCGCCGACGGCGTCCCCAAACTGGCCGACTTCAACATCAGCTTCAGCGGCAACGTCTCCGGTGCCAGCCCGGTCGCGTATTTCGGTGGTTCGCTGGCGTACATGTCACCCGAGCAACTCGCCGCGGTGCATCCGGACCTGCCCGCCACCGCCGCGGATCTCGACACCCGCAGTGATCTGTACGCCCTGGCCGTCGTGCTCTGGGAACTGCTCACCGGCCGCAAGCCCTTCGACGACGACGCGGTGACCGGCGGCGACCGCACCGCCCTCGACGCGATGCTCGAACGCCGATCCCACAGCCCGCGCGATCTGCCCTACGCCGACCTGCCCCCGGACTGCCCGGAGGCGTTACAGCGTGCCCTCGTCCGTGCGCTCGACCCGGACCCCGCCCACCGCTGGCCGACCGGCGCCGACATGGCCCAGCAGCTCGCGGTCAGCCTCGACGCCCGTGCCCGCGATCTCGTCGACCCGCCGCCGAACAGCTGGCGGCTGCGCGCCCGCCTGCTGATGCATCCGATCATGGCGCTGGCCATCGCCGTACCCAACGCGCTCGCGATCTGGTACGGCTACAACCACAATCGCACGCTGATCATCGACAAACTCGACGCGCAAGCGCAGCACCGCTTCGACCAGGTCGCGCTCGGGACCTACGCGGTGTGCTTCCTGATCGGCTTCGTGGTGACCAATCTGCTGATCGCCCCGCTCTGGTCGATCGCGCGCGGGTTGCGCAAGGGCAGACCGTACGGCTGGCAGGCCCTCGCGGGGGCCCGGGCTGACACGTTGCGACTGGGCAGACGCAACGTGCTCACGTGTTTCGCGCTCTGGGCGGTCGCGGGCGTGGCGGTCCCGGTGTCGGTCCAGGTGTCCGGCAATCAGATCACCGCAGCGTCCTACCTGCACTTCTTCCTCACCCAGATCGTCTGCGGCGCCATCGCGATGGCCTACCCGTACTTCTTGGTAAGTTTCTACGCGGTGCGGTCGCTGTACCCGATGTTCCTCCCGCACAGCGGCCTCGGCGCCGAGGACGCGCTCCGCCTGCGGCAGCTGGACGCCGACAGCACATACTTTCTCGTCCTCGCCGCCGCCGTCCCGCTGCTCGGCGTCGCGGGCGCGACTTTCATCCCGCCGGCGGACATCCCCGCCGTCATCGTGCCGCTCCGCGTGCTCTGCGCAGGCACCGCGGTGGCGTTCATCGGCGTGTACTGGCTGTTCCGGATGCTGGAAAAGGACTTGGCCGCGCTGGAACGGCTCGCCGCCGGGCGCCGGTAGCCCGCGCCCGGGCCTGGTGCCCGGACGATCACCGCGGCGCCCGCGAATGGGCCCACGCCGCCTCAGCGGCCAGCCCGTGGCGGGTCTCTCTCCGCGCGGCGGAGATCGCGCCGCGGTAGCCGGTCGAGCATCGAGAGCGGGGTGGACACGCCGCTGCGCACCATTGGGAAATGGAGTGAACTCCCCGGTAGCGTTGACGCCAGGGGCATCACCGACCGCCAGGGGATCGGGCGCGGTTCTGATTCGCGGCGAGTACGGTATACCCCGCCGCCCGGCGCGGGGACGGCGGTCGGGATCGGGTGGAAAGGCAGGCGCGCGACAGTGAACGAGCGATATTCGTCGTGGGCCGCCCGGAATTCGCCCGAAGAACTGCCGCTGGCCGCGCGCTACACGAGCGCGGACCCGATCGTCTGGTCCGGCAGCATGGTCTATCCGATGTACACCGAGCAAGTCGGCCCTGCGCCCACCACGGTCACCTTGACGATGATCTCCGCCGCGCCGCCCGCCGGACTGCGTGGGCTCGGTATGGGACTCTCGGTCGTCGACGGCTATCTCGACCTGCACGGGCGTTCGCTGGCCGGGGTCGACGCATGGAGCGACGCCCTGGCCGCCGGCGTCAGCTTCGACGTCACGCCTACCGCGTCGGCGACCCTGGTGACCCTGACCCCGGTCTGGGTGGACGAATTCGGCACGCAGAAGTCCTGGTCGGGGAATTACGGCATCGTAGTGGAGCACCGGCCCAATGGTCGCGTCGTCCTGTGGTGCAGCATCGGCGAGGGGCCGCCGAATTTCGCGAACCTGGTCGTGGAGGTCTCCACCGCCGCCTCGACCGTCGCGGTGAAACCGGCGGCGCCCGCTACCCCGATCGGGATGGCCTCGCCCACCTTTTCGTCAGGTCCGCCCACCGCGCCCACCATGCCGGTTCCCCGTATCGACGCCGCGCCCGCCCCGACCGGACCGGCAGCCCGGATCGAGCCGCTCGCCCCCGAGCCGCCGGTGGCGGGGAACGGGCATCGGCCCGCGAACGGGCAAGCGCCAGAGAGCAGCCAGGTCCGGGGCGCGGGCAGCCTCTTCGCGAACATGCAGTCGTCCCGCCCTGGACGATCCGCTTCGCCAACCCCCGATTCTTCGTCGGCGCTAGCTCCGGACGCACCGCCGGACCATGGGCAGCCCACGGCGAGCCGATCGAATGGATCGTCGGTCGCGGACGTCATGGACAGCGCACCACTCGCCGCCACCCCGCCGAAACCAGAGGCCGCGAACCCGGCGCCCGGCTCGCTGGTCCCGCGCCCGCGGACCGACTCACCTGCGCGCTCTGCGCACGATTCCCGGGGCGAGAGCGGTAGATCCACCGGGGACTCCTACGGCGCCTTCGGCCCTCCGGTCGCGCATACGCATCCCCCCGCAGACCCGGCACGCCACGCTGCCGGCCTGCTGATCGGCAACCCGCCGTCTGGACCGGGAGTGCCGCCCTCCCCGACCACCCGACCCGCACCGAACGATCCGCACACCGGCTCAGGCCCACTCGCCGCGAACCTTCGGACCACCGGAGACTCATTCCGCGCCTTCGACCCCTCGGTCACCCACACCCCAGCACCGCAACACACGTTGCCACCTTCTGGCCCGCGGCCAGCGAATTCACCGCCCGCGCCGGTCTTCCCGGACTCCACCACCACCCCACCCGCACCGAACGATCCGCACACCGACTCAGGCCCAGTCGCAGCGGACCTTCGGACCACCGGAGACTCATTCCGCGCGTTCGATCCCACGGTCGCCGATACCCCAGCACCGCGACAAGCGTTGCCACCTTCCGGCCCGCAGCCAGCGGATTCACCGCTCGCCCCGGTCTTCCCGGACTTCACCACCGGCCGACCAGCCGCCGATGGTCCGCACACCGGTTCCGGCCCACTCGCCACGGACCCCCGGGCCACGGGAGACTCGTACCGCGCGTTCGACCCCGCAGGAGCGCGCACCCCAGCCCCGGCACCGACGTTGCCGAGCGCCCCTGGCACAGCTGCAGAAACTCCCGCTACGACCTTCGCGGACTCCGCACTCGCCCGGCCCACAGCGGACCGGTCTCGCGCTGTCGACGGCGTGGCGCAGGCCGCGCCGCCCGCCTCCGCTCCTCCCGCAGAATCGCACGGGGCTCCACCTTTCGCGGCTGCCCGTCCCATCGCCGATGGTCCGCACACCGGCTCGAACTCGCGAGCCACGAACCCCAGTCCACCCGCGGACTCCTACCGCGCTTTCGACCCCATAGGCTCGCAGCACCTGGCTCCGACGCACACTGCGCCACGCGATCCAGACCCGGCACCAGCGCATCCCGCCCTGGTCATTCCCGGCTCCGCACCAGCTCCGACCGCTGCTGGTCCGCACACCGGTGCCAACCCGCCTGCCACGAGCCCTTCGCTCCCCGCCGACTCCTTCCGCGCTTTCGACCCGGCGGGCACGCACACCCAGGACACAGCAGAGACCGCATCCGGCCCGCTGCCGCCGGAGCCGTATCGCACGCTTGGGCCCGCGATCTCACCCGGTCACGCGCCCGATGGCCCCGTCGACGCACCCGGCTCACAGCGCACGAACACTCATCCCGCGCCGATCACCCGAGTTCCCGACACCGCTCCGGCACCGGACAGGCTCAGAGAGCCCGTCGCGACGGCCGATGCCTCGCCACGCGCGAGCAAGTCGGGGCAATCGGGCGACCCCGGCTACCGCGGCGCGCTCTACGACCTCGGCGTCGCGATGTACCGCCGCGGTGAGGAAGAACAGGCGTGCGGCCTCTGGGCCCAGGCGTCCGAGGCGGGGCACGCGGGCGCCGCGTACGAACTCGGCATGGTGCGACTGCGGCGCGGTGATCCCATGGGAGCCGAATCCTGGTGGCGCACCGCCGCCGACCGTCGCGAACCTCGCGCCATCGCGGAGCTGGCCGATCTGCTCGATCAGCTGGGCAAGCACGCGGAGGCCAAGTCCTGGCGGACCTACGCCGCGGAGCAGCAGGACCCGGACGTGGTCGGTCAGTCGACGTCGCGCTGAGCCCCTCGGCGGGGTATCGGCGCACCCGTCCCGAAAAGAACTGGCATCCGAATGCGCGGATGTCGTAGGTTGCGGGGCATGTGTGGCAGTCCTGGTGTGAACGGAGGGTACGCGGTCGGCGCGTACTACATCCGGCTGCGTACGGAGGCTCGGGCTCTGCCGGCGCACCGTAACGCTCCGATCCGCTGATCCGTTCGATCGGAATCCACGTCGGCGGCCGATAGCGGCCGCTGGACTCCTCGTGCCCTGGCATGGGTCCGGGCGAATCACTCTTCCTGATTCGACCACTCCGTTCGGAGGACACCCATGTCCCGTCGACGTTCTCTTTCGCATGCCCGCGGCGAAGGCCACGCCGCGCCCACGCGTAAACGACTGTCGCAGAACTTCCTCACCGATGCCCGCGCCGCCCGGTTGATCGTGCGCGCCTCCGGCGTCACCGCCGACGACCTCGTCCTCGAGATCGGCCCCGGTGACGGCATGCTGACCAGGCAGCTGCTCGGCGCGGCCGGCCGGGTGCGCGCCTATGAGAAGGACCGGCACTACGCGACCCTGCTGCGCCGCCGATACGCCGACGATCCGGGAATCCGCTTGTACCATCAAGACTTCCGCACCGTGCGTCCGCCACGCGAGCCGTTCGCGGTCGTGGCCAACGTGCCGTTCGCCATCACGACCGACATCGTGCGCTGGTGCCTGGCCGCGCCACAGCTCACCTCGGCGACCCTGCTCACCCAGCTCGAGTTCGCCCGCAAGCACTCCGGCGCCTACGGCCGGTGGACCAAGCTCACCGTCGGCCACTGGCCCACGACGGCGATCGAAATCGGCGCGCGTGTCGGCAAGCACAGTTTCCATCCGGTGCCCCAGGTCGACGCCGCCGTCCTGCGGATACGCAACCGGCCCGTTCCGCTGCTGCCGCGTGAGCGATTCGGGGACTACCGCCGAGTGGTCGAACTGGGTTTCTCCGGCGTCGGGGGCAGCGTCGCGGCGTCGTTGCGTCGAGAGTTCCCGGCCCACTCCGTGCACAGCGCCTGCGAAGCGGCCGGGATACCGCTCGACCGGCCGGTCGGGCTGGTCTCCCCGGATCGCTGGTTGACCCTCTACCGCGCGCTGCGCGCCTGACCGGAATCGCGATCGCTACAGAAACGTATCGGATACATTCATGCATCGAGACGAGGACAGGAGTGGCGTGACCAACTTCGGCGACTACCAGAACGAGATCTACTTCCAAGGACTCGGGGGTGTGCTGCCCGAGCTTCCGATGACCTACGCCGAATTGGAGGCGAAGGCGCGGGCGGCACTGCCACCGGGCATCTGGTCGTACGTGGCAGGTGGCGCGGGCGACGAACTGACCCAGCGGGCCAATGTGACGGCTTTCGAGAAGCTGGGCTTGGTGCCTCGCATGCTGCGCGCGAGCAAGACGCGCGACCTCTCGATCGAGCTGTTCGGGATGACGCTGCCGACACCGATCTTCCTGGCCCCGGTGGGCGTGATCGGACTGTGCGCCCAGGACGGGCACGGCGATATCGCCACCGCGCGGGCCGCGGCGCGCACCGGCGTGCCGATGGTCGCCTCCACCCTCACCGTCGATCCGCTGGAGGAGGTGGCCGCCCAGTTCGGCGACACCCCGGGCATGTTCCAGCTCTACACCCCGACCGATCGCGACCTCGCCCAAAGCCTGGTCCGCCGGGCGGAAGCCGCGGGTTTCGAGGCCATCGTGGTCACCCTGGACACCTGGGTGCCCGGCTGGCGCCCGCGCGATCTGGCGGTGTCCAACTTCCCGCAGCTGCGCGGGCACTGCCTGGCCAACTACTTCAGCGATCCGGTGTTCCGCGCCCTGCTGCCCAGCCCGCCCGAACAGGACCCGAAAACCGCCATCTTGACCTGGATCTCACTGTTCGGCAACCCGTTGACCTGGGAGGACCTGACCTGGCTGCGGTCGATGACCGACCTGCCGCTGGTGCTCAAGGGCATCTGTCATCCCGACGACGCCCGGCGGGCCGTAGACGCGGGCGTGGACGGCATCTACTGCTCGAATCACGGCGGCAGGCAGGCCAACGGCGGCATCCCGGCGATCGAGCATCTGCCGGAAGTGGCGGCGGCCGCCGACGGACTGCCGGTGCTGTTCGACTCCGGCGTCCGCACCGGCGCCGACATCGTCAAAGCGCTGGCGCTCGGCGCGACGGCCGTCGGCATCGGCCGCCCCTACCCGTACGGACTCGCCCTCGGCGGGGTGGACGGCCTCGTGCACGTGCTGCGCTCGCTGCTGGCCGAGGCCGACCTGCTCATGGCGGTGGACGGGTATCCGACGATCGCCGACCTCACTCCGGAGGCGATCCGGCGCGTCTCCTGAGTCGGCACGCGCGTACTCGCGCCCATGCGAAACGCCCCGCGCGTGCGGCCCACCGGCTGGGCGGGCCGCACGCGCGGGGCGGCTCTCGATCAGACCGACAGCGGCGTGAAGTCGCGGCTGCCGATGTAGCCCGGTCGCGGCGCGGGCGCGGCGAACGGCTCGACCAGCGTGTTGTGCACGCTGTTGAACACCACGAAGATGTTCGACCGCGGGAACGGCGTGATGTTGTTCGACGACCCGTGCATCAGATTGGAATCGAACAGCAGCGCCGAGCCCGCCCGGCCGGTGAACTGACTGATCCCGTAGCGGTTCGCCAGCGCGGTGATGTCGTCGGTCGTCGGCACGCCGATCTCCTGCTCCTGCAACGACTCCCGATAATGCTCGGCCGGGGTGCTGCCCAGGCACGGCACGAAGGTGTGGTGCGAGCCGGGCATCACCATCAGGCTGCCGTTGATCGGGTAATTGTCGGTCAGCGCGATCGACAGGCTCACCGCACGCGGCGCGGGCATACCGTCCTCGGCGTGCCAGGTCTCGAAATCGGAGTGCCAGTAGAAACCGGTGCCGCGGAAACCGGGCATGTAGTTCACCCGGCTCTGATGCACGTACACCGGCGACCCCAGCACCTGCTCGGCAAGCTGGAGCACCCGCGGCTGACGCACCAGATCGGCGATCGCCTCGCTCAGCTTGTGCACTTCGAAGACCGAGCGCACCCGGTTCGACGACTTCTCCACGATGACCCGGTCGTCATCGCGCAGGGCCGGATCGTTCGCGAGCCTGCTGATCTCGCCGCTGAACTCGGCCACTTCGTCGGGGGCGAGCAACTGGTCGAGGATGGCGAACCCGTCGGCGTCGAACGAGGCGAGTTCCGGGCTCTCGACCTCTCCCCACACCGCGGGATCGGCACGCTCCAGGTGCGGAGCGGGCGCGCCGAGACGGGTCGGGTAGCGATCGTAGCGAGCCGTCTCGGGCCGGGTTTCGGTGTCCTGCAGAACCATTGGTGTGCTCAACTTCCGATCGTCGCGGCGACCAGCGGGTAGACGCCGTCGCTGTCGTGAACCTCCTGCCCGGTCACCGGCGGATTGAACACGCACATCATCCGCATCGTGGTGCGCACCTCCAAGCGGTGCCGTTCATGTCCGTCGAGCAGGTACATCGAGCCGGGTGCGAGCTCGTAGGTGACGCCGTTGTCCAGATCGGTGAGGGTGCCCGAGCCTTCGATGAGCCACACGGCTTCCACGTGGTGCACGTAGTGGAACTCGTGCACCGTCCCCGCGTCGATGGTGGTCTCGTGAAAGGAGAAACCGACGCCGTCGCCACCGAGGACGATGCGCTTGCTGCGCCAGCCCTCGCCCGCCACGTCACGCTCGGTGCCGGTGATCTCCGCGGTCGTGCGCACGATCATGCGACCGCCCCCATGCCGCCGCACACCGACTCCACGGCGCCGGAGAGGATGTGCAGGCCCTGGTCGAGTTCCTGCTCGGTGACCGTCAGCGGCGGCAGCAGCTTCACGACCTCGTCGGTGGAACCGGAGGTCTCCACCAGCAGGCCGCGCTCGAAGGCGATCTGGCAGACCTTGCCCGCCTGCGAGGGGTCGTCGAACACGACGCCGTGCACCAGGCCGCGTCCACGGGTGGCGATCCCGGGGAAGTACCCGGCCAGCTCACCCAGGGTGCGCGCGATCTTCTCACCCTTGGTCTGGGTCGCGGTCTGCAGCGCGTCGTCGGACCAGTAGTGGCGCAACGCGGTCGTCGCGGTGACGAACGCGGGGTTGTTGCCGCGGAAGGTGCCGTTGTGCTCACCCGGCGACCATTCGTCCAGCTCGGGCTTGAACAGCACCAGCGCCATCGGCAGCCCGTAGCCGCCGATCGACTTCGACAGCGTCACGATGTCGGGTGTGATGCCCGCGACCTCGAAGGAGAAGAACGGTCCGGTGCGGCCGCAGCCCATCTGGACGTCGTCCACGATCAGCAGGATCTCCCGCTCCGCGCACAGGCCTGCGAGGTGGCGCAGCCACTCCGCGCGGGCGACGTTGACGCCGCCTTCGCCCTGCACGGTCTCCACGATCACCGCGGCGGGGCGGTCGAAGCCGGAGGAAGTGTCGTCGAGCACCTTCTCCATCCACTGGAAGTCCGCGGTGGTGCCGTCGAAATAGCCGTCGTAGGGCATGTGCGCGGCGTGCACCAGCGGCACACCGGCGCCCGCGCGCTTGGCCGCGTTACCGGTCACCGACAGCGCGCCCAGGGTCATGCCGTGGAAGGCGTTGGTGAAGCTGACGATCGTCTCCCGGCCGGTGATCTTGCGCGCCAGCTTCAGCGCGGCCTCGACCGCGTTGGCGCCGGTGGGGCCGGGGAACTGGACCTTGTAGTCCAGGCCGCGCGGGGTGAAGAGGGTGTCGCGCAACGCCTCCAGCAGGTCCCGCTTGGCCGCGGTGGACATGTCCAACCCGTGGGTGATGCCGTCGCCGGCGATGTAGTCCAGCAGCGAGCGCTTGAGCACGTCGTTGTTGTGGCCGTAGTTCAGCGCGCCCGCGCCCGCGAAGAAGTCCAGGTAGTCCTTGCCTTCCTCGTCGCGCAGCCAGCTGCCCTTCGCGGTGGTGAACACGGTGGGCCAGGCGCGGCAGTAACCGCGCACGTTCGACTCCAGGCTCTCGAAAACGGTGGTGTCGGTGTTGATCATCGGTGATCCTCCTCGGTGGGGCGGGCGGTCGGGGCGATGCGATACAGGTCTTCGGGTGCGTGGTCGTCGGGGAAGACTCCGGCGTCGAACAAGGGGCGCTTGGTCAGTTCCGCGTCCCGCTCCTTCGCCACCGACGTGAACAGCGCGACGGAAGCGGCGTTGTCCGGCGAGATCGTCGTCTCGAGCACCGAGACGCCCTGCGCGGCAACACTGTTGAGCAGGGTGTGCAGCAGCTCGGCGGCGATGCCGCGGCCACGCTGCGCACGATCCACCGCGATCTGCCAGACGAAGACGGTGTCGGGGGCCTGCGGGCGGACGAAGCCGATCACGTATCCCACGACGCGGCCGTCCACTTCGGCGACCACCGATGTCCCGGCGAAATCCCGGCACCACATCAGGTACGCGTAGCTCGAATTGACGTCGAGCACCGCGGAATCCTTGGCGATTCGCCACATCGGAGCGCCGTCGCCCAACCGGGGCGTGCGCAGGACCACGGCCCGCCCGGTGTCTTTCCGGTTCGGGGTGACTCCCAGGGCGGCCGCGGCGTTGTCGACGCGCGATCGCTCGATCTCCGCTGGGGACAGGGTTGGCACAGACATACAACTCCTCGTCGGTCAGCAGTACTTATCCAGGCTTACGAAGCGACTTTGAGGTCGACCAGTCGACTTCTTTACGGTCGTATTACGGATGTGTGTCGCCGAGCCGGGGCAACCGCACGACGAATCGCGCGCCCCCGCCCGGCCGGTCGGTGCAGTCCACGCGGCCGCCGTGCGTGGCGACCGTCTCGGCGACCAACGCCAGGCCGATGCCCGTCCCGTCGGGCGAGCGGCGGCCGCTGCGGGCGGTCGCGAATCGTTCGAAGATCCGGCTCCGGTCCGCGGGCGCCACGCCGGGACCCGCGTCGTCAACGGTGAGCACCGCGTCGGTGCCGTCGCGGTCGACGGTGACCGCGACCACTCCGCCGCCGTGCCGGTCGGCGTTGTGCAGCAGATTGGCCACCGCACGTTCCAGCTCCACCTTGCGCCCGCGCACGGTGACGTCCTGTACCACCGTGAGCAGCTCGCCCGGATAGCGCCGGTCGGCCAGGGTGTGCACCAGCAGGTCGCGCACCGATAGCGGCTCGGCGTCGCCGTGGTGCATCCCCGCCTCCACCCGCGCCAGCGCGAGGAGATCGTCCAGCAGCTTGCGCAGGTGCTCCACCTCGGCGGTGACCAGGCCCAGCGCCCGCTGCGAACGTTCCGGCAGATCAGCGCGATGCCGGTTGAGCACGCCCACGCCGGCCATCAGGGTGGTCAGCGGGGTGCGCAGCTCGTGGCTGACGTCACCGAAGAGCCGGTGTTCGCGCTCGATGCGGCGTTGCAGCGAGTCCACCATGGTGTTGAACGATTCGACGGTGATGGCGAGGTCCTGGTCACCGGTGGCGGGCAGCCGCAGGCCGAGGTCGCCGGAGGCGATCCGCGCGGCGGCGCCGGCGAGCTGGTGCAGCGGGGTGAGCACCCGCCTGCTCGCCCACCAGCCGACCGCCGCGCCGATCAGGGTGACCACGAGCGCGCAGCCGATCAGCACGTTGCGCAGCAGATCGAGATCGGCGTCGAGATCGGCGGGCGACTCGGTGCCCGCGTTCGCTCGTTGCGCCTCCAGGTAGCTGCGGCTGATCACGAACACCGAGACGACCAGAACCAGCGACATCAGCGCGGCGATCGTCGCGAAGACGGCCGTCACGCGGGCACGCAGACTCCAGGCGTTCGGACTCCAGCGGGGGGCGTCGAGGCAGCGCTCAGCGCCGGACATCGAGGCGGTAGCCGAGCCCCCGCACCGTCACCACGACGCGCGGATCGGACGGATCCCGTTCGATCTTCGTGCGCAACCGGCGCATGTGCACGTCCACGATGCGCTCGTCGCCGAAAAACCCACGATCCCAGACTCTTTCGAGCAGCACGGTACGGCTGAGCACCCGCCCCGGCGATTCGGCCAGTTCACACAGCAAGCGGAACTCGGTGAGCGTGAGCCGGATCTCCTCGTCCCCGCGGCGAACGACGCCGCTGTCCGGGGCGAGCACCAGCGGCGCCGTGTCATCGGCCTCGAGCAGTATCTCCTGGGGCGACTCCCGTTCCGCGGCAGGGCGGGAACGCCTGCGCACCGCGCGCATGCGGGCGGTGATCTCCTTGATCTCGAACGGCTTGGTGACGAAATCGTCGGCGCCTGCCTCCAGCGCGGCCACCACGTCGTGGGTGTCGTCGCGGGCGCTGACCACGATGATGGGAACATCGTGGTCGCGGCGGATCTCGCGAATACACTCGAATCCGTCCATGCCACCGAGCATCAGATCGACGATCATGACGTCGGGAACCCCATTGCTGCGCAGATGTGTGAGCGCGTCTTCGGCTTCCTCCGCCTCGTCGACGTCGTAACCCTCGTCCTCCATGGCGAGTCGTAACGCGCCACGGACCCGGTCGTCGTCCTCCACGATCATCAGGTTTGCGCTCAAGACCTTATCCCTTGCAGACATGCGGAAGCGCGTCACGGTGCGGACAACCGCATCCCCATACCGACGCGACCTTCCGCTTTCGAGCAACCCTTGCTCGGCCTGGAGTACCCGGAGTCGCAGCCGGTAAACGTCCGGCAGACCGATTCGGGCCCCTTGGTTCGTCCCTCGACGCTATACGCCCGGCCGACGCGACAGGGCGCGGGGGGCTGTCTCCCCGCTCGGGATTCCGACACGGCACATGCCCGCCGAAGGCGGACTCCGGCACGAAAATGGCTGTACAGCGGGAAATTTCGAGCATGGAGCCGAACTGGTCTGCGCCAGCACCGACCCCAGGGTCGATAACGAAGCTCACCACGAATCCGTGCTCTGCGTCACATAGTTCGCGTGCTCCGGTCGGCGGCGGAAGACGGTGACCGGTCTCACGGCCTTTCCAGCGGTCTCCCGGCTATCGCGGCGGCTCCAAGCGGTTGAAGTTGCTCGGCGGACGGTCGGCACTCGGCTCCTGGTACCAGAAACGCAGTTCCCGGTCGTCGAAAGTGGCGAACCACTCGTCCCACCCCACCCGGCGCAACACGGCGCCGCCGTACCCGGGGAAGTCGAACCGCAGCACCCCGAGCCGTCCGTTGTACTCGCTGCCCGGCACGGTGGCGGGCCGGGCGCCGCGCTGTTCGGCCCAGCGACGGATGACGTCGTGATTCCTGGTGACGGAAATCCCCTCGGCCCGGGGCGGCGCCCCGGCATCCCCCGGCCCGAACCGTTGATTCCGGGTGCGTAGTCGGCGCTGGTCGGTCATGACGAGCTCCTCGAGGCATCGGCATCTGTTGTCCGGCTCCTGTCTGACTACCCGGCGGGCGTGATCCGCAAACTGGTCGGCCGCACCGTAGGCTGCCCGAGCCCTGCCGGGTTCGTCCGGTGGGCGATGGGTAACCGGCCGATGATCGGCCGGATGCGCGAGTCCGCGGACGTAGCGCCCGGCGATCGACCGACAACCAGGAGGAGTTCGCATGTCCAGCGTCGACGCGACGCAACCGGTTCCACCCACACCCGAGCCGGACCCGGTGCCGCCCATTCCCGAACCCGATCCGGTGCCGCCCATTCCCGACCCCGACCCGGTGCCGCCGGTTCCCGAGCCCGACCCTATTCCGGGCCCGAATCCCATTCCGCCGGAACCTGATCCGCATCCGTTGCCGCCGGTGCCCGGCCCCGCGCCGCGGCCGCCGACGCCGGACCCGGGACTGCCCGGGCCGTCACCGGACCCCGCGCCGCCGAATCCGGTGTAGCGCCCGCGGCTCAGTCCCGCAGCGCCTGCTCGCGCAGCGAGTTCAACGTCCTGGACAGAATGCGCGAGACATGCATCTGGGAGACGCCCAGCCGCTCGGCGATCTGATTCTGCGTCAACGACTCGAAGAATCGCATGATCAGCACCTGGCGCTCGCGCTCGGGAAGCTCGCCGAGCAGCGGTTTCACCGCCATGACGTCTTCGACCAGGTGATAGGACGACTCCTCGATCCCGAGGCTGTCCAGCAGGGGCTGCGGGGCGCTCTCGGTGTCCGCGCCGACCACCGCGTCGATGGACGAGGACTGGTAGGCGTTGCCCGCGATCAGGGCCTGGGTCACCTCGACCAGGTCGACATCCAGCTCCGCCGCGATCTCCCTGGCTCGTGGCATCCGGCCCAGTCGCTGCGACAGCGCCTCGACGGTCGGGCCGATGCTCAGCTGGATCTCCTTCGTCCGTCGCGGCACCCGCACGGCCCAGGTGTTGTCCCGGAAATGCCGCCGGACCTCACCCATGATGGTTGGCACCGCGAAGGACAGGAACGACGACCCGCGCGCCACGTCGAAACGGTCCGCGGCCTGCACCAAGCCAAGGCGTGCGACTTGCAGCAGGTCGTCGAAGTTCTCACCGCGCCCGGCGAATTTGCGGGCGATGTGCTCGGCCAGGGGCAGACAGCGTTCGATCAGCTCTTGGCGCATCGGCTCGCGGCGCGGATCGTCCGAATCCAGCGCGGCGATCTTCTCGAACAGCGGCTCGATGTTGTCGTAGCTGTCCCCCCGCGACCTCGGCTCACCCGCCATTCGGGGCACCCCGCACCCAGCTGAAATCGATCACGGTCGGATATCCGCCGAGCACGCTGTCGTAGGAGCCTTGGGCGGCCGCGATCGAGTCGGTCAGGGTCCGCACGATGTGCCAGCCGAAGCCCGCCTGGCCGACCACCGAGTCGGTGGCCGCGACCGACGACACGTGCACGAACATTTTGTCGGTGTCGTAGGTGAACTCGCAGTCGAGCATCGAACCGGCGGCCGCGTCCAGAATGAGCGAGGTGGCCACCTCGTCCAGCGCCAGCCGGATGTCGGTCACCTCGTCCAAGGCGAAGTCGGCGATGAGGGCAACCGTCTCGGCGAGCGCGCGCAGCATGGTCAGCTGCTCCAGCCTGGCGGGCACCCGCACCCCGACTGTCGTCGTCTCGGTAGAGGATCGGTACGTCCACTCCCCCATTTGCCCATCACCACCTTGTCCTCGCAGCACTCCACTGTGGCCTGGATTCCGCTGCGGGCGCCCCTGAGCGACCGGAACACCGCAGACGCCGCGGACAGTGGAGCAGAAAGGCCGCCGCGTTCCTCGTCGGAGGACGTACCCGCCGAGGGCGGATCGAAACGCGGGTCAGTGGCCGTCGATCCGCTCGTGGGCGGTGAGCAGTAGATGGTCGAATTCGGTCCGCATACCGGGCGTGATGCCCGCGAGTCCGGGCAGATCGGCGACCAGGCGCGCGGCCAGGGTGCGCAGCTTGACGTTGGTTTCCTGCGATCGCCAGCTCAGCACCCGGAAGGCTTGTTCGGGGCCGATGCCGTAGACCAGCATGAGCGCGCCCTTGGCCTGTTCGATCACCGCCCTGGCGGCGTAGAGCTCGGGCAGAGCGCCGTCCAGCGTCTCCTGCCGGTGTTCCTCGAGGGTCTCGGTCACGTCGATGTAGTAGCCGGAGGTGCCGACCACGTCGCCGGACTCGTCGGCCAACCGATCGGCGACCAGGATCACGTGGTGCACGATGCCCGTGGTGTCGATGATGCGGTGCCTGCTGGAGAAAGGTTCCGCGTCCGCGATCGACCGCGCCAAGGCGCTGGCCACCGCGTCGCGATCCTCCGGATGTTTGTGTGTCAGCAACAACTCTGTCGTCGGCGTCACCGTCCCCGGCGCGTAGCCGTGCATCGACGCGACCTCGTCCGACCATTCCCAGCGCTGGTCGGCGAACCAGAATCGGAAACTGCCTACGCTCTGCGGCGTTCCCATGCCGATCACTCGGTCCAGCGCGAGGGCGTCCTCGGGCTGTACCGACTCACTATCTCTCACCGCTGAAGTATCCGATGCCGATGCGCGCGGCGTGACCGGATCGGCGCGGGCCACACCGGCGGGTTCGGCGGCGACCCCGCTCAGGCGTCGAGAGCGGTCCGCATGGACGGGTAGCTGGGGAACAACGACCGCACGCCGGTCACCTCGAGCGCGCGCTCCACTCCCGACCCGCCCGCGACGATTCGCAGATCAGGACGGCCCACCCCGTCCCTGCGCAGCGCGCCGAGCCGCGCGGCCGCGCGCAGGCTCATGAACCTCGCGGCCCGCAGATCGATCACCACGGCATCACACGGTGACTGCAACGCACGGTCGACCGTCTCGAAGAACTCGGCCGACACGGCGGCGTCCAACTCGCCTTCGACTCGAACCACCACGCATTCGCGGCGGCGGTCCACCCGCTGTGCCCACAACCGGCCGTCCCGACGACGTCCTGGTCCCGAACCATTGAGATGCACGCCCTCCGCGTGCTCCCGTAGCAGAGAAATGGCAGACAAGTCGAACCTCCCGGATAGGGGGTATCCAGTCCTCGGCAGCGTTTCGGGGCGAGGGCGGCGCGAACGCGAATCGGTTGCCGTGCCGTCCCATCGACCGGCTGCGCCGTATGCGTCGAACCGGGGTCGGCTGTGATCTCAACCTCCCTACAGTGTGGCACGGCCGACCCGCTATCGACAGCGTTCGGTAGGAGAACGTGACCGCCGCCGGAGGGCCCGCCCGCCGGTACGAACCGACCGTTCGGCTGGCAAACCGAGCTCTGACGTGGGGTTTCATCCGGCCACGTCCGGGCATATACCGAACATATATCCCGAACGTCACGCGATGCCGGTCGTAGGGCAGCCGCGCGGATCCGCGCGTCCGCGCGGCGCCCCGCGAGGAGAACGGAGCACCCGGTGAAGATTGCCATGGTTTCCGAGGACGCCAGCCCACTCGCCGAAGAAGGTCCCGCCGGTGGCGGCGGCCGCGGCCGGTACGTAGCGGAGTTGTCCGCGGCGTACGCGCGACGCGGGCACGAGGTGACGGTGTATACCCGGCGGACCAGTCCGCGCGCCCCCGCCGAACTGTTCGCCGAAGGCGGCTACCGGGTCGTGCACGTCCAAGCCGGACCGCCTGCTCCGCTGCCGTCCGATCGGACCCTGCCCTATCTCGGCGAGTTCGGCACGTTCCTGCGGCGGCACTGGACCGCCGAGCAACCGGACATCGCGCACGCGCACTACTGGAAGTCCGGGCTCGCCGCGGAGCTGGCGTCACGTGCGCACGGCATCCCGGTGGTGCTGACCTTCCACGGGCTCGGCACCGTGCAGCGGCGCTGCGAAGGTCTCGCCGACCCGAGCCCGCGCTCGCGTATCCGGTTCGAGCGGCTCATCGCGACGCGCGCGGCGCACGTCGTGGCGACCTGCTCCGAAGAGGTCGCGGAGCTGGCCAGGATGGGTGTGCCACGCTTCCGCACCTCGATGGTGCCCTGCGGGGTGGACCTCACCACGTTCACCCCGGAGGGCGCCGCCGCCGAGCGGCACGCGACGCACCGATTGGTCGCGTCCGGAGAGTTGGTGCGGCGCAGCGGTTTCGACCCGGTCATCAAAGCGCTGCCGGAACTCCCGGACACCGAACTGGTGATCGCGGGCGGACCCGCCGCCGACGACGAAGACGACACCGAAGGCCGCAGGCTGCGCCGTATCGCCTCCGATCATGGTGTGCGCGAACGCTTTCGACTGGCCGGCGCGGTGACGCGGCCGATGCTGCCGCGGCTGTACCGCTCCGCCGACGTCGTGCTCTGCACCCCCTGGTACGAGCCGTCGGGCCGGGTGGCGCTGGAGGCGATGGCGTGCGGGAAGCCGGTCGTGGCCACGGCGGTCGGCGGACTGCTCGATACCGTGGTCGACGGTGTCACCGGCCGATTCGTCGCCCCGCCCGAGCCCGACGCGATCGCACGGGCAGTACGTCCGCTGCTGACCGACACGACGTTGCGCGAGACGTGGGGGGCCGCCGGCTATCAGCGAGCCGCGAGCCGCAATTCGTGGGATCGGGTGGCGACCGAGACGCTCAGCGCCTACCACCGCGGCGCTCCGGCCCGGGCGGGCGAGGTGGTGTCCTGGGCCCGGTGAGTCAGGACCGGTCGGGCGCGGCGTCCTCCGAGGCGCTGCGCCAGCGCCACGGCGCGACGAGCCATGTCGCGACGAACAACGCGACGGTGAGGACCGCGGATATCAGTGCGGCGAGCGTCCCTGTCACGTAGTCAACCACGAGGATCACCGCGCCGATCAACGCGAGACCCAGCAGCGCGACGCCTGCCATCGCGCACCGATGCGCCGCGGCGACGACATTGCCGAGCCGATGACGGCGGAACAGGATCCGATGCCAGGACACCGGCGCGATCAGGAACACCGTCGCCCCCAGCACAGCGGCGAAGGTGGCCAGGTACAGCGCCCGCATGCCCGGCGACAGCGTGCCGAACGACGCCTGGAACGGCAGGATCAGCAGCGCCCCGAACAGGAACTGCACACCGGTCTGCACGACGCGCAACTCTTGCACCAGGCTGCCCCAGTTCCGGTCCAGCCGTTCGAGTTCGGTCTCCCCTCGCGCGCGGCGCGCCCAGGCGTCGTCATTCTCGGGCACGCGCGGCCTCCCGGCGATTGCGCTTCTTGATCGCCTCGACGAGTTCGTCCTTGGTCATCCGGGATCGCCCGGAGATCGCCAGCCGCCGGGCGATGCCGAGCAGATGCTCCTTCGAAGCGTTGGCGTCGACGCCTTCGGCGGTCTCTCCCCTGGCGTTCGGGCCGCCTTGTTCGGCGCGTTCGTCGGAGGGGCCACGGCTGGGTTTGGGTTCCCAATGGTCGCCGACCCGCTCGTAGCTGTGCTTCAGCGCGGCGTAGGCGACGCGGTAGGCGCGCTCCTCGTCGCCGTCGTACTGTTCGAGCGCGGCGTCGTGCGCCTTGGCGAAGGTGCGCTGCGCCTTCTCTTCCGACCGCGCCAGGGTGCTCGGCAACTCGGACTTCTCGACTCCACCGCGTGCTGTCGTCTTCGGCATGAGTCTCTCCTTTCCCGAACCGACGGTCCGGAAGCCCGGTACGATGACGCGTGCGAGCCTTCGGTATCCGGTCGCATACCCGGAGAAACGCCGATTAACCCGGTGTCCGCCGGGTACCACCGCTGCATGGTTGCGACTACCGATCAACTGCTACACGCGCTCACCCGCACGGTGAACGCACTGGCCGCGACCGACATCCGTTTCGCGGTGGCGGGCGGCTGCGCGGTCTATGCGCGCGGCGGCCCCGCCTCCCAGCACGACGTCGACATCTTCGTCAAACCGGAGGACAGCGCGCGGGCGATCCAGACACTGGCCCGCGCGGGCCTGCGGGTGTGCGACCCGCCGGAGAACTGGTTGCGCAAGGTCTACGCCGACGACATCCTCGTCGACGTGATCCACCGTCCCAACGATCGCGACGTGACCGACGAACTGCTCGACCGCGCCACGGTGATGCGGATCGGGCCCGCCAAGGCTCCGGTGATCAGCGGCACCGATCTGATGGTGGACAAGATGCTCGTCTTCGACGCGCACCGCCTCGACCTGAGCCCGATCCTGCACATCGCGCGCGACCTGCGCGAACAGGTGGACTGGGAGTCGGCACGCGAGCAGACCAAGGCCTCGCCCTACGCGCGGGCGTTCATGGGCCTGCTCGACGATCTCGGCATCACCCGCACCGGAAAGGTGGAGTAGATGGAGCAGCCGCAATACCTCGTCGCACGATTGCGCCGGGCGCTGGCCGAGGATCCCCGCACCGCCGAACTCGGTGTGCAGGTGACGATCCGCGGCGACGTCGTGGTGCTCGGCGGTGAGGTCAGCAGCGATCAGCGCAAGCAGCAGATGGAAACCGTGGTGCGCGAGCAGCTTCCGCACGCGCGAATCCACAACGACGTCCATGTCACCCGCCCCGCGGCGCCGGTCGACACCGAGACGCTGGAAGCGGACGGACCCGAAAGGAGTTGAGCGGCATGCGGATAGCCGCGGTCGGCGACGTACATCTAGGCGTGGATTCGCAAGGGCAGTGGCGGCCCGCCCTGCACGACCTGCCCACGCGCGCGGACGTGCTGTTACTCGCGGGCGACCTGACGCGCCACGGCACCGTCGACGAAGCGAGGGTCGTCGCGGCGGAGTTCGCCGACTTGGGCATACCGGTCGTCGCCGTTCTGGGCAATCACGACTACCACGGCGACGCCGACGAGGAGATCGCCACCGTACTCGACGACAACGGCATCACCGTCCTGGAAGGTTCCGCGGTGACGCTCGACCTCGACGGGAGCACGCTCGGGGTCGCGGGCGCGAAAGGGTTCGGCGGCGGATTCGCGGGCAAATGCGCGAGCGTCTTCGGGGAACCCATCATGCGGGAATTCGCCGCGCACACCGTGGACGTGGCCGCCGCGCTCGGCGATGCGCTGGCGAGCCTGGACACCGACGTCACCATCGCGCTCACGCACTACTCCCCGATCAGCGACACCCTGCACGGCGAGCCGAGGGAGATCTACCCGTTCCTCGGTTCCTACCTGCTCGGCGAGGCGATCGATGAGCACGGCGCCGACTTGGCATTGCACGGTCACGCGCATGCGGGAGCGGAGCGGGGCACCACGCCGGGCGGCATCCGGGTGCGCAATGTCGCCCAGCCGGTGATCCGTGCGGCGTACGCGGTCTACGACCTGCACCCGGCCGCGGTCTGAGCGGGCCGCTCAGAAGTCGGTGGAGATCGCCTCCACCGTGCTGCCGGACTGGGTGTTCTCGACCGTGGTCGCGACGTCGGCCTGCGCGATGATGCCGACCAGCCGGCCGTTCTCCAGCACCGGCACACGGCGTACCTGATGCTGCGACATCACCGACATCACCTTGCGCACGTCGTCGTCGGCCTCGACGGTGATCAACTCCCCGCCGAGTTCGCCAGCGTCCACCCCGAGCGGGTCCTTGCGCTGGGCGATCACTTTGACGACGATGTCACGGTCGGTGAGCATTCCCTTCAACTTGTCGTCCTCACCGCAGATCGGCAAGGCGCCGACATTCAGCTCCGCCATTCGTTGCGCGGCCGCGACCACCGTGTCGCTGGACCGGACGCATTCCACGTTCGGGGTCATGATGTCCCGTGCTGTTGTCATCGGGGTCCTCCTGGGACTCTCGCCGGTACGAGCGCCCATCGATCGGGCTACTCGCTCACGTCGTACCCCCGTTTCGGATCCGTTAACGCGGGCATCCGTCCGTTATGGCCGCCCCCGATGGCCCGAGTCTCCCGCTCCGGAACCGGGGTCGCCCACGCATCGAAATCGTTGCCGCTCTGGAGAAAGGACATCCGATGCTGCCAGCACCGAACGAGTCGAGCGCGGGATCCGGCGCCGGGGAGCAGCACCGGTCCCACACATTTCCCGACGACACCCGCACTTCCCGCACGCACGCCGGAGAGTCCATCGAGGACGCGCGCAACTGGCCGGGGATCATCCTGGTCGCGATCGGCATCGTGAGCCTCGCGCTCACGCTCACCGCCGCCGGATACGGATTCGAGGGCTGGGCGGTGATCGCGGGAGTGGTCAGCGCGGTGTGCATCCTCGCGGGCGTCTTCGTGATCATCGCCGAGCACCGCCGGATCAAGGTTCGCGAAGGCAGACGGCTGCGCGACGCCGCCGGTCACTGAATCGGGCGGTCGCCCGTTCTCGCAGGCGCAGCGCTAGGGCGCTGCGCCGGAAGAACGCGGCTCGACTTCGAGGGAGAAGAGAATGACGAAACAGCTCAACCGGTCCTTCGGCCGCCTCGCCCTGCTCGTGGGCGCGCTGGCGGCGGGTTCGGCGCTCACGGCATGCTCGAACGACGACAGCGATCCGGGTGCGGCGACGCAGGAGCCCGCGACGGTCTCGATCACCATTCCGAGCCCGACCAGCGCGCAGGTACCGAACCCCGACCAGATCACCGCGGAGGCCGCGCAGCAGCTCTGCGACATGATGCGCGCCGATATCGGCACCTGGCGCGATCAGGGCGCCACGGTGGCCAAGGTGACGTTCAACGGCACCGTGCACAATTGGGCGGCCCGCAACGGCGGCCTGAACGACGTGGTCGTCACCGACCGCGGCAGTATCGACGCCGTCACCACGCAGAACTGCCCGGACGTGCGCCAGCAGGCGGTCGAGGCGCTCGACGTGCCGGATCTGGCCTCGGCGCTGGCGGGGTTCGGCCGATGAGCGGCGCGGGCAGGCCCGGCCGGATGGGCATCGCCGTGCTGGCGGCGCTGGCGGTGTGCGCGGGCGGATGCGGCGACGAGCCGGAGAAGATCGTGAACAAGGGCGGTGACACCCCCTGCAACGAATACGTCGCCCAGGACGCCGACAAGCAGCGCGTCACCACCGAGAAATTCCTCGAACAGGAACGCGAAGGCGACGGGACACCCGACGCCAGGACCGTCGATGCCGCGATCGCGGCGATCAAGCTGATGTGCGCGGCCCAGGCCAACCCGGACACCCCGATCCGCAAAGCCGATCTCACCGGCATCTTCGTGCCGAAATAGCGCCCTCGCAAAGACCGCTCCCGCCAGGGTCATCAGGCGCCGAACCCGGTGGGAGTACCGCCGGACTGCTGCGCGAACCTCGCCAACGGCGTCGAGGACGCACTGACCGGCGGGCTTCGAGACGCATCTACCTCGAAGCTTCGTGGCACACCCGCCCCGGACCGCCGACGACGTCGATCCGGCGGCGGGTCCATGCCCCGAGCGCCGAATCTGGAGGCATCCTGTGACTGTCACGCTCGCGCTGCGCGCTCACGGGCTGCGGGAGCTGCTGACCGCGATTCCCGCGCTGCGCGCGTTACACGAGGCCGAGCCGCGCCACCGGCTCGTCCTCGCCGCACCCGGCTGGCTGCGGCCGGTGATCGATTTGGCGGATTGCGTCGACGACCTGCACGCCACCCCGATGGCGGAAGCCCTGCGCTGGAACGCGCCACCGCCCACTTTCGCGGTCAACCTGCACAGCGGCGCGGCCGACGGCATCGGTGCACTGGTCGCGACCGATCCGGAGCGGACGATCACCCATCGCCACAAAGACTTTCCCCAGCTGCCCGGCCCGCGGTGGGAGCCCGGCTTGCACGAGACCGTGCGGTGGTGCCGACTGCTGGAATGGGCGGGTATCGCCGCCGACCCGGCGCGACTGGACATCAGACCGCCCGCGGAGTGCACCGGCGAGCGACGCGACATCGTCGTCTATCCAGGCGGTGCGCCCGCCCGGCGCTGGCCCGCCGACCGGTTCGCGGCCGTGGCGGCCGGCCTGCGCGACTGGGGCTGCCCGGTGCGCGTCGTCGGCAGTGCCACCGACCGTCCGCTCGCACGCGAAGTCGCCGAACGGGCCGGATTGCCCGAAAGCACCGTGCTGGCAGGACAACTCACGCTACGCCAGCTGGCCGTGACAGTGGCCGACGCGGCCCTCGTGCTCAGCGGCGACACCGGTGTCGGGCATCTGGCCACCGCGTTCGGCACCCCGTCGGTGCTGATCTTCGGCCCTGATTCGCCCGCGATCTGGGGACCGCCGCCGGAGCGTGCGGCACACGTCGCCCTCTGGGCCGGACAGGTAGGCGACGCACCGGTCGGCACTCCCGCGCCGGGGCTGGAGATGATCAGCGCCGCCGAAGTGCTCGCCGCAGCGGATCGACAGCTCAGCCGCGCGGTGCGGGTGTGACGAGGATGCGGCCAGGGCGTTTCACCCCGTCGAGACCGGCTATGCCGGGCTTATGACGTCCCTATGGTTGCACGAAGCGCAGGTCCCGGCGCGGTTGCGGTTGACGCCGGGATCGCGCTTCGACACGGTGGTGATCGGCGGTGGGCTCACCGGGCTGGTGACCGCGCTGCTGCTGGTCGAACGCGGTGTCGAGGTGGCCGTCGTCGAGGGCAGGCGCGTGGGAGCGGGGACGACCGGCGCCACCACCGGCAAAGTCAGCCTGCTGCAAGGGACTCGGGCTCAGCAGATCGCCCGGCACCATTCCGACGACGTGCTGCGCGACTATGTGGCGGCCAATCGCGAAGGCCAGGAATGGCTGCTGCGGTTCTGCGCCGCGCACGGCGTGGAGGTCGATCGCGTCGCCGCGTTGACCTACGCGCAGAGCGAGGACGAGATGTCGGCCGTGCGCGCCGAATACGCCGCCACCCAGAAGGCGGGTCTGCCCACCGAACTGCTGAGCGACCTGGACGTCCCGTTCCCCGCGCACGGCGCGGTCCGCCTGGCCGACCAGGCACAACTGGACCCGATGGCGCTGCTGGCCGCGCTCGCGGCCGATGTGGAGGCCCACGGCGCGCCGATCTACGAATCCACCCTGGTACGCGGCGTGCAGCACGGCGCGAAGGGCGATCTCGTCGTCTCCACCGAGCACGGGGACCTCGGCGCGCGCCGGGTGGTGCTGGCCACCGGCATACCCATCCTCGACCGCGGCGGGTTCTTCGCCCGTCTGGTCCCGCAACGTTCCTATCTGGCGGCGTTCACCCTGGACGAGCCGATTCCGCGGGACATGTACATCAACGCGGGCAGCCCCACCCGCTCCCTGCGTCGCGCTCAGGGGCCGGACGGCGAACTCTTGCTGGTCGGGGGCAACGGCCACGTCGTCGGACGGGGCGGATCGACCCGCGAGAAGGTGGAAGACCTGGTGCGCTGGACCCGCACCTGGTTCCCCAGCGCCGAGCCGACGCACCGCTGGTCGGCCCAGGACTACTCGCCCGTCGCCGAACTGCCCTACGTGGGTCCGCTGCTGCCCGGACAGCAGGAGATCCAGGTGGCCACCGGCTACGCCAAGTGGGGCCTGACCAATGGCGTCGCCGCGGCCATCGCCCTGGCCGGACGGCTCACCGGAGCGCCGCCCCGCTGGGCGGGCGCGCTGGCCAGCTGGCGGACCGACGAACTCAAAGCGCTTCCCGCGGTCACGAAGGCCAACGGCTCCGTGGCGCAGCATCTTTCGGCGGGCTGGTTGCGCGTCGCGACGCACCACGACGGCGGCGCTCCGCCCGAAGGCTGCGGCACGGTGCTGCGCGAGGGCCTGCATCCGACCGCCGTCTGCACGGTGGACGGCAGCACCAACCGGGTCTCCGCCGTATGCCCGCACCTGTACGGCATCGTCAACTGGAACGACGCCGAACGCACCTGGGACTGCCCGCTGCACGGTTCGCGCTTCGCCGCCGACGGCACACTGCTCGAGGGCCCGGCCACCAGTTCGCTCACCCCCTTGCAGGTGCCGCGCGATTCCGAGTGAGCGCACCGGAGCGGTGGGACGACGAGTCAGTCCCGCAAGGGCTCGGCCTCGGTCAGTATTCGATCGACCGTCTCCGCGACCGTCAGATCCGATGTGTCGAGCCACAGGCCGATGCGGGGCGTGCTCTCGCGCAGCACCCTGTCCAGGGCCGCGACGGTGAATTCGTCGTAGGCGTCCTTGCCGCGCCCGGCCTCCCGTGCGGCGACCACCGCGGGGCGCGGCGCGAGCACGACGACATAGAGCGGCCGGGTGCGGATGAGTTCCGCCGTCCAAGGCAGGAATTCGCCCAGGACGACGTCTTGCAGGACCGCCGTGAATCCGGCTTCGGCATACGCGTCGGCCGTCGCCGCAGCCAGGCGATGCCGCAACCGCAACTGGGCGAGCGCCTCGGGCGACGGGTCTGCGCTCATCTCCGCGCGCCCGCGCACCACGAAGCGGCGGAACGCGTCACCGCGTACGTGCGCCGAGCGCGGCAGCCGTTCGGCCAGTGCCTGGGCGACGGTGGATTTACCCGCGGCCTGGATGCCGGTGACCAGGTAGACAGCCGATGTCATGGCGTCGATCTTGGCGATCGGGCGCGGCGACGTCCACTGGTTTCCGGTCGTCGGCTCCGGTGGGCTCAGCTCGCCGCGGCGCCGGTCTTCTCCTGGACATAGCGGTGCATCGCCCAGTTCAGCCCGCGCATCGCGAGGATGTAGGCGGGCGGGAAGTACCGCTGCGCCCAGAAGCCCACGCGGATGTCGGGCGAGGTGAAGATCAGGTAGCGGTCGCGCTCGACGCCGCGCACGATCGATCGGGCCGCGGCCTCCGGGGTGACCGCGTGCCGCATGAACAGCGCGATGCCACGCTGCACCGCCTCGGCCGTGCGGTCCACGCCCGCGATATCGACGCTGTCGACCATGGGCGTGGCCATCGCGCCGGGGCACACCAGGCTGACGCCGATGCGGTGGCGCGCCAAATCGAAGCGCAGCACCTCCGACACGCCACGCAGGCCGAACTTGCTCGCGCTGTAGGGCGCGTGCCAGGGCAATCCGAACAGGCCCGCGGCGGAGGACACGTTGACCACGTGGCCGCCGCGTCCGGCCGCGATCATCGGCGGAACGAACGATTCGATCACGTGGATCGGGCCCATGAGGTCGATGTCGATGGTGCGCCGCCATTGGCTGTGGGTCAGCCGGTCGACGGTGCCCCACGTAGCGATACCCGCCACGTTCATGACGATGTCGACGCTGCCGACCACGTCGTGCGCCTCGGCCGCCAGCGCGACGACCTGGTCGTAGTCACTGACGTCGGCGGCCGTGGCCAAGTGGACGGTCGCGCCCGCGACGCGCGCGTCGGCGGCGGTCCGGGCCAGTCCCTCGGCGGCGATGTCGGTCAGCACGAGCGCGGCGCCCTCGGCCGCGGCCGCGAGCGCCGTGCTGCGACCGAGACCGCTGGCCGCGCCGGTGATCAGACAGGTTTTCCCGGCGAACTTCGTCATAGTCGACGACCATACGCAACCATGAACACCGCTGTCTATGGAACTGCGGAACGGCTTTCCCACGGGACGGGAGCCAGCGCGACCGTGATGTTGTCACCGCCGCCGCAACGCAGCGCGAACTCCGCCAGCGCGGTCGCCGCCGCCCCTGGAGCCGCGTCGCCCACCTGCTCGGCCAGCGCGGTGGGAGCGGGCGCGTAGTTCCACAGCCCGTCGGAGCACAGCAGCAGCATGCCGGGTCCGCCGAAGCGCGCCGTGCGCACGCAGTTGTCCGCCCACGGCTGCGCCGGGCTGTCCGCGCCGAGCCAGCGGATCAGCGTGTGCGCCCTGGGGTCGGCCATCGCGGCGCGCTCGTCCATCGCCCCGGCGTCGACCAGCGCCTGCGCCCACGAGTCGTCCACGCTCAACCGCTGGGCGGGCTCGCCGCCCTCGGCGGCGGGCAGCCAATATGCCCGGCTGTCGCCCACGTTGGCCACGGTGACGTCGGTCTCGGCGCCGTGATGGGAGACGATCGCGGACACGTAGGTGCACGAGGGCGCCGGACCGTCCGGAACGTCGACATCGCGCACAGCCTGCGCCGCGGCCGCGAGTCCGGCCATGATCGCCTCGGTCGCGGGCTGTCCGGCGACGAGCGCGGCGGCGGTGGCGCCGACGCCCGCCCGGACCGCCGCGCCGGAGGCCACCTGCGGTCGCGACGAGGTCGACACGCCGTCGCTCACCGCGATCACGACGGTCGTCGGCGCCCCGGGCACCACGGCTTCGAGCACCCCGGCGGCCACCGCGTCCTCGTTGCGCGCGTGGACGATGCCACGATCGGTGAGCACCGCGACCGCGCCGAGATCGGTGTCGAAGCGATCCGGCAGCGCGCGGGACCGGCCGCATTGCGCGCAGCGGCCGTCGTCGTGGAAGCGGTCTCCCCCGCACTCGGCGCACGGCGCCGAATCCGGCCCGGGCAGCGCGACGTACCGATATCCGAGTTCGCGGCCGCACGACGCGCATCGGCGGCTGTCGAGTCCGGCCGCCGAGCATCCCGCGCAGCGTAGGTCGGCGCTCTCCTCGCTCATCGGACCGTTTCCCTCGCCGAGGGCGCCGTGGCGCCCGCGGTATGCTCCGGAAGTCGTTGGCCCAACCGTAACCACAGTGGCTCGTTGCTGGTGCGAACTTCCACACCCTCCTCCTTCATCTCCCCGGCAGGCCGACTCCGATCGCGATAGTACGGGAGCGTGCCCGGGGTCGAATCCCAGTACTGGATCGACCCGGGCGCTGCCCGGCAGCACGATAGCGGACGGTCTGCCCGCGCCGCCGCGGTACGGCTCGTTCCGCCGGAGGGCCCGCCCGGTGGGGAGCCGCTGTGGCTCAGACCAATTCGGGCGTGCGGCGCGATTGCCTGCCGCGGGAGCGGAACGTCTGCGGCGGGCAGCCCTGCCAGCGGCGGAAAGCGCGGATGAAGGAGGCCGCCTCCGCGTAGCCGAGCCGGGCGGCGACCTGTTCGGTGGTCATGTCGGTATGCGCGAGCAGTACCTCCGACATGGTGTGGCGCACTTCGTCCAGCAGTGCCCGGAACGACGTCCCCTCCTCGTGCAGCCGCCGCGAGAGGGTGCGCGAGCTCATGTACAGATCCAGGGCGACCGTCGCCTGATCGGGGATCTCACCGGGAGTGCGCACCAGGCGCGCGCGCACCGACGCCGCGACGCCGGTGCGCGCGCGGCGCTTGTCGAGCAGGTCGCGGCACAGTTGCCCGCAGGTGTCCCGCGCCGCGTCGTTCGCCGGTGGCAGCGGCAGGTCCAGCATCCCGCGATCGAAGACCACCGCGCTCACCGGTGCGCCGAAAACCGGCGCGACGCCGAAGATGTCGCGATAGCGCGTGAGGTCGCGCGGGGACGCGTGGCGAAAACTGACCCGCCGCACCGGGACGCCGAAGGAGAACAGCTCTCGGTCGAACGCCGGCAGCCCCGCCAGCGTCGCCTCGGCAAAGAACGCCCGCGTGCCCACCGGGAGGTCGCCGTCCTGGAACACCAGTCGCGCTTCGCCGTCAGCTTCCTCGACCGTCAACCGTCCGAACGGCACCGTGCGACCTACGCACCGCAGTCCCACCTCGATCAGCTCGCGCGGCGTCCGGCTGCCCAGCAGCGCGAGCCCCCACGGCCCGCGCGACCGCAGGTGGTGGCGGACCGCCGCGGCGAGACCGAGCCCCGGCTCGTCGCCGAAGCGGCCGAGCACCGTGTGCACGATCCGCAGTTCGTCGTGCGCGGTGATCTCGGCGGACGGGTCACCCAGTTCGGCGGGCGCCAGCGCCGTACCGGCCAGGCACTCCGCGGGCGCCACGCCCCGCTCTCCGGCGATGCGCACCAGAGCGCGCACGCCGACGGTACTGCGGAGGGAATCCCGATCGACCATGCTCGCGTCCTCGATGAAGCGGTACTGCGCGGTATCGGCGCAATGTATCAATCGGGTGTCCGGCGCATCGGCGGTTCGCCGAAATGGCGTCCGGCAGCTACTGCGGCACAGTCTTTTTCGATCCGCGCGGTCGAGTTCAATCTCGCACGGTGATGCCGACCGAACGCGCGAAGGCGGGCGCGAGATCCATCAGTTGCAGACTGGTGATCGTCACGCCACGCAGGCTGTCGAGCCCGTCGGTGACGTCGAGCGCGGTCGCACCGCGCAGGTCCACCTTCGCCAGCCGGGCTTTGCGCAACGACAGCCGGACCAACGCCGAGCCGGGCACCGTCACCTCGGTCAGGGCGGCTTCGGCGAAATCGCAATCGCGCAGCACACAGTCGACGAAGGACACCTCGCGCAACTGAGCCCCGCGGAAGTTGACCGAGTCGAACTTGCACCCTTCGAAACGGATCCGTCGCAGGTTCGCGCCCGCGAAGTCGACGCCGGACATCGCACCCGAGACCACCTCCCCGTCGAACCAGCCGGTGTCGGCCAGTTCGGTGCCCACCCAGCGCACGTGACGCAGCCACACGTCGGTGAAGCGGCTGTAGCGCAGACTGCCCCTGGTGAAGCCGACCGAGGTGAACACCGACTCGTTGAATCGCGCGTGCCGCACGTCGAGGTCGTCCAGTTCGCCGCCGTCCACCCGGAGGCAGTCGTAGTCACCTTCCGCCTCGAGGTCGCCGTCCAGGTCGGTCAGATACCGCGCGTAGGGCAGGTCGTCGAGTTCGCGCGCCATGCGCACCTCCAGTTCGTCCACGAGGATCGGTCGACCGAGTATCGCGGTCCACCACGACAAGTTCCGTCCCGCTTCGACGCGACCGGTCGGCGCTCAGGTGGCTCGGAACGCGGGTAGCGCTGCTGCGGGGCGCTCATCGCCCGCTCCGCCGCCGTCGGACTTGCCTGGCGAGCGCCCGCGGTGTCGCCTACGACCGCGCAGCCGCGGCGCGCCGGGTCCACCGGCTGAGCGTGCGATGACTTCCGCGCGGATCCGTCGGGCGGCGCGCCGCAGCTCGTGTCACCGGGCATACAGGGTGCTCATCCAGATGTGGGTGAGCGCCTCGACCAGCGTTTCCTGGTCGTCGAACGGGGACTCCTCGACGGCGGCCAAGTAGTGCAGGCGTTCCCCGATCCAGGTCAACGCTGTGGCGAGCGCTTTCGTGTCGGGGATGTCGTCGCGCAACAGGCCGGCGGCGCGGTCGGCTTCGAGGCCCGCGGTGGTCGCTCGGGTGAACGTGTCCATCTGCTCGGACCACAGCGCGGTGAGCGCCGGGTCGCTGCGCCAGTTCTCCACGATCGCGCGCAGGACGGGGGCTTGTTCCCGCCACAACCGGGCGCTCGCGGCGACGCCGTGCGCCACGGTGGCGCGGCGCGAGTCCTCCCCTGCGCGGCCCAGTAGCGGGTGCGCGGTTTCGTGTCCGCGCGCCACGGCTTCGCGCACCAGTTCGGCCAGGACGTCGTTCTTGCCTGCGAAGTAGAAGTAGAAGCTGCCGCGGGCGACCCCGGCCTGCTTGAGGATGTCGGCCACGCTGAGTTCGTCGAACCGCCGCTTCGCCAACAGGTCCCGAGTGGCGTCCAGGATCTGCCGCCGGACGACCCTGTCTTCGTCCCGGCGCGGACGCCGGTCCGCCGAATCACCCGTTGCCGCCATCGGGTCACCGTAGCAGAGCACCTGCACGAGTTGTCTATACAAATCGTCTAGACAACTCGTACAGTGAGATACGTTGCGGGACAACGACCCGCGCTCACAGACGGGATCGGCCGATGACCAACTCCTCCGCCCTCGACACCGCCCCGCTGCGGCGTGCGTTCTCCAGCACGCGCGCCGTGCTCGCGGAAGTTCGCACCGACCAGCTGGCCGCGCCGACGCCGTGCGCGTCCTGGGACGTGAGCGCCCTCATCGCACACTTCATCGGATCGGCGCGTTGGATCGCCGACGTGGTCCGCGGCACCGAACCCAGCGGCGCGAGGAACTACGCGGCGAGCGAGCACCTCGACGCCTACGACGACAGCGGCCGGGCCGCGCTCGCGGCCCTCGACGACATCGAGGACGCTGGTGTAGCGGTTTTCGGCGGTCTGTCCGCGGCCGGGTTGCTGGCAATGTCCACGCAGGATCAGTTCGTTCACGGATGGGATCTCGCACGCGCCACCGGACAGTCCACTGATCTGGACCCCGACTTGGCCGGAGCACTTCTCGCCGCGGCGCGAAACTGGGTCGACGACAAGTACCGCGGCCCCGACGGCGTGGGACTCTTCGGCCCCTCGGTGGAAGCTCCGGCCACCGCGACTCCCGCCGACCGGCTCGCCGCTTTCCTCGGCCGCTCCTTGTGATCCGCTCGAACGCCTGACGCCCCGCACCCGTCGCTGATCAGCGCAACGTGCGTATCCAGCGGCGGGTGTCGGCGGGGTCGATGACGTCGTCGACCTCGAGCACGGTGGCGGCGGTGAGGGCCTTGCCGTTGGCGTAGGCGAGTTGGACGAGGTTGTCGAAAGCCTTCTGACGCTCGTTCGGATCGTCGATCGCGGCCAACTCCTTGGCGAAGCCGAGACGGACAGCGCCTTCCAGGCCCATGCCGCCGATTTCCCCGGTGGGCCAGGCGACGACGAATCGGGGCGCGCGGAACGAGCCCGCGGCCATGGCCTGCGCGCCGAGGCCGTAGCCCTTGCGCACGATGACGGTTCCCAGCGGGACCGAGAGCGCGGCCGCGTCGATGAAAAGGCGGCTGAATTTCGTGACCGTGGCGTCCTTTTCCGCTTCTGGTCCGACCATGAAGCCCGGTGTGTCGCAAAGGGAGACGATCGGCAACCCGTGGATGTCGCACAGGCGCAGGAACATGCTGAGCTTGTCCGCGGCGGGAGCGTCGATCGCGCCGCCGTGATGATGGCAGTTGTTGGCGATCAATCCGAAGGGCCGCCCCTCGACGCGGATCAGCGCGGTGACGATCCCCGCACCCCAGTCGCGGCGCAACTCGAGTACCGACCCCACATCCGCGACGGACTCGACGGCGGCGCGAATGTCGAACGCGCGCAATCGGTTCTCCGGGACCACGTGCCGCGCCAGGCGCGGGTCCGGCGCGGTCCACTCCTCGATCGCGCCTTGAAAGTAGGCCAGATAGCGGCGGGCGGTGGCGACGGCCTCGGCTTCGTCCGCCGCGACGATGTGCACGACGCCGTTGCGGCGCTGCACCTCGACCGGCCCGATGTCCTCCGGGGCGTACACACCGAGCCCGCCGCCCTCGATCATGGCGGGACCGCCCATGCCGATATTCGCGTCGGGCGTGGCGATCACGACGTCGCACATGCCGAGCAGTGCCGCGTTGCCCGCGAAGCACCGCCCGGAGACGATGCCGATCAGCGGAACCCGGCCCGAGAGCGCGCCCATCGCGCGGAAAGTGGTGACATCGAGGCCGGAGATGCCGGAGTAGTCCGTGTCGCCCGGCCGGCCGCCGCCGCCCTCGGTGAAGAAGATCACCGGAAGTCGTTGCTCGCGAGCGAGTTCGAGCATCCGATCGGTCTTGACGTGGTTGCGCATGCCCTGCGTGCCCGCCAGCACCGTGTAGTCGTAGGACAGCACCACCGCGCGGGACCGGTCGGGACCGAATCGTTCGGCGTCGATGGTCGCGACGCCCGCGATCAGCCCGTCCGCCGGCGTGTTCGCGATCAGGTCCTCTTGGCTGCGGCGCAGTCGTTGCGCGGCGACCGCGAGCGCGCCGTACTCGACGAAGCTGTCCGCGTCGACCAGGTCGGCGATGTTCTCGCGCGCGGTGCGCCGCCCGAGCCGATGCCGCTTCGCGACCGCCTCCGGCCGGGATTCGTCCTGCACGAGACGGTGGCGAGCGTCGACCTCGGCGAGATCGGCGCGCAGGGAGTCCATATCCACCGCGACCTGGTCGATGACCTCTCCGTCGTGTTCGGCGGCCACGAAGACCAGCAGCGGCGCGTGCGGATCGACCACCGCGCCCGGCGTCGCGACCTGGCGGCACACCCGCAGATCCCGTTCGGCGCGCACCACGTGCTGCATCTTCATGGCTTCCAGCACCGCGACCTCGCCACCCGCGGGAACGATCGCGCCCGGCTCGGCGACGGCGACCACCGTGCCGCCCATCGGCGACAGCACCGGGTGCTCGTCGTCGGCCAGCGTCAGGGCCGTCGCCGCGGCTCCCGCGCTGGGCGCGGCGGGCACGAGACTCGGGAAATCCGCGGCGCGTCGCACCATTTCATCGAGGTGCCGCTCGAACCACGTGGTCGGCACGACGCGGGCGTCCGCCAGCTCCGCCAGGACCGCGCGCAGCACCGCGGCATTGGTGTCCACACCGGCCACGACGGTCTCGGCCAGCGCGTCCGCGCATCGGCGCAGCGCCGCCGGATACGACGGACCGGACGCGACGATCTTCGCCAGCAGGGAGTCGAAGCGCGCGTCCTGCCGCATCCCGGCGAACGCGGCCGTGTCGACCCGCACGCCGCTGCCGGTGGGCGGCGCGAAGTGGGTCAGCGTGCCGGTGCCGGGCAGCACGTCGCCGCCCGCGGTGAGGATCTCGGCGTTCACACGCGCCTGCACCGCGTAGCCGCGTGCCGAACCGGGATCGGGCAGCGCCAAGTCGGCCAGCGTGGCTCCGCGGGCGAGATCGCATTGCACGGCGACCAGATCGAGCCCCGTGACCACTTCGGTCACCGTGTGCTCGACCTGCAAACGCGGGTTGACTTCGAGAAACCACGCGTCCTCGCCGCGCACCAGGAACTCGACGGTGACCACACCGCGACAGCCGACGGATTCGGCGACCCGCACGGCCCAGCTGTGCAACCGCTCCCGCAGTGCCACGGACAGCTCGGGAGCGGGGGCCACTTCGACCAGCTTCTGCTGTCTGCGCTGCACACTGCAATCGCGGTCCCCCACGGCCGCCGCCGCTCGGCCGTCGGCGACGACCTGCACTTCGATGTGGCGTGCGCCGGTGATCAGCGCCTCCGCGTAGACACCGTCGTCACCGAATCCGGCCAGCGCCTCCGCGCGGCAGCGCTCGAACGCGTCCGGGAGGGAAGATGCGTCGCGCACCGCCCGCATGCCACGCCCTCCGCCCCCCGCGGCGGCCTTGACCATCACCCCATCGGGATACGCGGACAACAACTTCTCGACTTCGGCGATCTCCGCGCCGCGGCGGGTTGCCGGGATCACCGGCACCCCCGCGCGCTCGGCGGCCGCGCGAGCCGCGGTCTTGTCACCGAAGACGCCGAGCGCCTCGGCCGACGGCCCGACGAACACCAGGCCGGCCGCGGCGCACGCCCGCGCCAGTTCCGCGCTCTCACTGAGGAATCCGTAGCCCGGGTGGACGAGCGCGCCCGGCCCCGCCTTCCTGGCCGCCGCGACGACCGCCGCAACGTCGAGATAGGCGGCGGCTCCGATGCCCGGCAACTCCACGGCTTCGTCGGCCAGGCGGACGTGCAGCGCGTGCTGTTCCTCGGCGGTGTACACCGCCAGGGTGCGCCAACCCCGCTCCCGGGCGGTGCGCAGCACCCGAACCGCCACTTCTCCCCTGTTCACCACGACGACCTGCATGCCGCACAGTGTCGTTGACATTGACGTCAACGTCAATATGCGCGACGATGAGCCGCGTGACCCAGTCCACCTGGTCGGTGCGCGCCGCGCGAGAGCGCTCGCAGACCTCCCGGCATCGCGACCTGCTCGACGCCGCGGCCCGGGTCTTCGCCGAGCGCGGCTACGACAACACCACGGTCGCCGCCATCACGGCGGAGGCGGGCGTCTCCCGCGCGACGATGTACGTCTATTTCGCCTCGAAGGAGGAGATCTTCTTCGCGCTGGCCGAGCGGGTGCGCGACGACTTCCTCGCCGCCCAGGAGCCGGGTATCGAGGACGACGACCCGCGCACGATGTTGCGCGCCACCATCGAGTCCTTCGCCGACGCCGTCGCGGCGGCGGGACCGCTGCTGCGCCTGATCGACGAACGCGGAGCGGTGGATCCGAAGGTGGCCGCGCTGGCCGAGGAGATCACCGAGCGCCCGATCCGCCGCTTCACCCGGTATCTCCAGCACCAGCTCGACGCGGGCCGCGTCGCGCCGGCGGTAGCGCCGCGCGTGATCGCGGAGACCATCGGCTACGCCCTCACCGCGGGCGTGCTGGCCCGACGGAACGCCGACGAGCCGACCCGCGCCGAGTATCGCGACGCCATGGCGACGGTTGCGGAAACTCTGCTGGGTCTGTAGCGCACGAGGACGCGCGCGACGCTTCCGGTCCGCGCCGAGTTCGGCGTTCCGTGCAGTTGTCCGAGCTCGCGGCGGGCACCTCGTCGTGCCCGCCGCGGTGAACCGCCGGGCCGCGCTCAGGCGCTGCGCGTGCCTTCCAGCCGCCGGGCGGCGGTCGGCGTCTGCTCGGCGCGACCGAAGGAGAGCACCCCGTCCTCCAGCGCGCCCTTGCGCAGCAGTTTGCGATCGCGGAAGTAGTTGTTGATCACCTGCCACGGGCCGTTGGTGCCCTGCCGCGGCATCACCGCGTCACCGCGCTGGATGTAGCCGGAGGTCAGCGCACCGCCCATCACCGAATCGGCGCCTCGATCGCGGTCGGTGGCCACGGCCTCGACCCGGGTGAAACCGTGCGCCTTCATGTGGTTGAGCACGCGGCAGAAGTACTCGGCGGCGAGGTCGGCCTTCAGCGTCCAGGACGCGTTGGTGTAGCCGAGCACCATCACCGCGTTCGGCACGCCGTCGAGCATCGCGCCCTTGTAGACCACCCGCTCGCGGGTGACCACCGGCTCGCCGTCGATCTCCACGCTCATGCCGCCGAGCATCTGCACGCTCAGACCGGTCGCGCTGATCACCAGGTCGGCGGGCAGTTCCTCGCCGGAGGCCAGGCGGATGCCGGTCTCGGTGAACGTCTCGATGCGGTCGGTGACGATGGACGCTTTGCCATTGCGCAGCACCTTGAACAGGTCACCGTTGGGCACCACGCACAGGCGCTGATCCCACGGGTTGTAGGACGGGGTGAAGTGGCGCATGTCGATATCCCGGCCGACCTGCATGCGCACGGCGGCCAGCAGCAGCTTCTTGGCCGCCTCCGGATTGGTCCGGGACAGCTGGAAGCTGGCGCGCTGCAGGGCGATATTGCGCGCCCGCCCGATCCGGTAGGCGAGCTTCTCCGGCACCTTGGCGGCTTTCATCCCCACCGCGACCGGGTCCTCGGCGGGCAGCGCGGTGATGTACGTCGGCGAGCGCTGCAGCATGGTGACGTGCGCCGCCGCGTCGCTCATGGCCGGGATCAGGGTGATCGCGGTGGCACCGGAGCCGATCACCACGACCCGCTTGCCGGTGTAGTCGAGGTCTTCGGGCCAGTGCTGGGGGTGCACGATCTGCCCGGCGAAGTTCTCTTCACCGGGGAACGTCGGGCGGTAGCCGTTGTCGTAGTCGTAGTAGCCGGTGCAGCCGACCAGGAAGTTGCCGGTGTAGACCTCGGTCTCACCGGTCTGCTCGTCGAGCGCCTCGACCGTCCAGGTGGCCGTCTCGCTGGACCAGCGCGCCGTGGTCACCTTGCGGCCGAACCGGATGTGCTCGGTGACGCCGTATTCGGCCGCGGTCTCCTCGATGTACCGGCGGATGTTCGGCCCGTCGGCGAGGACCTTGGTGCCGTTCCACGGACGGAAGCCGTAGCCGAAGGTGTACATGTCGGAGTCGGAACGGATGCCGGGGTAGCGAAACAGGTCCCACGTGCCGCCGATGGCGGTCCTGCGTTCCAGGATCGCGTAGCTGCGTCCGGTCTGCTCCTTGGTGAGATGGCAGGCCATGCCGATTCCGGACAGCCCAGCGCCGATGATCAGTACGTCGACATGCCGCGTCATTGAGGTACTCGTTTCGTCCGTCCGCCTCGCACACCGTGGGGTGCGTGCTGAAGCCAGATTACGTGTTATCCGGGGTTACGTCTAGGCCCGGAATAGTGACACGCACCGGCACACGAATAAAAACCGGCCTGGTTCCAACCCGTGACCCGGGCCGGTCGAGCGCCCAGCATTGAGCACTGCGGCGCGCCCACAAGGCGCACCGTCTCGTTCTGTCCCGCTATCCGAGGTATCGGGTCCGTCATCGGCGCGGACCAGTGCTTCGCACGCGCGGCGGTCACACGGTGACCCGGCCGCGGTCTCCGGAAGGGAGTTGGCTCCGCATGAGTCTGTCGTTCCACTGGTTCCTGCCCACCTACGGCGATTCCCGCGGGCTGGTCGCGGGCGGGCACGGCACCTTCATGTCCGGCGACCGCCCGGCCACCCTGCGGTACCTGAACCAGATCGGCGCCGCGGCCGAGGACAACGGCTTCGAGGCCGTGCTCACCCCCACCGGCGCGTGGTGCGAGGACGCCTGGCTGACCACCGCCATGATGGTCGAGACCACCGAGACGCTGAAGTTCCTGGTGGCCTTCCGCCCCGGGCTGGTCAGCCCGACGCTCGCGGCACAGATGGCGGCGACGTTCCAGCGGCACTCCGGAGGCAGGCTACTGCTCAACGTGGTGACCGGCGGCGAACCACACGAGCAGCAGGCATACGGCGACTTCCTGGACAAGACCCAGCGTTACGCACGCACCGGCGAGTTCCTGCACGTGGTCCGGGAGCTGTGGACCTCCACCGAGCCGGTGACGTTCGAGGGCGAGCACGTCCGGGTACGCCAGGCACTGCTGAGCAACCGTCCCGATCCGGTGCCGCCGGTGTTCTTCGGCGGTTCCTCCGAACCGGCGGGCCCGATCGCGGCCCGCTACAGCGACACCTACCTGACCTGGGGCGAGCCGCTGCTGGCGGTGAGCAGGAAACTCGAGTGGATCCGCCGTCTGGCCGTCGACCACGGACGCGTACTCGACTACGGCCTGCGCGTCCACGTGATCAGCCGGGACACCTCCGAGCAGGCGTGGGCCGAGGCAGATCGCCTGCTGGCCGGCATCGACCCGGCCGACATCGAGCGGGTGCAGGCCAGTCTGGCGCGCAGCGAATCCGAAGGTCAGCGGCGAATGTCGGAACTGCACGGCGGCAGCACGGAGCGACTGGAGATCGCGCCCAACCTCTGGGCGGGCGTCGGGCTGGTGCGCGGCGGCGCGGGCACCGCGCTGGTCGGCTCGCACGCCGAAGTCGCCGATCGGCTGGCCGAGTACGCGCGGCTGGGCATCCGGCACTTCATCCTGTCCGGTTACCCGCATCTGGAAGAGGCGTACTGGTTCGGCGAAGGCGTGCTGCCGATCCTCGAGCGCAGGGGCCTGTGGCGGCATCCCAACCGCACCGCCCGCGTCGCCGCCGCCACGCCTTTCGCGGCGTCCTCCAGCAGCTGAGCGCTCCGCGGCCACCGGCCGCAACACCCCAGTTATTCCCACGGGGGGCGGCGCGGCGAGAATGGTCCATCGGTTCGGCACACCGGCCGCGACCGACGGACCGTTCTCGTAAGGGAGTCATGACCACCGATTCAGCCCGGCGATGGCGCCGGCGCCTGCCCGACACCGCGACCGAGGCGGGCGCGCCCACGCTGGCGCGCAGGCTCGGACGACTCGATCTCACCGCCATGGGCGTGGGCACCATCGTCGGCGCGGGGATCTTCGTCATCACCGGCGTGGCCGCTGCGGAGAAGGCCGGGCCCGCCATCGTGCTCTCCTTCGTGCTCGCGGGAGCGGTGTGCGTGCTGGTGGCGCTGTGCTACAGCGAACTCGCGGCGATGGTGCCGGTCTCCGGCAGCGCCTACACCTACACCTACGCGACCCTCGGTGAGGGACCGGCGTTCCTGGTGGGCTGGAACCTGCTGCTGGAGTTCGTCATCGCGGGCGCCGCGGTGGCCATCGGCTGGTCCGGGACCACCGTGTCCGCGCTGGACTCGCTGTTCGGCCTCACCATCCCGCACGCGGTCACCGCCGGGCCCGCCGAGGGCGGAGTGGTGAATCTGCCCGCGGTCGTGATCGTCGCCGTCGTCGTCGCGGTGCTCGCCGGAGAGGTGACGTTCACCGCGCGCATCACCAAGGCGCTGGTCGGGGTGACCATCGGCGTGCTCGTGCTGGTGGTCGTCATCGGCGCACCGCACGTCGACGTGGGCAACTGGACCCCGTTCGCCCCGTTCGGGATCGGGGGCGTCATCGGCGGGGCGGCGATCGCGTTCTTCGCCTTCCTCGGATTCGACGTGGTCGCCGCGTCGGCGGAGGAGGCCCGCGAGCCGCGCCGCGACGTGCCGTTCGCCATCATCGGCACGGTGCTCATCGCCACCGCGCTCTACGCGCTGGTCAGCGCCGTGCTCACCGGCATGGTGCCGTTCGCCACGCTGAACAACAGCGCGCCGATCGCGACCGCGTTCGGCGCGGTGCGCATCGGCTGGATCGGCGACGTCATCGTGATCGCCTCGATCGTCGCGCTGACGAAGGGCCTGCTGCTGATCGTGTACGCGCAGGTGCGGTTGATGTTCGCGATGTGCCGCGACCGGCTGCTGCCCTACCGCCTCGCGGCGACCGGGAAACGCTCGACTCCGGTACGACTGACGGTGCTGCTCGGTGCGGTGGGCGCGGTGATCGCGGGCCTGCTGCCGATCGACATCGTGGTGGAACTGGTGAACATCGGCGCCCTGTCGGCGTTCGCGGTGGTATGCGTGGGCGTGCTGGTGCTGCGCCGCGTGGAGCCCGAGCGCGAACGCCCGTTCCGCACCCCGCTCGTGCCGCTGGTTCCAATCCTCGCGCTGATCGGTTGCGTCCTGCTCGCCACCACACTCGAGGCGCTGACCTGGGTGCGGTTCGGGGTGTGGGTGCTGGTGGGCATCGCGGTCTACCTCGGATACGGCCGTAAGCGTTCCACCCTCGCCGAACCCCACCCCGGATCCTGAGTCAGCCGGCCACGAAGAACAACCCTGCGCCGTAAGCGTCCCGGGCGGAGACGAAGAAGCCCTCGTCCGTCTCGCGGACCGGCACACCGGCCTGCGCGACGACCTGGCGCGCGACGGCCAGATCCCGCACGGCGATGGTCATGGCGGCCAAATAGGACGGTGCGGGCGCCGCCTCGCCCGGCAGCACCGCGCCGGTCTGGGACGCGCGCACCAACTCCAGTCGGCCCGAGCCCATCGCCAATACGGTCAGCGGCCCTCGGCGCACGGCGGAGACGGCCAGGATGCGGCCGTATCGTTCGACGGTCGCGTGGAACTCGGAGTCTGCCACGACGATGAGCACGGTGGCGATGGCGCGGGCGCCGTTCGGGTGCGACAGATAGCGCGGCTGGTGCACGTACGCGCGGGTGAGATGCTGTGCGACGCCCAGCAGCGCCTCCGGTGTCGCACCGGGGTCCACGTGCACGGCACGCGCGCGCACCGTGCGGATGCCGTCCTCGGTCTCTACGTCGCGCTCCAGGTCGAGCACGCCGGTCGTGCGCAGGCCCGCCGCCGTGAGCTGCCGCCGGGCCGACTCCGCGTCGCCGGTCTCGAGATTGAGCAGGCGGAACCCTTCGTACTCGTCCGCCATCGCCTTGGTGTGCCACGGGTCCGGCGCCGACTCGTCCACGATGCCGAGTAGTTCGATATAGGAGCCGCCGAACAGCGCGCAGCGGTTGGCCGTGCATCCGGGCGTGGGCGGTTCACCGGGGCGCGCGCTCAGCAGATGCCGCGAGCGGGGGCTCAGGGTGAAGCCGAGGTCGAGGTAGCGGCGTTCCAGACCGTCCAGGTCGCGGGTCAGGATTCCGGTGTGGTGGATGGCGTCGATCGGTTTCTGCACGCCGACGATGCTCACCCCGCATGCGACGGCCCGCCCGTCGCCACGGCGGATCCGCCGGATCCCGACACTGCCCTACCCTGACAGGGTGGATTCGGTCACCTTGGACGACATCGACCGAAGGTTGCTGCACGCCTTGCAGCTCGACGGTCGTGCGCCGTTCAGCAGGCTCGCACCGGTGCTGGAGGTCTCCGAGCGCACCTTGGCTCGCCGCTACGGGCGGCTGCTCGACACCGGCGGCCTGCGGGTCACCGGGGTCGCCGACACCGGACGCGTCGGTTACGCCGAGTGGCTGGTCCGCCTGCGGGTCCGCCCGGAGGCCACCGCAGCGCTGGCCCGCGCGCTGGCGGGCCGCGCCGACACGGCCTGGGTGACGGTCATCGCCGGTGGTGCCGAGCTGACCTGCTTGTTCCGCGTCCCCGGCGACGCTCCCCTGCCCGAGCTGGCCCGCCACCCCGCCGTGCGGACCGTGGACGCCCATCGCGTGCTGCGGCACCTCATGCGCCGCCGCTGGCGGGGCCGGATGTCGGCGCTGTCCGCCGAGCAGAGCGCGGCCCTGTGCGCGCCCGGCACGGACCCGCCCGAAGCGGTGGCGCCGAGCGAACTGGATCAGCGCCTGCTTCCCGCGCTGGCCGCCGACGGGCGGGCGACCTATCCCCGGCTCGCGCGGGCCGTCGGCTGGTCGGAATCCGCGGTGCGGCGGCGGGTCGAGGAACTGCGCGGCGCGCGGGTCCTCGGGTTCGACGTCGAGATCGATCCCGCACTGTTCGGGTTCACCGTGCAGAGCCTGCTGTGGCTCGCCGTCGCGCCCGCACATCTGCTCGCCGTCTCGACCGCGCTGGCCGCCGATCCGGAGGCGGCGTTCGTCGCGGCTACCACCGGACCGCACAATCTGCTGGTGTGCGTCGTCTGCCGCGACGCGGACGCCCTGTTCCGCTACACCACCGAGCGGATTGCCGGGCTGCCCGGGATCGACCGGATGGAGATCGGGCCGATCAGCGGTTACGCCAAGCGCGCGGCGCCACCGCGCCGCACCTGACGCACGTTTGCACTCGCTGCGGAATTCTCATGAGCCGCAGCCACTTCCGTGACATCGAGTGCATCGCGGGTTCCACGTGAATCACGGACGCCGCCCGCCGCTTCTCCCGGACGTGCCCTCGGCCCCATGTTCCCGCGGCGAAGTTGTGATTCGCAACAGCCGGACCCGCATACCCCGGCACCGACGATTAGGGTCGGGTGGGTGACCTGGACCGTGGGCTTCGACCTCGACATGACGCTGATCGACTCTCGGCCGGGCGTCGCTCGCGCCATCGACCTGCTCGGCGCCGAATTCGAGCTGCCGCTGTGCGGGACGACCTTCGCCGATCGGCTCGGCCCACCGCTGGCCACCCTGCTCGTGGAAGCGGGCGCGCCCGAGGAACTGGTTCCGGCTCTGGTGACCCGCTATCGAGCGTTGTATCCGACGCTCGTCTCCACTATTCCCCCGATGCCGGGCGCGCAGGCCGCGTTGGCAGCCGTGCGGGCACGTGAAGGACGAGTGCTCGTGGTCACCGGCAAGCACGCTCCGCTGGCACAGCTGCACATCGCCGAACTCGATTGGCGCGTCGACCATCTCGCGGGCGACCTCTGGTCGGCGGGCAAGGCCGCGACGCTGCGCGAACAGGGCGCCGACCTGTTCGTCGGCGACCATGTGGGCGACATGAACGGCGCGCGAGCCGCGGACGTGTTCGCGGTGGGCGTCAGCACCGGACCGTGCACGGCCGCCGAGCTGCGCGCGGCGGGCGCGGACGTGGTGCTCACCAGCCTCACCGAGTTCCCCGCCTGGCTCGCGACCGAGTTCGGGGCGGTCACCGCCAGCTGACACCCGTCAACTCGTCCAGCGACGCGCGATTCCACGGGGAACGTCTTCACCGCGGAACAGCCGCGGGGATACCCGCCTACACCAGGTCGGGCACGCGCCGCGCTGGACCGCGGCGCTCGTGTCGTCCGGCCGATCGACCCCGATTCGCGTTCCCGATTCGCCGACGCGGCGGTTCCCGAAAACTTGCGGCGTTAGTTTAGCTGTCGCTAGCCTACCGCCCATGAACCTCGAACTGTCCGGCGAGCAGACGGCGGCGCGACGGCTCGCGGCCGATTTCGTCGACCGCGAGATCGCGCCGCACGCCGCGCGGTGGGACCGCGAGGAAAGCGTGGACCGGGCCATCGTCGGCCGCCTCGGGGCACTGGGCTTCCTCGGCCTCACCATCCCGGAGCAGTACGGCGGCAGCGCGGGCGATCACCTCACCTACTGCCTGGTCCTGGAGGAGCTCGGGCGCGGCGATTCGGCCGTGCGCGGCATCGTCTCGGTCTCCCTCGGCTTGGTCGCCAAGTCGATCCACCACTTCGGGACCGAGGAGCAGAAGCGCACCTGGCTCACGCGGCTCGTGGCAGGCGAGGCGCTCGGCTGTTTCGCGCTCACCGAACCGGGCACCGGATCCGACGCCGCCCAGTTGCGCACCCGCGCCGTGCGCGACGGCTCGGACTGGGTGCTGTCGGGCACGAAGATGTTCATCACCAACGGCACCTGGGCCGAGGTGGCGCTGGTGTTCGCGCGCACCGGCGGCGAAGGGCACCGGGGCATCACCGCCTTCCTGGTGCCGACCGACTCCCCCGGGTTCACCGCCCGCGAGATCCACGGCAAGCTGGGCCTGCGCGGACAGGCCACCGCCGAACTCGTGCTCGACGGGGTGCGCGTACCCGACAGCGCCCGCCTGCACGCCGAGGGCAAGGGCTTCACCGTGGCGATGGCGGCGCTGGCCAAAGGCCGCATGTCGGTCGCGGCCGGCTGCGTCGGCTTGGCCAAGGCGTGCCTGGACGCCGCAGTCGGCTACGCCACCCAGCGCGAGCAGTTCGGCAAGCCGATCGCAGCACACCAGCTCGTCCAGGAACTGCTCGCCGACATCGCGCTGGACGTGGAGGCGGCGCGCCTGCTGGTATGGCGGGTGGCCGACCTCGTCGACCGCGGCGAGGATTTCGCCGTAGCCTCCTCGCAGGCCAAACTGTTCGCTTCCGAGGCCGCGGTCCGTGCGGCCGATCGCGCGGTGCAGGTGTTCGGCGGCTACGGCTACATCGATGAGTTCCCGGTGGGCAAATACCTCCGCGACGCCAAGGTGATGACCCTCTACGAGGGGACGAGCCAAATCCAGAAACTGCTCATCGGCCGCGCCCTCACCGGCGTCGCCGCGTTCTGACCGGAGGACATCCCATGCATCGCTTCACCGACCGGGTCGCCGTCGTCACCGGCGCGGCGCAGGGCATCGGCGCGGCCACCGCGCTGCGCCTGGCCGCCGAGGGCGCCGCCGTCGCCGTACTGGATCGCAACGCCGCCGAGGAGACCGCGGCGCAGATCGCCGCGGCGGGCGGCGTGGCACGCAGTTACGTCTGCGACGTCACCGAGCGCGAATCGGTGCAGACCGTATTCGACCGCGTCGCCACCGATCTGGGCAGCCCGCAGATCTTGGTCAACAACGCGGGCATCACGCGTGACGACCTGTTCTTCCGCCTGTCCGAGCAGGACTGGAACGCGGTGCTCGCGGTGAATCTGACCGGCGCCTTCCACTGTGCGCAGGTGGCGCAGACGTTCATGGTGGCCCAGCGTTACGGCCGGATCGTGTCGCTGTCGAGCCGGTCGGCACTGGGCAATCGCGGCCAGGCCAATTACGCGGCCGCCAAGGCGGGCATCCAGGGATTGACGGCGACGCTCGCCCTCGAACTCGGCCCGTACGGCGTCACCGTGAACGCGGTGGCGCCCGGCTACATCGCCACGGCCATGACCGCCGCCACCGCCGGCCGCGTCGGCATGAGCGCCGAGGAACACCAGAAGGCCGCCGCGGAACGCACCCCGCTGGGCCGGGTGGGACAGCCCGAGGAGGTCGCGGCGGTGATCGCCTTCCTCGCCAGCGACGAGGCCGGCTACGTCAGCGGCCAGACGCTGTACGTCAACGGCGGCGCCCGCTGACCAACGCCCGTCGCTCGATCCGACCCGCCTCCGTCGAGCGCCACCGCGGCCGACGCCGTCGTGACGCGGGCAGCGCGACCGGCCACCGGTCTCGCCCACGCCGCCGCGACACCGTGCTGCCGGCCCCGACCGCCGCTATGCCGTGAGATGGTTTCCGGCCACCCGCCTGCCGATCGGCATCCGTGTTCCGGTCCTGGTCCGTCATCGTTTCTTGCACGGCGCCGGGTCGGGCACCGGCGTACCGGCGCGGTCCAGGGAGTGGTGATCCCACCCCGGCGATGACCGCCTGCGGCATGATCGAGAGGTGGATCGAACCGAGCTGGCCGCGTTGCTCAGGCAGGCCCGCGACCGCGTGCGGCCCGGCGATGTCGGCCTGCCCGCGGGCCCGCGCCGACAGGTGCCGGGGCTGCGGCGCGAGGAGGTAGCCCAGCTCGCCGGTGTCAGCGTCGACTACGTCGTGCGGCTGGAGCAGGGGCGCGGTCCCCGTCCGTCCACCTCCGTGCTGGCCGCGCTGGCCCGCGCACTGCGACTCAACGACGAAGACCGCGCACTGCTGTTCCAGTTCGCGGGCGCGGCGCTCCCGCAGCAGGGCCGCATCGATATGGTGGTGCGGCCGAGCGTCTTGCGGCTACTGGACCGGATGGCGGATCTGCCCGCGCTGGTGCTGTCGGCGAAAGCCGATGTGCTGGCGTGGAATCCGATGGCGACCGCGCTGCTCGGCGATTTCTCCGCATGGCCGCCCGCCCAGCGCAACATCATCTGGCAGCGTTTCCTCGGCACCGAGCGGGGACGGGTGGCGATGACGCCCGCCGAGGCCGACCACGCCGCGTCCTTCTCGGCCGCCTGCCTGCGCAGCGCCCGCGCACGCTACCCGGACGATCCCGGCCTCCTGCGGCTGGTCTCCGAACTCCGTTCGCGCAGCCCGCGATTCGAGCAGTTGTGGGCCGCACGCCGGTCCGGGCAGTGGCGCAGCGCGACCAAGACGATCGACCACCCTGATCTCGGATCCCTGCGCCTGGACTGCGACACCTTGCTGGTGCCGGACACCGACCAAGCCGTCGTGGTCTACTCGGCGGCGCCCGGCACCCGGGAAGCCTCGGCGCTGGAACTGTTGCGGGTGACCGGTACCCAGCGGTTCCCGGCGGCGGAGCCCTCCGGCTAGCTACCCGCCTTGTACCGGCGCAGGTATTCGCCGGTGAGCGAGGTCGGGTGCGCGAGCAGCTCGGCGGGCGTCCCGGTGAACACGATCTCGCCGCCGTCCTTGCCGCCGTCCGGTCCGAGGTCGATCACCCAGTCCGCGTGGGCGACCACATCGAGGTTGTGCTCGATCACCACCACGGTGTTGCCGCGATCGACCAGGCTGTCCATCAGTGCCAGCAGCGTGTCCACGTCCGACATGTGCAGGCCCGTGGTCGGTTCGTCGAGCACGTAGACGCTGCCGGTGTTCTGCAGCTGGGTGGCCAGCTTGATCCGCTGCCGCTCGCCGCCGGACAGCGTGCTCATCGCCTGCCCCAGGCTGAGGTAGTCCAGGCCGACCTCGTTCATGGTGCGCAGTTTGGTGTGCAGCGCCTTCTCGGCGAAGAACCCGAGCGCCTCCTCGGCCGACATCTCCAGCACGTCGGCGATGGATCTGCCGCGCAGCCGCAGGGCCAGCACGTCATCGGAGAAGCGCCGACCGTCGCAGGCGTCGCAATGGGTGGTCACCGGATCCATGTAGGCGATCTCGGTGATGATCACGCCGCGACCCTCGCACTGCGCGCACGCACCGGCGGAATTGAAGCTGAACAGCCCGGCGGACTGCCCCGTGGCCTTGGCGAACAGTTTGCGGATCGGATCCATCAGCCCGAGGTAGGTCGCCGGGGTGGAGCGGGACGACGCCGCGATGGGCGACTGGTCCACGAAGATCGCCTCCGGATGCCCCGGTACGAAGACGTCGCGGATCAGGCTGCTCTTGCCCGAGCCTGCGACACCGGTGACGCAGGTCAGGATGCCGGTCGGGATCCCGACGGTCACCTTCTTCAGATTGTGCACCGTCGCGTTCTCGATGAGCAGCTCGCCGGTGCCGGTGCGGAAGGAGTCCTTCACCCGGAAAGGTCTGCGCAGACCGGCCCCGGTCGGGGTGTCCGCCGCCCGGAGGTCGGCGAAGCTGCCCTGGAACACCACCTGGCCGCCGTGCACGCCCGCGCGCGGGCCGACGTCGACCACGTGGTCGGCGATCTGGATGACATCCGGATCGTGCTCCACCACGATCACCGTGTCTCCTTTGTCCCGCAACGCCTTCAGCAGATCGTTCAAGCGGCCGACGTCGCGCGGGTGCAACCCGACGCTGGGCTCGTCGAAGATGTAGGTCAGCCCGATCAGCGTGCTGGACAGATGCTTGATCATCTTCAGCCGCTGCCCCTCGCCACCGGAGAGGGTGGAGGTCGGCCGGTCCAGACTCAGATAACCCAGCCCGATGTCGGCCACCCGCCGCAGCCCGGTGCGGATGGCGCAGGCCAGGCCGACCGCGGCCGGATCGGTGATCTCGTCGAGCACCTCGATCAGATCGGTGATCTGCAGCCGCGCCCAGTCCGCGATATTGCGTCCGTTGATCTTCGTGGCCAGCGCCGCCTGGTTCAGCCGGGCGCCCGCGCAGGTGCCGCAGACCCCTTCGGTGAGGAACTGCCGCATCTGCTCCCGCGTCTTCTCGCTCAGCGTTGAGGTGTCGCGCTGCAGCCGGGTGCGGGTGAATTTGGTGGCGATGCCTTCGTAATTCGCCTTCCAGGTACCTTTGCTGAAGGTCAGCTCGACTTTGCCGCCGGTGCCGTAGAGCAGATCGTGGAATTCTTCGTCGGTGTAGTCGCTCAGCTTCTTGTCCGGGTCGAAGCGGCCGGAGCGGCCGTACAGTTGCCAATCCCCGCTGCCGACCCCGTAACCCGGCAGCAGGATCGCGCCCTCGTTGAGCGACTTGGTTCGGTCGAGCAGTCGATCGGGGTCCGCGCGCACGGTGACGCCGAGCCCGTCGCAGTCCGGGCACATGCCCTGGGGCACATTGAAGGAATAGTTGTAGACGAATCCGGCCGAGGGCGAACCGAATCGGGCGAACATGGCCCGCACCATCGAGAAGATGTCGGTCATGGTGCCGACCGTGGAGCGCGGGCCACCGCCGACCGGCTGCTGGTCGATGATCACCGGCGCGGTGAGATTCTCGATGGCCTCGGCGTGCGGGCGTTCGTAGCGGGGCAGGAAGTTGAGGATGAACGCCGGGAAGGTGGCGTAGAGCTGGCGTTGTGATTCCACGGCGATGGTGTCGAAAACGATCGAGGACTTGCCCGAACCGGAGACGCCGGTGAAGACGGTGATCTTGTTCTTCGGAATCTCCAGCGACACGTCGCGCAGGTTGTGCTCACTGGCTCCGAGCACCCGGATGACATCGGGCGCGGCAAGGGTTTCGGCGAAAGGCATACCGCACACCTTGCCACCCGAACCCCCGAAAATGCTCCGGTAAATGTGACGCAAATCACATATGCCACCGGCGGCCGAGAAGGCTTCGGCAGTTCGGATTCGGGGTCGTCGACCCGTCGCCGTCAGCCGGGCGGTCAGCGCAGCAAGGCGATCACCGGGGCGAACTTCTCCATGCTGTCCTCGAGCACGGTGACGTAGGTGATGCCGAAGCGGTCGCGCCGATCCCGCAGGCGGTCGGCCATTTCCTCCGGGGTGCCCATGAGCAGGATCGGGTGCTCCTCCGGGGAGTCGGCGACGTCCGGCGGCAGCGCCGGGCCGAAGACCTCCAGGACGCTCGCGCGTTCGGCGGGCGGGACCACCCGCTGCACCAGGATGTTGAACTCGACCTTGTCCAGTCGCGGACCCAGCAGTTCCCGCACGTAGGCGACCCGCTCCTCGGTCTCGGCGAGCCCGGCCATCTGCAGCGGCCCACCGTTGCGCGCGGCCGCCGCGCCGGTGAAGGCGATGATGTCGGCGTGCCGCGCGGCGACCGCGAGCAGTCGGTCGCCCCATCCGCCGATCAGCACCGGCGGCCCCATCGGCTGCGCGGGCTGCGGCTGATACTCCGGATCGGCGAACAGCCCGCGCAGCGTGACCACCGTTCGCTCCAGATGGTCGACGCGCTTGCTCCCGCTTTCGAACGGAATGCCCGCGGCCTCGAATTCCGACTGCACGTAGCCCGCGCCGAGCCCGAGTTCGACGCGCCCGTCGGTGAACTGGTCGGCGCCCGCTACGTCGCGAGCCAGCAGGACGGGGTTGTAGAACGCCGTGTTCAGCACGAAGGTGTTCAGACGCACCCGCTCGGTCGCCTCGGCGGCCAGGACCATCGCGGGGAACGGCGCGGGCAGGCCGAGATGGTCGGCGACGCCGACCACGTCGAAGCCGAGTTCCTCGGCCCGACGGCACTTTTCGATCCAATTCGACCGGGACTCGGGGACCACCATGTTGACACCGAACCGGAATGGGCGCTGCGCAGTCACGTGTCCTGTCTAGCGAACCGGGCCGGACCCGTACGCGCCGGGGCCGGTTCAGCACTGGGTGAGCGCGCCGGCCGCCAGCGCGACGCCGAGCAGCGTGACGAGGGCGGTGGCTACCGGCAGCATCCGCCTGGTGGGGCTGTGGGCGCGAGGACCGGCGGAGCCCCCGCTCGCGGACCGACGGGCGAACCCGCGCCGCACCATCGCGATCGTGGTGAGGATCAGAGTCGCGACCAGCATGACGGCGTCCCTCAGGCGCGCGCGGCGCTTGCCGCGGCGGCCTGTGGCGAAGACGCACGCCGCGGCGACGCCACGATCCCGTGCTGCAGCAGGCTTTCGGCGGTGTCGAGCAGTGTTTCCCGCACCGGACGCATGGTCCAGCCCAGCTCGCGCCCGGCCTTCTCGGCGCTGAGCGACTCGGTGCGCCCCAGCATCGGCAGGGTCAGCCGGACGCCCTTGTCGAAGATGGCGACCGAGCGAACGACCCAGTTCGGCAAGGCTCTGGTCGGCACCCGGAACCCGCGCGGCCCGTATTCCTCGGCGAGGACGCGCGCCATCTCGCCCATCCACAGATGCTCGCCCGCGCAGATGTAGCGGTTGCCCGCCGCCTCCGGGGTCTCCAGGGCCAGCCGGTGCGCCACGGCGAGATCGCGCACGTCCACCGGCGCCCAGCCGACCCGGGGCGTCCCGGGTACGTCCCCGGCGAGCAACCTGCGCACGGGCTCGTGTGAGGTGCTCGTCGCCGCGGACAGCAGCGGTCCGAGCACCATGCCGGGATTGACGGCGACGAGTTCGAATCCCGCGCCGGCCGGAAGCTTCGCGACGAAATCCCAGGCCGCCCGCTCGGCCAGCGTCTTGCTCTTCTGATAGGCCGGGCTGCGCTCGACCACGGTCCAGTCGGCCTCGGTGCGCAAAGCGTCCGCGGCGTGACCGTCCGCGATCGCCGCGACCGAGGAGGTCAGCACCACCCGCCGCACCGTGGCCGCGGCGGCACAGGCGCGCAGCACGCGCAAGGTTCCTTCCACCGCGGTGTCGATGAGTTCGTTCTCGTCGTCCGGCGGGGTGGCGGGAAACGGAGACGCAACGTGCAGCACGTCGGTGCAGCCCGCAACGGCGGACGCCCAGCCGTCGTCGCCGGTCAGGTCGGCTTGCGCGAACTCGAGCTCGCCCCCGGTCCGGCGCGCGAGCTCGACCAGGTGGGCTCGTTTGCCGGTGGCGGCGAGGTCGCGGACGGTCGCGCGCACGGTGTAGCCGTGCTCCAGCAACTCGGCGATGACGTGACCGGCGACGAATCCCGTTGCGCCGGTGACCAGTACCCGTGTGCTCATTTCTTCACCCGTCTGTCGGAGTGGTTGGCGCGTCGCCCATCTGAGCGCCGCTCAGATAATCTAAGCACCGCATAGTTAGGTTGTCCAGGAGACGTCGCATACGCTCGGACGGTGACGCGGACCAGTTACCACCACGGCGCCCTGCGCGACGCGCTGCTGGCCGCCTGCCTGCGTTTGATCGAGACCGAAGGACTCGCGGCGGTCAGCCTGCGCCGGGTGGCCCGGGAAGCGGGCGTGAGCACCGCGGCGCCGTACCACCATTTCCCCGACCGTTCCGCCCTGCTCGCGACACTGTCCACCCAGGGTTTCCAGTTGCTCGGCGCGCGGCTTGCGACGGCGCGCGCGGAGGCGGGAACACCGATGGCCGCCTTGACCGCAATGGCGAACGCCTATGTGCGGTTCTCCCGGGAGCATCCGGCCTACTTCCGCTTGATGTTCCGGCCCGAGCTCTCCCAGCCCGACAAGCACCCGGACACCATGGCCGCGGGCGACGCGGCCTTCGGGGTTCTCGCCGACGCGATCGCGGAATGCGTCCGCGCCGGAGCGCTGCCCGCCGACAAAGCCGACACCCTGGCGGTCATGTTCTGGGGACTCGGCCACGGGCTGGCCTCGCTGTGGCTGGACGGACAGCTGGAGAAACGCGCGGTACAGTTCGGCACCACCGCCCCGGCGCTGGTGGAGGACGTCATGCGGACGTTCGCGACATTGATCGAGCCCAGCTCGCCGCCGCTGACCTAGAGTAGACGCCAGACGTTCGCTATCCGATGCTTCTCACACGATCCGAGAGGACGACACGGATGACCGCGCAGCTGGATCCGACGGTGCAGGAGTTCGTCGACGCGCTCAACGCCAACGACCAGGATCGGTTCTACGCGGTCCTCACCGACGATGCCACGATGTCCGACGACGGCGTCGAGCGCAACCTCGCCCAGTGGACCGCGGCGGAGATCTTCGACAGCAACGCCCGCATGCGGGTCGAGTCCGTCGGTGACGACGGCATCGAACTGGTTGCCGACTACACCAATTCGCGCTGGGGCTCGATGCGCACCACCTGGCGGTTCGTCCTGCGCGACGGCAAAGTGAGCCGTTTCGAGACCGGTCAAGCCTGAACGCCCTTGCCATGCCCCCGCCCACATTGACATTCTGACCTTCGTGTTCGTCGCGCCGCGTTACGGTACCGGCTCTCTGGCCGATCTGTTCCCCTCTGTCCTCGCCGGTCTCGGCGTGCCCGGCGAGCAGGACCGCCTCGGGCTCGGGCTCGCCGTCGAGCGGGCCTGCGTCCTGCTGGTGGACGGGCTCGGCTACGAGGACCTCGTCGCGAATCCCACTGTCGCGCCGTTCCTGTCCGGCCTGGCGCCGCTCTCGCTCACGGCGGGCTTCCCGACGACGACGGCCACCAGCCTCACCTCGCTCGGGGTGGGCGTTCCGCCCGGCGAGCACGGAGTGGTCGGTTACCTGTTCCACGTCCCCGGCTACGACCGGCTGTTCGTCCCGCTGTCGTGGCGGCTGCACGGGGTACCCAAGTCCGATCTGCGCGGCGAACTCCCTCCGGAGCAGTTCCAGCCGCGCACAACCGTTTTCGAGCGCGCCGCCGCCGACGGCATCGCCGTCGCCCAGGTGTCACCACGCGATCAGGCGGGGTCCGGACTGACCAAAGCGGTGCTGCGCGGCTGCGAGTTCCGCCCCCAGCTGTCCTTCGGCGACCTCGTCGCAGGCGTCGGCGAAGCGCTGCGCGCCGGGCCGCGCTCACTGGTCTACACCTACCACGGTGACCTCGACATGACCGGACATGTGCGCGGGCCCGAGTCCCGGTCCTGGGCGTTGGAGCTGGCCAATGCCGACCGGCTCGCCGCCGCCCTCGCCGAGGAGTTGCCACCCGGCGCGGCGCTGCTGGTCACCGCCGATCACGGCATGGTGCAACTGGAGGACCGCATCGATTTCGACACCACTCCCGTTCTGCGAGAAGGCGTGCGGGCGCTCGGCGGTGAGGCCCGCGCCCGGCACGTCTACACGGAGGCGGGCGCCACGTCCGACGTCGCGGCGGCCTGGCAGGCCACGCTCGGGCCGGACTTCGAGGTGCTCGACAAGGAGGAGACCGTCGCCCGCGGCTGGTTCGGCCCCACGGTCGATCCCGCGGTCGCCCAGCGCATCGGCGATCTGGTCGTGGTCGCCCGGGGCAGGCGTGGCGTCATCCGCACCGGCGCCGAACCGCTGCAGTCCTGGCTGGTCGGTCACCACGGTTCGCTCACGCCCGCGGAGATGAACGTCCCGCTGTGCGTGTTGCGCACCTAACCGCGCGGCCGGTCGGCGCACGCTCGCGCGTGCGGGCTCTAGTCTGGAGCCGATCGCGGCGGGCAACGCCGTGCCCGAACCTCAGGAGGAGACCATGCACGCCACGCTGTCACGGACCGGCCGAACCGGCCTCGGGATCGCGATGGTCGCCATGGCGCTCGCGGGCTGCACCGATATCGAGCGCGCCCTCAACCGCGGTGGCGACACCCCGTGCAGCGAGTACGTCAAGCAGGACCAGGACACCAAGCGCACGACGATCACCAAGTTCGTCAAACAGCAGAGCCAGGACGACCGCGAGCCCGCGGGCACCGTCGTGGACGCGACGATGGTGTCGGTCGACCTGCTGTGCGGCGCGCAGGCCAATACCGACACCCCGATCAAGAACGCCGACGTCGCAGGCATTTTCATCCGGAAGTGACCGCTCAGCGCGGCGGATGGGCGGCCAGCCAGTCCGCCGCGCGCTTGCGCGAGGCCCTGGCCAGCCAGGCGTCCTGGACGACCTCGGTGAGCTCTCGACGGCTCAGCTCGCCGATCCTGCTCGCGCGCACCAGGACCGACGGATGCCCGTCGAAGTGCTTCGTCGTGAAGAACGGCGAGTCCGGGTCTTGCACCAGCGCCTGTTTGTCCGACTCCGAGGGCACCCAGATCACGATCACGTCGGTGTAGCGCTCGCCGGTGCGCGGGTCGACGGCATCCGGACGGGGAGTGCGGAAGAACACGAACGACTTCCCCCCGACCTGGTAGATCGGGTTACCGCGCGGTCCGTCGACGCGCGTCACATGGGGCATGCCCGCGGCCACCTCGTGCACGTCGGCGAGGCGTGCCCGCCGGGAACCGGTCGCCATGCCAGCAGCCTAAGAGGACGTCTTACGTGGGTGTAATTCGTTGTCCGGCATGATGTGACCCGTGGTCGACAGGCTTGCTCAACGGCTGGTCCCGGATGCGTTGTGGGACATCGTGAAACCGCTGCTCCCCGAGTTCACG
>NZ_JABLTE010000039.1 GCF_013315795.1 Nocardia barduliensis
GTCGAACGTGGTGGTGATCCATCCCGGCGCGGCTTATCCCGCACGCCGCTGGCCGTCCGAACGTTTCGCCCGCGTGGCACGGGAATTCGACGCCGACGGCCACCGCGTGGTGATCACCGGTACGGGCGGCGAGATAGCGTTGGCGCGGGCGGTCGCCGAGAAGGCGGGTTTGCCGCCGTCCGCGGTGTACGCGGGACGCACCGGCTTGACGGAACTCGCCGCGCTGGTGGCCGCCGCGGCATTGGTCGTGTGCGGCGACACCGGCGTGGGGCATCTCGCCACCGCCTTCGGCACGCCGTCGGTCCTGCTGTTCGGCCCCACGCCGCCGCACCGATGGGGGCCGCCCGCCGATGCGAAACACCATGTAGCGCTGTGGGCCGGGGCCGTCGGCGATCCACATGCCGGGTATCCGGATCCCGGCCTGCTCATGGTGCGACCCGAGCATGTGCTCACCGCCGCGGCCGGGTTGCTCGGGCAGCAGGTGCGCCATGGGTAGTCGCGTCGGTGTGGTGGGCGCCGGTTATGTGGGGCTCACCAGCGCCGCGTGCTTCGCTCATCTGGGACACCACGTGGTCTGTGTCGACAACGACGAGTCGAAGGTCGAGGCTCTGCGCGCGGGTACGGTCCCGATCGTCGAACCCGGCTTGCCGGAACTGGTCCGGGAGGGACTCGCGCAGAACCGGCTCGTCTTCACTTCGGACCCGAGGGCCCTGCACGAATGCGAAGTGGTCCTGCTCTGCCTTCCCACACCGATGGGCACCGGCGGGACGGCCGACCTGGGCGTATTCGAGGACGCGCTGCGGACCCTGTCCACCGTCCTGCCGCCGGACTGCGTGCTCGTCACCAAGTCCACCGTTCCGGTGGGGACCACGGCGCGCATCCCCGAGCTGTCCGGTCTGGCCCGCGCGGTCGTCAGCAATCCGGAATTCCTCCGGGAGGGCCACGCGGTGGACGACTTCCTGCGGCCCGGTCGCGTCCTCGTCGGCGCGGCCGAGCAGGATCGGGAGTCGGCCGACCGGGTGGCGGCGCTCTACGCCGGAACGGGCGCGCCGGTGCTGCGGTCGGACTCGGCCAGCGCGGAACTCGCCAAGTACGCCAGCAACGCCTTCCTCGCGGTGAAGCTCTCGTTCGTGAACACCCTGGCGCAACTGTGCGAACGGGTCGGCGCCGATATCACGAAGGTCACCGGCGCGATGGGAATGGACGATCGGATCGGTCCGGACTTCCTCGCGCCGGGCCCTGGCTGGGGCGGCTCGTGTCTGCCAAAGGACACGCGCGCGCTCTTGCGTGCCGCGGAGGCCGCGGGGGTCGACTTCGCCGTGGTCCGTGCCGCCTTGCGAGCCAACGACCAGCAGCACGCGATGGTGATGCGCAAGATCCGCCGCGCGGCCACCGGCGCGGTCGACGGCTCCCTGTCGGGAACGCGGGTCGGCGTGCTCGGTCTCGCGTTCAAGGCCGGGACGGGGGACCTGCGGGAGTCCCCCGCCGTCGCGGTGGCGCGGCAACTCTCCCGGCACGACGCCACGGTCACTGCCTACGATCCGTGCGTTCCGGAATCGAGCGCCCCCGACCTCGACGGCGTTCGAGTGGTGGACGACCCGTATCTGGTGGCGAAAGAGGCCGACGCGATCGCGATCCTCACCGAATGGCCCGAGTTCCGTTCGCTCGACTGGGCGAGGATCGCGGCCGACGTCGAGCGGGCCGTGATCGTGGACACCCGGAACCTGCTCGACGAGCGCCTGCTGAGCGGCACCGGCTTCACCTTGCTGAGCACCGGTACCGCCGAGCGCGACGAGCGGCCGTGATCGGCGGCCCACGCCGTCACATCCGACCGGTGGCATGTGCCGGGGCGGCCGCAGGAAGTCGGGATCTGTGGTTTGTGATGCCGTGTTGGTGGTAGTGCGTTGCTCGAATCGACGTTTCGCGAAAGGAGCACAGCTTCGGCTCGGGGACTCTCAGAAGGAGGAGCGCTATGGACGCATTGACTTTCTTACGCACTGATCACGAGAGCGTGCTCGGGATGCTCGAGTCCCTCGAGCGCGGACGAGGCAGCGGCGAAGCGGAGGTGCGCGCCCGCGGGAACATGGTGACCACGCTCGTGATCGCGGAATCGCAGCACGAGGCGATCGAGGAGCAGTTCTTCTGGCCCGAAGTCCGGCGGACCGTGCCGAATGGCAACGATCTCGCCGAGCAGGCGATCACCCAGGAGGGCGAAGCGAAGCGATTGTTGCAGCGGTTGAAGGACTGCGAGCCGGGCAGCGAGGTGTTCGAGCAGGCGCTGACCCAGTTCATTCCGGCGGCTCGCGCGCACATCGAGTTCGAGCAGTCCCAGGTGTGGCCGCGCTTCGCGGACGCGATACCACCCGAGAAGTCGAACGAATTGGGCCAGAAGATGGCCGCGGCCAAAGCCATGGCCCCCACCCGGCCGCATCCGGGCACCCCGCCGAGCCCCGCCGCCTTGAAAACGGTGGGCATGGTGGCCGCGGTGGTGGACAAGATCCGCGACCTGATCACCGGCAGGCGCTCGCACTACCCGCCGACGCCGCCGAAAGGCTGACGGCGCGCCGCCGAGCCGGGCCGCACGCCTCGCCCAAGTCGCAGTCTCACTGCAAGCGACGGCCTCACTGCAAGCGACGGCCTCACTGCAAGCGACGGCCTCACTGCAAGCGACGGCGCGGCCTGAGCCGCGCCGTCGCCCGGATACTTCGCACGAACCCGGAATCGGTCCGGTACGCGAAGCATCCTTGACGCCGAACTTCGTTCAGCCCTTCACCAGTTCAGGGGCGGTGGTCTCGGGCTCGTCGGCTGCTTCCGGCGCTTCCGGGGCGGCGGACCGGCTCGGCAGCAGCACCGCCATGACGATCACGATCAGCGCCAGAGCCGCCGAGACGAGGAACGCCAGGCGCATGCCGTCGAGGGTGGCGGACACGATATCGGCGCCCTCGGCGGAGCGCGTAGTTGCGCGCGCCGACATCACCGTCACCACCAGAGCGGTGCCGAACGCGGCCGCCACCTGCTGCAGGGTGCCCAGCATGGAGCTGCCGTGCGAGTACAGCTGGTGCGGCAGCGCGCCGAGGCCGAGGGTGAAGACCGGGGTGAAGGCCGCGGCCAGCGCCACCATCAACAGGATGTGCAGCCCCAGCAGCTGCCAGTACGGCATGGTCATCGAGATCTGGCTGAATCCGGCCAGCGACGCCGCGATCCCGACCGAGCCCGGAATCACCAGCCAGCGACCACCGAACCGGTCGAACAGACGCCCCACGGTCGGACCGAGCAGGCCCATCGCCAGACCGCCCGGCATCACCAGCAAGCCGGTGGCCAAGGGACTCAGGCCGCGCAGGTTCTGCAGGTACAGCGGCAGCAGGATCATCGACCCGAGCATCGCCATGAACGCCACCGACATCAGGACCAGTGCCTTGGTGTAGGTGCCCGCCAGCAGGACCCGCAGATCCAGCAGCGGAGTGCCGGTGCGCTGCAGGCGCAGCTGACGCACCGCGAACGCGGCGATCAGCGCCGCGCCCACCGCCACGATCAGCGCCGGGCCCGCGAGGTGGCCGCTCTCGAACCGGCTGAGCCCGAAGACCAGTCCGCCGAATCCCAGCGCCGCCAGCGCCACACTGACCACGTCGATCTGTCCGGCCTGCGGTTCACCGACGTTCTCCAGCTGGCGAAGGCCGAGCCAGGTGATCACGCCCGCGATCGGCAGCACCAGCACGAAAAGCCAGCGCCACGAGGCGATCTGCAGCACCGCGCCGGAGATCACCGGACCCATCGCGGGCGCCACCGAGATGGCCAGGGTGACATTGCCCATCACCCTGCCGCGGTCGCGCTCCGGCACCACCGTCATCAGCGTGGTCATCAGCAGCGGCATCATCACCGCCGTGCCGCCGGCCTGGATGATCCGTCCGATCAGCAGCACCGCGAACGAGGGCGCGACCGCCGACAGCGCGGTGCCGGCCAGGAAGACACCCATCGCCGCCGTGTACGCCGTCCGGGTCGAGACCCGCTGCAGGAACCAGCCGGTGGCCGGGATGACCGCCGCCATCGTCAGCATGAACGCCGTCGACACCCACTGCGCCGCACGGTCGGTGATGGACAGATCCTCCATCAGCCGGGGGATCGCGTTGATCATGATGGTCTCGTTCAAGATCACCACGAAGGTCGCGAGGACCAGCACCCGGATAACGGTCGGTGTCCGCCCTCCCGAGGCGGGAGCGGATAATTCGGCGGACATCGGTTACCTCCGGAGTGTGGGTCGTCGACAGGAACATGTGGCCCGTGCCCAGTCATCGATTCGCGTCCCGGCGCCACAGTGGTTGAGACGCCGTCAACTGCTCGAACTCATCGGGCGCGGGTCAGTATTCCGGTCGGCACCGACACGAATCACTCCATTTTTCCGCGGGCCGACCACGCGACGTGGTAGCGAACCACTGGTCAGGACCACTTCTCACAGGCCACCGACCCTTAATCGTGAGCCTGGTCACCTCCGGCGAACGGAGTCCGCGCGGCGGCTATTTGGACTGCACCAGTTGTCGCGCCGGGTTGGCGTCGGGAGCCACACCGTCGTGGGCCACCATCGCCTCCTGACGGCCGAGAGCTGGGCCGCCGGGCAGCAGTCCGACGATCGGCCACGGCGCCGGTTCGGGCGTCGCGTGTTCGGCATCCATGCCGAGCGCCTTCTGCGCGTCGGCGTCCTTGATGCCGTATCGGACACCCGTGTCCGCGATGTAGAACAGGCTGTCCTTGCGCTGGCTGTCGGGTTCGATACCGGTGGTCTGCACCAGCATTCCCGATCCCGGCGTGGTGTAGAACTGGGCGACGTTGCCACCCGTGCCGTCGGCCTGGGCCAGTTGCACCGGCCGAGCGTTGTCCGGGATCGGCAGCGCGCGCCCGGTGATCAGCGAGAGCTCGGCATGGCGCGTGCCGTCGGACTTGTCCGAGGCGACCGGCAGCGGTTTCCACGAAATGCACTGCACCGGCTGATCCTTCATGTCCACGATGGCCGGGGCGGTGTCCGGGTGGTCCTGGACGGGCAGCGTGGTGGTGGTGTCGGCGTTGGAACGGGTGTAGTCGGTGATCTCGTAGTTCCCCGCGGTGGGGTTGGAATTGCGAATGATGTCGGCGGTCAACGGCGAAATCGGTTGCAGCCCGGTACGCAACACCACGTAGTACTGGTTCGCGCTGCTGACGCGGACCACGTCGCCGTTGCGGCGGTTGTCGACGGGCTTCAGCGGGAACCCGCCCGGATCGTCGATCTTGGGGCGCTCGATGGGCGGCACTTCGGGAATCGCGTTGAGCAGACCCTGGCTGATCGGGCGCGGGGTCATCCCGCGGATCTTCAGCGCGTCGGTGATCGCACGATCGTTCATGTCGACGCGGGCGCGGCGGTTGGCGTAGATCAGATACGCCGACTGCTTGCCCTGCACCAGCAGGGCGCGGTCCTGCGGCAACACGCCCACCTTGTCGCCGAGGCGGGGATCACCCGCGACGACCGTACTGCTCAAGGCGTTGGAGCCATCGGTCTTCAGCTGGTCGCACACCGTCCAGGCGCGGCCCTTGCCGCTGGTGTCGAATCCCAGCGCGGACGGCGCGCCCGGGATGCCGATGAGCGTGCCGCGCGGCCGCTTCGACAACTCCGACTCTTTGACGATGACCGCCTTGGCCGCGTCACCGATCGCCAGCCGGGCCGAGGCGAGGTTGAGCGCCGGATGCACCACACCATTGATCGACGCGTAGACCTGACCGGAATCCTTGCCGATGAGGATCTTGTTGTCGTCGATCTTGTCCTGCGGGCGGATCAGCGCGAGCACACCACAACCCGCGAGCACGACACAGCCCAGAATCAGGCCGGCCGCGTAGGCGCGCGACTGCGAGCGCATCGGGTCGTGCAGCATGCGCACGTCCCGGCGCACCAGGGCATGCTCCATCCGCCGGACCAGAAAGCGGTAACCGCTCACCTGCCAACGCGTGGTGGGTTTTGAAGGCATCGATGCTCCCCCGAACCAGTGTTCATGACTTGCCGAGCCAACCCTACAAGTTGCCGCCCGGCCGGGCGGCCGCGACGCGGAACGACAGCGCCCGCGCGGCCGGATCGACGCGGGTGACCCGGGTTCGCCAGTGCCGTCGGGCACACGCGGGCGAACTCCGGCATGCGGCCGGCTGCGGCGAACTATGGTGAGGCGGTGCCGCTCGAACCAGGTGACCAGTTTGCGGGATTCGTCGTGCGGGCTCCGCTGGGTCACGGCGGCAGCAGCGAGGTGTACCTGGCGGAGGAGCCGGAGACGTCGCGGCCGGTGTCACTGAAGATCCTGGGGCCCGAGGACAGCCGGTCACCCGAGGCCAGGGCGAGATTCGTGCACGAGTTCGAGATCCTGTCGGCGCTGCGGCATCCCGACATCGTGCGGATGTACACGCATGGGGAAAGCGACGGCAGGCTGTGGTCGGCCCACGAGTACGTGGCGGGTGCGACCGGCTCGACTCTGGTGCGTTCGGCGCACAAGCCTCCGACGCTGCGACTGGTGCTGCACGTCTTGACCCATGTCGCAGCGGGATTGGATTTCGCGCACGCCAACGGCGTTGTCCATCTCGACGTGAAACCGGCGAACGTGCTCGTCGGCACGGACGAGCCCGCCACGGTGAAGATCTCGGACTTCGATTCGGCCCGATGGCTGCACCGGCCCGAACGTCCTTTGGCGACCGACGGTTTCGTGGTGGTGTCGGTGCCCTACGCCGCGCCGGAGCTGCTCCGGGCGGGCACGGTGTCCCCCGCGACCGACCAATACGCGCTGGCCTGCTCGGCTGTCGAACTGCTCACCGGTCACACGCCGTTCGCCCGGGGCACCCTCATGGCCACCGCGCAGGCCCAGTTGCACGATCCGCCGCCCGAGATCTCCGGACGCAGGCGCTGGATACCGCCGGAGGTGGACGCGATCCTGCACCGGTCGCTCGAGAAGGAGCCCAGTGCCCGCTACGACTCCTGCGCCGAACCCATCAGCTTGCTCACCGAGGCGCTTCAGGACATCGACCCACGCCCCCTCGCCCCCGTACTGAACCGCCTGGAAGCGGCGTTCACCCGAGCGCCACTGGTGCATGCCGCCGTGGGACGGATCACCGGCAAGTAGCTCGGCTCCCGCGTCATACGCCGAGGATCTCGGCCATCCGCTCGACCGCACAAGCCGGGGCCGAGCAGCAGCTGCGGAGCGTGCGGGCCCCCGTACCGCGGCCTGAACAGCATTCGACGGCGAGCGCGGTCCAGCGGCCGCGCGGAGGGGTAGCGGCTGGCCCGCGTCGGCACCGGCCGAGGAGCCGCACGACATCCGGCCCACCGACCCGGCCACGTCGCACCGACCACCGCGGCCGCTCGAAGAACGACTGCTCGTGCCGCCGGGGCAAGGCCACAGCCTCCTGGAACACCGCGTAGGGACACGCCCGTGTGCCGCCTACCGCTGTGCCCCGCCCCCGTACTCGGCAACCGAGCGACCAGGGCGCTTGATTTGCCGGTTTGCTTGCAGGGAGCCGGTGCGGCAGTCACCCTGAAAAGATGCGGACCCGCGATATCGAAGTCGGGTGCACCTATATGGTGCTGGTCCCGCAGCGTCTGCCGCGCACTCGGTACCCGGACCGCGACCAGCCGGGCTCGCTCACCTGGGCGTGGTCGTGGCTGCGCGGGGGCCGGTTCCGGCTCACCGTCACCGAGGTCGACGACACCAGTGATCCGACAATCGTCGAGGGCTTGCGGATCACCGCGAACTCTCGCATCGCGGTGGTGCTGACCGCGGAGCAGGCCGGCGAGCTGGGTCTGCCCGTGGGGGTGTTCCGGGTGCGCGGGACCTTGTTCGACGGCGAGGACCGGCCCGTACGCCTGCCCGAGGTCGAACCGATGCGGGTCCCGGCCCGCTGGTTGCGACCGGTCGAGCAGCCGTGCTTCACCCACCGCGACATCGATTGCTTCCCCTACCTCTGACACCGCTACGCGGCTCGTGGGGTCGGATATCCACGCGTCCACCCGGTCGGCGTCGCGCCGTCGCCCACAGTGCTCAGGTGCGGTCGCTCAGGCGCAGGTCGCTCAGGCGCAAGTCGCGATGAAGCGTTCCGCGGCGGCCCAGAGCTCGGCTTCGCGCCGCTGGTCGTAGGACTCTTCCGAGGACCGGGCGACACGACCACGATCGACATAGCAGCCGGTGGGGGCGGCGGTGACACCGAGGACGACGTCCGCGAGATACCGCCCGGCGGCGGCGCGGCTGGTCGCGAACGGCGTACCCGCCAGCACCGGCAGGACGCGGCGCATCGCGAACCGGGCGACCGGCCCCGCGTCGCGGGCCAGGTCGGTGCCGGGGACGAACCCGGGGTTGAAGCCGATGACATCGATCCCGGCGGGCAGGCGCCGGGCGTACTCGTGCACGAGGTAGACGGCGGCGAGCTTGCTCGTCGAGTAAGCGGTGCGTCCGGCGGCGGTGGTGCGCGGCTTCGGGAACGCGCCCGGGCGGGCGAGCACGTCCGGGGACTGCCAGACGGGCCCCGGCACCATCCCCAAGTTGTGCCGGAAGTCGCCGAAATGGGTGTCGCTCACGGTGATCACGATCCGGGCCGGGGCGCGGAAACGATCCTCGAGCAGGCGGACGAACAGATGGTTGGCGAGCACGTTGACCGCGAAGGTGGACTCGAACCCGTCCGGCCCCACGGTGAGCGCGTTCGTGTACTGCGTTCCCGCGTTGCCGACGAAACCGTGCAGCGGGGGCAGGTCGCCACTGTCGAGCCGGGTGCGGATCTCGTCCACGGCCGACCGCACGCTGTCCAGTGCGCCCAGGTCCACCGCGACGTGCGAGACCCGGCGCCCCTCCCCGCCCAGTTCCGTGGCCAGCCGTGCGCCGGCGCCCCCGCGAGCGGCGACCACGAGGTGCGTCTCCCCCGCCTCGCGCACGATGTGCTCCGCGGCCACCCGGCCGATCCCGCGGCTCGCCCCAGTCATCACAATGGTCGACGGCATGGCGTCCTCCTGCACTGGTATGTGGCATGCCCGGTCGGGCAGTTCCGACTTTCGTCGCGCGGTCCCGAGGCAACCAGTGCCGCACCGGTCACTAGGACCGGCAGTACCCAGGCTGGTCCGGCCCGCGGCGGCGAGAATGAACGGGTGGCTACCTCCGGCTCCGATTTCGGCAAGCTCCTGCGCGGCTGGCGCGATCGCCTGTCGCCTGCCGACGCGGGCTTCGTCGTGGCCGCGGGCCGTCGTGCCCCCGGCCTGCGGCGGGAGGAGCTCGCGCAACTGGCCGGGCTCTCGGTCGACTACATCCTGCGCCTGGAGCAAGGACGCGCGCGCCACCCTTCGGCTCAGGTGGTCGGCGCCCTCGCCCGCGCCCTTCAGCTGTCCCGCGCCGAGCGCGACGAGCTGTATCGCGGCGCGGGGCTCCTGCCGCCTCGGGACGGGACGATCGGCACGCATGTGCCCCCTGGCGTCCAACGGCTCGCCGCGCGGCTCGGGGACGTCCCGATCGGGGTGTTCACCGCCGACTGGACGCTGGTGTGGTGGAACGGCATGTGGAGTGCCCTGCACGGTGATCCCGGGCTGGTCCCGGCCGCCGAGCGGAACCTCGCGCGTGCCGTATTCGGCACCGGCCCGGCTCGCGCCGCGGTACGTCCCTTCCGGTCCGACCGATCGGAAGACGCCTTCGCGGCGTCCATCGTCGCCGATCTGAAGGACGCGGCGGCGCGCTATCCCGCCGACGACCGGCTCGGTCGCCTCGTCCGGGAGCTTCGCACCACCTCCGCCGCCTTCGCCCAGCTCTGGGCGACGGCGACAGCGTCCCAGCACAGCAGCGACCGGAAGACGATCCGGCATCCCGAGGTCGGTGAGATCACCCTCGACTGCGACGTGCTCATCGTTCCCGGCGCGGATCTGCGCATGGTCACCTACACGGCGGCGGGCGCGAGCAGCGACGCGGGAAAGCTGGACCTCCTGCGCGTCACGGATGGCCGCACCGCCACCACGCTTCCCTGAACTACGGCCGCGCGTCACCGAATGCGATGCCCGGCAGCCGGTCTCGTCCGTCGGAGCGGAGCGAAGCGGATCGTCAGGCAGTCGGTACACCCCATGACCCGGGTCAGTGGACGAGCTGATCGGCCCATGCCCGCGGCAAAGCCGCACTCGACACGTCGGCGATCTCGTGCAACCGCTGCGCGGGAGTTCCCAAGCGGCTCAATTGGATCAACCCCTGGGCGACCACCACGACACTGGCGCTGAGGGCGGACAGCGCGGCTTCGTCGTCGTCTCCGGCCCCGCGCATCGCGGGCCGCAGCCGGTCGGCGACGCCCTGCTCCATCGCCGTGGTGGTCCTGGCCCCGATGGCGGCGACTTCGGGGATCCTGGTGCCGAGATGGGCGATGCTGTTGATCATCAGGCAGCCGCGCCGATCCGGATGCGCGGCACAGTCTTCGATGATCGCCTGATAGAGCGCGCGCACCGCGGACCGCGCCGAACCGCCCGTCGCGCCGATGGCCTCGCGAACCAGGCGCGCGCGGCCCTCGCAATAGCGTTCGAACGCCGCGAGAAAGAGGCCGCGCTTGCTGCCGTAGGCGGCGTAGATGCTCCCGTTCCCGATGCCCGTGGCGCGCGAGACGTCCTCCACCGAAGTGCTGTCGAACCCCTTCGACCAGAACAGCTCGGTCGCGGCGTCGAGCAGGTTCGATTCATCGAACTGTCGCGGCCGTCCCATGCGCTCACCGTACCAATCGACGTGCGAGGTATCCCACACAACTTGTTCTGGAGGCACGCCTCCACAATACTGTGGACATGTCTTCCAATTCCGCGACCCGGCCTCGCAGGCGGGTGGGCGTTCTGGTCTTCGACGGCGTCAAAATGCTCGATTTCGCCGGGCCCGCGGAGGTGTTCGTCGAGGCGAACCAGTCGCTTGCGGGGTACGAGGTGGTCGTCGTCTCGGCCGACGGCAAGGACGCCCAGACCTCGATCGGCGCGCGAGTCGAGGTCAGGTGCGCGGCCGCCGACGCCGGTCGTTTCGACACGGTGGTGATTCCGGGTAGCGAACTCCCCCCGGGGAAATTCGTGACACCCGAGGTCTTGGCGGCCGCCCGCCTGCTGTCCTGCAGCACCCGGCGGCTTGCGTCCATCTGCAGCGGCGCGTTCGTCCTGGCCGAGCTGGGACTGTTCGACGGCAGACGCGCCTCCACCCACTGGAAATTCGCGGCCGAACTCGCGCGGCGGTATCCGTCGATCGAAGTGGACCCGGACGCGATCTTCGTGCGGGACGGCAATCTGTACAGCTCGGCCGGTGTCGCCGCGGGCGTCGATCTCGCGCTGGCGCTGGTCGAGGAGGATCACGGCGCGGACGTGGCGCGGCGGGTGGCGCAATCGCTGGTGGTCTACATGCAGCGCGCGGGCGGCCAGTCACAGTTCTCGGCGTCGCTGAGCGGACCGGCGCCGCGCAGCCCGCTCGTGCGCGGCGTGGTCGACCTGATCTGCGCCGATCCGGCGTATCCGCACACGGTCCAGACCTTGGCCGCCCATGCGCGCGTGAGCGTCCGGCATCTGACCCGGCTGTTCCGCGCGGAACTCGAGCGCTCGCCCGCGGAATACGTCGCGTTCATCCGCTTCGGGATGGCCAGGGACATGCTGCACGCCGGATACAGCGTGACGGAAGCCGCCATGGCCTCGGGGTACGGCACCAGCGAGGCGTTGCGCCGGGCTTTCGTCGCCCGCCTCGGCATTTCCCCGCGCAAGTACCAGCAGCGTTTCCGGTCGACCGCCCGGATGGATCCGACGATGGAGCAGGCCGTGTCCTGATCGGAGGCTTTTGTGGCCCGTGGGGAGGGGCGCCGAGCAGGGCTTCCGGCCGAAACTGAGTCACCCCCGGCGCCGACCCTCCGACGCTGGAGAAAGGAACGCCATGTCCGCCCCGGCAAGTCCGACCATCGTTCTGGTGCACGGCGCCTTCGCCGATGCCTCGAGCTGGTCCCCCGTCACCGAACGACTGCTCGACCAGGGCCATCGGGTCGTGGTACCTCCGGTATCCAATCGCAGCCTGTCCGCGGACGCGGCCTACCTCGAGTCGTTCGTGCGGCAGATCGACGGCCCGGTGCTGCTGGCCGGGCACTCCTACGGCGGGGCCGTCATCACCGTCGCCGGTGTCGCCGACAACGTCGTCGGTCTGGTCTACGTCTCCGGTTACGCGCTGGAAGAAGGCGAGAGCCTCGGCCAGTTGCAGGGCGGGTTCCCCGACTCGGACCTGGCGGCCAACCTCGTCTACGCGCCGTACCCGGTCGCGGGCGCCGAGCCGGGCACGGACGTGTCGGTGCGCGTCGACGCCTTTCCCGAGGTCTTCGCCGCCGGTCTCGATCCGGCGAAAGCCAAGGTCCTCGCCGTCTCGCAGCGGCCGTTGTCGGCGATCGCGTTCAACGAGCCCGCCTCGGCGGCCGCGTGGAGGACGAAACCGGCGTGGGGCATCGTGTCCAGCGCCGACCGCACCATCAATCCCGACGTGGAACGTTTCGGGTACAAGCGAGCCGGATTCCGCGCGGTGGTCGAGATCGACGCACCACACCTGGTGATGCAGACCCATCCCGGCGAAGTCGTGGCCGTCATCACCGAGGCGATCGCTCGAACCGCCTGAACCCCACCACCTCCCCACCCCGTACGAGAGAGGCACGATCATGTCAGGAAACCCGCTGGGCATCTCGCTCGAACCCGCGGCGCAAGAGTTCGTCGACGCGACCTCGCAACCGCCGTTCCTTTACCAGCTCCCGCCCGAGGAAGGCCGCAAAGCGGTGGACGGCGTGCAGGACTCGCCGATCTTCAAACCCGAGATCGACGAGGAGTGGATCACCGTCGAGGGCGGGCCGACCGGCTCGGTGCGGGTTCGGATCGTCAAACCGCAGGGCGCCACCGAAACGCTGCCGGTGATCGTCTACACCCACGGCGCGGGGTGGGTTTTCGGCGACGCGCACACCCACGACCGCCTGGTGCGCGATCTCGCCGTCGGCACGCACGCCGCCGTGGTCTTCCCCGAATACGACCGGTCCCCGGAGGCGCGCTACCCGGTGGCCAACGAGCAGTCCTACCGGGTGGTCCAGTGGGTCACCGCCGAGGGCGCGCAGCACGGCCTCGACTCGTCCCGGATCGCCATCGCGGGTGACTCGGTCGGCGGCAACATGGCCATCGCGCTGACCCTGATGGCCAAGGAGCGCGGCGACGTCTCCTTCGTCCAGCAGGTGCTGTTCTACCCGGTGACCGACGCCAACTTCGACACCGGTTCCTACCAGCAGTTCGCCGAGGGGTACTTCCTCACCCGCGAGGGCATGAAGTGGTTCTGGGATCAGTACACCACCAGTGCGGACGAGCGCGCGCAGATCACCGCGTCACCGCTGCGGGCGACCGTCGAGCAGCTGGCCGGACTGCCGCCCGCGCTGGTCATCACGGCCGAGGCCGACGTGCTGCGGGACGAGGGCGAAGCCTTCGCGGGCAAGTTGCGCGCCGCGGGCGTGCCGGTCACCCAGGTGCGCTACGGCGGGATCGTGCACGACTTCGTGATGGTGAACTCGCTGCACGACACGCAGGCGGCCAAAGGCGCGGTGGCGCAAGCCGTCGCGACGCTGCGGGCCGCCCTGCACTCCGCCTGACGTACCGGACTTTCAATTCGAAGGAAGCACTCGTGAGCATCGAGCCCACCAGCTCTCCCGCGCCGACCATCGTGCTGGTGCACGGCGCGTTCGCCGACTCGTCCAGTTGGAACGGGGTCATCGAACGCCTTCGCGCACAAGGACATTCCGTGATCGCGGCCGCCAACCCACTGCGCGGTCTCGACAGCGACGCCGCGTATGTAGCCTCGGTCCTCGACTCCGTCGAAGGGCCGTGCGTTCTGGTCGGCCATTCCTACGGCGGTAGCGTCATCACGGTCGCCGCCGCGGGGAAGACCGAGGTCCGAGCGCTCGTCTATATCGCCGCATTCATCCCCGACGAGGGCGAGAGCGCGCTGCAACTGACCGACAAGTTCCCCGGATCGACGCTCGGGCCGACCACCAGGCCCGCCTCCTATCCGCTGTTCGACGGCGGCACCGGCACCGAGCTCTACATCCGCCAGGAGGAATTCCACCAGCAGTTCGCCGCCGACGTGCTCGCCGCCACGGCCGAGCTGATGGCCGCGACACAGCGGCCGGTCGCCCTCGACGCCTTGCAGCAGCCCGCGGTTGCCGCAGCGTGGCGGGACATCCCGTCGTTCGCGCTGATCACCAGCGAGGACAAGAACATTCCTGCGGAAGCACAGCGGTTCATGGCAGAACGCGCCGGAGCCGTCACCGCCGAAGTGCCGGCCTCCCATGCGGTCTCGGTTTCCATGCCGGACGCGGTCACCGACTTGATCATCCGGGCAGCCGCGGGCGAGTAGTACGGCCTCGGAGCCCCGCGCGGTGTGTACTTCCTTCCGCGCGGGGCTCCGTATCGCGACCGAGCGCGCCGGACCGCGTCGAAGGCAGCGGCGATCCGCCTTCGTTCTCAGCAGGTGACGACGGCGGTAGCGTAGCCGTCGAGCACCAGGACGGGGTCGCTGACCGGCGTGGCTCGCGCACCGTTGGATCCGACCTGTTCGAGACCGACGGGCGCGGAAGGGGAAGCGAGGGCGACCGTCAGCGGAGCGTCGGACTTGTTGACCACCACCAGTTTTCGCTCACCCGACGCGGTGACGAAAGCCTGCGCGTGCATCCGCGGGTCGGGGAAGGCGGTGGTGGCGGCGGCCAATTCGTCGCCAGGGCCGAAGTGCCGCAGCAGCAAGGCGAGGGCCTCGTAGCGCAGGTTCGGGGCGCCGGTCTCCCAGTCGATCAATGAGGTGCCGGGGATCATGCCCGGGTAGTCCATGAACTCGGCGATGCCGACCAGGTCGACGCCGAGCGCCACGAGCTCGGCCCAGAGGTAGGACTGCACCGCGGCGCTGAGTGCCCAGTACTCCTCGGGGATCTCCGGGTTCGGATTCATCACGTCAGCCGGAAAAGTACCGATCTCGTTGACGAAGGTCTTCGCGGCCGGGGCGAGCCTGCCGCGGATGCCCTCGATGAACCGCGCCTGCTCCAGGAATCCGTCGGCCCGTGCGAAGAAGATGTCACGCCAGTGCGCGTACGGCGCGTTGCCCTCCGGACCGAACGGGTTGCGGATGTCGGGCGTCGCGTAGAAGTGATAGGAGAACGCGTCGACCGGGACGCCGGGCCGATGGTTGGCCGAATCGAGGAAATGCCAGTAGTACTCGGGCCGCCGGTGGATGTGGCTCAGCGACAAGCCGACGAACTTCATGTCGGGGTCCAGCGGACGAAGCCGTTCGACGATCGCGTCGTACAGCCTGGTGTAGTCCTCCGGCGCGATCCGGTGCCCCAGATCGGGTTCACACAGCACTTCCCAATAGGCGAAGCGGTAATGGTGCCCCGACTCGTGGCGGCGACCCAGTTCGTCGGTGAACCCGCCCGCGATGTACCAACTGGCGACGCGGTAGAAGTAGTCGGCGACCTCGGCGAACGTGGGGTCGCGGAACTCGGTGCCGCTCTCGTACTCCCAGTGGATCTCGTCCGGGTCCTCCGCCACGGCGACCGGCTCCTCGGTGCGGAACATCCAGGCCGGGATGGTCGCGAAATTCGCGACGACCGGCCTGCCGCCCGTGGCGTTCATGAAGTCCTCGACCAGCGGATCGAGCAACTCGAAATTCCAGAACGTTTCGCTCGCGGTAGGCGGTTCCAGCTCCGCGACCGCGATGCGTGGGTGGGAGTACCAGGGCAGGAATCGAACCAGGTCGGCGTCGAGCGCGCGCAGCGCGTCGAAGGCTTTGTCGTGGATCGGTGAGCTTCGGCGCAGTGGCGGCGCGGTCCACAGGTGCGTGGTCAGCGTGGTGCGCGAGACGCCGGTGATCGCGGCCCAATCGACGTGGATCGAATTCAGTGGTGCGTCTGTCATTTCGTCTTGCCCTTTGCTATGGGAGATGGGAATCCGAGTGCCGGGAGCAGGGCCTCGTCGACGATCGCCGTCCTGACGCGCTCGTCGGGCCAGCGCCCGGTGTCGATCTGATGCTTGATCACCAGGGCCTCGCCGATGTCACTGACAATCGGCGTGACCAGTGCTGCGTCGATTTCGCCGAGCGCCGCGTAGTGGTCGAGCACGGTGCGGGTGAACCGGCCGCCGCGCAAGTCGAAGACGTTGCGGTAGAGGGACTCGACCAGCTCGGGCCGCCGCTGCCGCTCGTTCAGGATCGCGGCCGTGGCCGACCCGGTCGGGCCGGACAGCCATTCCGTCAACTGCTCCAGTGCGCGCAGCAGGTCCCCGCGCAGGTTGCCGCCCGCCGGGGACGGCACTTCGACGGGGTACGCCTGGGCCAGCGCCTCGATCAGCAACTCCTCGACCGTCGTCCAGTGCCGATAGAGCGAGGTCTTGGCGACGCCCGCGCGCCGCGCGATCCCCTCCATCGCCAGCCGTCCCACGCCTGCCTCGGCGGCTTCGGCGATGACGGCCGCGTGACAGTCGGCGCGTAACTCGAGCTGGGTGCGGCGGCCCTTCTCGGGAGGCTTCATCGCGTTCACAACAGCGAACATAGCTACAAATTCGTAGCTTTGCAACCGTAGCTACGGTTTAGTAGCTTAATGTAGACAGCTCGCGGCCCCTACGGACCGAGCCGACGGCGCGACCGATACCCGCCGAGCGCGCGGCCGCGGACACGGGTGGCTACGGCGCGCCTCAACCGTCAGCCGCAGACGGCCCCGATCGATGCCGAGCCCACCAGCTTCGTGTACTTGGCCAGGACACCGCGGGTGTAGCGGGGCGGCAGGGGTTTCCAGCCGTCGCGGCGGCGGGTGAGTTCGTCGGCGTCGACCAGCAGGTCCAAGGTGCCCGCGGCGACGTCGAGGCTTATGCGATCACCGTCGCGCACGAACGCGATCGGGCCGCCGTCGACGGCTTCCGGCGCGACGTGCCCGACACAGAGACCTGTCGTGCCGCCGGAGAACCGCCCGTCGGTGAGCAGCAGGACGTCCTTGCCGAGGCCCGCGCCCTTGATGGCCGCGGTGATGGCCAGCATCTCGCGCATGCCGGGGCCGCCTTTCGGGCCCTCGTACCGGATGACGACCACGTCGCCCGCGGTGATCGTGCCGTCTTCCAGGGCGTCCATCGCCGGTCGTTCCCGGTCGAACACCCGTGCCGTGCCGGTGAAGACGTCGGACTCGAAGCCCGCCGACTTGACCACGGCGCCGTCGGGCGCGAGCGAACCGGTGAGGATGGTGATGCCACCGGTCGGATGGATGGGCGAGGCCATCGCCCGGATCACCTTGCCGTCGGGGTCCGGCGGGGTGATGTCGGCGAGGTTCTCCGCCACCGTCCTTCCCGTCACGGTCAGGCAGTCGCCGTGCAGCAATCCGGCGTCGAGCAGCGCCTTCATCATGACCGGCACGCCGCCGATCCGGTCCACGTCGGTCATCACATGGTTGCCGAACGGTTTGACGTCGGCGAGGTGCGGTACCCGGCGGCCGATGCGGGCGAAATCGTCCAGGGTCAATTCGACCTTCGCCTCGTGCGCGATGGCGAGCAGGTGCAGCACGGCATTGGTGGAGCCGCCGAACGCCATGACGACGGCGATGGCGTTCTCGAAGGCGGGTTTGGTGAGGATGTCGGAGGCGGTGATGCCCTGCCGGAGCAACTCGACCACGGCCTCGCCGCTGCGGCGGGCGTAGCCGTCCCGGCGGCGGTCGGTCGCGGGCGGCGCCGCGCTGCCCGGCAGCGACATGCCCAGCGCCTCGGCCGCGCTGGCCATGGTGTTGGCGGTGTACATGCCGCCGCAGGCGCCCTCGCCGGGACAGATCGCCCGCTCGATGGCGTCGACGTCCGCGCGGCTCATCAGGCCGCGGGCACAGGCGCCGACCGCTTCGAACGCGTCGATGATGGTCACCTCGCGTTCGCTGCCGTCGGAGAGCTTGGCGACACCGGGCAGGATCGATCCCGCGTACAGGAACACACTCGCCAGATCCAGCCGGGCCGCGGCCATCAGCATCCCGGGCAGCGACTTGTCGCACCCGGCCAGCAGCACCGAACCGTCGAGCCGCTCGGCCTGCATCACCGTCTCGACGCTGTCGGCGATCACCTCGCGCGAGACGAGAGAGAAGTGCATTCCCTCGTGCCCCATGGAGATGCCATCGGACACCGAGATGGTGCCGAACTGCATGGGGTAGCCGCCGCCGGCGAAGACGCCGTCCTTACAACCTCTGGCCAGCCGGTCCAGCGACAGGTTGCAGGGGGTGATCTCGTTCCACGAGGAGGCCACGCCGATCTGCGGCTTCTCCCAGTCCTCGTCGCCCATGCCGACCGCGCGCAGCATGCCGCGGGCAGCGGTCCGCTCCAGGCCATCGGTGACGTCGCGGCTGCGCGGCTTGAGATCGGCGATCCTCGGATTCTCGGGCACGGTTCCCCATCATCCTCGGTCCGGCCCGATCGCGGCGGTGACCACGCCGAACCGGGCACAACCAGCGCTGGAAACGACTCGCTCGTACGCCCACAGCGTAATGCCGGGCAGACCGGCGGCCCGGGATCGTACCCTCGGACCATGACCGAGCACCCGAGACTTCACTCGATCCCCGGTGGGCGCGACGACCGGCCTCGGGAGCCGGAACCGCGGACGCCCCCGGAACCCCTCTGGCGCGAGGTACTCGGCGAACAGTTGCGCACGCTGCGGCAGGACCGGAACGAGACGCTGGTCGAAACAGCCGGGCGCGCGGGCATTTCCCCGCAGTATCTGTCCGAGGTGGAGCGAGGGCGCAAGGAGCCGTCGAGCGAAATGATCGCCGCCTTGGCCGGGTCTCTCGGCACCACGCTGGGGGAGATCACCGGTCAGGTGGCCGACGCACTGCGGGCCCGGCGCCAGATCGCCTTCCTGCGGCGGTCGGCGCCGCGCTCCGGCACCGGGCCCACGCTCATGGCGCTGGCGGCCTAGGGAGTGTCCTGTAAGTCACCGGAGCCAGAGGATGATGGCGGCAATGGTGAGTTCGGCCTGGTAGTAGACGGCGCGTTTGGCGTAGCGGGTGGCCAGGTCCCGGAACTGCTTGAGTCGGTTGAAGCAACGTTCGACCACGTTGCGCTGCTTGTATGCCTCGGCGTCGAACACCGGTGGCCGCCCACCGCGTGAGCCCTTCGCGGCGCGGCGGGCGATCTGGTCGTCACGTTCAGGGCTGACGAACCGGACCCGCCGTCGCAGTGCCTGCCGGGTCGAGGGATGCGAGTACGCCCTGTCGGCAATCACCGTCTCGGGCCGCACGCGTGGGCGGCCCGGCCCGGTGCGGGCCACGCTGATGCCGTCCAGCAGCGGCAGCACTTGCGGATTGTCACCAGCCTGCCCGCCGGTGAGCAGTACCCGCATCGGGAGACCACGCCCGTCGACGGCGAGGTGGATTTTGGTGCTCAGCCCGCCGCGGGACCGGCCGAGCGCTTCACCCTCGACCGCGACCTGGACGCCGGACCTGCAGCTGGCGCCCCCTTTTTCCGGGCACCGGCGGCATGCTGGTGAGCCCGGACCACGGTCGAATCCACGCTGAGGACCCATTCGACCTCACCGATGGAGTCGTCCTTGACGATCACCTCATCCAGGATCCGCTGCCAGGTGCCGTCCGCAGTCCACATCCGCAGCCGCTCATGGGCGGTCTTCCACGGCCCGTACCGCTCCGGCAGGTCACGCCACGGCGCGCCGGTCCGCAGCTTCCACAGAATCGCGTTGATCACCTGACGGTGATCACGCCACCTGCGGCCCCGACCCGACACCGGCAGCATCGGCTCGATCTGAGCCCACGCCCGGTCCGTCAACTCACCACGACCCACCACGGCATACAGCTAACACCAAACGACACAACGAATTACAGGACAGAACCTAGGCGGACGCCGGTCCGGCCGCAAATCGCGCGGGGCCGGAAAGGCGCAGGGATCGACGCAGCCTGACGCAGTCCGTCGACAGCCCGCGCCCGCCCGGCGTACAACTGGTCAATCCCGGCGTCCCAGCACCTGGTCGACGAGCCCGTACTCGATCGCGGCCGACGCGGTGAAGACCCGGTCGCGGTCGGTGTCGCGCCGGAGCCGCTCCACCGTCTGCCCGGTGTGCCGCGACAGGATCGACTCGATCTCCGCCCGCATCCGCACCAGCTCGTCGGCCTGCAGGATGAGATCGGGGATCGTTCCCTGCCCGCGCGCGGCGGGTTGGTGCAGCACCACCCTGGCATGCGGCAGCATGGCGCGACGGCCCGGCTCGCCACCGGCCAGCAACACCGCGCCCACCGCGATCGCCTGGCCCACGCAGGTGGTCTGCACCGGTGACTGGATGTGCTGCATGGTGTCGTACACCGCCAGCATCGAGGACAGATCGCCGCCCTCGCAGTTGATGTAGAGGTTGATCTCCTGTTCCGGGCTCTCCGATTCCAAGTGCAGCAATTGCGCGATGAGCGCGTTGGCTACACCCGAGTCGATCGGTGTGCCGAGATAGACGATGCGCTCGGCCAGCAGGTGGGAGTAGATGTCGGTGATCCGCTCGCCGCCACGCGGATGCTGCGCGATCACATTGGGAATGGTGTAGGTGCTCATTTCCGCTGCCTCCTCCGGTCTTGACCGCTCATGCTGTACCCCCTTGCGGCGTGAGCGGAGCCCTCCGTGGTCACGCTCCGCTGCCGCCTCCGGGCCTGACCGCTCATGCTGTACCCCTTTCCGGCATGAGCGGAGCCCTCCGTGGTCACGCTCCGCTGCCGCCTCCGGTCTTGACCGCTCATGCCGAGATCCCGATTCGCTGGCGTTGCGGGACGATCTGCCCGAACGAGTCGACGATGTGGTCGATGAAGCCGTACTCCTTGGCTTGCGCGGCGGTGAACCACCGGTCGTGCAGCGAATCCTCGTAGATCCGGTCGAACGGCTGACCGGTGTCCTCGGCGATGATGCCGAGCACCGTGTCCACGGTGTAGCGCAGGTCGTCGGCCTGGACCTCGACGTCGACGGCGGTGCCGCCGATGCCCGCCGAACCCTGGTGCATCAGCACCCGGGCGTGCGGCAGCGCGAAACGCCGCCCCTTGCTCCCCGACGACAAGAGGAATTGACCCGCGCTGCAAGCCAATCCGAGCGCGAGCGTCGAGACTTCGCACGGCACCAACCGCATCACGTCACGGATGGCCAGCATCGACGGGACCGAGCCGCCGGGCGAGTGGATCCACAGGGAGATGCCCGCGTCGGGGTCTTCGGCGGCGAGAGTGAGCAACTGGGTCATCAGCAGCGTGCCGTTGTCGTCGTCCAGCGCGCCGTCCAGCACGACGATGCGGCGACTGAGCAGTTGCTCCCGGGCACGCCAGCTGAACATCGGAGTCTTGTCATCGTGAGCCATGACCCCACGGTGCCGCACGCGCCGCGCGAAAGCGGTCCCACGCTGCCCTCGGCAGATCCGCTCACAGCAGCGAAATCCTGGTGGCTCGGCGCCCCGCGCCGTCCCGGAGGTGGCTCGGCGGAGGTCGTCGTCGCGATCGCGCCGGGCTCCGAATTCCGCCTGGCGGTAACGGGATACGACGATGCCCGTCGGCGCGCGGTGCGCTGACGGGCATCGTCGGTGGAACGCGGCTCGCTAGGACTCGCGGCCCGCGGTCGAGGCGGAGCGCTGCCTGCTGGTGCGGGCGCGGCGGCGTTCGGCCTGCAGTTCGGCGAGTTCCTGCTCGAGGATGTCGGCGACGCGGAACGAACCGGTGTCGTAGATGTCCGGCGTGCGCGCTGTCGGCGGCTGCGCGATATCGAGCTTCGGGCTGTCCTTGCCGTTCTTCGGCTCCGGCGGCACAGTCTCGCTCTTGACCTCCGCGAGCGGGCGCCGTGGCACCGCCGGGATCTCGGCAGTCGGGGCCTCGGGCTCGGTTGCCGGAGTGCGTGGCTTGGCCGGAGCCGTCTCATGGACGACCACCTTCGCCGCGGTGGGCTCGTCGGCGGGCACTCGCGTGGACGGTCGCTCGTCGGCCTTCACCGACGAAACCGGCGCGGGCGCCACCGGCTGGCTCGCCAGAGGCTTTCCGTTGGTCGCGGACGCGCCATTCTTCGCGGCGATCGTGGTGTCCAGGTCCTTGACCTTCACCGTCGCGCTGGGACGCGCCGCGACGACCTCCATCGCGTCGAGGTCTTCGATCGACTCGGGCAGCACCGGCTTGCGCGGCGTCTCGACCGGCGGCCGCTTCTTCTCGGCCTGCGCCACGACCACGGGCTGCGTCTCGGATTCCTCCGGCGCGTCCTGGCTTTCGGTGACCTCGGCCACGTCCGGCTCGACGACCTCCGCCGCAGCGGCCGCCACGACGGGCTGCGGCTCGTACTCCACGTATTCGTGCGGAACCGCGGGCGCTTCGGGGGCGACCGGCATCCGGTACCTGGGCAGGGTGAGCCGGATCTGCTCGGCCGGGTCGGGAAGGTCGCGGACCTGCTCGGTGGCCCTGGCGATGGCGAGGCCGTATCGGGCGCTCGCGGCGTCGTGGATGAGCAGCGCGACACCGATCATCACCGGGGCGATCGCGTGCACGGCCGCGTCGTACCACGCGCCCGCGCGCAGATACGGATAGGTGTTGAGGCTGACGGTCAGCGCGAGCAGCGCGACTTCGGCCGCCGCGACCTGGCGGCGGTTGTCGACCACACCCCACTCGGCGACCTTGTTGGTGCCGATCATGATGATGATCAGGCAGACGCTGATCATGCCTTCGAGCAGGTAGCTGAACCAGTACAGCGGATCGGTCGCGCCGCCGGGAGCGATGTTGTGCTGGACGTTGACCGCCGACCACAACATGCCCGCCGCGACCACACCGGCCAGCGCGCGCAGCGACCAGGACCGATGCCGGTACAGCGAGGCCAGTTTCGCGTGCGGGCTGGATTCGCGTCGCTGCGCGGCAATCGCCTTGCGGGCGAGGAGGAGATCACGCATGTCGGCCTTCTCGATCGCTTCGGTGGTCTGCCTGGCGCGGTCGTTCGCCGCGGCGGCAGCCTGCGCCTCTTTCCAGCGCTGTCCGCGCTCCTGGGTGCGAATTCGTTCGGCGAGCTCACGTTCGGCATGCAGTTCGTCCTCCGACAGCGCCTCGGTGAGCGCGGGATCGAACTGGTAGGCGAGCCGTCCACGGGCCTTCTCGACCCGCCTCGCCAGCTGTGTAACCTCGTCCTCGATGGGATGTTCGATGACCATCAGCGCTCCCCGCACGGGAGAGTCGATGGCAGACAAGTGATCACGAATGGCAACGGCACGTGTCATTCATAGTCGATCCACCGCTACTGGCGAAACCGTTCATTTGCCATCTCACGGAACAATTCGGCGCGCCGCGGACGACACACGCGGCCCAGCGTGATTCCCGCCGGTCGCGAGCACTTCTTCCGCCGCCCTGACGCAGACCGTCGGCACCGGCCGTTCCCCAACCGAATCACGGATATCCGTGGTCGGCGAAAGCTCGCGGATAAGCGCGGAACCGGTCAGTGTCGACCGGCCGCCTTTTCGTCCCGCACCGAGTCGAGCACCCGGGACAATGTGCCGAACAGCAATCGGTCCAGCCGGTCCTGGTCGACATCGTCACGGGACAGCCACTGCACGGTGAGGTCCTCGGCCATCGCCCACCACGAGCGCACCACCAGCCGCTCGGCGGTGGACGACGCGGGCCTGCCGAGAGCGGCGAACACCCGGTCGGTCAGCTCGTCGTGCATCTGCTCCATGATCGCCTCGAGCACCGGGTCCTGCCCCGCGGCGCGCAGCAATCCCACCAGCGGTCCACTGCGCCTGCGCATGTAGCCGACGAAGTTGGCGATCATCGACGCCAGCGGGTCGGCGGCGTCCGGATCGGGGCCGGTGGCGCGCAGGAAGCGCTGCGAGGCGGCCCGGACGAGCTGGGCGTAGTACTCCTGCTTGGTCGGGAAGTAGTGGAACAGCAGGCCGCGGGAGATGCCCGCCTGCTGCGCTACCGCGTCGACGGTGATCTGGTGCCAGGGGCGGTCGATCAGCATGCCGAGGCCGATGCCGATCAGTTGTCGGCGCCGGTCGTCCGCCGAGCGACGGCCGCCGGGCTCCGCGGCAACCTCGGTCATCCACCCTCCTCTATTGAGCAATGCTCAATAATATGCTACCAATGACTCGACCGGAAGTTGAGCAATGCTCAGCGAGCCTCGAGGATGGGTATGGACTTCACACATTCCGACCGAGCCGTCCGTCTCACCGACCAGGTGCGGCAGTTCGTGCGCGACGAGATCGAGCCGCGCGACGAGGAGCACGCCGCTTTCCTGCGGGAATCGCCCTGGGCGGTCCCGCCGGTGGTCGAAGAGCTCAAGCAGAAGGCGCGGGCCGCGGGACTGTGGAACCTCTTCCTGCCCGATCCGGAACTCGGCGCGGGCCTGAGCAATGTCGAATACGCGCCGATGGCAGAGGCGATGGGCGCTTCCGGCTGGGCGCCGGAGGTGTTCAACTGCAACGCGCCCGACACGGGCAACGCCGAGGTCCTGCTGCACTACGGCAGCGCGCGGCAGCGGCAGCAGTGGCTGCGGCCCCTGCTGGACGGCGAGATCCGCTCGGCGTTCTGCATGACCGAACCCGAGGTCGCGTCGTCGGACGCGACGAACATGGCCGCGACCGCCGTGGTGGACGGCGAGCAGATCGTGCTCAACGGCCGCAAGTGGTGGAGCACCGGCATCGGCCATCCGAACTGCGCGTTCGTCATCTTCATGGGCCTCACCGACCCGGCGGCGCACCCCTACCAGCGCCACTCCATGGTGCTCGTCCCGCTGGACACGCCAGGTGTGCGGATCGAACGGATGCTCACCACCTTCGGCTACCTGGACGAGCCCTTCGGCCACGGCGAGGTCACCTTCACCGACGTGCGGCTTCCGCTGGACGCCGTGATCGCCGGGCCGGGACGCGGATTCGAGATCGCGCAGGGCCGCCTCGGCCCCGGCCGCATCCACCACTGCATGCGCGCCATCGGCCTGGCCGAGCGCGCGCTCGAACTGGCCTGCCGTCGCAGCCTTTCCCGCACCGCGTTCGGCAAGCCGCTGGCCAACCTGGGCGGAAACCGGGAGCGCATCGCCAACGCCCGCGTCGCGATCGATCAGGCCAGGCTGCTCGTCTTGCACACCGCCTGGCTGCTGGACACCAAGGGCCTGGCCGGGGCGCGCAGCGAAGTCTCCCAGATCAAAGCGGTCGTGCCGAGGATGACCCAGGAAGTACTCGACATGGCGATCCAGTTGCACGGCGGCGCCGGGCTTTCCGACGACTTCCCGCTGGCGCGCGCGTTCGCGGGCATTCGCTCGCTGCGCTTCGCCGACGGCCCCGACGAGGTGCACCTCGGCGTGATCGCCCGTCAGGAGCTGCGCAAATACGGAACCGACCGGTGAGCGCGGCGGAGGCCACCGCCGTCCGCGCCGAGGACGCATTCGACGTCGCCGCGGTGCACACCTGGCTCGCCGACCGGGTGCCCGGTCTGACCGAGCCGCCCGAGGTGCGGCAATTCTCCGGCGGCGCGTCGAATCTCACGTATCTGCTGCGCTATCCGGATCGCGATCTGATCCTGCGCCGCCCGCCCGCCGGCAAGAAGGCGGCTTCCGCGCACGACATGGGCCGTGAATACCTGGTGCAGGAGCGTTTGCGTCCGCACTACCGCTACGTGCCGCGAATGGTGGCGCACTGTGCCGATCCGGGCGTGATCGGCAGCGAGTTCTACGTGATGGAGCGCGTGGCAGGCACGATCCTGCGCGGAGATCTGCCGGAGGGAACGAGCCTGTCTCCCGACCAGGCCCGCCGGTTGTCCACCACGGCTTTCGACTGCCTGATCGAACTGCACGAGGTGGACCCGGTCGCTGCCGGGCTCACCGAGATCGGCAAGGGCGCCGGCTACGTCGCCCGTCAGGTCGCGGGCTGGTCGCGGCGCTTCGTGGACGCCCGCACCGACAATGTCAGCGATTTCGCGGCGGTGATGGCCTGGCTCGAGGCCAATCGGCCCGCGGACGTCGCCACCACCGTCATCCACAACGACTTCCGGCTGGACAACCTGGTGCTGGACCCCGCGGGATCGGGCGCGATCGTCGGCGTGCTCGACTGGGAGATGGCGACACTGGGCGATCCGCTGATGGATCTCGGTGGTGCGCTGGCGTACTGGGTGCAGGCCGACGACGACGAGGTCATGCGGGCTGCCCGCCGTCAGCCCAGTCACCTGCCCGGCATGCTGACCCGCGCGCAGATCGTCGACCACTACTGCGCGCGCACCGGCCGCTCCGCCGCGAACTGGCCGTTCTACGAAGTGTTCGGGCTGTTCCGGCTCGCGGTGATCGCCCAGCAGATCTACTACCGCTACCACCACGGCCAGACCACCAACCCGGCCTTCGGAGACTTCTGGATGGTGATCAACTACCTGGACTGGCGCTGCCGGAAGGTCGCCGGGCTCGAGTAGGAGGAGCCCGCGGCTCAGTTCGGCGGTGCGATCTTGACGATGGACGATTCGCCGCCGGTCTCGGTCACGGTGACGAACTGGCGGTAGGTGCGGTTGGCGGAGTCGGGCCGCAGCTCGGTGATGACCACGTCGTAGCGTCCGTCGAGCATGGGCGTGATCATGACGCAGTGCTGGGTCCCGACGGGGACGGAGGCGATGCCCGCGTCGATCACGGCGACCGGTGGCACGGCGGCGTCCGGCACCGTCAGCGCTCGCGCGACCGCTCCCGAGCGGGTCACGTAGTAGGCGTGCTGGAAGGCCAGGATCACCTCCGGCCCCGAGGCGGTGGAACCGGTTCCGTTGCCGCGCACCAACTGCGCGCCGCGGGTCGGCTCGCAGCCGTTACCGCCGCCGAGTACCGGGTCCGCCACGGTGGCCGATTGCCGCGGCGCGGAGGCCGCGCCGGTGTAGACCAGGACCAGCGCGGCGGCGGCGATCGAGGCGGCCACGCCGACGCCGCCGACCAGCCAGGCGCGGCGCGGCCCGCGACGGGTGCGGCGCCGAGCGCGCGGCGCCCGGTGCCGTTCTCCGCGCAGCCGGGGCGGCGGCTCGTGGGCGGAGATCATTCCGGGCCAGGTGGGCACGCGTTCGTTCCGGCCCCGGCCCGGGCGAGCGCGTCGGCCGCCGGGCTCGGACGTGTTCGACGACATGATCTCGCCGCACCCCCTTTTACCGGTGCCTACTCGGCCACCGTGGGTTCCCTCTCAATGCCGTTGCGCAATAACAACATTGCATATCTCCCTGGATTTTGTCGGTCAAATGCTCAACAGGCAAGGCAGAACCGCGCGCAGCGCCGGAACACCGGCTGATCAGGACCGGGCGGTCGGTGCGATTCGCGTAGCGGCGATCACGCGGATAAGCCGGCACGCCCTGTCGTGCGGCGCGCACGCGGTCATCGCCAGTGCGACGAAATCACCGGGACCATGAGCGAGGTGGCGGCCTACGGAACCGCCGTCCTGATCAAACCCGCTCAGTGACCGGCTGATCCCAGGTCAGCGGATCCAGGTGGAGGAAGAAACGCTGACGCTCGGCGTCCAGTTCGATGCCGTAGCGGTCGGCGAAGATCCGGTCGGCGCGTTCGGCGCGGCGTTCGTCCTGCCACGACTCCCTGGAATTCGCCAGCAGCAGAGCGATATCGGCGTACGGGTCCGCGATACCGAGGCGGCCGAGGTCGACGAAACCGGTGACCGAGTGCGTGTCCGGGTCGAGGATGATGTTGGGCAGGCACAGATCGCCATGGCACACTACGGCTTCGGCGTCCTCCTGCCGCATCCTCGCCTCCAGTTCGGTGGCCAGCCGGGTGAGCAGGACGGTGGGCGGAGTGTCCTGCTGTTCCTCGGGCAGGAACTCGGTGTGCACCGCACCTCGGACGACCACGTCCTGGGCGATCGCGAACATGCGCGCCAAACCGCGGTCGAACGGGCACTCGGCCACCGGCACATCGTGCAGGCGACGCACCGCGTCCGCGATGGATTCCCACGCCGCCGCGAGGACGTGGGCGGAAACGGCGTCGGCGGCGACGCCGGGGACGGCGCCGGTGACCAAGCAGGCGCCCTCCGCACCGGCCCGCCAATCCAGCACTCGGGGACCGGGAATGCCCTGGCCGTCGAGCCAGGTGATCTTGTCGCGCTCCAGCGCGAGGTCGGCGACCCGGCCGGGGTCGACGCACTTGGCGTAGCGGGACCCGTCGGCGGACCGGAACACCGGGGCGCCGGACTCCCCGCCGCGGACCGGCTCCCATCGGCAATCGGACGGCAGCGCGGCCGGAAAGCGAACAAGCGACTCGGACACGCCATCGACGGTAGCAACACACCTCCCACCTCGCAGACCGTCGGCAAACCAGATGTATAGTTGCCAAAAGCAACTAGTTGTAGTTGCTAAGTAATCTGCCGGTGGGGAACCTCGAGGTGAATGCCATGTCCGCAACCGCTCGCGAGCGCCGCGCGTCGCCTGCCGAACTCGCGGCCGCCGACGAACTGGGTCAGCGGCTGGTCCGGTTCATGCGCGCGCTCAACCGGGCCAAGTGGCAGCCGGCCCGGCCCGGACCGGAAGGGCTGGAGAAGCTCGCCTACGCCGTGCTGTTCTGCCTGGTGCACGAGGGACCCCAGCGCGCGGGCAGACTCGCGGAGTTGCTGCACGCCGAGGCGTCCACCATCAGCAGGCAGAGCAGATCACTCGTGGCGCACGGCCTGGTGGAGCGCCGCCCCGACCCGGTCGACGGACGCGCGTGCGTGCTCACGGCCACCGCGGAGGGCGTGCGCGTCTTCGAGGAGAACCGCGCGCTGCGCAACCGCTGGCTGGCCGACATCCTGGCCGACTGGCCCGCGACCGACCGCGCGACCCTGACCGTTCTGCTCGACCGGCTCACCGCAGGAATCGAGACCACTCCCCGACACCAAGCCGATCCGAAATAGGGCTCCCCATGACGAATTCCACCACCCGGGCTCCGCGGAACCCGGACGCAGGCGCGGACACGTCACTGTCCCACCGGCAGATCTTGACCATCCTGTCCGGGTTGCTGCTCGGCATGTTCCTGGCCGCGCTGGACCAGAACATCGTCAGCGTCGCGATCGTCCGGATCGCCAACAGCCTGCACGGCTTCGACGCACAGGCCTGGGCGACCACCGCCTACCTGATCACCGCGACGATCACCACGCCGCTGTACGGCAAACTGGCCGACATCTACGGCCGTAAACCGTTCTACCTCATCGCGATCGGGTTGTTCGTCATCGGTTCGGTGGCATGCACCTTCGCCACGTCGATGTACCAGCTCGCCGCGTTCCGCGCGTTCCAGGGCCTGGGCGCGGGCGGGCTGATGTCGCTGGCGTTCACCATCATCGGCGATATCGTCCCGGTCCGGGAACGGGTGCGCTACCAGGGCTATTTCATGATGGTCTTCGGTACCGCGACCGTGCTCGGGCCGGTTCTCGGCGGCTTCTTCTCCGACTACGAACAGCTCGGCGGCATCGAAGGCTGGCGGTGGGTGTTCCTGGTGAACGTCCCGGTGGGCATGCTCGCCCTGCTCGTGGTGGCCAAGGTGCTCAACGTGCCGCACCAGCGCCAGAACCACCGGATCGACTGGCTCGGCGCGGTGACGCTGACGATCTGCGTCGTGCCGCTGCTGCTCGTCGCCGAACAGGGGCGCCACTGGGGATGGTCGTCGCAGCGGTCGCTGCTGTGCTACGGCATCGGGGCCGCGGGTCTGCTGCTGTTCGTCCTGGTCGAGTTCCTGATGAAGGACTCGGCGCTGATCCCGTTGCGACTGTTCCGGAATTCGACCTTCAGCGTCGCCATCGCGGGCGGATTGATCGTCGGCGTCGCGATGTTCGGCGCGATCACCATGGTTCCGCAGTACTTCCAGGTGGTGCGCGGCTACTCGCCGACGAAGGCCGGTCTGCTCATGCTGCCCTTGGTGCTCGGCATCACGGTCGGCTCGCAGGTGGCCGGCCAGATCACCAAGCGGACGGGCCGCTACAAGATCCTGCCGGTGACGGGCACGTTCATCGTCGCGGTCGGCGCGCTGCTCTACGCCCAGGTGCACTACGACAGCCCGCTGTGGCAGCCCCTCGGCTACGGCGCCGTGGTCGGGCTCGGCCTCGGCTGCTGCATGCAAACACTGATCATCGCGGCGCAGAACGCCGGACCTCGCTCGGACATGGGCGTTTCCACCGCGTCGGCCACGTTCTTCCGGCAGATGGGCGGCACGCTCGGCGTCGCGGTGTTCCTGACCATCCTGTTCAATCTGCTGCCGCACCGGATCATCGACGCGTTCGGCGGCGCGCTGCCGCCAGGGTTCGGCCCCGATCAGCTCAGCGACATGCAGTCCAACACCAGCGGCATCGCGGCGCTGCCCGACGCGCTGCGGATCCCGATCCTCACCGGCTTCACCGACGCCATGCACGGGGTCTTCTACGCGGCGGCCGGGGTCGCCCTGCTGGCCTGCGTGGTGCTGATGTTCATGAGGGAGATCCCGCTGCAAGACCTTCCGGCACCCGCCGCGCGAACCCCGAGCGATGAGACGGACGCCGCCGAGTCGCACTGGGACGCCGATCAGGTCTGGGAAGGCGCCGCGCAGGCGCTGTCGGAGCCGGAACCGGTGCTCGCCGCGGCCGCGAGCGGCCGAGCCGCGGGCGATCCCGCGGGCAACGGCGCCCACCGGCGCGAACCGCGGGCGAGCTTCGACGACGCCGAGTACGAAAGCCGCTCGCTGCGCGGCTACGTCCATCGCGAGGACGGCCGCCCCGTCCCCGCTGCCGCGCTCACGCTGATCGACCACCACGGGCGGCAAGCCGCGCGGACCAGCGGCGGCGCCGACGGCGGTTACCTCGTCGGCGTGCCGGAGGCGGGCGCATACGTGCTGATCGTGTCGGCCGCCGGGCATCAGCCCGCCGCGGTGAACGTCACCGTCGGTGACCGGCCGCAGCAGTTCGACGTCACCCTGCTCGGCTCCGGCGAACTGTCCGGGGTGGTCCGTTCCAGCGCCGCAGGCCAGCCGCTGCCCGGCGCGACCGTCACGCTGACCGACCTGGACGGCGAGGTGGTCGGGTCGGCGACCGCGGCGGCCGACGGCGCCTACCTGTGCCACGGCGTGGTGCCCGGCACCTACACCCTGGTCGCGGTCGCCGAGCACATGCGGCCCAGCGCGACCGCGCTGACCGTGCCGGACAGCGGGCTGCTGCACCACGACATCGATCTCACGCCGATGGCGGTGCTGGCCGGGTCCGCGTGGTCCGATGCGGGCCGCCCGGTCTCGGACGTGCAGATCAGCGTGCTGGACGCGGCGGGCGTGCTGACCGCTACCACGCGCACCGACGAGCACGGCCGTTATGTCGTCACCGATCTCGCCGAAGGCGACTACACGGTCGTCGCGCGCGGCTACCCGCCGGTGACCAGCGAGGTCACGGTGCGTGGCGGTGAGGTGGCGCACGATGTGCGGCTGGGCTATGACATCGAGGAAGAGGCGAACGGAAAGGTTCCGCCCGTCCGCTGACGATCCGGCGAAGCGCGGGGCTGTGGCGATCCGTTGCGGATTCGCCGGGCAGGTTCCCCGCACGGCTCAGCGGTGGTTCACTCCCCCGACCGGCCCCGTTTGTGATCGCCGAACGGCTCGTCGCGTTCCCGGACCGCCTCGCGGAAACCGGCGGTGGCGGCCCGCGTCTGGAAGGCGTAACCCTCCCTGGTGTGGCGGGAGATGCCGTCGAAGACGGTGCTGATCATGGCGGAGTTGGCCACCCCCTGCGCGGACAGCGCGGAGTTGAGCGCCAGTTTGGCCATCATCAGCTGGTTGATCGGCATGCGCGCGATGCGCGCGACGAATTCCTCGGTGCGCGCGTCGAGTTCGTCGGCGGGCCAGGACTCGATCGCCAAGCCCCATTCGACCGCCTGCTTGCCGGTGAGGCAGTCGCCGGTGAACAGCAGGCGCTTGGCGCGCTGGTCACCGAGGCGATGCGCCCACATGCCCGCCGCGGGCACACCCCAGACCCGGGTGGGCGGGTAGCCGATCTTGGTGTCGTCGGCGCAGATGATCTGATCGGCGAACAGGGCGATGTCGCTGCCGCCCGCCACCGCGAAGCCGTGCAGCTTGGCCACGGTGGGCTTGTTCGCCTGCATCAGGCTGGCGAAACCGCGGTTGAACCGGCTCATCATCGCGTAGTCGATCATCGGGTCCCAGACCCGCGCCGGATCGTGGTTGCGACCCTGGACCACCGGATCGACCACCGTTCCCGCCACGTCGCCGGGACCGCCCGCCACCACGAAACTCTGCTCGGCGAACATGCTCAGGTCGTAGCCGCCGCAGAATCCCTTGCCGCGCCCGGACAGCAGGATCACGTGCACCCGCGGGTCCAGGTCGGCGCGTTCGACCGCGTGCGCCAGATCGTGCGGCGTGTCGGGAGTGATCGCGTTGCCCTTCTCCGGCCGGTCGAAGGTGATGCGCGCGATGCGGCCGTCGCGCTCGTAGGTCAGCGTCCGGTACTCGCGCGCGCCGTCCGGCTCGGGACGCCCCGCCCACGGCGAGTCCGGGGCCTCGGTCCAATTGCGGTACCACGCGCCCGTTCCGCCATCGGCCTGGATGTCACTGTCGGTCATCGCTTTCCCTTCGACGCTGGTCCGAACCCGTCCCCGCAGTCTGGCGCACCCACCATTTGACAGTCAACATTGACTGTGAAAATCTCGCGCCGACGAAGGGAGCCGGAATGGCCGGACTGCGCGCGGAGCGGAAACAGGCCACCCGCGCCCACATCCTCGACGCCGCCGCCGACCTGCTCGCCGAGCAGGGCTACCGGGCACTGACCACGTTGTCCGTGCAGCGCGCCGCGAACGTCAGCCGCGGGGCGCTGCTGCACCACTTCCCGACCATCGGCACGTTGATCGCCGAACTGGTCGGCCATTTGGTCGCACGCAACGAGGCAGCCGTCCGGGAGATCGCGGCCGGGCTCGGCGACGGGGGCGACCCCTTGGCACGCGCGCTGACCGCCCTGTACGAGTCGATGGCGCGCCCGGCGGCGCAAGCCGAGTTCGAATTGTGGGCGGCCTCGCGCACCGATCCCGCGCTTGCCGAGGCGTTGCGCGTGGCCGAACGAAAAGCCGGGCGCGACTTGCGGCGCGTGGTGGACGCGCTGTTCGGTCCGGACGTCGTCGCCCACCCGCGCTATCCGGCCATTCGCGATCTCACCATCGCGATCCTGCGGGGCACAGCGATGTCCCGTCCGCTGCGCGCCACCGAGCGCGCCGCGACGGCAACCATCGACCGATGGGCGCAGGCCATGGCAGTTCTGCTCGAGCACGATAGATAGCAATCATCCGGCGCCGACGCGGCCGAATCGTTTGTGACACGCCTCACTTGCGACTCCGATTGTGCTGTCTCCCACATCATCGCTATCCTGTCTGCACTTTGAGACCAACGAGTTTCAATGCAGCCTTCGACGGGGCCGGGTACGACCACCGCACGGCGCCGGCGGAGGCCGATTCCTGCCGGGGAGCGCCTGCGGCGCGTGGACTACCAGGAGCAAACGCCATGCGATCGAAGTTGTTCTCGGCGGCCATCGGTATCGCGGCGATGGCGCTGTCGTGTGTGGGACCGGGCAGCGGGCCCGCCGTCGCCGCACCGGATTGCCCGAGCCTGTACGTGGTGGCGATCCCGGGCACCTGGGAGACCTCCGACCAGCTGGACGGCCCCGGGATGCTGGCCGGAGTCACCAGAGGCCTGCCGTCCTCGGCGCGGGTGGACTACGTCAGCTATGCCGCCACCGCCTTCCCCTGGGAGAGCGAGGTATACGGCGCCTCCAAGCGCGAGGCGGTCGACAACGCGCGCGGCATGATCGCGGCGATGGGCCGGGAGTGCGGCGCGACCAAGATCGCGCTGGTCGGCTACAGCCAGGGCGCGGACGCCGCCGGTGATCTCGCCGCCGAGATCGGCACCGGCCTCGGTGTGGTGCCGCCGCACCGGATCGCCGCGGTCGGGCTGATCTCCGATCCGCGCCGCTCCCCCACCGACGCGCTGGTCGGCCCGCCGGTGGGCGGCGCGGGCGCGGGCGGTCCCCGCATCGGCGGGTTCGGCTTCGTCACTCCGCAGACCCGGACCATCTGCGCGATCGGCGATCTGTACTGCGCCACGGCATCGGACGATTTCATCACCCGTTTCGCGGGCTTCCTGGCCCAGACCTCCCATCCCGACCCGGCCTACCTCTGGCGCTACCAGCTCGAGATGGGCGCCATCGTCGGCGATCTGATGTCCAACGGCGGATTCCCCCTGTTGCAGAGCCAGCTGTCGGAGTCGGCCAACCAGGAACGGGCCCGATTGCTGGACGAGTTCTACCGCTCCGAAGCGCACACCGCCTACGGCAACTATCCCGTGGGCGGCGGCGCGACCGCACTGTCGTGGATGCGCGACTGGCTGGCCTCGCTGGCCTGAGGCGCACACGTCATCGACGCATCCGGCGATCCGCCCCGCCGCCAACGGAGATCGCCTCATCGGATGCGTAGCGCCGTCATCCGCCAGCCTGCCGAGCGGGTCCGGACGATGCGGGCCGCCAGGGCGAAACGCCGCGTGCCACGGCCGTATGCGGCGACGACCTCGGCGGTCTTGGCGTCCATGAGCACCACGCGCACCCGGACCGGCACCGCCGCGCCGAGAGCGCGGCCGGGCACGAGACCGGCGTCGAGCAACGTGCGCACCGCGGCCACGACCGTGGCGTCGGCGACCACGGCCAGTTGCGGCACGGGCCGCCTGCGGTCGAGCACCTCGAGGACGATGCGCACCGCCGACTCGGCGAACCGGCGTGCCGCCGATTGTGTCTCGTCATCGGTGGGCGCCGGGGACGCGTGACTCCGGCGCACCGCATTGCGCACCCCGGCACTGGACCGAGCGGATACCGCGTGCGGCCGCGGCCGGCACGGCAGCGCCCGAGCGGGAGCCGGATCGGCCGTCGCGCATTCCGCCTCGGCGCGTCGCCGACTGTCCAACGGCGGCTCCGGATTCGGAGCCGATGCCAACCAATCGCGATAACCAGCCATGCAGATCCCCCTTCGAAACCCTGTGGTCGAACCTTGTGGCGACGATTCTGCGGACCGGCCACCGGATATCGCGCGTAGTCGGCTACTTGATTCCGGTCGGACGCACCACCACCGGGAGTCGGCGGGGACGAAGACCGACCTATGTTGGACTCGGTAAGCCCCGGCCCGGATGACCGACGAGCGAGGAGTGGACGTGACCGTACCCGGAAAATCCGCCACGCCTCGTCGGCCGGCCCGCGTGGGGCTGCTGACGCTCGCCGGAGTGCTCGCCGTGTACCTCGCGCTCAGCCAGGCACTCGCGGTCGCGCCGGTTTCCTGGCTGATGCCCTTGCTGCGCAACGCGATCGTCCAATCGGCCGTGCTCCTGCTCGGCGCGGTCCGCGACGCCCTCGGCTCGTGGAACATGGTGCTCGCCGTGGTGGCGACCGGACTGGCGCTGCTGGCGTTTCGGAACGGCGGGCGGGGTCGGCGCCTCGCCGGCGCGGTGACCGGCGTGGCCGCTGCCGGCCTGGTCGTGTCCGTCGTGACCAGTGCGGCGCTGGTGTTCGCGGCGCGCGACGCGGCGGGCGTGTGGATTCCGTTCGCACCGGCCGTGCCGTTCAGCACGATCGGCGACGCACCCGACGAGACGGTCACGTACGCGACCGTCGACGGGCAGCCGATCCAGGCGGATCTGTACCTGCCCGCGCCCGCGCCCGAACCGGCCCCGCTGGTGGTGAGCATCCACGGCGGAGCCTTCGTCACCGGCAGCCGCGGCACCGACGCCTACACGAGCTGGCTGGCCGGCAACGGTTACGCCGTGCTCGACGTGGACTACCGGCTCTCCGACGACGAACACCACCGCTGGGACACCCAGGACGCCGACATCGCCTGCGCGCTGACCTGGGCCGCGGCGAACGCACAGCGGTACAACTGGGACATCCGGCGGGTGGCCACGTTCGGCGAATCCGCGGGCGGCAATCTCGCGATCAACGTCGCGAACAAGATCAACGCGGGCACCCTGCGGCCCAGCTGCGGCAGCGCCGCCGAGTTGCCGAAGGTGCGCACGGCGATCGTGCTGTACCCCGCGGTGGACCTGGCCGCGTCCGGCGCCGAGACCGCGCTCGGCGCCGACGCGGCCCGGCAATATCTCGGCGGAACGCCGGAGCAATATCCCGAGCGCTACACCGCGACCGGTTCCGCGTCGCACATCACCGAGCGCACGCCGCCCACGCTGCTGATCCAGGGCGCCAACGATCATCTCGTGCTCGCCGAGCACACCGACGCCTACGCTGCCGCGCTGGAGACCGCGCGCATCCCGCACCGCTACGTCGAGCTCCCGTTCCTCGACCACGCCTTCGGCGCCACCGAACTCGACACCGGCGCCCGGGTCACCCGCGAGCTCACCCGGACCTGGCTGGCCGAATACCTGGCGTAATCGACGCCACACCGCCGCGCCGGGAATACCCGAGCATCCCGCCCGGTTCCTTTGGTTGCCATATCCACCAAATTGCGACAGACTGAGGAACGAAGGAGGCGTCGTGCAGTTCGGAATTTTCACGGTCGGTGATGTGACGACCGACCCCACGACCGGCCGGACGCCGAGTGAGCACGAGCGCATCACGGCCATGGTGACCATCGCGCGCAAGGCCGAAGAGGTCGGACTGGACGTGTTCGCCACCGGAGAGCACCACAACCGGCCGTTCGTGCCGTCGTCGCCGACCACCATGCTCGGCTACATCGCGGCGCGCACCGAGCGGTTGCAGCTCTCCACCGCGACGACGCTGATCACCACGAACGATCCGGTGAAGATCGCCGAGGACTTCGCGATGTTGCAGCATCTGGCCGAAGGGCGCGTCGATCTGATGCTCGGGCGCGGCAACACCGGGCCGGTCTACCCCTGGTTCGGCAAGGACATCCGCGACGGCATCCCGCTGGCGATCGAGAACTACCACCTGCTGCACCGCCTCTGGCGCGAGGACGTGGTCGACTGGGAGGGCAAGTTCCGCACGCCGCTACAGTCGTTCACCTCGACACCGCGCCCGCTGGACGACGTACCGCCGTTCGTCTGGCACGGCTCGATCCGCAGCCCCGAGATCGCCGAGCAGGCGGCCTACTACGGCGACGGCTTCTTCGCCAACAACATCTTCTGGCCGAAAGAGCACTTCCAACGGCTGATCGCGCTGTACCGGCAGCGCTACGAGCACTACGGTCACGGCTCGGCCGACCAGGCGATCGTCGGGCTGGGCGGACAGGTGTTCATGCGCAAGAACTCCCAGGACGCCGTGCGCGAGTTCCGGCCCTACTTCGACAACGCGCCGGTGTACGGGCACGGCCCGTCGCTGGAGGAGTTCACCGAGCAGACCCCGCTCACCGTGGGCAGCCCGCAGGAAGTCATCGACAAGACGCTCACCTTCCGCGAGTCGTTCGGCGACTACCAGCGCCAGCTGTTCCTGATGGATCACGCCGGCCTGCCGCTGAAGACCGTGCTGGAGCAGCTGGACCTGCTCGGCGCGGAGGTGGTCCCGGTGCTGCGCGAGGAATTCGCGGCACTGCGCCCGGCGCACGTGCCGGACGCGCCCACGCACGCGAGCCTGGTGGCCGCCCGCGACGCGGCGGTGGAGGCGGCCCGATGATCGCCCGGCTACTCGGCACGCACTGATCCTTCCGCGACGAACCACCGCCCGATCCACACCCAACTAGTTCAATAATCAACCATTGAGGAGAACGTCATGACGACCGGAACCACCAACGCTCTGACCGCGGGCACCTGGGCCATCGACCCCGCCCACTCCACGCTCGGCTTCTCGGTACGCCACCTGATGGTGAGCAAGGTGCGCGGCCGCTTCACCGACTTCTCCGGCAAGCTGGTCATCGGCGCGGACGGCAGCGCCTCGGCCGAGGCCGAGATCCGGGTCGACTCGGTCACCACCGACAACGAACAGCGCGACGCGCACCTGCGCACCGCGGACTTCTTCCAGGCCGAGCAGTTCCCGGTGGCCACGTTCAAGTCCACCGGATTCCGGGTCGACGGCGAGGACTTCGTGGTGGACGGCGAATTCACCATTCGCGGCGTCACGAAGCCGGTCTCGCTGGAGGTGGAATTCCTCGGCGTGAACCCCGGCATGGGCCAGGGGCCGGTGGCGGGTTTCGAAGCCAAGACCGTGATCAACCGCCGCGACTTCGGCATCACCATCGACATGCCGCTGCCCGACGGCGGCGCGGTGATCGGTGACAAGATCACACTCACCCTCGAGGTCGAGGTCGGCTTGCAGTCCTGAGCGTTCGGAACGCCTCCCGCGAGAACTCTCGCGGGAGGCGTTCTTCGGTCAGAACAGCGTCATCGGCTCGGCAGGGACCGGCTCGGGCAGTGGGTCCAGCTCGGGCAGCCGGGCCCGGACCTCGTCGTGGAAGCGGCGGGCCAGCTCCAGCGAGTCCGCGTTGTCCGGCGTGTGCAGGAACACCGTCGGCGACCGGCCTTCGCGCAACCATTCGGCGACCGTGCCGACCCATGGTTGCCAGCCCTCGACAGTTCGCTCGACGTCGTCGCGGCCGTGATATCGGACGATCGGATATTCGGTCAGTGCGCGCATCCGCCGCCGCACCCGGGGCTTCTTCGACGCCGCCTCCTGCTCCGCCGCGCTGGTGGGCGGACCGTCGAAGAGCACGGTGGTGTCGAAGGGGACCCATTCGGCGCCCACCCGCGACAACACGTATTCCAGCCTGCGCGCCGCCTGCTCGTCGGCGAAGAACGCGGGATGCCGGACCTCGACCGCGATCCGGTGAGCGCGCGGCACCTCCCGCAGGAATCCCGCGAGCGCACCGAGATCCGTCGGACCGAACGAGCCGGGCAACTGCACCCACAGCGCGTGCACGCGTTCGCCGAGCGGCTCCATGACGGCGAGGAAGGACCGCAGCTCCTCCTCGGCGCCGACCAGCCTGCGTTCGTGGGTGATCGGCTTGGGCAACTTGAGCACGAACCGGAACGCGGGATCGCATTGGCTCGCCCACGATTCCACCGTTCGCCGCGACGGCGTCGCGTAGAACGTCGTATTGCCCTCGACCGCATTGCACCACGTGGCATACCAGCGCAACCGCTCCCCCGGCGCGAGCTGCTTTTCCTGCCAAGCCGCGTGCGTCCACATCGCACATCCCACGTGAAGCCGCATACTTCCGACGCTAACCCAACGTGCCGACACCGGCGCCGGTCGCTCGCCACGGCGGCATGCGAACACGGCCCAGGTTCACCGCCGCGTCCGCTTCTGGGACCGGACCCAGCCGAAGGTCAGCTCGACGGCGCGCTTCCAGTTGTCGTACTCGTCCTCGCGTGATGCGGGGTCCATCCGCGGAACCCATTGGGCGGCAAGGCGCCAATTGTTGCGCAGTCCTTCCAGATCCGGCCAGTAACCGACGGCCAAGCCCGCCGCGTAGGCCGCGCCGAGCGAGACGGTTTCGGCGACGAACGGGCGCGACACCGGAACGTCCAGGACGTCGGCCACGATCTGCATGAGCAGGTTGTTCGAGGTCATTCCGCCGTCCACGCGCAACGCCGAAGCCTGCAGGCCGGAGTCGGCGTTCATCGCCTCGACCACGTCGCGGGTCTGCCAGGCGGTGGCCTCCAGGACCGCGCGGGCGATGTGCCCTTTGGTGACGTAGGAGGTCAGCCCGGCGATGAGACCGCGTGCGTCGCCGCGCCAATGCGGCGCGTACAGCCCGGAGAACGCGGGCACGACGTAGCAGCCGCCGTTGTCCTCGACGGTGCGGGCGAGGGTCTCGATCTCCGGCGCGCTGGTGATCAGGCCGATGTTGTCGCGCACCCACTGCACGAGCGAACCGGTGACCGCGATCGGTCCCTCCAGCGCGTAGACCGGCTCCGAGCCGATCTGGTAGCCGATCGTGGTGAGCAGGCCGTGCTCGGATCGCACCAGCTCGCGTCCGGTGTTCATCATGAGGAATCCGCCGGTGCCGTAGGTGCACTTGGTTTCCCCACGCGCGAAACAGGTCTGGCCGAACAGCGCGGCATGCTGATCACCCAGCGCGGCGGCGATCGGGATGCCGGGGACCACCCGGCGGGTGGTGCCGTAAGACGCGGTCGAGGGCTGGATGCGCGGCAGCATCGGAGCGGGGATGCCGAAGAACTCCAGCAGTTCGTCGTCCCAGGCGAGGGTGCTGAGGTTCATCAGCAGGGTGCGGCTGGCATTGGTGACGTCGGTGAGGTGCAGCCCGCCGTCGGGACCGCCGGTGAGGTTCCAGATCAGCCAGGTCTCCATCGTGCCGAACAGCACCTCGCCCCGCTCGGCGCGCTCGCGCACTCCGGGCACCGAGTCCAATATCCAGCGCAGCCGCGGCGCCGCGAAGTAGCCGGCCAGCGGCAGACCGCAGCGCTCGCGGATCCGGTCGGCGCCCGGTTCGCGCTCCAGTTCCCGGACCAGCTCCTCGGTCCGCACGTCCTGCCAGACGATGGCGCGCCCGATCGGGCGGCCGGTGCGGCGGTCCCACACCACCGTGGTCTCGCGCTGGTTGGCGATGCCGAGCGCGGCGATGCGGTCGGCGGCGACGCCGGAATCGCGCAGCGCCTGCGGCACGATCCGCTCGACCGCACGCCAGATCTCCAGTGCGTCCTGCTCGGCCCATCCCGGCCGTGGGTGATACTGCCGGTGCGGCCGCTGGGCGACGCCGACCAGCCGCGCACGCTGATCGAACAGGATGCACCGGGTCGAGGTGGTGCCCTGGTCGATCGCCAGCACGTAACGTTGCGTCATGCTCGGCTCCTGGTCGAGATCCGCTGGTCGACCGGCCCGCGATCAGTGGCTCGCACCGAGATCCCGCGACACGGCGCGCGCGGCGTCGAGCACCTGACCGACCAGCGCGGGCCGGTGCCGCGACCGGGCGTCACAGAGCCGGTCCACCGCGCCGGTGATGCCGATGGCGCCGACCACCAGGCCGCCCGGGGCGCGGATCGGCGCCGCGATCCCCGCCTCGCCCGTCCGGAATTCCTCGGTGTCCCCGGCCCATCCGGCCCGCCGCACCTCCCCGAGCGCCCTGGTGAGCGCGGCGCGGTCGACGAGGGTGCGGTGCGTGAGCGGGGCCAGTCCGGCGCGGCGCGTCCGCTCGGCCAGCTCGGTGTCGTAGGCGAGCAGGACCTTGCCCAGCGCGGTGGCGTGCGGTGGCAGGAGTTCGCCGAGTTCGAGCGCCTGTTCGGTGTTGTCCGGCCGGAACACGTGATGGACCACGACCACCGCGCCGTCCATCGGCGCGCCGATCCGCACCGACTCGCCCGTGCGCGCCGCCAGCGCGTCTGCCCAGTTGATCGCGCGGGAGCGCAACTCGTTCGCGTCGAGATAGCTGGTGCCCAGATGCAGCAGCGCCGCACCGAGCTGGTACTTGCCGGTCGCCGGGTCCTGCTCGACGAAGCCCACACCCTGGAGCGTGCGCAGGATGCCGTGCGCGGTCGGTTTCGCCAGCTCCAGCGCGCCCGCGATGTCACCTACGCCCAGCCGCCCCGAGCCGCGGGCCAGCAGCCGCAGCACGGCGGCCGCCCGCTCGATCGATTGGATCGCACCCGGCATGTCCGGAAACCTACCGTCAGCGGCACGATTCGACAATGTCGAACGGGAGCGGTACCCGGCCCCGGGATTCCACCGTAATTTCCCTGTCACGCAGGGTCGCGTTCGCGGTCTGCGCGGGTGAACGGAGGCCAGGCGATGAACTTTCGGCGCGAGCTCACCGACAGCATTTCTGCGAGAGGACCGCGATGAGCAAGTTCGTCGGCGCCATCGACCAGGGCACCACGAGCACCCGCTTCATGGTGTTCGACCACGGCGGCAGCGAGGTGGCCCGCCACCAGCTCGAACACCAGCAGATCCTGCCGCGCCCCGGATGGGTGGAGCACAATCCGACCGAGATCTGGGAGCGCACCCGTTCGGTCATCGAGACCGCACTGACCAAGGCCGACCTCGTCGCGAGCGACCTGGCCGCGGTCGGCGTCACCAATCAGCGCGAGACCACGGTGGTGTGGAACCGCAAGACCGGGCGGCCCTACGGCAACGCGATCGTCTGGCAGGACACCCGCACCGATCGCATCGCCGCCGAGCTGGAACGGGCCGGGCACGGCGACACCATCCGGCGCAAGGCGGGCCTGCCGCCCGCCACCTACTTCTCCGGCGGCAAGCTGCGCTGGATCCTGCGCAACCTGCCGGGGGTGGCCGAGGACGCCGAACGCGGTGACGCGCTGTTCGGCACCACCGACACCTGGCTGCTGTGGCAGCTGACCGGCGGGGTCGACGGCGGCGTGCACGTCACCGATCCGACCAACGCCAGCCGCACCATGCTGATGAACCTGGAGACGCTGGACTGGGACGACGAGCTGTTGGCGCTGTTCGGGGTGCCGCGCGCGATGCTGCCCAGGATCGCGCCGTCGGCGAACTCCGAGCTCTTCGGCGCCACCCGCCCCGACGGCCCGTTCGGCGGCGCGGTCCCGCTGTCCGGCGTGCTCGGCGACCAGCAGGCCGCCACCGTGGGACAGGTCTGCTTCCGCCCGGGCTCGGCGAAGAACACCTACGGCACCGGGAACTTCCTGCTGCTCAACACCGGGACCGAGATCGTGCGGTCGCAGCACGGCTTGCTGACCACCGTCGCCTACCAGTTCGGCTCGGCGAAACCGGTGTACGCGCTGGAAGGCTCGATCGCGGTGACCGGCTCGGCGGTGCAGTGGCTGCGGGACCAGCTGGGCATCATCTCCGGCGCGGCGCAGAGCGAATCGCTGGCCCGGCAGGCCGAGGACAACGGCGGGGTGTATTTCGTCCCCGCGTTCTCCGGGCTGTTCGCGCCGTACTGGCGTTCGGACGCGCGCGGCGCGATCGTGGGCCTGTCCCGCTACAGCACCAACGCCCATCTGGCGCGGGCGACGCTGGAATCGATCTGCTACCAGACCCGCGACGTGGTCGAGGCGATGCAGGCCGATTCCGGCGTGCGGCTGGACGTGCTGCGGGTGGACGGCGGCGTCACCGCCAACGAGCTGTGCATGCAGTTGCAGGCCGACTTCCTCGGGGTGCCGGTGTCGCGTCCGGTGGTCGCGGAGACCACCGCGCTCGGCGCGGCCTACGCGGCGGGGCTCGCGGTCGGCTTCTGGAGCGACACCGACGAACTGGAACGGAACTGGAACGAAGCCGAGCGCTGGAGCCCGACCTGGTCGGCCGAGCAGCGTGAGCGCGGCTACGCGCGCTGGAAGAAGGCCGTCGCCCGCACCCTCGACTGGATCGACGTGGACGAATGAGGGACGCGGGCGCACCCGATCACACCGAAACAAGGAGAGACATCGCCGTGTCCGCACGATTGGACGCTCAGTACCGCGCTCGCGCGGTGAACTCGCTCGGTGACACCGAGCTGGACGTGCTCGTCATCGGCGGCGGCGTGGTCGGCGCGGGAGCCGCGCTCGACGCCGCCGCCCGCGGCCTGACCGTGACCCTCGTAGAAGCCAGGGACTTCGCCGCGGGGACCTCGAGCCGCTCCAGCAAGCTCATCCACGGCGGACTGCGTTACCTGGAGCAGTTGGACTTCTGGCTGGTGCGCGAGGCGCTGAAGGAACGCGGCCTGCTGCTGCACCGCCTGGCCCCGCATTTGGTGCGGCCGGTGTCGTTCCTGCTGCCGCTGCGCCACCGGGTGTGGGAGCGGGCCTACCTCGGCGCCGGCGTCGCGCTGTACGACACCATCGGCGGCGCCCGCGCGCTGCCGATGCACCGGCACCTGTCGCGCACGCGTGCGCTGGAGCTGGCGCCCGCGCTGCGCGAGGACGCCCTGACCGGCGCCATCCGCTACTTCGACGCGCAGGTCGACGACGCCAGGCACACGATGATGATCGCCCGCACCGCGGCACAGCACGGCGCGACCGTGCTCACCCGCACCAAGGTGACGGCCCTGCTGCGCGACGGCGAGCGCGTCGCGGGCGCGGAGGTCACCGATCTGGAGACCGGCCGCGTGCACACCGTGCGCGCGCGCCGGGTGATCAGCGCGACCGGCGTGTGGACCGACGAGATGAACCGGATGACCGGCGTCGAGTTCCCGTTCCACGTCCGGATGTCAAAGGGCGTGCACATCCTGGTGCCGCGCCACCGGGTGCACCTGGACACCGGCCTGATCATGCGCACCGAGAAGAGCGTGCTGTTCGTCATTCCGTGGCACGCGCACTGGATCATCGGCACCACCGACACGGACTGGTCGCTGGACAAGGACCACCCGGCGGCCAGCCACGCCGACGTGCAGTACCTGCTCGACCACGTCAACCGGGTGTTGCGCGAGCCGCTCACCCGCGACGACATCGTCGGCACCTACGCGGGCCTGCGCCCGCTGTTGTCCGGCGCGTCGGCCGACACCGCGACGCTCTCGCGCGAGCACGCGGTGGCCGAACCGGCTCCCGGGCTGTTCGTGGTCGCGGGCGGCAAGTACACCACCTACCGTGTGATGGCCGCCGACGTGGTGGACGCGGCGGCGGCCGGGCTCGGCCGGGCGGTGGCCCCCTCGATGACCGAGCACCTGCCGATCCTCGGGGCGGTGGGATACCAGGAACTCGCCGCCGACCTGGACAGCCTCGCGCAGCGCGCGGGCCTGCCGAGGGCGACGGTGCACCGTCTGCTCGGCCGCTACGGCTCGGCGATCACCGATCTGTTCGACCTGATCGACCGCGAGCCCGAACTGGGCAGGCCGCTCACCGGCGCACCGGAGTACCTGGGCGCCGAGGCGGTGTACGCGGTGACCCACGAGGGCGCCCTGCATCTGGACGACGTGCTGACCCGCCGCACCCGCGTCTCCATCGAAGCGGCCGACCGCGGGCTGGCCGCCGCACCGGAGGTGGCCTGGCTGATCGGCGCTCACCTGGGCTGGGACGCCACCGCGACGGAGCGCGAGATCACCCGCTACCGCGACCGGGTGCACGCCGAACTGGCCGCCAATCAGGCAGCCGACGACGAGTCCGCCAACGCGGCCCGGCTGGTCGCCGTGGTCTGAGTCCGATCCGTGGCAGGGTTCCCGCGCGCGACCGCGCTCACTGATCCATACCGCTGTGCCCGCGCGGCGTGGATTCGTCGGTCTCGAGCTCGGCACCGGACGGGTGTTCGTCGGCGTGCGTCGGCTTGGTGTGCTCGTCGGCGAAATCCTCGTCCTGCTGCATCGACTCCGCCGTCGTCGGATCGGGATTCGGTGTGCTCATAGTCCGCGCGTACCCAGCCACGCCACCCTGACGCAGCGCACCGCCGGTCCGGACCGCGCGCACAAACCACCACCTCGGCGCCCGAATACGGGGGTGGGGTTGACCTCGAGCGGGGTTGAGGATGGACCATGGCTGCATGACTCGTCCAGCTGATTTCTGGAACACCGTCTACGACAACGACACCGCGCCTTGGGTGATCGGCGAGCCACAACCGGCCATCGTCGCGCTCGAACGGGAGGGTGCCATCACCGGCCGCGTGCTCGATCCGGGCTGCGGCGCCGGTGAGCACACGATCCTGCTGACCGGACTGGGATACGACGTGCGCGGCATCGACATGTCGCCGAGTGCGGTGGCGTACGCGCGCGCCAACGCCGCCGAGCGGGGTGTGCCGTCCGCCGCGTTCGAGGTCGCCGACGCGCTCGCGCTCGGTGACCGGCCGGATCTCGCCGGTGACCCGCCCGGTTCCGCGCCCGTGTTCGACACCATCGTCGACAGCGCGCTGTTCCACGTCTTCGGGACCGAGGACGAGCCGCGCGCCGCCTACGTCCGCAGCCTGCACGCGATCTGCAAGCCGGGCGGCACGGTCCATGTCCTCGCGCTCTCCGATGTCGAGCCGGGATTCGGCCCGCGGATCAGCGACACGGTGATCCGGGATTCCTTCCGCGACGGCTGGACGGTGGAAGATCTGCGGCCTGCCCGATACCGGGGACGGGTCACCGACCCGGTGGCCCAGGACACGGCGCACCTCGAGGTCTCCGAGTCCGGCAAGGTCGACCTCGCCGCGTGGCTGGCCCGCATACGCCGCCTCTGAACCGTCGCGTCACACCCCTTTGGGCGCTTTGCTTCCCATGAAGCCGAACAGGTAACCCGCGACACGCCGCATCTGGATCTCCTCGGCGCCCTCGGTGATCCGGTAGCGCCGGTGGTGGCGGTAGATGTGCTCGAACGGCTTGTGCCTGGAATAGCCGAGGCCGCCGTGCACCTGCATGGCACGGTCGGCGGCCTCGCAGCACAACCGGTTGGCCCAGTAGTTGCACATCGAGACCTGCTCGGAGACGGCGAAGGTGCCGTAGGCGTCCATCGACCACGCGGTCTTGTGGATCAGGGCGCGCAGCATCGCGCACTGGGTGTGCAGTTCCACCAGGGGGAACTGGATCGCCTGATTGGCGGCCAGCGGCTTGCCGAACGGCTTGCGCTGCTTGGCGTAGGCCACCGACTCATCGATGCAGTACTGCGCAGCGCCCAGGCTGGACGCGGCTTGACGGATCCGGTTCTCGTTGAAGAAGTGCTGGACCACCGCCAAGCCGCGTCCCTCGCCGCCGAAGACGGCGGTGTCCGGCACCCGGACGCCGTCGAGCGAGACGCGGGCGTGATCGGTGGGCATGTTGAAGGTCCAGAGATACTCCTCGACGACGAAGCCCGGCGCGTCGATGGGCACCAGGAACGCGGTGATGCCCGCGGCGTCGCCGGGGCCGCCCGCGGTACGCGCGAAGATCAGGTCGGCGTCGGCGATGTGCACACCGGTGTTCCAGGTCTTCTGTCCGGTGATCACCCAGCCGTCGCCGTCGCGGACCGCCGAGGTCTCCATGTGCGTCGCGTCGGAGCCGTGCTCGGGCTCGGTGATGCCGAAGGCGAAGAACTTGGTGCCCGAGGCCAGCCCGTCCACCCACTCCGCCTGCTGAGCGGGGGTGCCGTATTCGAGCATGAGCAGCAGGCCCACGTTGTTGGCCACGATGGCGTGCTCGTTCTGCAGGTCGCAGTGCAGGCCGAGACCGCGACGGGCCAGGTGCTCGCGGATCACGGCCATGCCCAGGTTGGTGCCGTCCCGGCCGCCGTACTGCCCAGGGAACGCGTAGCGCAGGTGGCCCGCCGCGTCGGCGCGCCTGCGGACTTCGGCCAGCAACTGCTCCCATTCCGCGTTCGGCAGGCCGCCGCGCTCCCAGTCGGTCCGGGCGTCCTCGCGGCGGTGGTCGAAGAAGCGGATGTTGTCGTCGGCCTGCTCGAGCGGCGTGATCTCCCGCTCGATGAAGGCGTCGAGTTCGGCCAGGTAATCGACCAGTTCCGCGGGTAATTCGAAATCCATCGGGCGGCTAACCTTTCACGGTGGGTCGGATCTGCATCAGCAGGTCCCATTCGATCTCCGACACCCGGCGGCCGCTGGCCGCCATCACGATGTCGCGCACGCTGCCGTCGCAGTGGGCCGCGGCCTGCCCGGCGAGTCCGACGCCCCAGGCCAGCGTGCACAGAACCTTCCACCAGCGGAACCGGTCCTCGTCGAAGTCGCCGCCGCCGCGGTGGTACCCGCGCACGAACGCGGCGCGGCCGGCGAGCCCGCCGAACTCCCGCTCGTCGGCGCGGAAGCGCCACATGCGCAGCGCGGGCCAGGCCACGTCGCGCATCGGATCGCCGTGCCGCTGCGCGCCTTCCCAGTCGAGCACCGCGCGCAGGCCGTCGGGGCCGACGACGATGTTGCCGTTGCGCATGTCGGTGTGCAGCAGTGCCGAGCGCGACGGCGGCGGTGGGCAGTGGCGTTCCAGCCAGCGCAGGGCGAGGGCGAACACCGGCCGGTCGGCCAGGAGCGCGCGCACCTGCTCGGCGGCCTCGGTCAGCTGGCGCGCGGGATCGGCGGCCGCCGCGGGCAGCCGATCGGGCGCGGTCGCCGGGTCGATGGCATGCAGGCGCCCCATGGCCTCGCCCAGTTGCTCCGCGACTCGTTCGCCGAGGCCCGCCGCTTCGGTCAGCCGCAACACCCGCCGCGGCACGGTCTCTCCGTCGACCCGTTCGGAGACCACGAACGGCCCGCCGACATAGGCGCTGTCGGTGCAGACGGCTACCACGGGCGGCACCGGCACACCGCGGGTGCGCGCCAGTTCCCGGACCGCGGCCTCCACGTCCACCGGGACCAGTTCGATCGCGCTGGGCACGATGGTCGCGACCAAGCGGCGTGTCGCGTCTCCCGTATCGGCGTCGAAGGCGACGTTCCGGCGGCGAGCGCCCGCCGAGAGGTATTCGACGTTCGACACCGTCACCGGACGGCCGCTGTCCGCCGCGAGGAACTCGGTCAGGCCGCGCGCCAGGTCGGCGCTCACTCGCCCGCCCAGGCGTCGTATCCGGGTTTGGCGATCGCGAGATCGGCCCGCACCACCGAGACCAGCGCCTCCCAGAGTTGTCCGTCATCCCCCTCGGTCACCGCGGCCAGCAGCGCGCGTTCCTGCTCCGCCGCCGCGGGACCCGATTCGATCTCCCGGCGCACGATCCTGGCGAGATTGGCCCCGACTCGCGCCTTGTGCTGAAGACCCGCGGGCAGGGCAGGCAGCAGGGTCTGCTCGAGCAACTCGGCGAGCGATTCCAGCAACTCCGCTGCCGATGGGCGATTCTGCATTCGTTCCCCTCGGTCGATTCGGCCCCCAGCATGGCACGCACGACTGCCGTCCCGATCGGTACTTTCGGCCGTCACCCCTGGCCGCGCAGCGGCAGGCGCAGAGGTCTGGCCGCGGTAGCGCTGGTCGTCACGCCGACACGCGGTCGGGTCTTGCCGACCTCCGCCGGCTCCACTACATTCCTGCACTCGCGAGACCAATCGGTCTCCAATCCCTGCGCGACGTACCCGCGACGGCACCGCGTGGGACCCGCGTTGACGATCGGAGCCGGCTCGATGGCGATGCTGCTGTACTACCTACTCCTACCGCTGTATCTGGCCGAGGCTTTCGTCGACATGCTGGATTGAGCCCGAATCAGCTCCAGCGCAGCGCGGGCGGCTCCGCTCCGGCGACCTGCGCGATCAACGCGGCACTGCGTTCGGCGTCCGCCCGCTGCCGCGCGGTCGGTCGCTCGAAACAGGTGACGGCGACTTCACTCTCGGCGCGACGATAGCGCCAGGTGCCGATCACCTCACCATCCGAAAGCACCGCCCCCGGCGCGGACAGCGCGCGCCATACCGCTCGGCGGCGCGCACGATCCGGCACGAGTAGTTCCCGATCGACCTGACGGAGATAGCCGTCGTTGGGTGGGACGAGAGCGACACCTTCGGCCCGCGGCGCCGTCCGCACGGCGTCGAGCAGTGCCTCCGGTAGCTCATACCCATGTCCCGCGATCCGGACGCGCACCAGATCGTCCACCTGCTGCCACGCCGCCGTGGGGTCGCTGCCGAGCCAGTCGCGCAGCTGGGGTCGCGCCGCCGGACCGTTCACCCGGAAGTAGGCCGCCACCAACGCGACCCGCGGCTGCTCGGTCCGCTTGCCCGGATGAGCCGGGGCCGGTTGCAGCAGGGTCGCTCGCCCGCGCACATCGAGGACGATCCTGGCCCGGCACGCACCGGCACGGAACGGTCCGTCGGGAACGTGCTCGGCCCGGCATCGCTCGCACCAGGCCACCAGGTCGGCACGAACGCGGGCGGCGACGGCGGCGCTCGCCTCGGCTTTGGTCATCGGCGCGGTCACCACCGCGGTCAACGCGGCCGCGACCTCGTCTACCGCCGCGAGATACGCCGTCCCGCCTTCGTCGCTCGCCACCGGGGCCACGCCCTCGCACACCAGGTCCACCGCGCTCAGTGGATGGGCGTGCGGCGCGCCGCGCATCGACCAGATGGTGACCAAGGGGCCGTCCGGCCGGACCGCGTCCGCGACGGGCGTGGCGCCGACCGTGGCGGTGCGCTGGATCAGCGACTGCTCCGGTCCGCCGCCGCGGCCGCCCTGCACACCGAGCAGCAGCAGATCGTCGAGCGCAGCGGCGCGGACCGCACCGCCCAGACCCTGGCCCTGCCAGCGGAATCCGAGCCACCGATCCCGGTCGACGGCGATCGTCTGCGCCATAGGCCCACCCTATTGCCCGGCCGAAGCCACGGGGCGAACTTCTCAACCGGCTTGTTCGGCGCCCGGCGGTTGACGGAATCCGGGGCCCGCTTTGGGTTCGACATCGCGCGGGTCGATCGGTTCGCGGCAGTGGTCGCAGACCAGCATGGGCGAGGTCTCGTGGCCGCAGCGGCGATGTTCCAGCACGATCGACGGGCCCTCCGGCCCGGCCAGGTGGTTGTCGCCCCAGACCATCATCGCGGTGACGATCGGATAGAGCTCGCGGCCCGCTGCGGTCAGGTGATAGTCCACCCGCCCGCCGCCGTGGTCGGTGCGGGTGAAGATGCCCGCGTCGATCAGCATGCGCAGACGGCTGGTGAGCAGGTTGCGATTGGTGATGCCGATATTGCGGGCGAAATCGCTGAAGCGGTGCACCCCGAAGAACGACTCGGCGATGAGCAGGATGGTCCACCGGTCGCCGAGCAGTTCGACGACGCGGGTGACCGAATCATCGACCGGGCGCCGCAGTGTCATGGCGCCATCTTCGCATCTCCACTCGGTATTGCATTCCTACCGATAGTATCTGAATAATACCGATAGGACCCGTGCCCACTCCGGGCCGGCCAGTTGGGAGTGTCGATGACGACCACGAACCACCCGACCGACGACTACGTGCGCCTGCTCGATCCGGCCGTCCGGCCGGATCCGTATCCCCTCTTCACCCGGCTGCGCGACTCCGGTGCGTTCCGGATCGGCACCGCCCCGGTGGTCGTCCTGACCCGCTACGCCGACTGCGCCGCCATGCTGCGCGATCCGCGCGCGAGCGTCGACCGGTCACTGGCCCGCTTGCAGCTCGGCTCGATGCCGATCTACGACGGGACGCGCGAAGACGGCGCGGCGGTGGCGAAGCCCTCGTTCCTGTTCCTCGATCCGCCCGATCACACTCGCCTGCGCCGCTTGGTGGCCAAGGCGTTCACCCCGCGCGTCGTGCGCCGGATGGAGCCGCGGATCACCGAGATCGTGGACGACTTGCTCGACCAGCGCGCCCGCGCGGGCAACTTCGACGCCGTCGACCACTTCGCCTATCCCCTGCCGGTGACCGTCATCTGCGAACTGCTCGGCGTCCCGCTCGCGGACGAAGCGCGGCTGAGCGCGTGGTCCGCGCTGCTGTCGCGCACACTCGACCCGACTTCCCGCGCGGCGCCGCAGTTCCGCGCCGACCCGGCGCTGATCCAGCGCGCGGGCACCGAACTGCACGCCTACTTCGAAGACCTCATCGATCGCCGCCGCCACACACCGGGTGCGGATCTGCTGTCCGAACTCATCGCGGCCGAAGACGCGGGTGACGCGCTGACCCACGCGGAACTGATCTCGACCTGCGCCCTTCTGCTGGTGGCCGGGCACGAGACCACGGTCAACCTGATCGCCAACGCGACCCTCGCCCTGCTGCGCAGGCCGGAGGAACTCGCCGCGCTGCGGGCGGATCCGGACCGGGCGGCGGGCGTCGTGGAGGAGACGCTGCGCTTCGACCCGCCAGTGCAGCTGATCCCGCGCATCGCCGCCGACGAGCTGACCATCGGCGGCATGGACATCCAGCGCGGCGATCTGGTGGTGCTGCTGATCGCCGCCGCGCAACGCGACCCCGCAGTGTTCGGCGATCCCGGCCGCTTCGACCCGGCGCGCGAGAACCGCCACCTGGCCTTCGGCCTCGGGGCGCACTTCTGCGTCGGCGCTCCCCTGGCCCGGCTGGAGGCGCGAGTGGCGTTGACCCGGTTCGCGCAACGGGTCGAAGCGCCTGCGCTGACCGTGGACCCGCCACCGTATCGGGAGCACGTCAACCTGCGCGGGCCCGCGCACCTGCCCATCGAGTTCGCGGCGATCCGGCCCAGGTAGCCCGGCGAGTCAGCCGTCGTAGGCGACGTGTGGCGTCCACCCCTCGGCCGGGGGGTGGGCGCCGCGTGCAGCGCCTCGGCCACACGGTCGCGAGTGAAGGCGCCCTCACCCAGCAGTCCGTCGATCTGCACCGCGACGGCTCGTATACCAGCCGTGGCGTTCCAGGCTGGTCGCCGGATTGCGCACGGCCGCCTTCCGGACGCCCAGCGAGGCCGCCCGGTGCCACGGCTTGGCCGCGGCCGCGCTGCCGGTGACCAGCACGCGGGCGCCCTCGGACAGGAAGGGCCGCGCGACTCCGACCGCGGGCAGCAGTGGCCGCCGCGCCGACGGTGAAGTCCTCGATCAGTTCGGCGACCGAGAGCCGCAGCGGATCGGCCGCACGGAAGGAATCACTCGACCACCGCCTTGATCCGGTTCAGCGTCTCGCGCATCCCCTCGACATTGGTCTTGTTACGCGCCCATCCGGCGAGCAACCAGTACAGCCGCAGCACGGGGTTGCTGTGCAACTGGAACGACTCGGTGACGTCGGTGCCGCCCTCGACCGGCTCGAAAACGTAGCGCCACGTGTTGATCGGCATGCCGCGCGGACCGAGCACGGTGAACGCGAACTCGCGACCTGGCTCGCAGGCGACGATGCGGCACACCGTCGCGTACTTCAGCCCCCACCCGTTGCGGTTGACGTGACCGCGGAACTTCACGCCGACCGCGGGGCCGGTCGCGCCGCCCAGCCACTCCGCGGCGAATGTCTCGGGACTGAACCGCCCGGTGTTCTCGATGTCGCTGACCAGTTCCCAGATCTTGTCGGCGGGAGCAGCCATCCGTACCGTCACGCTGTCGTGCATGCGCCGAACGCTAGCAGGCGGTCCGGCCGTCGCCTCCGGACCGGATCGCGCCGCGGCGAGGCGGGCATCCCAGCCGTCCACGTCCGCCAGCCACTGACCGGGTCGCAGCACCCAGCAGGCGGCGAGCAAATCGTGGCCGTAGTGCGCGACGGCCGCGTGCTCCGGCCAGTACTCGCGGGTCCACTCCGGATCGTCGGTCGCCGAGTCGATGCCGCTGCGGACCACGCCGACCAGCTCGAATTGCAGGTGCTGGACCAGCACCCACGCTTCGGCGTCCATCGGCTTGCGGCGCAGCCGGTCGAGCAGGGCGCGGGCGGCGGCACGCACCCGGCGCTCCATCCAGTGGAAGGTGCGCCGGTGCCCGCGCGGCGCGACGCCGTGCAGCGCGAGCACGGCGACGGCGACACCGAGCACGGTCTCGACCAGCCGGTCGCGCAGCACGGGTCCGATCGGTCCGCCGGTGACGGTCACCCCGCCCGCGATCAGCGCGACCGGCGTGATGAAGACGACCGCCAGCGCGTAATTGCGCGGCACGAACAGCTCGATGCAGAACTGCAGTGCGGCGATCAGGACGATCAGCGCGTAGCCGGTCGGTCCGAGCTGGTAGATGAGCGCGAACAGGCCCAGGCCCACGATCGTGCCGACGAACCGGTGGATGGCGCGCACCTGTCCGCGCACCCGGTCCGGGCCGGTCTGCAACACGATCAGGGCGCTGAGCACCGCCCAGTGCGGGCGCTCCAGCCCGAGCAGCGCGCTCAGCGCACCAGCGCACAGGCAGCCCGCGGCCACTCGCATCGAGCTGATCGCCGCGTGCGAGGACGACGACAGCGAACGCCCCAGCCGGAAGCCGACGCCCGGACGGGCGAACGAGACCAAGGGATCGACCAGCAGGTCGTCGGTGTCGTCGGCGGGAGCGTGCCCGGCGAGCCTGCGCCGGGCGTCTTGCAGGGTGGCAAGCAACTCGGCTTCCCGGGGGTCCGAGGGCAGGCCGGCGTCGTAGACCGCGGCCCACGCGTCCGCCATCGCGGCGCCTGCCCCGTGGCGCGCCTCGATGGCGGGCGTCCCCGCCTCCCGCGCCGCTACGTAGGCGTCGACCGCCCGCACCGCGGCGTCGACCGCCGTGCGTTCGGGCTTGCGACGGTCACCCAGCACCCCGGCCATCGAAACGACGATCGACGCGGCCACACCGCAGGCCGTACAGAACAACAGCGTCCACACCGCGGTCCCGGCCTCGACGGCTTTCATCGCGCCCGCGCAGACCAGCGCGAAGAACAGCGCACCCGGCGGCCCGAGCCGCAGCGCGTCGATGACGAAGACGGCCACCACCGCGATCGAGGACACCACGAGCACCATGAGCAGGGACGAACCGAATCCGGCGCCGAGCACGGCGCCCGCCGCCGCGCCGACCGCACAGGCGGCGAGCAGCGCCAGACCGGCCGCGAGAACCACCCACCCGCGCACCCGGAACGGTCGCCCCTCGCCGTAGAGCACGGCGAAGGCGCCGAACATGACGAACACCGCCGCGTCCGGACGGCCGAGACCGGTGAGCAGCGCGGCGGGGGCGGCGAACGCCACGGCAGCGCGCAGCGCCACGCCCCACCGCCGGCCCGCGGGTGGCAGGGCGAACAACAGCGAGCCGACCCGGCCCTTCGGTGGCACCGGATCCGGGTGTGTCGCGGCCACCTGCTGTCCTTTCTGGGCTGGACGTACTGCCTGGTGCACACATTAGATTCGGGACATGACCGCCGATGCTCGAATACCGCTACCCACGCGCGTCCACGCCTTCGGCGACGACGCGCTCGGTGATCACGACGCCGTCGCCCTGGCCACGCTGGTGCGCGACGGGGCAGTTTCACCACGCGAACTCGCCGCGGCCGCCGTGGCGCGCGCCCAGCTGGTCGAGCAGCTGGCGGCAGTCGCTTACCCGAGCTACGCGAACCCGCTGCTGCCCGTCGAGCGGACCGGCACGTTCTACGGCGTGCCCAGTTTCGTCAAGGACAACACGGACGTGGCGGGCATGCCGACGAACCAGGGCACGGCCGCGTTCCGCGCGGCACCAGCCCGCGCGCACAGCGGCTACACCCGGCAGTTCCTCAGCACCGGCCTCACCGTTCTCGGCAAGAGCGCCATGCCCGAGTTCGGGTTCAACGCCAGCACCGAGCCGCCGCACGCCGCGCCCACCCGCAACCCGTGGCACACGGGCCACTCGGTGGGCGGCTCGTCGGGCGGGGCGGCCGCACTGGTGGCGGCGGGTGTCGTCCCGATCGCGCACGGCAACGACGGCGGCGGGTCGATCCGGATTCCGGCGGCCTGCGCCGGGCTGGTCGGCCTGAAGCCGACGCGGGGACGGCACGTGGTCTCCGGGCTGGCTCGCTCGCTGCCGGTCGACATCGTCAGCGAAGGAGTGCTGACCAGAACGGTGCGCGACACCGCGGCATACGCCGAGGCGGCCGAACGCTATTGGCGCAATCCCGCGCTGAAGCCGATCGGCCGCGTCGAGGGACCAGCGACCCGGCGGATGCGGATAGCGCTCGTGCTCGACAACCTCGCGGGGCCGCTCGGCGCCGGTCCGACGCGGGCAGCCGTCGAACGGGTCGCACAGGTACTGGAATCCAGCGGCCATGCGGTCGAGCCGGTGCCCCTGCCCTTCGACGCGACGATCGAAAGCGCTTTCCTGCACTACTGGGGTCTGCTCGCGGCCGCGATCAGCACGACGGGAAGGTTTCTCGACCGCCGGTTCGACGCGCGCCGAGTGGACGATCTGACCGTCGGCCTCCGTGCGCTCTTCCTGCGCCGGGCCCTGCGCGCCCCGCTCACGCTCTACCGGCTGAAGGCGGCGGCGGCCACTTACGAGCGGGCACTCGGCCCCTACGACGCGGTGCTGCTGCCCACGCTCGGCCACACCACGCCGGAACTCGGCCATCTCAGCCCGACGGTGCCGTTCGAGGAGCTCATCGACCGCTTACGCGCGTACGTGTGTTTCACGCCGATCAACAACATCACCGGAACGCCGGCGATCACCGTTCCGGCCGGACTGACCGAGGATGGGCTCCCGATCGGAGTGCAGTTCGCCGCCACGCGCGGCAACGAGCGCACTTTGCTGGAGCTGGCCTACTTGATCGAGTCCGAGCAGCCGTTCCCGCGCTTGGATCACTGAACCGTTTCGCCCGGAATTAGGTTAGGCTAAGTTCACTCGTCCGAGTGTCGGCGGGCGGACACGACCGAGAGCCGGGGAGGACGAAATCATGGGCACGAGCGTCGAATTGGCGGGAGTCCCGGAGACCATGCTGTGGACGCTCTACAACCGGGCGTCGGAAGCGAAACGAGCGGACGGCATCCTGCGCGATCCGGACTGCGTCCGGATCTTCGACGCGCTCGACTACGACTACGCGCGGGCGTTCGGCGCGCCCGACGGCACGCACGCGGTGCGGTCGCTGCGCTTCGACCAGGCGCTGCGGCCCTGGCTGGCGGCGCACCCCGGCGGCACCGTCGTAGAACTCGCCTCGGGGCTGGAGACCCAATTCCAGCGGTGCGACGACGGACAGGTGCGCTGGTTGTGCGTGGACGTGCCCGAGGGGATCGCGCTGCGCGAGCGATTCCTGCCGCCGAGCGAGCGCTGCCGTCATCTGCCGATCAGCGCGCTCGATCCGGCCTGGCTCGACGAGGTCGACGCCGGACGCGGAGTCTTCGTCACGGCACAGGGCCTGTTCATGTACTTCGAGCCCGACCAGGTGCGCCGCCTGTGCACCACCATCTTCGACCGGCTGCCCGGTGTGGAGCTGATGTTCGACATCATCCCGCCGTGGTTCTCCCGCAAGACGATGCGGGGCTTCGCGAAGACACCGCACTACACCGCGCCGCCCATGCCATGGGGCGTCAAGCGCAGCCGGGCGGCGCGGCTGCTGCGCGAATGGAGCCCGCGGGTGGCAGAGGTGACGGTCTCGTCCTTCGGCCCTTCCCGCGGCCCGCTCGCGACGAGCCTTCCGGTCTTCGAGCGCCTTCCGGTGCTGCGCGACATTCCGCCCGGCATCGTCCACGCGCGTGGCGCCCGATAGGTCAGGGCGCGCCGATACCCGCCGCGGACGACGGACGGTCGCGGTGCACCGGCCCGTGCGCGTCGTCGCAGTGGTCGTCCAACACCGGCAGCAGGCGTTGCGCGTCCACGGCCGCCGCGGCGCCGACCTCGTGGGTGTGATCGACCTGCAGCGTGGTGTGGGTGATGCCGTAGTCGTGGTCCAACACCTGCTCGATCCGCTGACGCAGCCCGTGGCAGTCCGCGCCCGCACGAACCAGCACGTGCGCCGAAAGGGCGATGTCCCCGGAGGTGATCTGCCAGACGTGCAGGTCGTGCACCTCGTCGACGCCTTCGATGTCCACCAGCCTGCGCCCGAGCGCGTCCGGGTCCACCCCGGCGGGCGCCGCCTCCAAGAAGATCCGGCCGGATTCGCGCACCAGCCCGAGCCCCGCCTTGACCATCAGCGCCACCACGATCAGGGTGGCGATGGCATCCGCCCTGGCGAAGCCGGTGGTCAGCACGACGAGCCCGGCCACGGCGGTGGCGATGAACCCGTACAGGTCGCTGAGCACGTGCTGGAAAGCGCCCTCCACGTTGAGACTGGAGCGGTTGGCCTTGCTGATGGCCCAGGTGGCCGCGATGTTGACCACCACGCCGGCCAGCGCGGTCGCCAGCACGAGACCGCCGGTCACCTCGGGCGGCTCGAGCAGGCGGCGCACGGCCTCGTAGGTGAGCCAGCCCGCCAGCACGAGCAGCGTGATGCCGTTCGCCTGCGCCGACAGGATCTCGGCGCGCTTGTAGCCGTAGGTGTACTTGCCGTTCGCGGGCCGCGCCGCCAGCCGGATCGCGATGAGCGCGAGCACAATGGACGCGGCGTCGGTGAGCATGTGCGCCGCGTCCGACAGCAGGGCCAGCGAGTTCGCCAGCACGCCGATCACGACCTCGATCGACATGAACCCGACGATGAGGGCCAGCGCGATGGTCAGCCACCTGCGATCGGCCGCACCGGACACCCCGTGTCCGTGCGCGTGACCATGTTCGTGTCCCATCGAACCCGCCTTCCGTCACCGAAATGTATGCGCATATTTGCATCTGTCGTTCACGAGCTTATCCGACCCCGACCCGCTCGCGATAGGCCCGCTGAGTGAACTGGATCACGTCCCATACCGGTTCGACCGAGCAGCCGGTGCCGAGTCAGCCGACCAGGGCGTGCACCGCGGCGTAGGTGGACACGGTGGCGATCAGTCCTGCGCAGACACTGAGGATCACGTTCATCGCCGCGAAGAGATAGGCGCCCCGCTCCGCCAATCGCACGGTCTCGTAACCGAAGGTGCTGTAGGTGGTCAGGGCTCCACAGAATCCGGTGCCGAGCAGAACGAACAGTGGCGCGGACAGCGCGGTCCCCGCTCCGCTGAGCGCGCCGAGGATCAGGCAGCCGATCAGATTGACCACGAATGTGCCCCAAGGGAACAGGCTGTCATGGCGGCTCTGCACCGCCCGGTCGACGAGATACCGCAGCGGCGCGCCGATCGCGCCGCCCACGACAACCAGCAGTACCGTCATTCCGTCCTCTTTCGCACGCGCTGGTAGCCCGCCCTGGTGAGCCACATCGCCGCGAACGTCGCGAGCAGGGCGCAGATCAGCGTGCCCGCCAGGTAACCGGCCGCGGCGACGATCGTCCCGGGGCGCAGTAGCTCGCGGATCTCGTTGGCATAGGTGGAGAAGGTGGTGAATCCGCCCAGGACGCCCACGCCGAGGAAAGGGCGCAGCAATCGGTGCACCGTCCAGATCTCGGTCACCGCCACCATGAGTACGCCGATCGCGAAGCAACCCGACACATTGGTGACGAAGGTGGCCCACGGGATGTGTCCGGCCCGGCCGGGCAACCCCTGGGCAAGACCGTAGCGACCCAGCGCGCCGAGCGCGCCGCCGACGGCGACGACCACCAGCACCACACCGTGGGTACGCCAGAATTCTCGCCGGCGCGCGTTGCTTTTCCCGCGCTCGGCGGTGTGCGTCGGCTCCTCGGTCAGTTCACCGGCCACGCACATCTCCGACACGATCGGCCGGCTGCGGCGCCACCTCCGTCACGACACGACCGCACTCACCGGCCCTCGGGCTGTCCGCCGCCGTCGTGCGCGACCAGCACCGAACAGCCTGCGTGCCGTGCGGCTTTCTCCGCGGTACTTCCCATGAACCGGCCCCAGATGCCCGAATGCCCGCTGCGGCCGAGCACCAGCAGGTCGGCCTGGTGCTCGGCGGCGGCCGTGGCCAGTTCCCGCGCCGCCTGGCCCGCGCGGATCTCGGGCTGCACCGCGATGCCGCGCTGTTGCGCGGATTCGGCGGCGGCGCCGAGCCATCGGCGGCAGGTCTGCTCGCCGATCGAGCGCTCGTCCTCGATCTCGCCGACCACCGGGCCGTAGTGCGGCAGATACTCTTCGACCGCCACCACCGTGAGCGTCGAGTGGTGCAGCGTCGCCAAGTCGAGCGCCATCGTCAAGGCGGCCCTTGCGCCGGGCGAGTCGTCGTAGCCCACCACGATCCGCTGGAACACCTTTCCATTGTGATCCCTCGGCCCAGCCGGAGCCAGCATTCGAGCAATCCATCGGCAATCAGGCGGTGGCCGCGGATCGGTCCGCCGCGAGCACCTCGGCCGCCGCGCGCTCGCCCGATCGGATCGCTCCCTCGATGTAGCCCGACCATTCCGTGGCGGTTTCGCTTCCCGCCCAGTGGATCGCTCCGACCGGATGACGCAGGGCCGAGCCAACGGTGGTCAACACGCCCGGCGGGAAGAAGGCGCCGTAGCCGCCACGGGTGTACGGGTCGTCGGCCCAGACCTTTTCGTGCCACTCGATCGGCTCGCGGGCGGCGTGACCGAAGGCGCGCACGAGCGAGCCGACGATCATGGCGCGGCGCTCGCTCGGGGGAAGGGCGGCCAGCCGCTGCGCCGCCCGGCCGGGCACCAGCGCGCCGAGCACGCCGGGACCGCCGGGGCGGGTGGCGTCGAAGGTCACCGGTACCGGATCGTGCAGGTTCAGCGCTTGGCCGGTGAGCCGGTCGTCGCGCCAGAATGGGCGCTCGTAGACCGCGAAGGCTTTCAGGACCGAGCCCATCGGCATCCGCTGGGTCAGCTGGTCACGCGCGGCGGGCAGCGGCGGATCGTAGGCGATGCGTCCGGCCAGGACGGGCGGCACCGCCACGATCACGTGCTCGGCGTGCACGTCATCGGAAGCCGCGCCCACCCGGACGCCGTCCGCTCCCTGACGGATGCTCGTGACCGGCGCGCCGAGACGCACCGCGTCCCCGAGTTCGGCGGCGATGGCCAGCGCGGGCCCGTCGGCGCCGTCCACGAACAGGCGGGTCACCGTCTCGGCGGTGATCCCGGCCTCGACACCGCCCGCCGAGCGGATCGTGGTCAGCAAACCGAGCATCGAGATACTGCCCACGTCGACGCACAGTTCCTCGCCGATCATCACCTCGGCCAGGTTCCGCGCGCGCCGCTCCGGAATATTCCGGCGCAGCCAGGTCGCGGCGGTCATCGCGTCCAGCCGGTCCGCGCCCGCCGAGGCCCACGGGCGCGCGAGGTCGATCCGGGCGGCCATGCGTTCCAGCCGCCACATGGCCTGGGCGAGCACGACCAGCACCAGCGTCGGCAGTGGCGGGCGGGCGCCGGTGAACCGCCGCCGGACCACTCCCTCGACCAGCAGGTCGACCCCTTCCTGCGGTGCGTACATCGCCGCGCCGTACTCCTCGGCCAACGCGGCGAACCGCGTGTGCGCACCGGAGATCCACTGTCCGCCGAGGTCGACCGCCCATCCGCCGCCCACCCGAGCGGCAAAGGTGCGACCGCCGACGCGGTCGCCAGCCTCCAGGACCACGACATCCCGACCCGACGCCCGCAAGGTCCGCGCCGCGCACAGCCCGGCGTATCCGGCACCGACGACGACGACGTCCGCACGGTCCATGGTGGCCTCCCGTCGCCGCACCGTAATTCGACAACCACTGTTGATCACCCATCGCCGATCCGCAACCGGCGCGGTCATCGCCCCAGCAACGCCACCCGTGCCGCCGCCCGGTGCTCGGCGCAATCCCGGCCCAGCCACACACGCGACCGCATCGCGGCAAGCGACCGCCGTCCCTGGTGTGGGGCTATCGAATCAGCGTGGCGAGGGCGGCCTCGGCGGCGTCCTGGAAGGTCGCGGTCAGTGTGCGCGGCGGCGCCGAGACGCGTCCTCGCACCCATTGCCTGCAGTACTCCTGCGCCGGTCCCACGCAGATCGCATGGGCTACCGGGTAATCGTCGCCGCCTACGTCCGCGGTGCCGAGCAGTTCGCGGTACCGGCGCTCCAGCGCACCGAAGAAAGTTCGATTGTGCTGAGCCAGTTCGGGCTCAGCGACCCGCGCGACCTCGTCCGGCAGGGTGGCGAACAGGAAGCGGGCGAGATCACGGTGATCCTCGACCCAGCCGAGATGGGCCGCGAGCATCCCCCGGATCGCCTGCTGCGCGCCGATGCCGTGCGCGTCGACGCGGTCCAGCACCGCGCGCTGGTAGTCGAGCATCCCGGCGACGTAGACGGCGGCCGCCAGTTCGGCCTTCGAACCGAACGCGTGGAACATACTGCCGCTGGACAACCCGAGTCGATCGCGCACGCCCGCCATCGTGAACGCCGGATAGCCCTTCGCCGGCAGCTGCCGGGCCGCTTCGGCCAGAATCCGCTCGCGTGTGCGCACGATCGGCTACGCCCCGAACTCGGCGTCGATGCCGGACCGGACCGCGGCGAGCACTCGGGCGCGCACCCGCAGCTTCGTGCCGGTGTGCGCGGCGAAGTCTATGCCGGTCAATCGGCGCGCTTCGGTGGTCGCGCGCTCGCGCAGGTCGTCGGCGTCGGCGGCGAGCACGTCGAGGAAGCCCAGTTCCCTGGCTTCCTCGGGACCGACCAGGACGCCGGTGACGGCCGCCCGGTCGAATCCCGGAGCGGTGAGCCGCTGCCGCGCCGTCTCGACGCCGTAATGCGGAATGGTCAGACCGATCGCGACCTCGTTGAGACCCAGTTTGTAATCCCCTGCGACGCCGAACCGCACGTCCGTTGCCAGCAACGTGAACGCGCCCTGGGCGATCGCGTGCCCAGGGCATGCCGCGACGACGGGATACGGGAACCCGAGCAGCCGGTGCACCAGGTTGCCGCCGGCCCGCAGGGTGCGGCGGATCTCGTCGGCGGATCGGGAGAACGTCGCCAGGTCGTAGCCGGCGGAGAACACGCGGGAGCGGCCGGTCAACAGGACGACGGCCCGATCGGCCTCGGCGCGGTCCAGGGCGGCGGCGATGGCGGCGATCATGTTCTCCGACATCACATTCGCCTTGCCGTCGTCCATCGTGATCGTGGCGACCCCGGCGTCGAGCCGGTAGGTGACGAGTTCGGTCATGGCAGCCTCCTCTAGAGCATCGCTCTAGAGTACCACTCTAGAACAGCGGCAGCTAACCCCGGGCTCCGCGCCGGAGGGGCTGGCCCGGACCAGGTGTCGTTGTGGCAACAACCCGAAACGGCGGCTTCGTATCTCCCGATACAGGACACAGATGATGCTGCCGAAAGAGCCTGGCACGTCCGGGCTTCGGACTAGCCTCTGGGACAGGCTCAGGTGGAGGAAGCGACATGACCGCAGCAACCGTCATCCGTCCGCTGGCGCCGAGCGAGGCGATCTTCGCCAACAGCGAAGTCCTCGTCGGCTATTCGGTCCGGGTCGCAGGCCGGTTGGATCTCGCCGCGCTGTCGGCGGCGTTCGAAGCCGTGGTTCGCTCCCGCCCGATCCTCGCCGCGCACCTGGAACCGGACGGGCGCGGCGGGCACCTGCTGCTCGAATCCCCGGACGCCGCAGCGGAGATGACAGTCGCCGAGGGCGATCCGGAGCGGTTGCTCACCGGCGCGCGCCTGGATCAGCGCAGAGCGCTCGGCTCGCTGTGCGTGGTCCGCGACGGCGATACCGCCGGGGTCACTTTGGTGACCCATCACAGTGTCGCGGATGCCTGTCATTCGCTGGCCGTGTTCGCCGAGCTGTGGTCGGGTTATACCGACCTCGCCCGCGGCCGCCCGCCCGAACTGGAGCCGCACGGCTTCCCGAGCTCGGTGGAAGACCTGCTCCGCGAGCGCGGCGTGCGGAAGATCGACGCACCGGCGATGCCGCACCGCCCGATGGGCGTGGCCCAGAGCTATTCCGGCCCGGACGACCCCGACTACCTGCTCCCCCGCACCGCACGGTGCAGGATGACCCGCGAACAGACCGCCGCGCTGGTCGAGCTGGGACATCGGGAGCACACCACGATCAACGGCCTCGCCTCCGCCGCGATCCTGCTCACCGAGGCCGAGTTGCGCGGACTCGCCCTGACCGACCTGGTCTACACCTACTCGGTCGACCTGCGCACCCGGGTGACGCCGCCGATCGGGACGACCGAAGGCACCAACGTACTCGGCTTCGCGAACTTCGTGCCCGCGCCGCGGACCGGTGCGACGCTGGTGGAGCTGGCCCGTGGCATCAGCGACACGCTGCGCGCCGGACTCGACTCGGGCGTCGTGCAGCAGACCCCGCTGCACATCCCCGAGATCACCGCGGGTCCTCCGCCGCGCGCACCTGGCATCGTGCTGGCCACCAACTGGGGACGCGTGCGCCGACCTCGCGTCCCGGACGAGCTGCGAATCACCGACTTTCGCTCGATCATGCTCGGCAAACCGGACAAGACCGGGCACCGGCTGCAGCAGCCGAGCGGCACCATCATCATCAGCACCTTCGACGACCGGCTGAGCATCGAGATCCACCACCCCGAGGAAACCACCGCCGAACAGCGGGTGCGCGTCCAACTGCTGGCCGCGCACCTGTCGGAGTTCAGCGCGGCGGGCGCCGCGTGAACGTCCGGCCGCGCCGCCGCCTCCCTCGTCAGGCGCGCGCGGCGGAGGTGCGCGACAACGTGTGCAACGGATCGGTGAGCACGTCGGTGAACGCCAGTTCCGCGGCGCCGATCAGCGTCGCGTCGCCGCCGAGCGCGCTGGTGCGCAGGCGAACCCGTTCGCGGACGGCTTGCAGGCCGTTCACCGCCACCCGGCTGCGCACCTGCGCCGCCGACGCCAGATAGATCTCCCGCAGCACTCCGCCGAACACCACCACCGACGGATTGAAGATGTTCACCAGATTGGCGACGCCGTATCCGAGCCATTCGCCGACCTGGTGCAACGCGTCCCGTGCCGTGGTGTCCCCGCGGGCGGCGGCATCGACGATCGCGTCGACCGCCGCCTGCCCGGGCGGATCGCTGCGTCCCGCCGCCGCGATCAACCCGAGTTCGCCCGCTTCGGCCTCGAGGCAGCCCCGCGAACCGCAGGCGCAGGGCCGCCCACCGGGATGGACGATCATGTGCCCCACTTCCCCGCCGTAACCGCCTTCCCCGCCGAGCAACTCGCCGTTGACGATGATGCCGCCGCCGATGCCGACGTCGCCGTGCAGGTAGATCAGGTTCGCCAAGCCGACGCCCACACCGCGTTCGCGTTCGGCCAGCGCGCCGAGATTGGCGTTGTTGCCGACCGCGACCCGCAGTCCGAGATCGAGTTCGCCGGTCATCTCGGCGCCGAAGGCGACGTCCACCCAGCCGAGGTTCGGCCCGTAGCGCACCACGCCGTCCTCCTCGCGGACCATGCCGCAGAACGCGACGCCGACACCCACGCACACCGCGCCCGGCGCGGCCGCGGCGATCATCGCCCGCGCCATGGTCACCAGAGCGGCGATCACGTCCTCGGGGTCGAACGCGCCGCGCGGACGGGTGGTCTCGGTGCGCTCGAGCACCGAGCCGCCCAGCCCCACCCGCGCGGCGGCCAGACGGTCCGCCCCGACGTCCAGCGCGACGACGTACACCCGTTCCGCACGCGGCCGCACCACCAGCGAGGGCCGGCCCGCCCGCCCGGTCTGGCCGGGCAGTTCCTCACTCACCAGGCCCGCGGCCGCCAGGTCGGTGGTGAGCGCGAGGATGGTGCTGCGGTTCAAGCCCATTCGCTCGGCGAGCGTGGCGCGCGAGACCGCCCCGTCACGGTGGACGTTCCGCAGCAGCGCGGCGAGGTTGCGCGTGCGGATCTCCTCGGGAGAAGGTGCTGCTCGCATTCACCGGGCTTTCGTCACGGGCTGGGGATTCATCGATGCAGGAGCGCACGCTTGCGCGACAGCGCGTCCACTCCGGCGGCCAAGAGCAGCACAAATCCTGTCACAACGAATTTCGTGCCCGCGCTGTAGCCCATCAGCCCCATCCCGTTGTTGATCACCGCGACCACCGCGGCGCCGAGCACCGCGTCCAGCATCCGCCCGCGACCGCCGAACAGGCTGGTGCCGCCGATCACCGCCGCGCCGACCGCCGTGAGCAGCACGTCGCTGCCGCCGGTGTTCGGATCGACGGAGTTCGCGCGCGAGGCCGCGATCAGCCCGCCCACCGCCGCCATCGTCGAACACAGCACGAAGGCGGTGATTCGCACCCGATCCACCGCGATGCCCGCGCGCCGGGCGGCCTCGGCGTTGCCGCCGACCGCGTAGATGTGCCTGCCGAACGCGGTGCGGTCGAGCACGAACGTCCACAGCAGCAACAGGGCCACGATCAGCGGTACCACGATGGGCATTCCCGCCAGCGAGTGCAACGCGGGATTGCGGCTGCGCTCACCGTTGAGCACCAGCACCGCCGCACCGGCCACCAGCGCGAGCAGCGCCACCCGCACCACGACCGTCCGCGCCGTCGTGCCGGTGAGCCCGAGTTTCGCGCGCGCCCGCAATTTCCGGTACTGGACGAGCGCGAAACCGGCGATCAGCACCGCGTACAGCGCCCAGCCGACCGGCGGCGGCACGTTCTTGTTCGCGATCGCGACGATCGTCTCGTCGCGGATGGCGATATTGCGGCCGTTGTCCATGATCTTCAGCGCCACGCCTTGCAGCGCCAGGAACGCCGCCAGCGTCACCACGAACGACGGGATCCCGATCGCGACCACCACCGTGCCGATCACGAGTCCGATCCCCACGCCGGTGAGCAGCGCGACCAGCACCGCCAGATACCACGGCCACCCTTTGTCGGTGAGCAGCACGGCGAGCACGGCCGCGCAGACGCCGCTGGTGAATCCGGCCGACAGGTCGATCTCGCCCAGCAGCAGCACGAAGATCAGTCCCATCGCGATCACCGCGATCGCCGCGCCCTGCGTGAACAGATTCGCGAAGTTGGCCTCGGACATGAAGACCGGGCGCGCCGCCCAGAAGATCACCGAGAGCACCACGAGTGCGATCACCGAGGGCAGCGCCCCCATGTCGCCGCCGCGCACCCGGCCGGCGTATTCGCTCACCAGATCGGTCACCGGCGCCACCGCCGGTCGCCGCCGGGTCGCCACCGCGGTCATCGGACGACTCCGCTCGTCTCGAGACCGAGCGCCCCGCTGCGGCCCGCCGTGATCAGTTCGACCACCTGCGCGTGCGTGACGTCGGAGGTGCGGACCTGGGCCGCCATCCGGCCGAGGTAGAGCGCGGCGATCCGGTCGGACACCGCGAAGACGTCGTTCATGTTGTGCGAGATCAGCACCACCGCCAGACCCTGGTCGGCGAGTCTGCGGACCAGTTCGAGCACCTGCTGGGTCTGCGCGACGCCCAGCGCGGCCGTCGGCTCGTCGAGGATCACCACCTTGCTGTTCCACAGCACGGCTTTCGCGATGGCCACCGTCTGGCGCTGGCCGCCGGACAGGCTCGAAACCTGTTGGCGCACCGACTTGACGGTGCGCACCGACAGGCTCGCCAACGTCTTCCCGGCCAGTTCCTCCATCGCGTATTCGTCGAGCACGAGACCGCGCCTGCGCTCCCGGCCGAGGAACATGTTCTGGACGATGTCCAGGTTGTCGCAGAGCGCGAGATCCTGGTAGACGATCTCGATACCGAGCGCCGCCGCGTCGCGCGGGCTGTGCACCTGCACCGGCGCGCCTTCGAAGAGGAACTCGCCCGCGTCGATCGGATGGGTGCCGCCGATGCATTTGACCAGCGTGGACTTGCCCGCCCCGTTGTCGCCGACGAGAGCGGTCACCTCGCCGGGATAGGCGCTGAAGGCGACTTCGTGCAGGACATGGACCGGGCCGAAACTTTTTTCTACTCCGCGTAATTCGATGACCGGCAGTTCGGACATGGAATAGCTCCTCGGAAGATATGGAGCCCCTTCCGCAATCCCCTCATCGAACCGCGGAAGGGGCGTGCGATGTCAGATCCCGTTGTCCGCGCAGAGTTTCGCGAACTCGCCGGTGCACAGCTCGGCCTTGGTGACATAACCGTCGGCCACCACGTCCTTGACGTCGCGCGGGTAGATCGCCTTCGGCTCCAGCAGCACCGACGGCACGTCGGCATTCGACTCCGGATCGCGCACCGCGCCGTTGGTCGTGCCCTGCTCCCCCTTCACCAGCGCCACCGCGAGTTTCGCGGTCGCCTCCGCCTCCTTCTGGATCGCCTTGTAGACGGTCATGCACTGGTCGCCCGCCAGTACGTTCTGCAGGCCCTGCACCGTGGCGTCCTGCCCACTGACCGGTACCTGACCGTTGAGCTTCTGCTTCTTCAGCACCGCGATCGCGGCGTTGGCCAATCCGTCGTTGGCCGCGACGACGCCGCCGATGTCCGGCCGGCCGGTGAGCATCTGCTCGAAGATCGTGCCCGCCTTGGTGTTGTCCCACTCCGGGACAGCCTGATCAGGTCCCTTGACGTATTGCCCGGCGTCGAACCGGGGCTTCAGCACCCCGTCGTAGCCGGTCTTCAGCAGAGTGGCGTTGTTGTCGGTCGGCCCGCCGTTCAGGTACGCGACCACCGGGCGCGCGGCATTGCGGTCGGTCAGGCACTGCGCGACGCCCTCGCCGAGCAGGCTGCCGACCTTCACGTTGTCGAAGGAGACGTAGTACTGGGCGCCGCCGCCGAGGGTGAGCCTGTCGTAGTCGATCACCGTGACGCCCTGTGCTTTCGCCTTCTGGATCACGGCTTTGCCGGTGCCGCTGTCCAGGTTGGTCATCACCAGCACCGCGGCGCCGCTGGTGATCATCTGGTCGGCGATGGTCTGGAAGGCGTTCTTGTCGCCCTGCGCGTTCTGGATATCCGCCTTGACGCCCGCGGCATCGAACGCCTGCTGCAAGTACTTGCGGTCCGCCGTCTCCCAGCGAGCGGAGGTCTTGCTGTCCGGGAGGATCACGCCGATCTGGGTTTTGCCGCCGGAGTCCGCGTCGTCGCCGCACGCGGTGAGAGTGGCGGCGAGTAGCGCGAACGACAGCGCGGCGGCGCTGAACATGCCCTTACGCATGAGTGGGCCTTTCATCACCGGCCCGGGACAGATCCCGGGCCGGTCGGAGTGGAACGAATGTTGTTCACAGCAACATATTGGACTGTGACACAGGGCACAACAGCTAATTTGTTGTTCCGCATAACAATCTCGACACGCGTGCGTTTGCTCAGGTGAGCGCCAGTGCGCATCGTTGGCCGGGGCCCGAGGAGGGCTGGTGAACAGGGCCGTCGGCCCACTCTCCGGCAGCACGTCCGCGGACGGGGACGACTCCGGCGAGCAGGGCTGTGGGCAGCGCCGAGGCCGAGGGGCGGCGTTCGCCGGGAACAGACCACCGAGGATCGGGCGCACAGCGGCCCTCCGGCACAGTACGCTTGGCGGTGAATCTTGGCGCGGCAGCGACAGACTGGGATCCGGGAGGGGAACAGTGGACACGCTCAGGCTCGACCCGGCGGCGGTGGCCGCCTACACCGCGATAGCGGACGCGGTGTCGAAACAATTGGCGTCGGCGGCCACGGTCGCCTCCGGCGCGGTGGATCCGGACCGGCTGGCCGCCGATCTCGGGCTCGTCGGCGCGGAATTCGCGGCGCGCTTCTCCGCCGCGGTCGCCGAACACGCGGAAGCGTTGTCGACCGCGGGGCAGCTGGTCGACGCCTACGGCCGCGTGCTGCGCGGTTACCGCGAGGACGCTCAGGACGTGGACGCCACGACGGCGGTCGCGATCACCCGCTCCGGGGAGGCACTGGCATGAGAAGCCTGATGGGACTGCGCAAACGCGCGCACGCCACCCAGCCCGCCGCCGAGGCCACCCGGCCGCAGAGCACCGAACCGGGCGTCGATCCCCCGATCGTCGCCGCGCTGGTGCGTCCGCTGCTGACCTTGCGCTCCTCGCTCGGCACCGGCGTCGGCGTGCCGAGCGCGGCCGCGACCGGCGCGCTTTCCGCCGCGTCCGCGCAGGTCGCGGACACCGAGGCACCGCAAAGGGAAGGTCTGCACGCCCTGGAGTCGACCTGGACCTCCCGCGCCGCCGACGCCGCGGTGCCCGCGCTGCGCACCACGCAGACCGAGATCGGCGACATCTCCGATCGGGGACCCGCCTATCTGTCCGTCCTCGCCGACGCGCACGCCACGTCCGGGCGCGCGGCACGGCGCGTCGACCAGATCATCGCGGACTTCCGCCGCGACGCGCGGGAGATCCTGGACAACGCGAGTTCGTCGCCGGAGACCGACGCCGTCATCGCCCGCGCCAGCCAGGCGCTGCGCGACGCGCTCACCACCGTGACGGTCGCGCGCACCGAAATGGACGACCACACCAGGAAACTCGATGAGATGGGGCCGCTCACGGTCACCAGCCCGTCCGGTGTCAGTGTCAGCCAAGGTCAGGCCGCCCACTCCGGCGGTACCGGGCCCCACCCCAGCGGTACCGGGCCCTACCCCGGCGGCACCCAGCAAGTCGTACCGGGCACCACTACGCCGGCCACCACGCAGCCCATGGACCCGGCCATGGCCGCCCAGCTGCAGTTGCAGCAGGCGCTGATCTCCGCGGGCGTGCAACTCGGTACCACGGCCATCAACGCGGGCGTCGACATCGGCACGCACATCATCGACAAGATCGCCGAGGTCGGCATCCACGGCATCGACACGGTCGCCGCGGCCGCGGACAAGGCGATCCCGGAACTGATCAATCCCGGCTCCACCACCAACCCCGGCACGAGTGGCGACGATTCGAAGAACTCCTCGAAGCTGTTCGACTTCGGCGGCTCGCCCGACCACAAGCCGTCCACCGGCCCCGGGTCGGGGAATCCGCCCGGCAATTCGGCGCCGGCCGCCCGCCCGGAGGCGCCGAGGCCGGAAAGCAGGCC